>NZ_JCAUAN010000002.1:0-604953 GCF_059691975.1 Paenibacillus sp. J22FR5 | reverse complement strand
GAAGACGATCTTTAACGAGCAAAGTAGACAACCCCTTTGGTGAAAATTAACCACATAATTAACTTCGCTAAAGGTGCAGGAAAATCCTGTTATATGATCTTGCCGTCGTAGAAAAAAGAAGCATCCAAATGGATAGCTCCTTTTCACTTCTTGAACCATTATTTAAAACGCTGCCGCTGTTTTCGCAACCTCACGCAAACCTTCAGCAATGATATCCGCTGAACGATCTTTAAATTGATTATGTCCTTCAATAACAACTTCTTGCGTCTGAATGCCGAACAATCCAAATACGGCTCTAAGAGGTCTAATTGCGGACTCAATCTGAGCCATTGGACCTTCGGAGTACACGCCACCACGCGCATTCAACAAGACAACTTTCTTATCTCCTGCAAGTCCTACTGGACCCTCAGCTGTATATGTAAACGTCTTACCTACTTGACATAGGTAGGAAATATAAGTGGTTAATGGAGCCGGAGCAACGTAGTTCCATAGTGGAAAAGCAATCACGATTTTGTCTGCTGCAAGGAATTGCTCCAAATAACGAGTAGCGATCGTAGCTGCTGCTTGTTCTTGAGGTGTGAGTTCATACCCTGCATTTTGTTTGAATGTACCTGTAATCGCGTCATTCCCATAGTAAGGAAGTTCAACTTGATACAAATCAAGTTACGAAATAACATCAGTCGGATTTTCTTCTCTATACGTATTCAAAAATGCTTCGTACATTTGAACACTTACCGCTTGGTCTGCAGGTCGATCGTTTACTTTTACAAAAAGTACTGCTGCCACGATATCATCTCTCCCATGTATCTATCTCGTATTTATTAGCACAATTAAATGCAACTAATATAGGCACATTATAGAACATGTGAATCGATTACTCAAGTGAATTTTTATTTCACAAGTTCACTTGGACCACAACGACAGGCTAGCGAGCCCTTTTCTTCCGCTTGTGAAATACAAACCATGCAACTCCGATCGTACCAGCCGCGAGTAAAGCACTAAAAAATAAAATGTAGCTCAAATGAAATAACCGCATTTATTACCCTCCTCTATGACAATATCCCCTCTGTTTGCCTTCTTATTAAGATGGGGCAGATGAAGCTAAAATATGTATTTTTGCATATGATAGTTATAGGAGGTGCTGTTACGTGGACAATATACGTGCATGTCGACTCATCCGTTCATCACGAACTTATCATGGGAAGCAAGGCTTCGATTATGCCGAGGCGATTTCCAAAGAAAGTGCTGATTCCCAAGGAATTTGTATGATGCTTTTAACCATTCCACCGGGTCAAAGAGCTACGGCTCATCTTCATCAAGACCATGAAACTGCTATTTATATGTTGGAAGGGCATTCAGCCATGTGGTATGGCGAGAACTTGGAACAGCATATGGAGCTGGAAAAAGGTGATTTTCTTTATATCCCAGCTGGAATGCCGCATCTCCCTTATAACCCGAGTCACTCGGAAGCTTGCACGTGTGTCATTTCCCGTACAGACCCTAATGAACAGGAGAGCGTGCTTCTACTCCCTGAACTTGATGCGCTATGGGATACCAAGAAGCCATAAGCATACAAAAAGCAGTGTATCCTCCACGGATGCTCTGCTTTTTTCTTGTTCACATCATTGCTAGCGTGTTCCCTGTTTCGAGCAAACTCTTTAAGTTGCTAATTATCGCTGGCCAGCCATTGTTAAAGCCTTCGAACGTATCGTCTCGCTCCACAAAATCACCCTGAACAAGATTCTCATGCTTAACGGTTAGCTTCACGGTGCCATTCATCGGTTTCAGTTCAAAGGTTACGCGAGTTGGTTGCGCGCGTTTTGTTGTATCTGCAACATAATGCCAGGTAAAGGATAATAAGTGAAAGGGCTCACTTAGCAAAATAATCCCATGATCGGTGACTTTTCCCTCCCGCGAATAGGTGACGCTCGAGCCTTCTTGCCAATCGGATTGGACAGCCGTTCCGAAAAAATATTTCTCCGTACACGCCGTACTGGTCAAAGCAGTCCATAATTTCTCTGGTGTAGTAGCGATATAGGTTACGTAGATGAAAGTTGTGTCAGACATTAGGTTTCAGGCGCCTCCTCTTGGCTGCAAAGTATTCTTCAGAGCCTTGCATTCTTACATTTTACCAGATAATCGTTGCAGAAGTGACCTCAACCGCGTTAACGCGTCTCAATGACAATGTGGATAGATTTATTTCGTTACTTGAACGAACATAGTCTCACTCGAAGTCGCTCCTGCCCCTGTGTCCGTTAGCGTTCCGCTCCATCCCGAAAGAAAAAGACCCGCGCTAAGCACGGGTCACATTCACCACATATACAGTACTCGAAACAAGTATTCTTAAATCTTTTTAACGAACTCCGACTTTAATTTCATCGCTCCAAAATCATCGATTTTACAATCAATATCATGATCGCCTTCAACCAAGCGTATATTTTTCACTTTTGTGCCGATTTTGATAACAGATGAAGTCCCTTTTACTTTCAAATCTTTGATAACCGTTACCGAATCACCATCTTTTAGCACGTTACCATTCGCGTCTTTGACCAATTTCTGATCTTCACCGTTCTCACTTACACTTGTTGGTGACCACTCATGCGCACATTCTGGGCACACCAATAAATTCCCATCTTCATACGTGTATGCCGATTGGCACTTGGGGCAGTTAGGCAACTCTTCCATGCTGTCAATTCCTCCATTCAATAGTGCTAATAGTGCCACAAATTAGTCGAAATGACAAGACAGGAACAGGTCACCAACCTACTAAACTACCAATCCCGCACCCATTCTTTACCTTATATCCACCAGTGGAACTGTCCTTTTCCTCGCCTTCAACGCCAAATAGCAAGCGGTCAAAATCGCACCTGATGTCCCGCAAATGATGTCCGTCATCGTATCGAGCAAACTGCCATTTTGTGAATTTAGCCCGAAGAGATGATCTGTAGCGAACTCATAAATTTCCCAAACACCCGCCATCGCGATGGAAAAAAACAAGCTCAGCCATACCGCGACATGCGATGAAGGAGGTTCTGTCCCCTCTTGATGACCAGCGGCTTTGCTATAAATGAGCAACCCAATGAAGCAGAGGATAACGCCTGAGAAGAGATGCTCCACTTTATCCAGATAGGGAATGACGCCATAATAGCCGAATTCGTTGGCAATGAACATCGTGACGAAAATAAACAGCAGTACACAGAACCGCAAAGCCGTAAACATAGTTGTTTTAGTGATTTTCACAAGGAGTCTAATGAGCTGCAGCACGGCCACAATGAGCACCGCTTGGAACATTTTCGCCCCGTTGCCTTTCACAAGAAAATAAACAAAGCATCCGCCAGCCAGAACGTACATTGCTAATTCAAAGAGATCATTCCATCGATCCTTGCCCTTCATCTGGTTCATCTCCCTATTGCATAATAAAGAAAGGAAGCCTCTTTACCGGTATTTTTCCAATTACTTAATTATCCTATGCCTCGAAATGGATGAAATGAATGTCTCTTCTAATCCAAAAAGAAAAATCCCGCCTGGCCGCAATACAGCTAGGGCGGGATCATTCCTGTTTATTTTTTGTCTGCTAGCCATGTCGACAACGCATTGATTTCAGCATCGGAGAGCTTTCCTTTGAAAGCTGGCATTGCGCCTCTTCCATTCGTAATTGTCGCAACGAGCTGCTCTTTTGAAAGCTTGCCACCAACCTTCTGCAGGTTTGGCCCGACCAATCCTTCCAAATTTGCACCATGACAGGAGACGCAATTGGCTTTAAAAACCGCTTGAGCATCCACTTTGGTTGTGGCCCCTGTAGTTGCGGAGGCTGTCGGTGCTGTTGATGTAGCTGGACTTGGGCTTGGGGTCGTTTGACTCTTTCCGCAAGCCGATAATGCCCCAGCTATCAATAGGGTGAGGACTACGATCTTTCTGTTCATGAGTTTGCTTCTCCTCACATTCATAGGTTCAAATGCGTTGTATTGAAATCAGATTTCTACCACTACATTGCCCCCATTTCCATAATTTCATGCAACTCATGCATAGGAAATACGCTCACTGCTCATCATATCCATAACTAACCATAAGTACATAAAATTCCAAGGAGGTATGACAATTTGGCTGACAAAAACACGCATAATCATACGCCTGATCACTCACGTCGCCGTTTTCTCAAGTACACCGGAACTGCCATCGGTGGCGTAGTGGTCGGTGGCGTGATTGGAAGCGCAGTGTCTGGAGGCTTCAAGAAAGAATCAACCGCACCTTCTGCATCCCCTTCCGCTAGTCCCAATGCACCCGTCACGGCTGATTATAATCAAGCACCGATGTTCTTCAATCAAACCCAACTACAAATTGCGGAAGCTGCGGCTGAGCGTATTTACCCCAAAGATGAGAGCGGTCCAGGAGCTACAGAGCTTGGGGTTGCATTTTATATCGACCATCAACTAGCAAGTCCTTGGGGCGTGAATGCCCGTACGTACCGGATGGGTCCCTTTGTGAAGGGGGAAGTCACACAAGGCGACTATCTTAGTATACAACGCCATGAACTCGTTACCATGGGCCTGAACAGCCTTGAAGAAACAGCAAAAACCAAGTACACGAAGGGTTTTGTTGATATTAAGCCAGAGGAACAAGATGCGATTCTAACCTCGATGGAAAAAGGTGAAATTAGTGTCGTTAACGGGATTACCGGTAAAACCTTCTTTAACCTCTTTCGCGTGCTAGTCATGGAAGGTGTCTATTCCGATCCCTTGTATGGCGGTAATAAGAATATGGCTGGCTGGAAAATGCGGAAATATCCAGGCAATCAGATGAGTTATATGAATATCATCGATAAAGATCAATTCGTGGCCATGGAGCCGCGCAGCTTGCACGATCATTTCGTTCATTAAAGGCATTATTTTCACAAAGGAAGGAATTCGTCTATGGCTACTAAAATGCCGAAAGTCCCCGTTGTCATTGTGGGTATGGGATGGGTCGGGGGTATCATTGCCGCTGAATTAGCAAAGCAAGGTGTCAAAGTGGTTGGTTTGGAACGCGGGAAGCCTCGGGGAACCGCAGATTACTATATGGTGCATGATGAGCTGCGCTATGCCTCACGCTATGACCTCATGCAGGATTTATCCAAAGAGACTGTAACTTTCCGAAATACAGAAAAAATGGCGGCTGTGCCTATGCGCGAGTACGGTTCTTTCCTACTCGGAGAAGGTCTTGGCGGGGCCAGTGTTCACTGGAATGGTCAAACGTTACGATTTCTCCCTTACGACTTTGAGATTTACAGTAAAACGGTGGAACGCTATGGGAAGCAAAAAATCCCAGAAGGCATGACCATCCAGGATTGGGGCATCACCTATGATACGTTAGAGCCCTATTTCGATAAATTCGAGAAATTGGCTGGTATTTCTGGTGAAGCCGAGCAGAATCCGCTAGTGGGCAAGCGTTCAGCCCCCTTCCCGACCAAACCGATGGTGAAAACACCAATCCTGAAATTGTTCGAGGATGCGACCAAAAAGCTCGGGTATCACCCGTACATGATGCCTTCTGCCAACTTGTCCGAACAGTATACGAATCCGGATGGCATTACCCGTGCAGCTTGCCAATATTGCGGCTATTGCGAGCGCTTTGGTTGTGAATACGGGGCAAAAGCAGATGTGATCGTAACCGCTCTCCCCGTTGCGCAGAAAACCGGCAATTTCGAGCTGCGCTCTTACTCCAATGTCATTCAAATTCTGAATGATGGCAAAAAAGCAAGCGGCGTCGTTTATATGAACACAGTTACGGGCGAGCAGTTCGAGCAGCCCGCTGATGTGGTCATCATGGCCAGCTATGTATTTAACAACATTAAGCTTCTGCTCACGTCCAAATTAGGTAAACCGTATGATCCAGCAACGGGGAAAGGCGTTATCGGCAAAAATTACTGTTACCAAACGAACGGCGGGAGTGCGACAGGCTTTTTCGATGAGAAAGAGTTCAACTTGTACGCGGGTGCTGGCTCATTAGGCATGGAGATTCCTGATTTCAATGGAGACAATTTTGATCATACGAATCTAAATTTCATCCATGGCGCAGGCATTCGGATTTCCCAAACAGGTCAACGTCCGATTGCTACGAACTCCGTTCCTAAAGGCACACCAGGCTGGGGTAAAGACTTCAAGCAAAAGTCGCTGAAATATGCAAACAGTGTGTTGTCCGTCTCCCCGCAGGGTAGCAGCATGCCTTGGAAACATCATTATGTGGATCTGGATCCGACCTATAAGGATGCCTACGGACTTCCGCTCCCTCGCATCACCTTCGATTTTGAAGAGCAGGATCGGCAAATGATCAAATTCGTTGCTGGCAAAGCGGCAGAAATTATGAAAGAAATGAACCCATCAACCATCGGTTCGTCAGATCAGCTTGCAGCTTACAATATCGTTCCGTACCAATCCACTCACAACACGGGCGGCGTTATTATGGGCGCGGATCCCTCCACTTCTGCCGTGAATTCCTATCTCCAAATGTGGGATGCGGAAAATGTATTCGTCGTTGGTGCCTCGGCTTTTGCCCATAACAGTGGTTACAATCCAACGGGAACAGTTGGAGCTTTAGCCTATCGGGCCGTGGACGGCATTGCGAAATATTTGAAACAAGGCGGAAGTGTCGTTTAGTACTGATAGACTACGCGTTTCATGAAGAGGGGGGAATGGCATGGAGCAGGAAGATTGGATCTTACATTTGACCGAGGTTCGCAAGCGATTGCTCATCGTGTTTGCTTGGTTCATCGTCACGCTTTGTGTCGGCTTGTACCTCTCGTCGGATATCCTGTTGTACTTGAAATCACAGCCATTGATTGGCGAAATAAAATGGAATGTGTTTTCGTTTACAGACGGGTTAATGATTTATATGAAATGTGCGTTTCTGTTCGCTGCCTTATTTACGGTGCCCGTCATTCTCTACCAAGCGTGGGCCTTCGTGAAGCCAGGTCTAACGGAAACGGAATCACGGAATGCGCTTCCTTACATACCGGTTGCTTTTGCGCTGTTTATCATCGGCGTTTCGTTCAGCTATTGGGTCGTTTTCCCGATGATGATGCGATTCATGATCAAGATGAATCAATCCATTGGCGCCGTTGAGACCTATGGGATTGATCGGTATTTCGCCTTCTTGTTTCAAATCGTTATTCCAATGGCGATCGCGTTCGAGCTGCCTGTGGTTCTCCTGTTTTTAACGAAAATTGGGTTATTAACCCCTCAGATTCTGAAAATGTCCAGGAAATACGCCTACATCGCGCTCACAATCACGGGCTCCTGCATCTCACCGCCAGATATGATTTCACACTTATCGGTTACTGTACCGTTAATTCTCTTGTTTGAAATCAGCGTATTGGTCGCTGGCTGGCAATGGAGAGCTATGCAGCGCGTAGCAAAGTTAAACCTAATTGAAGAATGAGAAATGAAATCAATTGACATGAAATGAAAAGAGGATGAACACTATGTTCAACAATATCGGGGTTTCAGGGTTAATCTTGATTCTGGCAATTGCTTTAATCGTTTTCGGACCTTCTAAGCTTCCACAGCTTGGACGCGCCTTCGGAGATACTCTTCGTGAGTTCCGTAACTCAACTCGTAATATCATGGAAGATGGCGAGCGTGACCATTTGATCGAAAATGAGGGGAAAAAGCCGCCTCTCTAGGTGACAGAATTGTTATTTTCAAAAAACAGCGATACCAAAGACTTGAAAAGGTCTATGGTATCGCTGTTTTATTGTCTATTTGATTTTAACTAATCACCCAAAAATAACGTCACTACTTCTTCCGTGCTCGAGCACAACTCAAGTCTTAAACATTCCGCTATATCATTCCATAAGCTTATTTTACTCCGCCGCTGGAAACATGCCCGTCGAGATCGCAATGCGGTTCCATGCATTAATCGTATTAATCGCCATGATAAGTGTCACGAATTCACGCTCATCAAAGTGCCTAAGCACACGATCATACAGATCTTGCGGCACGCCATGCACGGAAATTGTCGTCACTGCTTCCGTCAGTTCCAGCACAGCTCTTTCTTTTGCCGAATAGAACGGCGCTTCACGCCAAGCACTAATCAAGTAGACGCGTTGCTCCGACTCTCCCATTTTACGAAGATCACGCGTATGCATATCTAGACAATAGGCACAGCCATTGATTTGGGACGCTCTAATTTTAATAAACTCATACAAGATCGGGTCTAACCCGCTTGATTTGATGAATCCTTCTAACTTCAACATCGTTTGATAAGCTTCAGGGTAAACCTCGCCGAGTTTGATTCTAACTTCCATCTTCAATCTCCTCCACATACCTCTTTTTTTGTTTACGTCGTCTATAAGACAAATGAGGTCGAGGTTTTGTGACATTACATCGCAGAGGAAATATGATGTAATTTATCGGGGTTGCGAATCACATATATACGACCCGATTGTTCCTGGTCTACACCTAATTGAAACAAGATAACCATGTATGTAGTTTGATCATGAACAAGCACAAGTCCGGTTTGACCATTGATTGTCGTAGGCACCCATTTCCCCTGCAACGAACCTTTGGCCCGAATCCCTTCGAAAAACGCGGCAATTCGTTGTTTCCCAAAGATCGGTTGTATTGCGGCGCGGACTTTCCCACCACCATCTGAAACCATCACAGCATCTTCCATCAACAGCGAGACGAAATCTTGGAAGTTCCCTGTATCCACCGCGTGAAGGAACTTCTGAACGAGGGGTTCTGTCTCACCTAGCGTGTTCCCCTCTTCATCAGGTGCTTGACTGATTTTGCTCTTCGCACGGCTATAAATTTTGCGGCAGTTGGCTTCCGTCTTCTGGACCATATCTGCGACCTCATCATACTCATAGCCGAGCACTTCTCTGAGCACGAATACCGCGCGTTCCACGGCGGACAATTCTTGCAGCAAGACGAGAAAGGCATACGAAATCGTTTCCTCTTGGACAAGGCTTCCCATCGGATCCTCCCGGTAGGATGTCACCTTGGGCTCGGGCAGCCACGGGCCTATATAGGTTTCTCTTGTCTTGCTGGCTGAATTCAAGAAATTCAAGCAGCGGTTCGTGACCATTTTGACTAAATACGACTTCAGATTCGTTACATGTTCAGTATCCGTCTTTTGCAACGTTATGAACATGTCTTGCAGCATATCTTCCGCGTCAGATACACTACCTAACATACGGTACGCGACAGAAAATAATAGCTGTTTATATGTGACATAGACTGTTTCTAACTCCATGCGATGAAGCTCCTTTCCCCTTTGTAGTGTAACCGCGGGGGTTTAACACATACATACCATAAGCATATTCCCATCCGGGTCCTTGAAATTAAACCAGTGCCCATGCTCAATGCCAGTCACGAGTTCGACTTTCTTATCCTGCATAAACGTATAGGCAGCCTCGATATCTTTCGTATTCAGATGAAAGGCTGGCGCCTTGAAGAGATGATCTTCGGCGAAAATTTTACTATCCAGCACGATACCTGTACCCTTCATAGGAAGCACATATAAATGACCATGTGGAATCTCCCCATCATTAGGAAAACCTAATAGATCACAATACCAATCGCGTGCTTTTTCAATATCTCGAACAGGGATAAAGACAGTGCCAATTTCATTCAGAATAGGGTTCATTCATGTAACCTCCTCTATGATTTTCTAACGACATAAGTCAGACAATCTGTCTTTAACTGTATCTGTCTACCTTTGCGCTCAATGTTAAATGACAAAGTCTTTAACGTCGTTAATAAAATATCCCAACCTGCATAATGCTTGTTCAGTAGATATTCTAAGTGTTCCGTAGAAAGATTAAGCTCGATAAAAGGCGTTAATTCCTCACCTGTCACCACATCAATCTCATGAAGATTCGAATTCACAATCAGACAATTAACCCCATTAACTTTCGTTCCATGGGCAATCCTATCAAGCACACGTTCGAATGTGTGTTCAGAGTTTACATGTTCTAGCGTCGATACTGCGACAACATAGTCAAATGTATCGGCTGGGATTTCGTAGTCACCAATATCTGATAAGTGAGGCTCGATCCGATCCCTTACATCGAACTGTTCGCTGTAATTCATCAACTTGGTTAGTGCGGATTGCATAATGTCTACACAGACCACTCTACCGTGTCTATATCTCAAGGTCTCCGCTATCGGAATGCTGTTCCGTCCAACCCCGCAGCCAAGATCCAAAACCGTTACATCCTCATAATGATCGAACTGGTACAATGTCTCCATTACCGTCTTGACTGGCTTATACAACCATGAGCCCTCTTCAAAAAGCTTATAATTCTCATAACAAGCTTCATGATACATTCTTTCTTCATCTCGAATCTTTGCAATTCGCGTATACTCCATCAACCAACAATCTCTAAGTTCATCTTCATGTATTTCATGCGCGATCAGTTCCTTCACTTTCTTAAATCCACAACGCTCATAGCAACTGATCGCTCGACTATTCCATTGCTGCGGATCCATGACGATACGATCTGCTTTAGCAACATCTAACAAATAATCAAGCATCGATGTGACGATTAATTTCCCGATCCCCTTGTCCCAATAGGCCGTTTCGCCAATGAATTGGTCAGTACCGTAGATCTTCTCTGCCGGATCGGAATAGCCATATTCAAGGCGTTCCTCTTCATCCAACTCATAGAATTGAATATAGCCAATCGGCACATGATGAAATTCAATCATACATCTGACAGCCGAATCTTCCTGATAAAAATGCTCATCCACCATATCCCCATCATGTGGGCGGTCGCGGCCTTCATAATAGGTTAACACCATGGGGTCATTTAGCCAGGCAACTAAAAGAGGCTTATCGCTAAGTTCAAGTTCGCGAACGGTTAGTGCTTCTGTTTGGTAAATTAGCATCAGATTTATGAGCCTCCAAGATTTCGCCCCTGCCTAACAGTGCGGCTAATTAATTTTGAGATGATCAAACCCATGCAAGCGCCAAACGTATTCAGAATAATATCATCCACGTCAAAACTACCAACCCAAGCTAGCATTTGAATCAATTCGACGAAAAAAATAAGAAGAATCGTTAAATAACACAATATTTCCGAGTAAATTGTTAAACCAAATGCGAAATGGATAATAATCTGAATGTAGGACGTAGCTCTGTATCGTTTTGAAAGGCGTCAAATTATACCTATAATGTTCACCTTCACCAACGAATCTTCCTCGCAGAAAAAGCAATTTCACCATAATAAGCAAGTAGGCCATTCCGAATAGAAAAACAACCAAATTTAACTTCTTACTCGCAAATAAAGCTTTATTAAACATCTAGGAGTTGATCTCCGTTCTTAAATGCGCAATACAATTATAAAGCAGGCATTCCCAACGATTCTCTGAGTGACGTAATTTCGTAACAGAAGTGTTATGCAAATGTTCCTCGATGTCTTCGTGTGGGATCAAATCCTTTAATGTCAATCCAAGTAATCCACCGTGACTTACGATTAAAATTTTCTGATTCGGATGTTTTTCGATCACTTCCTGAATGAAGTTCACCCCTCGGGCAGCAATATCTTGATGAGCTTCCATCCCTAAATCCAGTTGGGGCCAGTCTTCTCCCCATTTTGCCACACGTTCTTCAATCGTTGTTCCCTCTATTAGTCCACAGTACATTTCTCGTAGTCGCTGATCGGTTTTCACTTCAAGTTGCTTCACACGACCGATATAAGCTGCTGTTTCTCTCGCTCTCCCCAAATCGCTGGAATAGATGAACTCCCACTCCTCATCCACCATGCGTTGAGATAGTAATTCGGCTTGCTTGCGCCCATCAGCATTCAATGGAATATCCGTATGTCCTTGTAAGCGTCTTGCAGTGTTCCAATCCGTTACTCCATGTCGTATAAGTCCAATAACCGTCATCCCGTCTCATCCTCCAAAAAAAATATCCAAAATAGTCCCGAAGGAACCTGTATGCTTACTATGTAACACATTCAGATCATAAATTTCAACGAAGCCACAATTCACGCACGAGACAAATAAGTAATGATTGTGCTGAATATCATGGATTTCCTCATGCACGGTTGGCTCCTCGACAATATCTTCATCCCACTTATGATTCAAATGGTTCGTGAATACCTCCTGCTTGCACGCAGGACAAACATCGTTAATCAACTTCACGTGTTCATGGCACCATGGGCATTCGATCATTGTATGTCTCCTTTCATGTTCCTACTTTTATATTTCCATACGTTCCAAAATATCCCTGCTTATGTTTGCGCACATGAAAGAAGAACGCCAAACTAGGCGTCCTTCGCATTCCTGTTATTCGGTTTTCTATTGGCGACCTCTTGTTAGGATTCGATACGTGATGCCAAACTTATCCGTAATATTACCATAGGCTGGGCTGAAAAAACTCTCCTGCAGCGGATCATTCACATGACCGTCCTCTTTCAAGGCATCAAAGATTTGAGCAGCTTTGTTTTTGTCATCTGTTTGAATGACGATCGTGATTTGCGTTCCTTTTTCGTAAGTACTGCCTGTCACATTGTCTGTAAAATGAAGCTCAGAATCACCGATTTTCAATACAGCAAATGAAATGAGATCTTTGTTCTTCGAATTTAGCGGTGCTTCAGGATTTCCCGGTACGAAATCTAATGGTTGGGAATAGACAACTTTGGCAGAGATCGCTCCCATCGTGGGACGCACGGAAGCCGCGACTAGGCAGCTCGCGAGCCGCGCTCGCCGCAGGCTGCAGGGCGCTGAGATCGCTCCTGATGCTGATCTCAACCGCCAAAGAGAGCTCGTCGATGCCTTCCTCGCAGCTTCACGCGCAGGCGACTTCGCCTCTCTGCTTTCGGTGCTCGACCCGAATGTCGTTCTCTGGAACGACCCGGCATTCGCGCCGGTGGCTTCAAAGACAGAGGTGCGCGGCTCCGAAGCCGTGGCCGTTCAGTTCGCAGGCCGAGCACAAGGCGCAAGACCTGTGCTCATCAACGGAAACGTCGGTGTACTTGTTGCACCGCGTGGACAGCTGTTATTCGTCCTCACCTTCTCGATTACGAATGGCAAAATCGTCGAAATGCAGCTAATCGCCGAGCCACAGCGGCTTAGCGAGCTTGATTTGGCCGTGTTAAGCGACTAAAAAGACTATTTTTACCGCTCACTAATCCTCAGTGCCAATAAAACTTGTCCCCTCCTTCCACACATGAGACAATATATCCATTACTGAACTTGGAGGCGAACGTACATGTCTGAGCAAGCGGCAACAATGGAAATAGGCATTAGTACTTTTTTGGAAACAACACCCGATCCAATGACGGGTAAAATAATGAGTCATGCGGAGCGGATACGCAATGCCGTTGAGGAGATAGTTCTAGCCGATCAAGTCGGCCTGGATGTATATGGGATTGGTGAGCATCATCGCGCGGATTATGCGGGTACAGCACCTGCGATTGTCTTAGCGGCCGCTGCTGCGATGACCAAGAACATTCGACTCACTAGTGCCGTCACGGTGCTTTCATCCGATGATCCCGTTCGAGTATATCAAGCCTTCTCTACGCTGGACGGTATCTCGAATGGCCGTGCCGAAATCATGGCAGGTCGCGGCTCCTTCATTGAATCCTTCCCTTTATTCGGATACAGTCTCGATGATTACAATGAGTTATTCGAGGAGAAATTGGCTTTACTGCTGAAAATCCGTGAATCTGAGCAGGTCACGTGGCAAGGAACTCATCGTCCTGACATCCCGAATCTTGGCGTGTATCCACGTTCCGTTCAGACCCCGCTTCCTGTCTGGATCGCGAGCGGCGGTAATTCGGAATCCGCCATTCGCGCAGGAATTCTGGGGCTTCCCATCGCTTTCGCCATCATTGGCGGCATGCCGGAAAGCTTTGCGCCTCTGGTGGCCTTGTATAAAGAAGCTGCCAAACAAGCTGGTCACAATCCAGATAAATTGCAAATTGCAACACATTCTCATGGCTTTGTGAGTGATACATCGGAGAAGGCAGCCGAGTTATTTTACGAGCCAACTGCAGCGCAAATGAACGTCATCGGCCGCGAACGAGGTTGGGGTCAAGCCTACAATCGCACCACATTCGATGCTGCGCGCAGTCTTCGCGGAGCACTCTACGTAGGCGATCCGGAGTACGTCGCAGAGAAAATCCTGCTTCTGCGCAAAAATTTAGGCATTACCCGCTTCTTCCTTCATCTCAACGTCGGGACGATGCCGCATCGTGAAATGCTTCACGCGATTGAGCTGTTGGGCACGAAAGTAGCGCCAATCGTTCGTAAAGAGCTTGCTCGTAGCAGCTCATCTAGCAACTAATCCGACTTGTAACATCTGCAGCGATTGTCCTAACTCTAGCGCATCCCTTAATTTCGCCCATAAAAGCCGTTTCACCAGGAATCCCAAAAAATAACTAGATCTTTTCCAGTTATTTTCCACAATACGCCAAAATGACAAAGATAGCTGGGGATTATCCAGCTATCTTTTGTCATTTCACCTTACAAAAATTGTTCCACGCCTGTTTCTGCTGATCGATACACGGCCTCAAGCACCGCAATCACACTTCGCGCATAAACGGGCGGGCAACTCGTTTCACTATGCGTCTCAATTGCTGCAAGCAGATCCTTATACTGCAACTGGAATGGCGTATCCATTGTTGGCACATCCACCTTTTCATAAGCACCACCACGACTGATCCATAAACTATCACCCGTTACGAGCTTCAGCATCCCATCCGTAACAATGATCTCTGTTTCATTTCGAGTAGCCCCCGGATAGCCCGACTGAGCTATCGTCGCTGGAATCCCCGATTCTAATTCCAAATAAATCATGCCGCTTCCATAAATCGAATGATTTGCAAGGTCTCTTCCTCATCAATATCAGGTATTCCCGTCACAAACATCGTCATAATTTTTTCTAAAAGACTAGCGTAATACGGTTTCGGATGTTTATATACATCGATGAACTGCGTGTTACCTTCACGATGCAGCAACGCGCCAAATTGCGTGTTACCCTTCCGATTGCCACGAATCGTACCCATAACACCATTTACCCATACACCAGCCGCCAGGATAAGCAACGGTAACCTTGCCTCCTGTGATATGAAATGGATGATCCTTATCATGTAACAATTGTGTAAACGTAAGCGCATGGGACGAATCGGCACCAATAATTCCTATTCGAATCGGTGAATGTTTCATCAGTAGGACAACCTCCAAACTAGTATGAATGGATAAAAATTAAATATGTGATGTGTTGTAAAGCAAACATCTTCTCCATCTTCTCTTCCATCATAATGAACCTTCTATTAAGAGACATGTCTTTTAATAGACTAAATATGAAGAGCTCCTCCATACCGGACAATGTACAAAAAGCCTCCCATATCGGGAGGCTCAACATTCGATTTCGCCGTATCTCACAAGAATCCATCAACCAACAAACTGCGTAAGGACATAATTAAAGCGGTCTCTTTCCTCCCAGAATGCACCGTGCCCGCTGTAATGAAACGGTACAAGCTGAGAGTTAGGAATTCGTTTATTCACGTCAACCGCTTGCTGATAAGGGATCACTTTGTCATGAATCCCGTGCACAATCAGGGTCGGCTTCTCAATTCGTCCTAAATCAGCAGCTACGTTCTCATCTCGCAGCAATCGAATCACAGCCGCAGTCGACCAGCTAGCTGCTTCTATACCCATTTGAAAGAACCAATCCGAGAATCGGCTTGTTATATACTGAAAGAAAAAGATATCCGTTACACCTTGCATCATGTTCGCACGATCGTTAGCATTTTGATCCAACAGCTTTGCCGCGGTTTCCTTGGTAAACCCAGTGGGAGCAGCCGCATCAATGAGCACAAGCTTCGCTACGCCATGGCCATGATGTCTCGCCATATAACGGATTGCAATCGCACCACCTGTCGAGTGACCTGCTAGTGTAATCTCCTCCAGGTTCAACGTTTGAATCACAGCTCGCAGATCATCCGCCAGCCGGTCATACGTGTATCCCTCGAACGGTTTATCCGATTGTCCGAACCCCCGCCAGTCTATACCTATACAGCGATATCCTAGTGCGGGGAGCACGTTAAATTGATACTCAAATTGTGTATGGGACAAAGGCCACCCATGAATAAATAGGATGGTCTTCGTCCCTTTTGGATTTACATCTTCTATAAACAATTTCACATCATTCTCGACTTGCACATAGTATCCCAAGATTGACGCCTCCGTTATGGAAATTTCTTCTGTCCAATACGGTATTCAAATAGGCATATATCGGTGTCAATGGAATACCTGAGTACAGAATTATTCCTCTTTTTGATGGTTCGTATAGACACCAATAACGGACAATACAGCAGCTACGCCATTGGCAATGGCATTCGCTGTGTCATCTGAAATTAGATCCATACCAAATGCGTCCAAGATTAATTTTGCTGCACCTAACAAGCCTAATGCTAACGTGTAATAGTTGATTGTTTTCATATCTCTCACCACCCGTCTGAAAGAGGATGCTATATTCTATGTGAGAGAGTACGAGCTTGCACAGTTCGAATAGAGGGGGGTAAGCGCACAAAAAAATGCCGCCATCCTCATCGGATAGGCGGCATTCTCTCTACTATTTCAACCCAGCCGCTTCTGCCTTCACCTTATAACTCGAAGATACATACGTTACAGCCTTTGCTTCTGTCATGACTTGCGCATACATCATATCAGGTTGCGGCTCCCGCAATGAATACTTCACAATCGCTTGACCATCGGATTGAAACTGGATGCTATCAATGTCAATACCATACCCAGCATTCGGTTTGACCCCTCTGGAGAGCGTCACTTTGTTCACATCATCATTCACTTTTTCAACGGTTACTGCGACTTCTTCTACTTGTGGTTTCTGCACATGCGCCTCTAGCACACGAATAGCGTTGTACAACCAGTTCGCGGCTTCTCCTCGTGTCAGCTCACCTTTGGGGTTAAATTTGCCGTCCCCATCAAGAGTTGTAATTTTGTAAAGCAGCAATCTTTGAATCGTGCCTTGATAATCCAAAGTTAGCTGATCCTCGTCCTTGATGGGGATAAACATTTTCACAAGTGGAAATTGACCCTTGCTTTCAAGTGCTTTTACGAGTAGATTACCGAATTGTTCACGTGTGATCGTGGCATTCGGATTCACATCCTTAGGTATTTCCAAATTGCTGTAGTGGGCAATGATGAACGCATCGGCATACCAGGCATCATTGGGGATGTTCGAGTAGCTATCGGATGCTAAGGGCTGCTTAATGAAACGCAAATTATCCATATTAAGATCGAGCCCTTTGACGATCATTTGCACACTTTGCGCATAACTGATTTTACCTCTAGGCACAAAATGCTCATTATCAAAGCCACTGACAATACCTCGGTCTTTTAATGCAAGTATCGCAGTTGCCTGTCCCTCTTCTAAATCGGAGAAGGCGTACGCGGAACCTAGGGTTAAACTACTGCACATCAGGATGGTTAAGCTGAGAGCTGCTATTTTTTTCATGATTGAACTCCTCTCTTTAACTGGTTGGTATAAAGCACCATTTGTTATGGATACCTTCCTAACGTTGAGAGAAACGAGATTGTTGCAGTCACCTGAAATCTTTTAGCGGAAAGAGGCAATCAGTTCACTCAATGCCCTAGCTTCTTCATGTTCGGGAGATATCGAAATCGTTCGATCCGCAAATCGCTTCGCAGCCTCATCCTGCCGCAGCTCGTAGTAACATACCGCCATCTCGTAGAGTACAGTCGCATCGTTTTCAAGCTTAGGCTGTGTAAGTTCGAAGTAAGGGATGGCTTCCTGATACATGTCCATTTGATATAACAGGATCGCGCAAGCTAGCGCTACATCCGTATTGCTATCCATTGGATAATAATGTGCCCACATTCGTTCAATTCCTTGCTGAAGGGCCATCCATTCATGTTCACCACAATCTGAAATTAAATCAATTAAACGTTTGGTACAAGGAAGCAGAAATTGTGTATCATAGCCGCTCAAGCGCCACAAGGCCAGAAGCTGAGGCATCGTTTTATGCTCAATCTGCGAATCGAAAGATTCTTTTAGGCTAAAAAAATCATCCGGTCCGAATCGTTCCACAAATCTCTCATAAGCTAGTCGCGTTAACCCATATTGAACAGGTTCGGTTAAATTGAGAATACACCCGATGTTTAAATAGGTATAAGGATGCTTCGTGAACAGTGTCTTGGCTCCTTGAGCTTCACAAACGTAACTTATCGCGTGATAATTTGCTGTTAAAGAAATACTGCCGTGATGAATGAGTTTCGGAGGCTCGTTATACTCCCAGCTTTCTAAACGGTGATCCCCTTTATCGGCTGTGAGCAGCAGAAATCCGTTTTGAGACAGCGATTTTAATCGTGATAAACACAGTAATCCGACTTCAGGGAAAAGAATATGTGAATCCGAAACATGTTGTCTATACACATTTAATAGCTCTCGGTACGGATACGATTCGTCGTCATAGACTTGCTCCCGCTGATAATGATAACTCCCTACGACCTCTTTCAACTGTTCGGAAGCACTAAGCGCAGATGCCCCCTCTGGAAATTGTAACGAAATCCGACAATCATAAACTTGTTGATCTTCTACATAAATTAATTCCTGAGGTATGCTATCGAAGAAGTAATTCGCCAAAATAACAAGTGGCTGTGCTAGATCACCTGGTCCGATGCGTTCACCTGCATGCCGCAAATGAATTTCCGTGTCTTGCATTGCGTCAAATTTGGCAAAATCAAGCACCCCTAGTTCCACATAAGGAGCTAAGCAGGCATGTTGTCCCCAGAACGCCATATTTTTCTCTGCCAAATCACTCATCACATATCGAAAGGGTGGCAGTGGGATTCCTGCTGTTTGGGTAAGCTTCATCAACTCCTGCAGCATATAAAAAGCAAATTGACCCGAACCCGCTCCAAGCTCAAGGATCATCACTCGCTCCGTCAGCTGCCCCATTCTCGCTCGATCTTGCAGAAAGCCGAAAAGCATCTCGGCATAGGAAATAGCCATTACCCGATTGCTAGTTATGTATTGTGGAACATCTCCACTTTGCCAAGCCGTAATCCCCTGTTCCTCATAGTAAGCACGCTGCAGCTCCCAAATGGGTGCTTCACTAAATCGGTACATCTTCTGCTCCATATGAGTCATTCGTGAACTTCTTCCCTTCCATTTCAAATTCTAAGCGCACATATGTCATCTGGGCATATAGTAATACATCACTACGCGAGAGGAAGACCACAATGACATACCTGTACGAGAATCAACCCAATCCCGGCCCATCATGGCCAATACCGTATCAACCACCGTTCGACCCTAGCCACTGGCCCTATATGCCAACCCCTTGGATCCAAGAGAACGATCAATCTTATCGCGAAAAAGAACAGCCGCTAACGTTCGTTCTTGTCCACGGCTCTTGGGCGGATGCCAGCTTCTGGGCTGGCGTTGCAGCTGAGCTAAGCAAAAAAGGTCATACCGTCTACGTCCCTGAATTTCCAGGACACGGCGCTGACCCGAATAAAAATGTGACCCATGCGATGATAAGCAAATCTATCGCGGATTTTATCATTTCGCATAAACTGCATAACGTCGTCCTTGTTGGGCACAGCTTTGGAGGTTCAGTGATCCAAAAAGTAGCGGAGCTAGTTCCCGATCGCTTGAAGCGACTCGTTTTTCTCAATGCTTTTGTTCTCAAAGATGGCGAAATGCTCGCAGATGAGTTGCCACCACAAGTCGTTGAACAATTCAAACAGCTAGGCGCAAGCTCGAAAAACAATACGATTACGCTGCCTTTTGACTTTTTTAGAGAAGCCTTCACCAATCTGGCAAGTCTCAGCCAAGCCCAACACATCTACAAAAAAGCTTTCCCCGAACCTGCAGGTCCTTTATTCGAAAAGTTAGATCTCAAGAAATTTTACAGCCTTCCGATTCCCAAAAGCTACGTACATCTCATGGAGGATAATGTTATTCCATTAGGTGACCCCAACTATGGCTGGCATCCGCACATGTCTAGCCGTTTAGGCCTATTTCGTTTCCTCCAACTGCATGGTGATCATATGACAACCGCGCAATACGAGCCCAAGCTCGTTGCTCGGAAGCTGTATGAAGCTGCCCGAGACTAACTCGGACGGCTTAAGATGAGCAAGCGGATGCGCCAGCCTTAGGATTAGCCTTCAGCCAACTCAAAATATCATCTAGCGTGCGAACGGGCACGATTCTCAGATCGCCTGCCCCTTTTCTCGCGTCCGCTTCATTCTCCACGGGCACAAAGAACACATCTGCATTCGTTCGGCTCACAGTATAGGCTTTCTGAACAAGTCCACCAACAGGTCCAATAGAGCCATCGGGTTCGATCGTCCCTGTCCCTGCCACATGATGACCATAAGTAACCCCGCAAGGTGTCAGCTGGTCAATTAACGTTAATGCGAGCATGGCCCCATGTGACGGTCCACCCTCGTGTAACAAATAATTATGATAGGTCACGAGTTCTGGGATATCGTATCTCAGCTCATTGGCGATCATGATTCCGATGGATGCGCGGGCTGGTTCGTCTGTACTTGCACGTGTAGAAACCGTCAACTCGACCTTCGCATTATTACGAACCACCGACAGTCTGATGGATTCTCCTGGTTTGATCACCTTCATCCGTTCGCTAAGCACCTGGATCATCGTAATCGGCTGTCCGTTCAATGCGGTAATGACATCACTTGGTTGCAGCACCTCTGAGGCTTGTGTATTTTGCAAAACAGCCGTAATCCTTACGCCTGCTGAAGTGATGCCTTTGCCTAAACCTACTTTTTGGAAGGCAATCGCACTACCCGCGGCGTTCGCATCTTCCTTCATCGTTCGCACTTCCTGATTATATTCGCCTAGTGACATACCTAGCGTTTCAATCTTCTCAAACGTGTAGTCTTTAAAAAGCTTCGCATACAACCAATCCATCGGGAAGGCCGGCCGTTCGAAAATAAGAACACCCGATATATCACCATGGGATGATCCGCCTTGCGCTTGCGCATACCGGTTCATGTTAAGCGTTATGCCCGGATAAGTCACTAAATATTTGGTTGGCCAAAGCATCAACAATAAGAGACCTAGTGTCACACCAAATACAATCATACTTTGGCGTGGTACCTTTCGTTTCTTCCTTTCGTGAAGGACCATATCCACTGAGATCAGAAGAAGACTAAGAATCATCGCGGAAGCAGAGAATTCCAGTTTTTTGGGAATGGTAACCACGATAACGACACTTAGTAAACAAACGAAACTAATAAGGCCACGAAATACCTTCACCCTCCGCGTTTGCGTCTGTGCGAGATGCAGGAGAGCAGCTATCATCCAGAGAAATGGAACAAGAGCAATCGCATAAATCAGCAGATCGATGAGATCTATCCAATAAAAGCGTGTCCCCCATCTTAACGGATCAGGCAGCCATACTAGTTCTCCTATCACAATTAACAGGAGGATAACACCTATCCCCCAGTAATACAACTTGTGCCAAAATGCCATTGCACACATCCTTTTTACGAACAAAAAAACTAATGCGACTTCGCGTTACTTAACTGCTGAACAACCTCATCGTACGAGAGCTTCCCGCCGAAAATATCGAGGGCACTCCCAATCGTAATATCTAATTTCCCTTGGGAAAGCTGTCTAAACATCGCCAAATCCTCGAACGATCTAGCACCGCCAGCATACGTCGTTGGAATCGTTACCCACTGCGCCAATGAGCTTACCAAGCTTTGCTGAATACCGCTTTGCTTCCCTTCCACATCCACTGCATGAATCAGAAATTCGTCGCAATACTGCTCGAAGAACTGAATCGTCTCTTGATTTAACTCCACATCACTTAACTGTTTCCATTGATTGGTAGCGACATACCATTTGCCGTCCTTTTCTTTGCAACTTAGGTCAATGACTAATTTCTCTTTACCGATTGCCGCTACGATACGCGCAAGATTCTCCATATTCAGCTGTCCATCCCGGAAAATATAAGACGTCACGATCACGTGAGATGCCCCTTGCTCCAGATAAAAGCTTGCATTCTCCGCCTGTATGCCGCCGCCGATTTGCAGACCGCCTGGATAAGCTTGAAGCGCATTGATCGCTTCCTCCTTATTCCCATCACCTAGCATAATCACATGCCCGCCGGTTAAACGATCTCTTTTAAACATCTCCGCATAATAAGTAGAGTCATACGAAGACACAAAATTTTCAACAACGGGTTGGCCCTCGCCGCCTAAGGTTTCACCCACAATTTGTTTCACTTTCCCGTTATGTAAATCAATACAAGGTCTAAATTTCATGACGTTATGTTCCCCTTTGACATTCGTAGTACTTGAACGATTTTCCATCTAGTATACAAAATAAACGGCTGCGACGTCCATCTTGGACGGGAGCGTTTATCGAGAAATATAGCCAAATTATGGTGTGAAACATATGAATGCTATATTTACATAAAAAAGCCCTCCAAGGAGGGCTGTACGCGCATGGATTACTTCTTATCGAAGCCTTCTTCTTCCAAATACTCCTGAACCTCTTCATACGTCTCAAAGGCACAATCGAGATTCTCTCCCGCGTAGATATACCACAAATCTTCCACGAAAGTAACACTCAACGAATTGCCATCCTCATCCACCCAAATTTCTTCTTGGGGAACTTGAACTTCTTCCACCGTCTTCGAAACCTTAGGACTACCGCTGCGAGTTAAAGACTGAATCGACTTCGCGATGATCTCGCGGAGCTCGTCTTCACTATAATCCCGAATATTGATTAAACCTTTCGCATCAACCGTACAACCTGGGATGTATTCGGCATACACAAATCCATTTCCATTCGGGTGAAGATGATAGAGAACTGTCGTCTTCTCATAATCACTTTCTACATAATGAAAATTGATCCGTCCCAGTGAGACATCCTTACGCTGCAACTCAGGAAAGGATGCCGCAATTGCTAACTTTTCGTCTAAACTAAGCATACATGCCCCCGTAACTTAATCGATCACTTGAATTTTAAATACGTTCTCCAATTTGCCGTCCGCTCTTTTCTTCAGGGGCACTTTAATATCTCTTCCGAGCTCTTTGAAAAAAGTCTCAACATCACACTGTACATTAGAAAGAACAACTTTAAATGAACCATCTTGGACGATATTCTGATTTGCTTCAGCAGGCACCGTAATATCAACTGCGTACTTTTTCGTTAGCGTGTTAATATAACGACTAAAAATTTCAATGAGCTCCTCATTATTGAAATTCTCGATTACCACTTTGCCCTTGTTTGTAAAATTTAAATGAACGTTCACCTTTAAATGTCCCCTTTTCCTGTACACCCTGTATTTGCTTGTGGGTAAAAGCCTACATCGAACGAATAATGCTTCACTTCTATTTTACTTGTTTATAGGGGTATGAAGCAACACATTAGCCAAATTCATTTTCTGTACACAAAAAGAAGCAGGTATTCCCCTGCCTCTACGGGTTAAGCTTCTATATTAATTATGCCACATTTACCTAATTTCTACGCACAAATGGCATTAAGCTTTTTCAGAAATTCGTCTTAAACGAGTTTGATAACGGTTAATAGAAATGATTCGAAAGTCACCGAATGTCATAATACGCTCGCGCACAACTTCGGGAAAGGTATAATGAAAGACCTCCAAATGATCGTCAAGCTCGTTATACCACGGTAATAAATTCATTTTAATGACGAGAACTCGCTCACTCACATCCCAACTCCACCTTTTCGACACAGGTTTGCTACTTTCGCCCGCGTCTTATTGGATTCACTTGCTCAATAAATATTTGGCATAAAACATCGGTGTCTCATACATGAATACGAAGTTTATCATGTCTATTTTGACCATTGAAAACTTGGCTTATCTTCGCTAGATCATTTAGTTTCTTTTGTGAAAAAGGGGAGAGCGTCATCGACCGATTATGAATGACCTTGGGGATCGGCAGCCGCTTCAATGTGTACTTTTTTACGCACATTTTCACCTCTCCTGATTGGGTTCATCCTACTAATGTATGCAGAATAGGCCTAAATGGTCCAGTTTTAAAGGTGGAAATCAAGATATAAGGCTTCGCTTATAAAGGAGTTTGACTCATAGGAAGTGAAGTGCTACAATTCAAGCAAATTTGGAATCACATTGTTTGGAGGGGATGTCTCTGAACCCTTTTACACGTAGATGCTGTTGGACCATCATGGTTTGGCTGATTCTCGGATTATTCGTCTTTCCTTTAACACCACCTATCTCCAACCATGCTACAGCGGATACCGATGTTCTCATCACAGCCAATACGACTCAGATCTTAACCATTCAACAGCAACCGCCTTCGAAGGAAATCATACATATTTATGAAAATAAGATTCGCGCTCATGATCAGTTTCACAAAAATTATGAAATGACTGTATTTGTCGTTTTCATCGTATATCTGGCAAGCCTTATCTGGAAAAAGCTGAAAGTTATCCTACTTGCTTTCCTCAAATTCACATCACGTTATGCGGGCCTCATTCCTTCTTACTCTCATTAGTAACGAAATTGAATGATTGAGGAAAAGAGGAAACTTCATGGCTAATTCATCAACGGGTTCAGAACACGCACAGGCACAGGCACAAGCGCAGGCACAAGAACAACATCGGAAATTAACACGATTGAAATTTGCACGCAGAATCTTTTTTATGATTATTGGTACGATCCTCGTTTCCATCGGCTTGGAAATTTTCTTAATTCCAAATCATATTATCGATGGAGGCATTGTTGGGATTTCAATTATCGTATCTCATTTATCGGGCTTTCCCATCGGGATATTTCTCGTTGTGCTCAATCTGCCTTTCGTCTTACTTGGATATAAACAAATCGGCAAAACTTTTGCCATCTCAACAACGTTCTCTGTCATCCTAATGTCAATTGGTACTTCATTACTCCATCCGGTTCAAGCGATCACCATCGATCCTTTATTAGCAGCTGTATTCGGCGGGATTATCCTTGGGATAGGCGTCGGGCTCGTCATTCGTTCAGGCGGATCACTAGATGGCACGGAAATTGTAGCTATTTTATTTAGTAAAAAAACACCCTTTTCGGTTGGCGAAATTGTCATGTTCTTCAACTTTTTCATCCTTGCCAGCGCAGGATTTGTATTCGGTTGGGATCGTGCGATGTATTCCCTGATTGCCTATTACATTGCTTTTAAAATGATTGATATTACGATTGAGGGTCTAGATCAATCCAAATCCGTTTGGATTATTAGTGATGAATATGAGAAAATCGGGGATTCCATTACGTCTCGACTGGGTCGTGGTGTCACGTACCTGAATGGCGAAGGCGCCTTTACCGGTGATGATAAAAAGGTCATCTTCAGTGTCATTACACGACTAGAAGAAGCAAAACTTAAATCCATCGTCGACGATCTGGATCCAAAAGCCTTTCTCGCTATCGGGAACATCCACGATGTGAAGGGTGGAAGGTTTAAGAAGAAGGATATCCATTAGGGGTAATAACTGGATTTTCTGTAGTTAATTTAACTCGATTATCGCGAAATTAACTGTAGGAAAGGAAATCCATCTAAGTTGTGTTTTCCGCTGAATGAGGAGAAATTAGCTGTAGGCTTTGCAGCCCTGCTACACACAGAAAAGCCTACAATCCACTCACGTGGATTGTAGGCTTTTCTATTGCCTCGCAACTTACTCCGCTTGGCTCCAATAAGAACGCAGATCGACCTTCTGGCCCAGCTTCGCGCTGTCCAGTGCGCCTAATACCATCGCCATGCTCTTGATATTGTCGCGGCAATCGGTCTCCGCGCGGCGGCCTCCGGCCAGCGCCGCGAACATCTCGTCCAAGCAGCCAGCATGGCCGCTGTGCCCAGACCAGTTCACGTTCGCGTCCACGCGAGTGAACTCTCGAAGGAACTTGCCGTTTTGGTCGCCGGCAGCGACAATCTCTGCGTACGGCGTACCCGCTCCGTCCCAGAGAGCGGTGCCCTGCTCGCCCGTCACGCGCCAAGCCGCCTCCCAAGAGGTCGGTGCACCTTCCGCGCACCAAGAGCCGCGGTAGCAGAACACAGAGCCGTCTGACATCTCATAGATGCAGATCGCAGAAGCATTCCCGGCATACCAGGAGCCGGGCGGGTTCCATTCCTGGCAGTACACTGATACGGGGTCTGCTTCAGTAATAAACCGAGCCTGATCGAACGTATGGATCGCCATATCCAGAATGAGCGGGCTTTCCATCGCATCGCGAAAGCCGCCAAAATGCGGCCCCAGGAAGAAGTCCGCTCCCACATACCCCACGCGGCCAATCGTACCCGATTGAATCAGCTCGCGAAATGCACGGATATTTGCGTCATAACGACGATTTTGCATCACCGCCAGGGATTTCCCAGCCCCCTCAGCAATCTGAACGAGCTCCCGAGCCTCTGCCATCGTGGCAGCCATTGGTTTCTCCCCAAGCACATCGCATCCATTTCGAAGCGCGGTGCTTCCGACTTGAAAGTGACTCGCAGGAATCGTGATATCCAACACTAGATTGGCGCCACTTTCACGGATGGCTTCTTCAACATCCGTGTAAACGTTACAGCTCAAACCATGGCGATCAGCCATCGCTTGCGCAAACTCCACTTTAATGTCAACAAGCGCGACAATTTCACACGCTTCTCTTTGCTTGATATTTTCAACCCAAACATTTGCCATTCCACCACAACCAACAACAACAATGCGATAGCTACTCATCGATAAATGACCTCCAACAGCCGTTACTAGCGTGTCTCCACACCGATTATATCTGCTATTCTATCCCTTTTACCGCTTTATCGCTCTATCCAATCTTGTGTGAAAATGGTCCCATTTTGTGTTGTGGAAGCGCATACGAACAAGCAGTTAACAAAAGATTTGAAATAACTCAAAAATAAAATGCATAGCCTCTTCCTCATCCTTCCCTCTCGTTAGCAAACGCAGCGTTGTGCCTGCCTTGATGGGAACTAACAACATGCCTAATACACTTTTCACATCAACCTTATGGTGCTTATCATCAAACTGAAAGTCGAGTGTAATGTCCGAAATAAAATGAGATGACTTTGCGGAAATACCAGATAAATCACTTCGCTCTAAATCTTTGGCTATCTTAAATTCATGTACACGCATGCTGCTCGACTTCCTTTCCAAGACATTTGGTGGTTTGTGATTTCTCATTATGTGTGGTATTATACAAAGATATTTCTGTAAAGCGAAGTGTTGAATATGCCCTATTATGATAGTTTACTAGATTCCCACAAAAAAATCAGCCCAATCCCTCGACTACCCGTCGAGGGATTTTTTTTCCTTCGGGAAACACTTCTGCAGGAGGTCATCATTCATGCATACTAACAACAAGTCATCGGTTTGGGCCATTTGGCTTTCCCTCATCAGCAACATTTTCCTAACTTTGATCAAAATTATTATCGGTCTGATTTTTCACAGCGAAGTTTTGCTAGCAGACGGTGTTCATAATGCTGGCGACATAATCGCGACCATCGCAGCACTAAGCGCCATGCGAATTTCCAAGCTTCCTGCAGATGAAGACCATCCGTACGGCCACGGGAAAGCCGAAGTGCTGGGCTCAGGTTTTGTTGCGTTTATCCTTGTGCTTGCAGCTCTTTATATCGGGTATCACGCTGTAGCAGCTTTATTTCATGAACCGAGTGCGCCAAGTCTAATCCCCTTGATCGCTTCTGCCATTTCCGTTGTATGGAAATATCTCCTTTATGTATACACCATACGAATCGGGCGCAGTACCAACAGTAAAAGCTTGATTGCAACTGCTCACGATCATTTGGCCGATGTGTACGCCTCACTTGCAGCCGTAGTAGGTATTAGCTTGGCTTTTGTCGGCAGAGCTTATAGCATTCATTGGCTGGCCTACGGCGATGCAGCGGCCGGGGTTATCGTCTCCTTCTTAGTTTTGAAGCTTGGTGTAGAAATGGCAAGGGAATCCTTCGACATACTCATGGAAAAAACCGTCGATCAACACATGCTTTCGCAATTTACTGCGTTGATCGAAGCGGTTCCTCAGGTCAAACGTATTGATCGTGTACGTGCGCGAGAGCACGGACATTATATTTTGGTCGATGCGCGCATTTCAGTTCCAGGCGATCTTACGATACAACAAGGTCATGACATCTCGCGTGCCATCAAGAAATCCATCATGGATCAACATAGTGATGTTGATGAAGTTCTGATTCATTTAAACCCGTGGTATGACAAATGATCCCTTTATTGCTTCGCTCGAATTTCTGACGTGATTTGCTCCACAATCTCCGGTATCGATCTTATACCAAGATCGCCTTCTCCCCTTTTTCTGACGGAGACACCGCCGGAGATATGTTCTTTTTCGCCAAGGATGAGCATGTACATGACTTTTTCAAGCTGAGCTTCGCGAATCTTAGCATCAGAACTTCATATGTGTTTATGGAACTCATATTACCTACACATACTGAACAACCGTGAACATTCCACCAGTAGGCTTCGTCTTGTTGTTTGACGTATGATGCGGCATATGACAATGAAGCGGCCAAACGCCTGGATTTTGCGCTGAAAATTCGATATCGACCGTCACACCGCTTGGCACAAGCACGGTATTTCGCAGCTCCCGATTGTAGTGAGGTATCGTATTTCCATCCACAGCTGCCACCCAGAACTGATGCCCGTGAAAGTGAATGGGATGCGCATTCATCCCGATATTCCCAAAACGAATACGCATATCCTCCCCATATCGAACAGGCAACGGACTTGTATGCGGAAAGCAGCGCCCATTCATCGTAAAAAAGTTAAAGGCATCCGACATGGTCTCAAGCTCATAATGCCCCGCCTTCACCACGCCTTTTTCCATGCCTTTTAAGTGAAACTCCTGCAGCAAAATGAAATAGTCACGTTGAACGCTGCATTCAAATGGATCCTCAATGATAAAGCCTCCACCTAAGCCCATTAACTCTTGAAACGCCGTGTCAACATGGGTGTGATACATATGCGTACCTGGTGGATTTACAATTTGAAAATGATAATCATAATATTGACCATGCTCTATATACGGTGAGGGCTCGACGGCCGGCACGCCATCCATGCGATTCGGCACATCCAAACCATGCCAATGTACGCTGGTTGCTTCTGGCAGCTGATTATGTACGCGAATCGTCACCCAGTCCCCAGGAAACACACGTATCGTGGGCCCAGGGATGCTGCCATTGTACCCCCACCCTTTTAAGAACACGCCTGGTAGAATTTCTTGCGCAACCGGCTCAGCTACCAACTCAAAAAACTTCACACCTTGCAGATTAACAAAGCTTAAATCTCGTAGATCCGGTGATACGACCACGGCATATCCCTCCCGCTCCAACGATCCATACTTCCAATGTATGCGCCAAAGCTCGGGACTTACCTACATGGTACTACTTCTGATTAAAGAATCGAAGATACGCGCCGTAGCCTTCCTTCTCCATATCCGCCAACGGGATAAACCGCAAAGCAGCTGAGTTGATACAATAGCGAAGACCGTTCGGTCCAGGACCATCATTAAAAACGTGGCCTAAGTGTGAATCCGCCTCCGTGCTTCGTACTTCTGTACGTATCATGTAATGACTCGTGTCCGTTACTTCTTTCACATGACCCTCGAATAAAGGCTTTGTGAAGCTCGGCCAACCGCAGCCGGAGTCAAATTTATCATAGGAGGTAAACAAAGGTTCACCTGAAACAATATCTACATAAAGACCTTTTTCATGTGAATCATGGAATTCATTCTCGAAGGGACGTTCTGTCGCATTATTTTGCGTAACCTCGTATTGCAAGGGTGTCAGAGCTTTCTTGCGTTCTTCTTTATCCTTCGACGTGTTCCAATACTTCGCAATATAGGCATCACGACCTGAACCTTTGCGGTAAGCTTTGTAGTGCAGTGGATTTTTATGATGATAATCCTGATGGTACTCTTCCCCTGGGTAAAAGGCTTCTGCATCTATGCGCACGATTTCTGTCACGATGGGGCGATCGAAACGACCGCTATCTTGAAGCGCTTGCTTGGACGCCTCCGCCTTCGCTAACTGCTCATCACTATGGGCAAAAATCGACGTGCGATACGACGATCCACGATCATGAAATTGTCCGCCCGCATCGGTAGGATCAATTTGACGCCAGAAGGTCTCAAGTAATTTATCGTAAGGGTACAATTCTGGGTCAAATGTAATTTGCACAGCTTCCGCATGCCCCGTCGTCTCTGAACAAACCTCTTTATACGTCGGATTGCTCGTATGACCGCCAATATAACCGGAAACAACGGAAATAATGCCTGGCAGTGACTCGAACGGTGTCACCATACACCAGAAACATCCTCCCGCAAACGTCGCTTTATCTGAATGAACTTCTTGTATGTTATCTGTCATGATGAACGTCACCTCTTTCTCAAAGTATCCTCTTATCATACCAAAATTTGCGGGTAACACCAAAAAACACCGTTCATCGAATGAACGGTGTTCGTCTATGCTTCGTTACGAGGTTTCTTACAGGTTGTTGAAAATGTCTGTAAGTACAGGCACGATTTGTGATTTACGGGATACAACGCCTTTAAGTAGGGCTTTGTTGTCTACTAGCGATACGTTATAAGCTTTCTCAACAGCATCCGCTTTACGTCCAAGAGCAAGACCTACGGAATCATTGTTCAAAATGTCCGTTACAACGAACAAGAACAAGTCAAGGTTTTTCTCAGCGATAATCGCTTGAAGTGCTGTTTCGATTTCAGCTTGTTGGGAAAGAACATCGTTCACGTCAACCGCATTCACTTGCGCGATTTCAGCTTTGTAGCTGCCCATTTGGAATTCTTTCGCGTCCAAAGAAATCAATTGTGCAACGGATTTGTCACTAAGATCTGCTCCTGCTTTAAGCATGTTTAGACCGTAAGTTTCAGCATCAACACCAGCGATAGCAGCTAGTTCACGAGCAGCAGCAACATCTTGATCTGTACAAGTTGGGGATTTGAATAACAAGGAATCAGAAATGATAGCAGAAAGCATCAAACCTGCAATGTCTTTGTCGATGGCAACGCCGTTTTCTTTGTACAATTTATTTAGAATTGTTGCTGTGCAACCAACCGGCTCCGCGCGGTAGTAAAGCGGGTGGCTCGTTTCGAAGTTCGCAATACGGTGGTGGTCAATAACTTCCACAACGCGCACTTGATCGATGTCGCTAGCGCTTTGTTGGCGCTCAACGTGGTCAACCAAGATGACATTTGCCGCTTCGTTAGCAACAGTTTGAACTTCACGTGGAGCTGCTACTTTAAAAGTATCAAGCGCGAATTGCGTTTCGCCGTTCACTGAACCTAGACGAACTGCTTCTACTTCTTGACCTAATTTTGTTTTTAGCGCAGCGTAGGCAATTGCTGAAGTGATTGAATCAGTGTCCGGATTTTTATGTCCGAAAATAAGTGTTTTTGACATTGTACGACTCCTTAAATGACATTTTTTAGTGAGTGTGCTTCTCATCTCTATATACGATTATACTTAAAATTCTGGGTAAATCCACTACTAAACTAGGAATGTGCATAAATCCACTCGAAATGCTTGGTAAATAGACACATACTCAAGGGATAAAATGAATCTCACCTAGAAAGGCGCCGGTTCGGACAATTTCCGAACCCAATCTTCGAATGGTTTTTGGCTGTCTACCACGATGCGATGCAGTTCCAGTGGCGGTTGATCAGACGACGCCCAGCCTGGATGCGTGGTAAAGGCATACTGAAAGTGGGCCTTTCGTAAAAGCTTTAATGTCACGCGATTGTACTCGCCATACGGATAAGCGAACGTATCCGCTGGTTTCCCCAGCTCTTGCTCGATGCGGGCACGCGCTGCGAGAATCTCCACGCGCTGCTCCTTCTTGCTGAGCTTGGGCAGATGCGGGTGCGTCATCGTGTGCGACGCAATATCCCAGCCTGCTGCGCTCAGCTCTTTGACTTGCGGCCAGGTTAAGTAACCTGGCGTGTTAACGAGACTCGTCGACAAGTATAGTGTCGCAGGAAATCCGTGCCGCTGGAGGATGGGCAACGCCACCTCCGCGTTATTGGCATAGCCGTCATCGAACGTGAGCAGCACGGGGTGAGCCGGTGACGGACGCTTGTGTTCGAGGACGCTGGCGAATTCGGCCAGCGTCAACGGGGTGTAGTGATGCGCGGCCAAATAGTCCATTTGGCGCGCGAACATTTCGGGGTGGAGCACGTACGTGTTCCCAGGGGCCACCCCGATGCTGTGGTAGTTCAGCACGGGGATGGCGATCCCGTGCCCCGCCTCCGACGCGGAGACCGGGGCTTGTGCTGGCGCTGCTGAGCTAGCCAGCAGGAGGCACGCGAGCAGCATGGCTCGCGCGGAGACCGCGAGCGTGCTCTTGCCCGCGATCTTAGTTAGGACAAACTTTTGCAATCGTGTACTCATAGATCGCCTGCCTCTTAGTGAACATACATGTCCAATGGTTGATCTCCTAAGGCTCCCCTATCCCCGCACCTAATATGCAAAAAATCCCAAGCAATTGACCAGAATCGATCCTTAAGAAGAAAGCACATTTTAAGATTTGTCCTCACCATTCTACCATTTTAAACATTTACTAATAATAGAGTTAGGAGGTGTTGAAAATGAAAGAGATGATTCAAAAAATTGTTTCCTATGAACCTTATTTCGAAGAATTGGTTACGGCTATGCAGGAATTACTTCATGAAGGCAATCTTGATTTAGAGGCTCAGGCGCGTCTCCAACAACTACTCCAAGGCGTGCACCTTTTATAGGAATCGTGAAGAAATAATATGCCAATAGCATAAGGGGGTTATGATAATGAGTTTGATTGTAAGTCCGCCCATAGGACAGAGACTGAATCTTACTGATGATAGTACCATTTCCGTACCGTTTGGTTTAGGCTTTACCTTCACCTTTTACGGTATTGTTTATACGAGTGTCTTTGTTAACTCCAACGGTAACTTGACCTTTGGCGCTGGGGATACCTCATTCACTGAATCAGTTCCAGCATTTATTAATGGCCGGCCAAGAATCGCACCGCTCTGGGACGATCTTGACCCGGATCCATTCCCACCACTTAATCCATTTGCCGGTGGAGGCGCAATTTTCGCGAGACAGGAACCCGACCGATTCGTTGTAACATGGTATAGTGTCCCTGAATTCGCAGCAGATAACACAAATACGATGCAAATCGTACTATTTAACACCGGTGTAATCGGTTTCACTTATGATCGCCTAGATTCCAATGATGGCTTAGTTGGTGTTGCAAGTGGAACGGGTGGCCCATCCAGTATCTTTCAATATAACGGTACGACGAACCCACCCGTAACGATTTTCAACGGTCCACAAGGTCAACTGGATTACACTCAGTTGTATTGGGAATTCGATGGAACTAATTATATTCTCGCTATCTTTGATAAAATGAAGGTGGAGGACGGGGAGCTGAAATTCGATAGTCCCAAGATCAAATTCGAGATTGAAGGAAAAATTAAACTTAATAGTAACAGCAATGGAATAGACCCAGTGAATGAACATGTGGTCGTACAGGTCAATAGGCAGACATTAGCCCTCATTCCACCCGGATCCTTTATCCAAAACGGAAATAAGTACGAGTTCTCAAATGCGGTAATGAAGATTAAATTTAAAGTTTACGGTGATACTGTCAAATTTGAGATCAAGTTCCATCAGTTAGAGGTCATTGGTATCGATAACCCACTCCGAGTCGGGCTTGCTATCGGTGGCGATTTCGGATCAACCCTGATCCCTCTCTGCGGAGAAATTGATTTAGAGAAATAAATCGAACTACCTGGGGTGTGACTAAAATGGTTATGGTTACACCCTTTTCCTATTGCTTCGAACTACTTTCGGCCAATTGTATCAACTTGTTCACCGTTTCCCAATTCCGTGTGGTAGCAGCCACACCAAGCTTCTTCTCAATAAAATTGTTGCTGAATTTGGAATCGCCGTAGTTCTTACGAATGAGCAGATATACAGTTAATCCCTTTACGCGATACTCGTCCACTTCACTTTGAGCAGCATGTAACTTAGTAAGTGCAGCATCTGTCGGAGCCTGAGACAGGAATGTGACATATCGTTGCTCATTTTCATCCACATTCACTGTCGGATAAGGTGTGTCTAGAACGACCTCTTGCAACTCGGCCGGGGTCCGAATAATGACAGGGATGTCAAATGTCAACTGAACCTTCAACTCATGTACTATCCGATCACGAAGGACCGCTGGGTCCACCTCTTCACTATCAAAGATCACATTCCCGCTCTGGATATATGTACTCACATTCGTGAACGCCATCGATTCAAAAAGCTGCCTAAGTCGATCCATTTTAATAATTTTCTGGCCACTTACATTAATTCCGCGCAACATAGCGACATATCTAAGCATCGCGAACCCTCCCTTTTCAATTGCTCTACTCCTAAATTCCCCAACCAGCTTACCCTACCTCATTTACACGTATAATATAGGTCAGAATCAGCGTCCGCAAACTCTTCGAGCTGCTGAGTTCCTCCACCTAATGGAACCTCGGATCATTCGGTCGACTAGCCATGAATTGAAGATCCCCCGTACGCTCCAACCTCTCATGAAGCACGCGTTCGTTATCCTCTTCATCCAGTGCAAAACGACAGCGTGTGAACTCTGATAACTTCGTGCAGTCGCGTAACTAACGACCGTTCCCTGCGCAAGTACTTGCGTAAGTACGCTAACTGTATAGTCAGATGGCTTCGCATTGGATCTCAACAAGGTTCCGTCCAAGTCAGTCAAGAAATAGTCTCTTTTCATCCGATTTTCTTCTCAAAGCATAAACTGCTCTTGCTTCCAATATACTCTCCAAAACATTCAATCGGGTAATACCCGCATTTGGTATAGAACGCCACGGCTTCTGGCTGAGCTTCCCCTGCTTCCAAACGAATCGTATGATGCCCATGTCGCAAAGCCTCATTTTCCAAAAAAGCAAGTAAATTCGTCGCAATCCCCTGTTTTCGATAGGTCGAATCAACGAAAAAACGCTTCAGCTCCGTACACTCCGGATCAATCGGACGCAGCGCGCCACAACCGACGGGGATGTCATCCAATAGCGCAATGGCAAACGTAATCCGCTCAACAGAAGGATCGCTAAAATCAACAAAATAAATCTCCTCAATCGGGTATCTTGCCATTAAATCTTGATCTAACTTTGCTATTAAAGCATGTAAAATAGGGTCCGTATGTTGAACGAATTTGATTTCCAAGCTCATTGCTGGTCTCCTCCAAGTCCTTTGTTTTTGCAGACAGTCATTTTTATCCAAAAATTATAGCACAAACGAAGAGAAATTTGCCCATTCCATGCCCCGCGCTCATTTTCAATATCTTCCAATATGATTTATACTAAGGTCAATTACTTCAAATGAGAAAGGATACGGATCACATGGCGCAGCAGCCTGCAGCGACGAATTATGAAATCGCACAAGTGTGTTTACTCGCTGGTAAAATTATGCTGGAAAACGGCGGCGAAACCTATCGTGTAGAAGATACGATGACCCATGTTGCCGAGGCCTTTGGTATTCCGAATTCGCATAGCTTTGTCACGCCAACTGGCATTATTTTCTCGATTGACGGGCCTGAGCAGACAACTCGACTGATTCGCATCTCATCACGATCAACGGATTTACGTAAAGTAACGGTAGTCAACGCCATTTCTCGCAGAATCAGCCAAGGTGAGCTGTCACCTACAGAAGCGTATCAGGAGCTTGAAACCCTGGGTGCGGATAAACGAAGATATCCCGCCTGGTTGCAGGCGTTAGCCGCAGCGATCGCTAGCGGTTGTTTTCTCATTATGTTTCAAGGTGAATGGTCGGACTTTTCCCCTGCCTTCCTTGCTGGTGGAGCAGGTACGATATCCTTAACTTTTTTCCATCGTTTAGTTCCCATCAAATTTTTCGCTGAATTTCTCGCGTCTTTAATCATTGGACTTATTGCTTACTTAACCGTCAAAATAGGGCTCGGTCATAATCTGGACACGATTATTATCGGCTCCGTCATGCCACTCGTGCCTGGGCTGCTTATTACGAATGCCGTGCGCGATTTAATGGCAGGTCATTTCGTATCCGGCGTTTCCAAAGGCGCTGAAGCATTTTTGACCGCATTTGCCATAGGTGCAGGCATCGCTTTTGTCTTAACATTTTATCCAGGGAAGGGGTTCTAGCATGGAAATGTTGGAGCAGCTGGTAACAAGCTTCATATCGACTTCCGCTTTCGGCATCATTTTCAATGTACCTCGAAGAACACTTGTGCAATGTGGTTTTGTGGGTATGATTGGTTGGATGCTCTATTTCTCTTTTCAAAAAACTTATCTAGATCCCATCTTAGCCACTCTCATTGCATCCTTTGTTGTGACGATTATTAGTCAATTTTTTGCCAAAATATATAAAACACCCGTCATCGTTTTCAGTGTCTCCGGTATCATACCACTTGTACCTGGTGGACTAGCCTATGACGCCATGCGTAATGTCGTTCAAAACCACTATGATGTGGCTGTACAGCTTGCAGCAAAAGCATTTCTTCTCTCTGGTGCCATCGCCATAGGACTGGTGTTCTCGGAAGTCATTAACGTGCTGTTAAGACGGACACGAGCTTAAAACAGCCCAAATATCCAATAGCCATCTTAACCTTAATAGGAATTACCTATAACCCTATGTCTTTTACATCTTGGATTTTTTCCCAACTGCCCTTTACACTAAGGGTATGGAGCAAATAAGCCAAGGATTGGAAATGGAGCTGATGACAAATGGACAACAACGCAAATCATCACATTTTAACGAAATTCGATGAAATTGCCCAAAAGTACGATAGCCAGCGGAGAAAGCTGATTCCTTGCTTTGATGATTTCTACAATACGGCCGCTTCCTTAGTCCAGCTAGAGAATGAAACTCCGCGTATTCTTGATTTAGGAGCAGGAACGGGACTTTTCTCATCCTATATACTGAACACTGCATATCCGCAAGCTAGGTTAACCTTGATCGACCTTTCGACGGGGATGCTTGACATTGCCAAAGAAAGATTCGAGCATGCTGGAGCTTCTGAAGTGACTTACCTTACCGGAGATTATTCGTCATTCGAGGATGCAGAGCCTTATGATGCCATCATCTCCTCCCTATCGATTCATCATCTAGAGGACGAGGCCAAACAGGCGCTATTTTCCCACATTTTTCAATTATTGAAGCCAGGCGGCATTTTTGTTAACGCAGACCAAGTCTTAGGTGATACACCATTTCTGGATGGCTTGTACCGTTCAGATTGGGTCGCCAAAATTGAAGCAACGGATCTATCCCAAGAAGCGCTGCAAGCTGCCTACGAGAGAACGAAGTTGGATAAAATGGCTCCACTAGATGCGCAGCTTGGCTGGCTTCGTGACTCTGGCTTTAAGGATGTGGACTGTGTCTACAAGTCCTATAATTTTGTCGTGATGTTTGCGAGAAAGCCATAGCCCACGCCAGGATCGAGAACCCAATTCTCGCTATGTCACCAGATCATCGGCTTGGACACCATGAACCACATCATCGCAAGCGTAATGATCACATACAAAATCAAAGCTTTCCGGAGCTTGTTTACGAGGAGATCACGATCTTCGTGGGGAGCTTTCAGCTGTCTCATAAGTGGTGAGAATGCACGTGCGATGAAGTACAAAGAAGCTACCATGATTAGGACCGTAGCGACAATCCATGAGGTTTTCCAACTCCATGCCGTTATCCAAGTCAGAAGAATACCAGTAGCGACCAGTACATGCCCTGCATGCTTCGTTAGTCGAACTGTAATCCGAAACGGCTCTAAGTAATCAGGAAGCTGCTCAAAAGGGGCTCTGCGAATAAGGACAAGTAAAGGAAAGAGGACGAAATAAGGGCCGATGCTTAATATGACGCTAAAAATATGAATATAGAGCATGACAATGTACCAAGACAAGATGATCATCCATTCTACTATTAATTTGAATAAACCGTGTGAATCCAAGGATCCACACGGTTCTTTGTGTTATTCTGCTTTTTGAAATTCGTGTACCCATACTTTCATATGTGGCAGCCAAGGCATACCAGGATGCATAGCAAGAATACTGTCGCGATACTCATCAACGGTCTCGTGACCTTCCATTTTCGCATGCTCAGGTGTAATTTCACCTAAGGACTGTTGGTACACGTTCGTTACAGTAAATGCTGTGCCTTGCAAATCCATTGTTTCGCCGATATCCGCATAGCGTCCATTGCGACGACAAGCTGTTTTTTGACCAGCTAGTACTTTGCTTACTTCTGCTTCCTTCGTTACCAATCGATCGATGGAACACGTTTTTGGTGGTAAAGTTTCATTCACGTTCGTTTCACTCATGTTAGTTCCCTCCTTTTGCCAGATTTTATTATAACGAATCCCAATCGCTTTGTCGAACTGAGGCGGTTCTTTGCATCCAACAGCCGAAATTACTCTCGCAATGCTTCTTTTAGCTTCGTTGACATGCTCTCCATTGAACCCGACGCAGGAGGCTTAACACCGCGCAGTCGTGCGATCTCCGCCTTCAATCTTTCATTTTCAAGCGATACCGCTTCAACTTTGGCTACCAACTGCTCTCTATCTAAGTGATCCCACTTCCCCATATATACACCCCTTATGATCAAAATACCCCCTCCACGCAAGTCGATCATCCCATCGGATTCTCGCCATGCATCAAAGGGGGTGGTTCCTATCGCTTCATTATCACTTATTTCGATACTTGAATCGTATACAAACGTGCTGTTTCTTCCCAAACCTCACCTGGCTCCAAGGAAACCAGACCAATTTGATCTGCAGGAAGATCCACATTTGGCGCATTGACCAAATTCATTTGCGGCTCTGGACAGAAGAAGCCTTCTGTTTTGCCATTGTTCCAGATCATCCATTGCTTGTAAGAAGTCCCCACATCATAGACGAGTTTGATGCCTTCACGCGCATCTGTTAATGCCATGAAGTTACGGCTGTTCTGCGGAACGCTCGTGTAGTGATTATCCATACCTTCGAAAAATGGCGACAACCCGCCTACTTTCATCTTCTCTTCATCCGCGGAAAGTGCCTGATACTCGCCAGTTGGCAGCATGCGTTCGTTCAATGCCCAACGCTCTCCGATCGTCATTTGGAACGTATAATCGGACGGCTGGCTGTTTACTGCGAAAGGCGCATTAATCGTCGTATGGAACGCAAGCAAGCACGGCATTGCTTCTTTGCCTTCATTATAAACGGAAATTTGTTGATGTAAACCTTGTTCATTCAAGGTGTAGATCAAGCGGATCGTGAAATCAAAAGGTAAGAATTCATGGACCGAATGCCCTTCGCGCACACGCAAAGCTAATGACACGCGACTTTCTTGCTCATCTGCGCTGAAATGCTCAACGTTCCATGGAATATTGTGTACAAATCCGTGTAAATGGTTGCCTGTTTTGGCTTCATTAACTGGGAATTGATAGACGTTCCCTTTCCAAGGGAATTTCCCATCTTCATAGCGGTTCGGTGGGAATAATACCGGAATCCCATGAACGATTGGCCGCTCTTTAAACGCTTCCATCTCTTCTAAAGTTGGCTCGCGCAAAAAACGATATTCTTTCTCTATATCACGAAAAGCAATTAGATTTGCACCGACTTCTGGCAAAACAACAGCCTCATATCGTCCAGCTTGTAACCAAATGGCTTGTTCGCCGTTGTACGTTCCTTCATACGCTTTTGTAGACATTCTCGTATTCTCCTCCTAAATAAACTGCTTATCCGCTATCCAACATATGGACAGCCACATTGATTTCACTTTAGCCCATATCTGCGAAAAAAGTCAATGGACGTAAATCGCTAAAATATAGACAAATGTGACTTCCCATCAAGTAACGGAAAAACCTGGGGCTGAAGGCATCAGGTCATTCGCGATCACGATCTGATTAGCGTTTCCACACTGTTCCAGCTAGTAATCTTGTTCCAAGTATAACACTTGTACGTACAAGTTGGCTACCCTTAATATTTTCAATAAATTAGATGCGTATCGTTGACTCTCGAATGATCAATTCAGGCTTGTACAATTTACCCGTTTCACTGCCATTTGCGCGTTTATTCTCAATCATGTCAATTAAAATGCCCGCTGCGTCACTGCCAAGCTCGGTTTTGGGATGTGAAAGTGACGTTAATTTCACCTCTGTCGCTGTGGCAAGTGTAGAGTCATCGAACCCGATCATTGAGATGTCCTGTGGCACTTGCAAGCCAATTGTACGTACAGCTTCAAGCAAATGAATGGCGAGCTCATCATTGTAGCAAACGAAGGCCGTCGGGCGCTCATGAACATCACGATGTTCGAGCATGACAATTGCGCTTGCATAAGGCTTTTGCCTTTTTTCCTCCGTTGTGTAATGAATGACGAATTCCGGCTGTAACGGGATTTGGTAGTGCTGATGAGCGCGAATAAAGCCCGTTAACCGATTCACACCTTGTAAATCATCCGACTTAAAAAAGCCCGCCAAACGGCGATGTCCAAGCACAATCAAATGCTGCGCAGCCTTAAATCCACCCTCTTCATCATCCACGGTTAAAGAAGGACAGTTCATTTCCGGATATCGCTCGTTGATCATGAGGTATGGTATATGCTGATAATCCAAGGATAGATAGCCGCTGAGATTTGGGTTGCCCTCCGCGCTTTTCGTTGGCTCAATAATCAATCCACTGAGTGGTTGACTCATCATCATATCTAGGCTTTCACGCTCTTTGGCTTTGTCATTATCCGTGGAAGACAGCAGTAAACGGTAGCCTCTAGCCCGCAGCGCGGCCTCTGCCCCACGAACAATATGAGGAAAAATACTCGGGGCTTTGATTGTGAACGTATTTATACCATTCGGTTAACTTGCATGTTTTGATGAGAATGCGGGACATTATGAGATTCTGTAATTACCCACTTAATTTGCTCATCAAAAGCCTGATTTTCGTATCGGTATCGGACCCAATCGACGGCGTATATACACTGCATCTTAGATCCGTTCGTCCTTGCACCTGCAAGGTCGTAAGATCAAACAGCATTTTCCCTACCTTCGCATGGCGAAATTCGATAAACACTTCAGGCGCGGTGCTGACATCACTCTCATTCCAGAAGGCACGAAAATCCTTGCTCCGCTCACTCATGTCCTCAATAAAAGCGCTGTACCAGTTATCACTCACGTATTGGCCGTAGTAGGAACGAAACATCGCCAAAAAGCCTTTCGCAAAGTCGCTCCAGTTGACGGCCAATGCTTTCAACTCTTTTCGGGTAAAAAGCAGCCAAATCATATTACGCTCCCCCTCTGGGAGCTTCGCAAAATCAAGAAACACCGCCGCAGCCGCTTGATTCCAGCCAACAATGTGACATCTGCGGTCGGATACAATCGTTGGGCAATCATGGAGCTCACTCAATATACGATTCAAAGCCGGGCTGATCGTTGGTATTTTATCAACAAAGGTCGTGGGCGCTGGTTGCTCGAGTGCTAGCATGAATAAATACTGCCGTTCATCCTCATTGAGCTGTAAGGCTAATGCGATGCGATCGAGCACTTGTACGGACATTTTGATCTCTCTGCCCTGCTCTAACCACGTATACCAAGTCGTACTTACACCAGCAATCGTCGCGACTTCTTCTCTGCGCAATCCCGGCGTACGCCGCCTAGTTCCACCTATTAATCCAACTTCATGCGGCTGTAATCGTGAACGATGTGCCTTGAGAAAATGAGATAACTCCTGAAGTCTCTCCTTCGTGTTCATGCCCGGTCCCCTCCTCAACCTAGTATCCTAGCAGTCATTATACCAGTATAAACGGTAACTTGTAATAGGATACAGAGTATGACATTCTAAGTGACATACACGGTTATGCCATCCTCTTTGGACGGATGAGTTAATAAAAACATATATAACCGACTTATCGCAAGAATCAGATCATGACTTTAATTGAATTATGGAGGACGACGCGATGCAACGTGTGGTTATTACAGGCATGGGTGTCATTACACCCATAGGAAATAGTGTGGATACATTTTGGGGTAATTTGACGCAAGGTCAATCTGGCATATCTAAAATAGAGCATTTCGACACATCCGATTACAAAACGAACTTTGCTGGCGTTGTAAAGGAATTCAATGCCGAAGCTGAGGTTGGGCGACGTGAGGTTCGCCGCATGGATCGTTACTGCCAGTTCGCTGTTGCTGCAGCCAAACAGGCTATAGATGACGCTGGGCTTGTCATCGACGCCTATAACGAGGAGCGTGTTGGCGTTTATATCGGCTCGGGGATTGGCGGCATTCAAACGATCTTGGACAATTATCGTACGTTACTGTCCAGAGGTCCAAGCCGTGTCAGCCCAACCGTTGTGCCGATGATGATCGCCAATATGGCAGCGGCTCAGGTCAGTATCCTGTACGGTGCCAAGGGTCCGTCCTTGGCACCCGTAACCGCCTGCGCGACAGGTAATAATGCGATAGGCGAAGCTTTCAAGCTCATCCAGCGCGGAGGCGCAGATGCCGTTATTGCCGGAGGCGCGGAAGCGACGGTCACCGACCTCGCGCTCGCAGGCTTCGGCAATGCAACAGCGTTGTCGACGCGCTGTGATGCGCCGGAACAGGCGAGCCGCCCGTTCGATGCGCAGCGCGACGGGTTCGTCGCCTCCGAAGGCGCCGGCGTGCTTGTGCTGGAGTCGCTCGAGCATGCCGAGCGACGTGGGGCTCGGATCCATGCCGAGATCGTCGGCTATGGATCCACCTCGGACGCCTACCACATCGTGGCGACCGATCCTGAGGGCTCGGGGGCCTACCGAGCCATGCGCGAAGCGCTGGTTGATGCGGGGATCGACGCGTCGGAGATCAGCACCATCAACGCGCATGCGACGAGCACTGTCGCGGGTGATCTCTCCGAGACGCTGGCTATAAAGCGTCTGCTTGGCCGCGGCGCGTACGACGTCCCGATCAGCGCGAACAAGTCGATGATCGGCCACATGCTCGGCGCCGCTGGCGGCGTCGAAGCCGTCGCGCTGATCAAAACCTTGCAGGAGGGCCTTATCCCGCCAACCATCAATTTGGACAATCCAGATCCACAGTGTGATCTAGATTATGTGCCTCACGTGGCGAGACGTGCGGAGCTGCAGTATGGGTTGTCGAGTTCGTTTGGGTTTGGTGGGCATAATGCCGTATTGATTTTGAAGAGGTTTGGGTGAGCGATGCTTGGTATGAGGTGTAGATATAGGCAACTTTGGAGACTGCCATTTCGGCAATGTCACGCACCATCATCTACGACAAAAAACCGCGCATAGCGCGGTTTCAGGTTTAACGACTCTATTCGACGGTCGAGGGAAACAAAGTTAGATCACTTCGACAGCGTTGAATGGGGTTAGTTTCTTTTTGACTTATATGCAAGACTATTTCAGTAATGCTTCCCGCGCCGTGTTCACAAGCAAATCAAACCACTCATCTTCTTCAAGCAGCTCCTCTACTGCCTCGATATCCTCTTCCTTCCCGGATTCACGCAAAAAGTGAAGGGCATAGCTCCAGTCGTTTTTGCCTTTCGTACTTTGTAGGGTGATTTCATACGGATGCTCATGGCCTTCCACTTTGAATTCAACATGCCCGAGGTAGCCATCTTCCTTGCTGTGTTCCATACTTGCTTTTAAAATTTCAATCATGTTCAACATCCTTTTCTAATGTTTGTAGCCATGTCCAAATGGTGTGCATGGTGGTTTGTAAATTCGTTGCCTCTTGCCATATGTACGGGGAATGGTCTCGAAAGTAATCCGCATGCCCCCCTATAATGGGGAGCATGGAACGATGTTCAGGCGCATGCTTCATGCGATTCCATTTGCGCAGACCTAAGCGAATCCGACTCCAGCCACCCCAGGTGCCCAGACGTGGAACTGGATCACGCGATTGATTTTGCTGATTCGTCGCATGTACATACAGTACTTTGTGCTTTAAAGATAGCGGAATCGCGCATTTCGGGGATCCAATTTGGATCACGCCGAGCACATCTTCTCCTTCTCGCTCAAGCTCTTTTGCTGCCATGATAGAGGCTACGGCACCGGCACTATGCCCGATAAAGAGCAGCTTTCCCCCATGCTCCATCGTATCTAAGACGAAATGGTGCAAACTTCGACCGCCATACAGGGATTTTTTTCGATGCGCATTATGCCATATGTCTCGTACGATTTCTTGTAGCTGACCTCGCTTCGAGCGGCCCCAATCACCGTATGGAAAATGAACATGAACACGCACACGCTTGCCAACTTGCTCATAGCGCGAAGCAAGTTTAACTGCAAAGTCATCCAGAAAATTAGACGCAGTTGCAAATCCAGCTGAAACATAAATAACGATGTCCGCAGTATCAGCGTGAATAGTCATTGCTTGCTTCGTTCCCTTCTTGGCATGGTTCAGGTTCTTGGCTTCGCACGGTTCGTCGGAATCGCCGCCATGGGATCATCAGGCCAGTAGTGCTTGGGGTAGCGGCCTTTGAGATCTTTTTTCACTTCGAAGTAGGCTTCTCGCCAAAAGCTCGCCAAATCCTTCGTTACCTGCATCGGTCGTTGCGCTGGCGATAACAGGTGCAGAGTGATGGGGACCCTCCCTTTGGCAATTCGAGGCGTATCCGCCAACCCAAACATCTCTTGTAATCGTACAGATAACGTAGGTGACTCCGTATTGCTATAGTCAACGGGTATACGAGACCCGCTCGGCACTTGAATATGCGTAGGCGCCCACTCGTCTAAGGAACGGCGCTGCTCCCATGTTAGCATTTCCTCTAATAGGCTTGTCAAGTTAAGGCGGCTCAGTGCTCCTTTACTTTTCAGCCCATACAGGTGCGGGCCAGCCCATTCCTCTAGGCTATCCAGTAAGGTTTCATCGCGTAGATCAGGCCAATTTTCTGTAAATCGATGCAAAAATATGCTGCGCTCCTGAAGCTGACGCGCATTCCGCGTCCAAGGCAATACATCCAAGGACTCCGAACGAATCCCCGCAAGTAACGCTTGCAGAACGAGATCAGGATTAGGGTCTTGAATCGGTTTATCTTTAACTGTGATGGCGCCGAGCTGCCAACGTTCTCTTGCCTTAACGGAGCCAACTGCGCCATCCCATTCCACAACTTGCTCCTTACGAATGTGCGCTTCAAAAGCGGTGAGCAGCTCCTCCTCATGCAGAGGAGCCGCGAGAAAGATCCGGCTCTCCGTTCCGCTGTCGTCTAGCTCCGCAGCGACGATATACCGCTCATTCGAGAGCGGTTGCAGCTCAGGAAGCACGGCCCCGCGGCCGTTGCTGAGCGTAAACCGCCCCACCGACCGTCGCTGCGCGACGCGGTCGGGGTAGGCGAAGGCGAGCAGCAGCCCGCTCGCCTCCGCTTTATTGTCCCTCGGCCGCACGCCGAGCGACTGCATCAACACCTTGGCCTCCGCCGCGATGCGGCGACAGAGGTGGGCATCCACACCTTCGCGTGCGTCGCCTCGCACCGCACGCCAGAGCACTTCGATGCGGCTGCGCACATCCGCATCCCGCCTAGCTTCGCGCATGAAATCGCGCTCGCTCAGCATGACCGCGAGCTCGCACGCCAGCGCGCCGAGCTCAAGCGGGATGGCTTGCAGCACCATGTGCGCAAGCCGCGGGTGTAAACCTAACGCCGCGACGCTTTTGCCGTGCGGCGTTAATCCGTTATCGTTCAGCGCGCCGAGCTGAACGAGCAGTTCCCGCGCCTGCTGATACGCAGGGGCAGGCGGAGGGTCTAGCCAGACCAGCGCAGCGGGGTCTGGTGCCCCCCAGGCGGCCAGCTCCAGCGCCAGCGGGGCGAGATCAGCTTCGCGGATCTCGGGCGTAGAGCTCGGCGGGAGCTGCCGGTGCTCGGTCTCGGTCCATAGTCGGTAACACACGCCTGGACCGAGACGCCCTGCACGGCCTCTGCGCTGATCCGCAGAGGCGACGGACACCGGCACCGTCGTAAGACGTGTCATGCCGGTGCGGGGCGAGAACCGCGGCACACGCATGAGGCCGCTGTCAATAACAACCGTGATCCCTTCGACTGTTAAGCTTGTCTCCGCGATCGATGTTGCCAGCACGACTTTAGGATGGCCGGGCGAACGGACGGCAGACAGTGCCTTATCTTGTTCTTCAATAGAGAGATTCGCATATAGAGGTGCAATCTCCACCTCTTGTCCTAATCGTAATGCTGCAAGTCCGTTTGCCACGCGATGAATTTCCGCTGCACCAGGAAGGAAGACAAGCAGACTGCCCGTGTGTGTTTGTAACGCTTGCTGGATACTCGCAACAACAGCCGTCTCCATTTTCCCCACTACTTTATTGGGCAAATAATAAGTGTCAACTGGATAGGTTCGTCCTTCACTCTCAATAATCGGTGCATCATCTAATAGCGCAGAAATCGCCTTAGCTTCCAATGTTGCGGACATCAGCAGTATGCGTAAATCGTCTCGAAGCAACATTTGCGACTGACGACACAACGCTAGACCGATATCTGCGTGTAAGCTGCGCTCATGAAATTCATCAAAAATGACAATCCCCACGCCTTCCAAGGCTGGATCCTGCTGCAGCATACGAGTTAGCACACCTTCAGTGATGACTTCAATGCGAGTCTTGGGTCCAATGCGAGTATCATTTTTCACCCGATAACCGATCGTCTGACCGACTTCCTCACCTAACAGCTTTGACATAAAACGAGCAGCTGCGCGGGCAGCCAATCTTCTGGGCTCCAACATGAGAATCTTCTGACCTCGAAGCCATGAGGCGTTCAATAGTGCCAATGGAACCTGCGTCGTTTTGCCGGCACCAGGTTGCGCAACAACGATGGCACAGGTTCGTTCTTGTAAGGTATCTAATAGTTGTGGAATCACTGCGGCTATGGGTAACACGTTCATGGGGTTCACTCCGAGCTTTCTATCTTATTCATGCCATTAAATGTTAGGATATGAAATGAAAGATCACGATTTGTTCATCTGTTTTCTCTGTCGAAACCTGTTCCTTCGCTTTTCAATCGTGTATACTAGAAGACAATCTAGTCACTAAAGGAGAACTTTAACATGAATGTACATGAAGCGATTTCCAAACATTCGAATGCACAACATATGCATCTCGTTCGATTTGCTGAGCTAGATGCACAGCGCGAGCAAGCGATTGATGCTGCTGTTGATTTGTGCAAACGCGGGCAGCCTTTTAACGTTGATGCCATCAACGCCATTACCGCCCGAATTATCGCCCATGCCAAAGAAGGTATTTCTCCCCTCCGTTCCCTTGTTACTGAGGAAATGGTTCGTGATTACGTAAACAAAGGGTAAGGAGATACATTTCCATGGGTGTACTAACTTTTATTTCAATGCTTATCATGGGATCCGCCTTCAGCGCTGGATTCTTGCTGTTGTTTAAGCAGAAAATCGCATGGGGAATCACCTGCATTGGTCTCTCCATCGTATGCTACATCGCTTATGTCTACATTGCGAATGCCTACTTCGTCTAACGAAGCCTTGAAGCTTCGCACTACGAGAACCGCTCAGATCATCTGAATCGGTTCTTTTTCATTCATACATTCATTTGTTCACTTTGCATCTAATCACTTTCTCATTTCCAGCCATGTTCTTCAAGTTTCTGAAAAAGAAGTTCGAAATAAGCCGTAGGATGCGGTACTAATTCCTTTAACGAAATCAGCCATTCTACATCCATGTACTCGCCGTTCATTCCCCTTTTGAAACCACTTGCTGTTATTTCCACCCGTTCTCCGCTAATTAGTTGTTTAAAATCAGAAACGGTAACTGCAAATAGTCCACTCACCTCATCTGGCTGCAATACATAGCTCTTTAAAGCTTGATCGCATCGATAGATGAAAACATGACAGAACTCACGATCAATAAGCTTGTCCGAAATCAAATCTTCCTCCGCAAATACGCCGCAGGAGATCAAAGTCTCGAAGTGGGCGGAAAGACCCAACTCTTCCTCCAGCTCACGGGTTCCTTCTTCTATCGTTTCACCTGCAGCCAGATGTCCTGCACAGGAGATATCCAGCAAATTGGGGAACAAATCCTTGTCTGGATGCCTTAACTGAAGCAGCAGCTTCGGCACGTTCTCTTCCAAGCTGACAATCCAGCATTGAAAGGTCTGATGCCATAGCCCCTTGGCATGAACTTCGGAGCGAGGCGCCACGCCGAGCCAATTCCTTTTCGCATCAAACACATCAAAAAGCTCTTCTGACTTCCTCATCCCTCTTTCCCACTCCGATCCGTAAGTAACACTTGACCATGGACGCTATCTACGTGTTAACTTTGTAACTTTCAGCGCATAGAGATCGTCTTCTAGCACCGTCATTCGGTCTCTTACTCCCTTTAACGCATCCTCGATGGCTTGGTTGTAAATAGGAGCTGTCAGCTGCTGAAGCATGTAGTCTAGCAACTGCTCTGCTGCGATTTGACCTACTGTTACGCCGAGCTCCACGTCCAAATGCTCCTGCAAATCGCTGATCAGTGCATCCTTTTCATCCTTGGGTAATTTTAAAACTTTCATATGTTCACACTCCTCTTACTCGAATACTTGAAAATCGATTTCTTGAAAGGAGCTAACTTCCTTCAACCAACGCTCAGCGACGTACTTGGTATGTACAGGATGATTATTGTAGGCCTCATATGCGGCTTGATTGGTAAAAACCATGGAAAATCCGTAGTCATAATCAGCCTTCGCACTCACTTGACGGAGTACTTCAAATTGCTCAACCCCAGGGATTGTTGTAAGCTCATCTGCACTGACTTTCAGGAATTGCTCGGCTTCTCTGTTCTCCTTGCCTACGTGCAGCTTGAAAACAACCATATGTTTAATATTTGTCGCATTCATCCGTATCATCTCTCCTTCATTTTCCATCTTCGCTTATTATAGCGGATTTTGTAGCTAGGAACTATATGGACTCACTCAGTTACCTCACCTTGCCTAAAAAAGGGAATAAAACCCTTCTTTTATGAACACATTAACGGAGTACTGTAAATCAGAAGAAAAGGAAGTGCTCCTATGGAAAACAAGAAACATGAAGGCAACTATCCAGGAACAACGAATATGAATGCGGAAAATCAAGATATGGCTTTCGTTAATGATACGTTGGAAAACGCGCCAAGCACGACTTCAATCAATCTTGCCAAAGACGATATTAGTGAAGAAAATGAAGAAAAGCAGTTGAACCAAAAATAATCGACCGGGGCCGTACCGAGCAGTCATCTCGTTCCTTTTTAGGAGCTGGTGGCTGCTCTATTTTCGTTAATTCTACTTATTTTCAAGGGTATTCAAACTTGGCATCTCCTACCACGTGCGCTACTATAGACTAAGGAACATGTATTAGAGGAGGTTGTTAATGTGGAACAGGTGATCGTTATTGGGGCGGGTCCTTGCGGATTATCGGCGGCTGTTGCCTTGAAGCGTGCAGGTCTGTCGCCTTTACTCATAGAGAAAAGCTGTATCGTGAATGCCATTTATTTATACCCTACATATTTGCAGTTTTTCAGCACACCAGAACTGCTTGAAATTGGCGGTTATTCGTTTACTACTCCGCATGATAAACCTTACCGCCAGGAGGCGCTGGTTTACTACCGCGAAGTCGCTCGCAGAGAGCAGCTGCGAATTCGTTCTTATGAGGAAGCTGTCCAAATCCAACAAGTCGGTGAAGGCTTTATCGTTCACACAGCCGATCAATTTGGCAACAAAGCTACCTATGAAACGCTTAAAGTTGTTGTCGCTACGGGCTATTTCGATCATCCCAATATGCTTGGTATTCCTGGTGAGGAGCTTCCGAAAACGACTCATTATTATAAGGAAGCTCATCCTTATGCTGGAGCTAAAGTCGCGATCATCGGCGGCAACAATTCTGCTGTGGATGCTGCGATGGATTTACTCCGAGTTGGTGCTGACGTGACTGTTGTCTATCGCGGGAAAGACTTCTCGGCCAATATTAAGCCTTGGGTCCGCCCATTATTTGAAAGTATGGTTGTTAAAGGGCGTATCCGGATGTGGTTTGACTCCCAGGTTGAACGAATTGACGAACACACTGTCCTCGTGCGAAAAGAAAGCGAACTTGTCAACCTGGATAATGACTTTGTTCTTGCACTAACTGGCTTTAGGCCGGATCGGCAGCTGCTCACGGATATTGGTGTGCAGTTTCATGAAGAAACGAACGCTCCCTTGGTCAATCCGGATACGATGGAAACAAACATTCCCGGCTTATATGTGGCAGGTGTGGTTGCCTCATCGAAATATGATGCGAACGAGATCTTCATCGAAACAGGCCGTTTGCACGGACTTTCAATCACGAAACATATCATTTCTGGCCAGAGCCATCAATCATAGAGATTGGTGGTTTTTTTACGGCTTTACTATGAAAATATTTCCTTTTTTTCATAGATTCCTCTTCCATTACGAACATTTGTTTGTTATAATATAAATAAGAACAAATGTTCCAATTAGATGAGGAGGTTGTTAACATGATGAACCCCAGTCACAATTTTCGTTTTATCGAGAGAGATTATTGGTACCAGAAGGCATTGTGTGACACTGACCATCTTCTTCCCGGACAGATTGACGCCATGCTGGACGAAGCTCACTCTTACTATGCCGACTACACGTTCAAGTTCTATGACGATGGTTCGGTGACAATCATAGATAACGATACGAACAATCGCATTAAACCGAAAGAGCTTACAGGCGCTGTTTACGACTTCTACATCCGCAAGCGGATTCATATGATCAAAGCCAACTTAATCGAGAAACAACTCCAACATGCCAATTGAAGCACAATAAGGCCATCTGATTCGGACAATTCGTCCTCTCAGATGGCCTTATGTTTGACTACCTTCTATTCGGTATGATAACAGAAACAGGTTTGGATGTGATCGTTTACCATGCCCACAGCTTGCATATAGGCATAACAAATCGTTGAACCAATAAATTTGAAGCCACGCTTCTTCAAATCCTTGCTCATGCGATCTGAAATTTCAGTCTTGGCCGGTAATTGCCGGCTATCTTCCCAGTTATTCTTGATCGTTTCTCCGCCTACGAAGCTCCAAATGTACGCATCGAACGTACCAAACTCCTGTTGCACCTTAAGAAAGGCCTTGGCGTTCTGAACGACCGCAGCAATTTTCAAGCGATTGCGCACGATGCCGGGATTTTGGATTAAATCCTGGAGCTTTGCCTCATCATAATTCACTATCACATGCGGATCAAAGCCATCAAATGCTTCACGGTAGTTGTCCCGCTTTTTCAAAATCGTATACCAGCTTAAACCCGCTTGAGCGCCTTCCAAATTCAACATCTCAAACAAGACGCGATCATCATGCACGGGAACGCCCCATTCATGGTCATGGTAATCTTGATATAAAGGGTCTTCATTCACCCAACCGCATCGGTTTGTCATGTTTTTCTTTCACCTCACCCAAATATCGAACACTTGTTCTATTATATTATAGAACGATGGCGAACAGTTGTCCAGTTGGATTTAGCGAAGACCTAGTGACAACTGATAAAATCGATGCGTGTTTTGGAGCAAAATGACCGCTGTTTCTTGCACAGATCTAGCCTTCAGCTCAGCGATTTGCTCAACGACTGCATGAATCATGCGAGGATGTGTCTCTTCACCAGCGAACGGCCCTTCAAAAGGCCAAGGACCATCTGTCTCCACCATCATGAGCTCGAGCGGATAATGGCGAACAAGTGAACGAATTTCTTCCTCATAGAGGATATCAGGCGTAATCGAAATGGAATAACCGGCCTTTATCATACGTTCCACTATTTCACTCGATCCCTTAAACCAATGAAAATGGGCCTCCTTGAGCCCATATTTCGCAAGCAGGTCACATACGATCTCAGCATCTTCGTACACCGCATGAAGAACAACGGGCTTGTCCCACTCAGCCGCAAGCTGGAAGAAACGTTCAAGTAGATGAACATATGGCGCCATGTCGAACACCTGTCCCGCAGCTTCCACTTCTTGTCGCGTGTAATAAGGCAGTCCTATTTCGCCAACTGCAATCATTTCGCCCTTATTTTCATGCATCCAGCTGATGAGTGCCTCCAACTGGGCTTCCGTTGGAATCTCCTGTTCCGGATGAAACCCATAAGCAGCAAAGACACGATCTGGGGCACTCATTTGTAATTGCTTTGTGGCTTTACATGACTCTAAATGTCTGGACACCGCAATTAACGCCTGCACCTGTGAAGTTGCCATGTCATCTAACAAAGCATTTGCCTTAGCTCCCGTATACATGTCGAGATGAATATGTGCATCAATGGCTAGCATCATTCGTTTTCTCCCGTCGTAAAAGTCCTTGTATATGCTGCCTAAGCGCAAGAAATTCTGGATCTTGGAGGACAACTTCTTGTCGTGGTCTTGCAAACGGAACCGTCACCTCTTCCAAGATACTTGCAGGCTTGTTCGATAGCACGTAGATCCGATCAGACAGAAACAACGCCTCCTCGATACTATGCGTTACAAATAGAATGGATCGTTTATTTTGCTCCCACATGTTAAGCAGCCACGCCTGCATATCTTGCCGAGTTAACGCATCTAAAGAGCCGAATGGCTCATCCAAACACATTTGCTCCTGTGGACTTAACAACGCTCGCAAGAATGAAACCCGCTGCTGCATCCCGCCTGAGAGCACATGAGGAAGATCCCGTTCGTAGCCGCCTAAGCCGACTTTTGGCAGCCATTCTCTAGCTTTCGCAATCGCAGCATGACGCGACTCCCCAGCCACTTCCAGCCCGAGTGCAACATTCGCCTCGATGGACCGCCATGGAAACAAGGCCGGTTGCTGCGGCATGTAAGAAATTAATCCCTTTTTCCCAGTTACCTGCTCGCCATCTAACCAAACTTCACCCGAATTAGGCTTCAGGAGTCCACCGATGATATGGAATAACGTACTTTTCCCACTGCCGGAGGGTCCGATGATGGAAACGAATTCCCCTTGTTCGACATGCAGATGAATATTTGCGAGCACGGGAACTTGCCCTTTTTTGCTAGGGAACTCATGATGGATCCCCGTAAGCTTTAATTTGCTCAAGGTCACAGCTCCCCTTTCTACGATGACCGTTTGACGTTCCAACGAATGACAATTTTCTCCAGCCCTGCAATCAGCCAGAAAAAGAGTAAACTCAGGATCACGATGATCCCAATCGCTACAAATTCGCGATCCGCACGGAAGGCTGATTTCTGTAAGATCATGTAATAGCCGAGCCCCACATTTCCGCCCAGCCATTCGGCGATGACAGCTCCCATGACACTGTAGGTGGCCGATATTTTGAGTCCCGTAAACAGGAATGGCAGCGCATGCGGAAGCTCTAATTTATAGAAAATTTGGCGTTTCGATGCACCGATCATTTGCATATAGTTGTACATACTTCGATCGGTCTGCATGAAGCCATCTAATGTTGACATCGTCACAGGGAAGAAACAGACAAGTGAAATCAATAAAATTTTAGGTAAAAGGCCAAAACCAAATAAAATAATTAATAGCGGACCCAACGCGATGACAGGGATATTTTGAGATAGGATCAGAAGCGGATAGAACCCAGCCTTAACGAACGGCAGCCTATGTAATAAGCTGGCAACGAGAACACCGCCAAGTGCCCCTACACCAAAACCAATACACATCAATCGCACCGTTGCCCACATATGCATCCAAACGCGAGGCATATCCGTCGTTCCGTCTCGCCAAATTTTAAGTGGACTCGGAAGCAACCAATCTGCGGTCCCCCCCCAAGTGACAGCAAGCTGCCAAATAAACAAGAGAAGGATGACTACCACAAGTGGTGGCCATCCTGCTTTCATCCAACGCCCAATGTTCATTATCTGTATTTCTCCGTCAGCTTGTCCATCGAAGCTCCCGACGGATTGAAATAAATTTTCACTTGTGAGATGACGTTCGGACTCCCCATATCGATCATCGCGGTATTCATATCTTGAATAATCAGTAAGAGTTGATCCAACTCGCCTTCCATCGTCGTCTCTAGTGGGGATACGAAATATTTAACGCCTGACTTTGCGATCACTTCGATCGCGCGGTCAACATAAGGAATAACGTCTTCGCCATTCACTGTTTTAGGAATGATTTGAATGCTGACAAGCGCATTAGCCATTGGAAATCTCCTCTTTTAGCCTATTAGTTTATTTCGTGCTTCCCGGTAAAAATGTGTTCGTGAATGCCGCATCAACATCCAGCTTTTTCTCCAAAAGCTTGTGGTCCAGCATCCAAGCAGCGTAATTTTCCCACACGGATTTCTTCTGCTCGCCCCAACGTGCTGCATCATCCTGATAACGTGGGCTTAACCATTTTTGACTAGCAACGACCAACTTAGGATCAAGATCTGGGACGGCTTTGATCAGAATATTAGCTGCTTCCTCTGGCTTCGTTATCGCATATTGATAACCTTTCGACGCCGCAGCTACGAATGCCTTGACGATTTCAGGTTTCGCCTCGATCATCTTCTCATTTGTCGCCAGAACCGGTGTATAATAATCCAGTTTATCCGAATATTTGTTCAAATAAATCATGTTCAGAGGCTCACCGCGAAGTTCCGCATCAATACCTGTCCAAGCGTAGTAAATCCAAGCAAAATCGATATCACGTTTGACCGCTGTAAAATAATCTGCCTCGCCGATATTGACCATTTTCACTTTCGTCGGATCTGCTTTCTCGGATTGCATCAGGGAATCAATCATCGCACTTTCGGATGGAGCTCCCCAACCGCCGTACGTTTTGTTTTCGAAATCCTTAGGCGTCTTGATGTTCTTGGCAACCGGCGAAGCAAAGCCAGAAGTATTATGTTGAATAACTGCTGCAATCGAGACTAATGGAACACCCTGAATTCGGCCTTGTGTAATACTTTCTTGATAGCTCACGCCAAACTCTGCCGCTCCAGAAGCGATCATCGTATCCGCTCCGCCTTCGCCTGGCGCAATAATCTGAACATTCAAGCCCTCTTGCTCAAAAAAACCTTGATCCTTCGCGACATACAACCCCGTGTGGTTCGTGTTCGGCGTCCAGTCTAGGACTACCTTCACATCGGTCAGCTTTTTAGCTCCATCTGTCGGTTGAACCGACTTCGTTGAATCGTTGCCGCAGCCTGCCATTAACACTGTGAAGCTGACAAGCATAAGTGGTGCAATTTTGTTCCATTTCATTTTTTGTTTCCCCTCTCCGCGTCCCTTTATGTACCCATAAGAAAAAGCCCCCGTTATCCGGGAGCGCCATGTGTAGAAAATGATATGTCCGATCGATATCTTCGATGGATGTGCATTTATATGAGATCTCTACGCTGGCATTACCCAGATCAGATAAACGGTTAGTGACAAAAACGGTCACAATCTCAGCCTGACTTCTCAAGCTCCCGTGGGTTCTTATTAGGTTAGTTTCTACCATACCGCATGTTTCGACAAAATGCAACTGATACGGAATGTCGGCTGCTCTATACCTATCAAAGATGGCTGGCCGCCCTCAGCACATTCAATTATATGAAGCTATCTCACAAGACTTAATTGCCAAGATACACCGAACCGATCACCCACCCAGCCGAATCTTTCACTAAATGGATAGGCATCTAACCCCATATAGACTTTGCCCTCTTGTGATAGCGTTTCAAATACGCGATTAATTTCCTCGACACTATCACAAGTCACAAACAATGATATCGAAGGAGTAAACGTAAAAGCATGCTCAATCGGACTGTCACTGCATATAAATTGTTGTCCATGAATGGAAAATGTCGCTTTCTTAACACTTCCCTCAGCACCAGGCTCATTAGGTCCATAACGTTGAATGCTGAGAATCTCAGACTGATCGAACAATGAGGTATACAGATTCATTGCCTCTTCAGCTTGACCGCTAAACATCAAAAACGTCGTTACTTTCTGTTTTCCTTGACTCATTCCTTGCAACCTCCTAATGTAGTAACCATTCCTTCAACTGTGGTCCAAGTCGTTTCGCATCTTCATATCCAAGCTCATGCAATTTCTCAAGCTTTCGCGGATCCTTCTCCATACGTCCAACTTCCACTTTCGTTGATGGCCGGATAATAATCGCACTTCCATCTGCTTCCATACGTTCAATTGTTTCTAACGTAGAATTGTAAATTTCACTGCGATTCACAAGCACATCCACAAGGCCGTTATATTTCGGATAAAAGCTTTTCGCTAGCCAACGCTGTTTAAAAGGCCTTTTACGGTAACCAAGTTCCTTGGTCAATACTATAATGTGTTTTTTATTGCCGTCGGCTACTGATTTCTGCACGGGGATCGGATCCACCAATCCACCATCAAACAAAGTTCTGCCCTCATATTGAATCGGTGTAGCCACAAAAGGCAACGAGCTTGAAGCTTGTACGATCGGCATCGTTTCTTGTTGGAGCTCATGTTTCGTAAAATAAATTGGCTCCCCAGTATGCGCATCTGTTGTACCAATGGCAAATTGCTGAGAAGAGGCATAGAACGTGTCGTAATCAAATGGCACTAGCCGGTTCGGCAGCTCATTGAAAATAAAATCCATGCCAAATATGCTTTTGCTACGTAATAAATTGCGATAGCTTAAATAACGATGATCCGCGATATAGCCGATCGTCACTTTCTTATTCCGCCCAGGTTGTTTAGAGATATATGAAACGGCATTGCATGCCCCTGCTGATACGCCGACCACATAGGGGAAATATAAATCCTGCTCCATAAAGTATTCCAAGACCCCTGCGGTGTATACCCCTCGCATACCTCCGCCTTCCAGTACGAGTCCAATTCCTTCCATGGTGACACCTTCTTTCTGTCTGTCTCAAGCCCCTTTCTAGCATACAGGAATTGTAAATTAAAAGAAACGGGCTTCTTTCTTCGAAAATGAGACAAAGACGAAGATTTCATCCTACTTTCTAAGACAAATTAGGGGAAATCCTACTTCAACCGTATTTTTGCCGAAATTTACGTGTACGTTAACTTTCTAAAACCTAATTCTGTACACAAATGGGGCGCACACCAAAAAAGCCCTTGCTCCGAGGAACAATGGCTTTTTGGCATACACATGGAACGAATTAAGATTTGTTTTTACTTATGTTATTTAAGCTTGGCGGAAATTCAGCCGCATTTTGCTTCGTTAGCGTCTGCGCCTCTTCCGTGAAGTGAGCGGCATTTTGTTGATTATTTTTCTTATCAGGTCGATTAACTTTTGGCATCCCTTTCACCTCCATCATCTCAACGGTAGTATGAGAAGGTGACCCTGATCTTATGCCATCAGAAATCCTTTAGATGGTTAACGATTTTCTTTATACAATTCTTTGATGACCATAAATTCGTCAAGATGATCTAGAAAGAGATCAACGATGACAGGGTCGAAATGTTTGCCTCGTTCAGACTTCAATAAATCTAATACCCGATCTAGTTCCCAAGCCTTCTTATAAACACGATCGCTGCAAAGTGCATCAAATACGTCTGCTAGGGCCGTTATTCGGCCATACAAGTGAATATTGTCCCCACTTAGTCCTTGTGGATAACCTGTCCCGTCGAATCGTTCATGATGCTGATGCGCAATAATTGCCGCGGCGTGAAGTACTTTCTTATTCGAATGCTTGAGCATTTCATAGCCTAAGTTTGAATGAGTTTTCATGATTTCGAATTCTTCCGTGGACAAGGAGCCTGGTTTATTGAGGACGGCATCTGGAATCCCAACTTTTCCAACATCATGCATCGGTGTCGCTAATCGTATGATTTCGGCTTCCTGCTCGGACAAGCCATACTTCAGAGCTAACAATCGCGAATACTCAGCCACTCTTTTCACATGATGTCCCGTTTCCTGCGACCGTGTCTCTGTGATCTCACCCATCGTGTAGATGATTTCCTGTTGCGTGCTTTCAAGCTCATTGTTCAAATAAATATTCTCGAAAGCAACAGAAACATTCGTGCAATAAATATCGACGAGGTAATGTTCCCATTCACTAAGTGCATTGAAACCATTCATAAAAATGACATTTTCCATCATCATCTTACTCTGGAAATAGATAACGAAACGATCCGCAGCAAATTTGCTTTTGCGAGTCTGAAACGCTAGTTCAATCTCCTCAAGTACATCCATAGGAACTACATCACGTGCTCTCGCATCTTGATTGGCTGCATAATCCCCGCTTGCTGCGAGAATATAAATATCCTCAACACCTTTGGTCACAGCAAAGCTGCAATGAATTGCGTTCTTATGTAAATTAACGATCGAGGTCATTTGGGTTAGTACACCTGAGGCAAATTTCTTCATCGACTGCAATTCAAATAAAGTCGCCGATGACTTAATAATCTCTTCCAAGCCGATCCTGCTTTTCTCAATCGTTTTGATATCCCGGAAGGATCGCAGTGCTGTAACTACCGTTGTAAATAGCTTCTGAGAGGTCAATTCTGTCTTTTCTTTATAATCATTAATATCATAATCCATGATGACGGTTCGCTCAGGCGCTTGACCAGGCTGACCAGTCCGCAAAATAATGCGCACAGCTTGATTATTCAATTCTTCACGAATATATTTAACGATCTGTAAGCCAGCGTCCTCGTATTCCATAACGACATCTAATAAGACGAGGGCCGTTTGTGGTTGCTCTCTCAAAAGTTTCTTCGCTTCTACTGCAGAGAAAGCACTATGAAATTCCAGTTTTCTTCCGGCGAATTCGAAGTCCTGCAGCACCATTTTCGTCACTTGATGAATTTGCTTCTCGTCATCCACAATAAGCACAATCCATGGTTCTTGCTCCACTGTCCTTAGGTTCGCAATTTCATCGTCTTCCTCAGCAGCAAAAAGAAGCTCATCCTGATCGACAGACTCCACTTCATTTGTCATAATTCAGCTTCCTCCTCTTTGGGGATTGTTATAGCAAATAAACTGCCTTGTCCCAATACACTCGTACATTGAATCGTGCCTTTTAAGGTTTCTTTGACAAGGTTATAAACGATATTCATACCTAATCCTGTTCCGCCATGCCCGCGGCTAGTTGTGAAGAATGGATCAAAAATGTGATCCAATACTTCTGCAGTCATCCCTTTGCCATCGTCGGTATAGGCAAGCAGGATATGGTCGGGATAGTCCATTACTCGGATACATAGTTTCCCTTCCTCATTAGCTTCATAAGCGTGATTCAATGAATTCATAACCAAGTTCGTAATAATTTGGGATAATGCACCAGGGTACGTAAATAACTTAAGTTTCTCATCGCAGTCTACTTCCAAGTGAATTTGAGTCTTCTTAAGCGCCGGTTTCAAACTTGCAATAATACCTTCAACATAATCTTTAAACAAGAAAGTCCTCTTAATCTCTACACTTTGATCTACTGAAATCTGTTTAAAGCTTCTTACTAAGGAAGAGGCACGTTCCAAATTCAACTGGACCATCGAAATCGTCTCATGCGTAATGGATAGAAATTGTTCTAAATCTGACTTTTTCATTTTCCCGGACTCATACAAAGACTGAAATTGTTTTGCTTTCTGATCCAGATAACTGATAGCTGTTACGCCAATCCCAATCGGCGTGTTAATTTCATGCGACACACCAGCAACTAAATTGCCCAATGCTCCCATTTTCTCCGAATGGACAAGCTGATCCTGCGTAACCTGCAACGTAGTCAGTGCCTGCTCAAGCTCATGATAACGTTCATCCAAATTGCTGACCATATCATTAAAAGCTTCCGAAACCTCAGCAATCTCCGGCGATGCCTTGAATTGCAGCTTAGGTAGATCCCCGCCTTGTTTAACGATAAGAGCCGCTTCTCGCAAACGACTTAATGGACGAATGACTATAACACGTATAATAAGCCATAATAAGGCTGATAAAAGAATGGCGATGCTAAGCCCTACGATCAAAATCAGCTTAGATCTATGTTGGAGCAGCAACTCTTCTTCCGACGAGTCGATAATAACCTCAACGGCCCCAACAACAACGCCGTCCTCTTGCAGCGGTGCGGTCAAGCGAACAATCGGCATATTCCTTTCTGCCATGGGAACGCGATCTACAATGGTATTATCCTGCGTTGGAATAATGATATGACCGGCTTTCATATAAGTTCCAACTTCTTCACGTCGCGAAGCCGCCAAAATTTTCCCTTGTTTATCGTACAGTTTCATTTCTAGAACACGGTTATTCTTGTACTGAATATAATCGAAAATCTGTTGAATATCTGTGATTGATTTTGATTCTTCGTAACGACCGTTAATAGCAATTGTCATACCGCTAATTTGACTTACATACGCTTCTCGAATCGATTGATTGAGACTAATGGTATCAAACACCATCATCGTCGAAATCATGCCTACAGTTACTGCCGTGACAAGGAATACGATACGCTTTTGCAAGCTTAGCTTCTTTTTTCGAAGAGACATGGCCATACCTACTTCACATCAAACGTCACGATTTTGCTAACATCGTAAGGCGTGTGGTCGTTATTATGTAAGGAAACCTTCACTTCGTGGGTCCCTTTGCTCAAATGATCTAATACCTTTTGCTTATCAGTGACTACGATCTTATCACCTTTGTCTAACGAAATATGAACATGGCCTTCGCCTTGAACACGTTGTTGATCGTAATGTTCCTTCGAAAGTTTTAGATTCGTTGTCAGATCTAAGGTCACCGTGTCGTCTTTAACAACGGCAGTCACCTCTAGAGCAGGAGTAAACGTTGTTGCTGTAGTAGTCGTTGTCTTCGCTGAACTGCAACCGGAAATAACTAACGATAATGCAGCAATCAAATAAAAACCCTTGATTGTATTCATTCTGTAATCCTCCATAAAGATGTTTTTTGTCTAAACATGCCAAAAAACTATCCTCTCTAGCTTAAGAATAATCAGGTAATTTGTCCACTTTTATTTTGGAAACATGTGTAAGAATAGATGTACTCTCGTAGTAGTCATTTTATTCAAAATTGTCTGACAATTGATGTCGAAAATTCATGATACCGCTCACATTTTGCGCTTACCCAGGAAATAATTTCATTTCCCGAAATCGAATGATTTCCCCACTTTTGGTGCAATGTAGTAAAGTCGCTTTCTTAGCTTCTCCCTTTTCATTACGAACCCATAGGAGGTCTTCCCCCAATGACAGAAACCCATCAGCATCAACAGCCGGTTCAGCATGCTATTGACGCCGCTGATCATGCCATGCTACATGCACAAGCCGCCCAGCATGAGCTGCAAGTCGCGATTACAGAAGCGAATCCGCACGCGATCCAATCCGCTCAAGCAGCTCTTGTTCAAGCTTACAAGGAGGTTGAACAAGCGCAGGAACAGCTGCGTACATTTGATAATGAGCAGTTTGGACAACAAATCAAGCAAACTTTCGAGCAATTGAATCAAGCCGCTCAAGATATCGAGGCCAATCAGGAGAAGTTTCATACGCCAAAGCAGATACGATAACGGCTTTCTCATTCTAAAAGTGATCGATATTCGATCGCTTTTTCTTTTTGTGTGCACATTATGTTAAACTACATAGGAAGGTTTTCAAGTTATTTGGGGAGGCACTACATACATGCTCGTGATTGGAATTGCCGGTGGCACCGGTTCAGGTAAAACAACAGTAGCCAGGTCGATCATTACTAAACTCGGATCTACGAATGTGACGTTAATTTCACAAGATAATTATTATCTTCATCATAGCGGACTGACCTTTGAAGAGCGGGAGCGCATTAATTACGATCATCCTCGTGCTTTTGAAAATGAATTGCTCCTACAGCATTTGAAAATGTTGAAAAGCGGGCAAGCCGTCGACATTCCTGTCTACGATTTCTCCCAACATGCACGTTCACAAGAAACAATCCGCATAGATGTTAAACCGATTGTGTTGCTAGAAGGCATTCATGTACTTACGGATGAAGAGCTGCGCGGCGCACTGAATATCAAGGTTTTCGTTGATACAGACCCTGATGTCCGTATCCTCCGTCGTCTATCTCGTGATATTAATGAACGCGGGCGGTCTTTGCAATCCGTTTTTGATCAATATTTAACGACAGTCAAGCCCATGCATGATGCTTTTATCGAACCCTCGAAGAAGTACGCGGACATTATTATTCCAGAAGGTGGAGAAAATCAAATTGGTATCTCCCTGCTTACCATTTTGACAGAACGTTATATGACGGATCAAGCAGCCAATTACGAAATCGGCTAAAGAATGAAGAAGAAGCCACCTCCCTTGGAATCAAGGAAAGTGGCTTTTTATCACTGTGTGCGCGCTCGGAAGATGAAACCTGATAGTTCCATGTAGCCAAATAGCAGCGATGTAATAAGCGGAAACCAAGCCAATGAAATGACGCTTGTTGTTCGTTTATGGGCGGCTTCAGCTCGTTCTGGCTTCTCATTTTGGAGTCTGGTCAGAAGAATCAAAATGAATAAAAAAATGCGCTAGTCGCCATAAAAGGCAGCCAAATCCCTGCTTTTAGCAATGTAATCCCTAAGGGTCCCAAACTAAATCCGATCCTATAAGCCATACCGTAAAGGAGATGTTGAGTCCTCTCTTCTTTTTCGGGCTTGAGGCAACTATCCATAACTGTGTGGCAAAATGCAAAGCACTATCCCCAATGCCCACAAGTAGGCGCAGCACAAACCAAAAGCCAACCTGTTGCCACACTGGGAAAAGTTAGTTAGCGATAATTATTAAGCTCATCCCGATCATAATAACGGGTTTATAGCCGAATCGTCGAACGGGCTTCTCGATGAAAAACATCGTCGAGAAAATCCCAAGATAGAGCGCCGCCGCGTTTACACCATTTGCATACGTTGAAACACCTGAGCTGTCGAGCAAAATCGTAAGCAATGGCAGGAGCATACCTTGACTCATACCTGCCACGATAATCAACATAATTAATGTGGTTAATTGATAATTAGATCGTTGTAATTCAAGTCCCATTCCCGAAATCCACCGTTTCCCATCTCTCGGCATAGTCATTTAGCTTGCCATGAAGGGGAACAAGGAACTGCGTAAAGATAACGAGTCTTGCTTTCTTAATCCACTCTTTGAAGGAAGGGTATGTAACGAATAGATTCGCATAGCGGTCACTCATACAAATAAAATGGGGACTAGGCGATTTCTCTGTCAAAAAACTCAGCGATGTATCTAGCGGCGTGTATTTCTTTCGCTTTCCTTCCCACTTATCTAGTTCTACTTGAAGTGTTGTATCCACATCTTCCAGTAATGCCTCTAAGTGCTTTACACGGGCATAATAGGGCATTTCCGTTCGAATATCCATCCTGCGAAGCGTCTCTTCATGTTGGGGATAGAAGATGACGCGAACGAATTTCCGTTCCTCAGCCCAAGCAATAAAAGCGCTCATTTCGCGCTCAGTCCAGTCCTCGAACGTTTCGAATACTAAGACTGTACCTTTCTGCGCTTCAGACGGGGGTTCATACCCGAAGGGTACCTTGATCTGATCTCTTGCCATAGCGTCCTCCTCTAGTTGTCGTTATATCTGGGTGAATTGTTGAAATAATCTTGCTCCTAAGTGTAGTATACCCCTTCCATCTCCTTGAAGCCATTGCCTTGATTGGATTACAGGAACGCGTTGCGTTATAATTTGCTGGTACGTATTTTTTATTAAGGGAGCCCTACAAAATGAGAGATCCGAGACTTCAAACTTTTGCCCGAAACATTATTCGATATTCCGTAAGCCTTCAGCCCGGTGAGAACATATTGATTGAAATGATTGGTGTCAAAGATCCAGAACTCGCGAAATGCTTAATTGAAGAAGTGTACGCGGCTGGAGGCAACCCATTCATCGAATTGCGCGATCCCGCGATTACGCGGAGCCTCCAGATGAAAGGCACACAAGCGCAATTCAGCGCATGGTCTGACATTGAGCTTGCTCGGATGAAACAAATGGATGCCTATGTAGCTGTTCGAAGTGGTGATAACATCACGGAATCCTCCGATGTGCCTGATGAACAAATGAAATTGTTCCTGAAATATTTCCAACGTCCTATCTTCGATGAGCGTATTAATAATACCAAATGGGTGGTTATGCGATACCCCAATCCTTCGATGGCTCAGTTGGCTGGTAAAAGCACAGAAGCTTTCGAAGATTTCTACTTTAATGTGTGTAACCTTGACTACAGCAAAATGGCGAAAGCCATGGAATCGCTAGTCGATCTCATGAATCGAACAGATCGTGTTCGTTTGGTAGCCAAAGGAACGGATCTCAACTTCTCCATTAAAGGTATCGGAGCTGTGCCTTGCTCCGGACTGCGAAACATCCCCGATGGCGAAGTTTATACAGCGCCTGTGAAAGATTCCGTTAACGGTGTCATTAGTTACAATACACCAACCATCTATTCCGGCACTTCCTTCGAGAATATTGTGCTGACATTCGAAAATGGCCGAATCATTAACGCAACTAGTAACGATACCAAGAAACTAAATGAAATCCTTGATACGGATGACGGCGCTCGTTTCATCGGCGAATTCGCGATTGGCGTGAACCCATATATTCAACATCCGATGAAAGATATATTGTTTGATGAGAAAATTGACGGCAGCATCCATTTCACTCCAGGGCAAGCCTACGAAACGGCGGATAACACCAACCGTTCCTCTGTTCACTGGGATATGGTTCTTATTCAACGTCCCGAATATGGCGGTGGCGAAATTTACTTCGACGACGTTCTCATCCGTAAAGATGGACGCTTCGTCATTCCTGAGCTGGAGAAGCTAAATCCAGAGAACTTAATGTAGTTAATGAATAGCAACACGACTAAAAAAGCAGTTGAGACTTACGAGAAAATTCTCTCGTTAAGCTTCAGCTGCTTTTTTAACCCAACCAATGAAATAGGACCTTTTCTGCCTTTTCCGAATGTATGGGTAAGCTTGCTGGGATTAGTAGTGAGGTGTGATTTACTACTCCAAGAAGAGGAGAACTGCCCGTGTTGGGGAGAATTTGCACTTCAGTCCCCTTGGGAACGAAAGGAAATATTTCCTGTATGTCTTCATTCGTTAGGCGGATACAACCCAAAGATTTATCCTCACCGATGGAACTCTCATCATACGTGCCGTGTAAAGCGATTGCTCCTAGTCCTAAGCCTGCATCTCCATAGCTCTGGGTAGTCTTCCCTTTCGGCTGTTGTACGCGGTCTACGACGTGAAATTTGCCTTCTGGTGTGCTTCCCTTGGCCCCAATTCCAATTTCTTTATCCCACAGTAAATACGGGCCACTAACGAGCTTCAACTGATGTTCAGCCTTATTGACTTCGAGATGGATAGGATCATATGGAATCCCTGCGCCGCCAGTTGTATTCGAATAAAACATATGCGCGACATCTGCCGCTTTGGGATCAAACACCCACCCCCCATCGCCACTGTAAGCATCAGAGATCTCATTAGAGCCCGAGATCGCCTCAACAGGGATGAAGCTCAAATAATTATTTGGATAATCCTTCAGCAGATCATTTAGGTGCATCGGCGCTTGTCCTACGTCCTCTCGATACGTCTCCAACGCGGTTCGAACTAAATTAGCACCAATCGCGCTAAGCGGTTGGTGCTCTTCAAATTCAGCGTTCAGAAACCGGATGTGAACCATGGAGTCTGCCCCTGGTTGATACGTTGCGACGACAATCGCGCGCTTGATAACGTCCTCATTGGTAAGCAGCATAGTTTTTCCTTTATCCCTGTCATCTTGCGAGACAATGCCGTAGATCATAATATTCGCATTTGGTATATCTTTTGCCAAAATCAAAGCTTGATCGTGAAGCTTTTTTTCGATCATTGAACGTTCGGTCTCTGGCGACAGATACAAGATAAATGGCTTGTCCACCGTTTCATAAGTAACCTCGCTGCCTACTCCCCATACTTTCATTTTGGAAATCGTGCGAGAGATCGAATGATCCCCTACGAAAAACAAAACCAAAAGTACATTAAGAACAAGAAGAACAAGCAGCAGCATTTTCATAAATGGAGGTAATAGAGGTTTACGAAGGGCGGGTATGGTTTGTGCTAATGTCGCAGCATGCGAAGCTTCTTGTAAATCTAATTGGTGAATCGCACGATTCGCTGCAGAATAGAAAGGTGATGGGTAAGTTTTCAGTACTTCCTTGTAGTGAAATCGAGCCCGTTTCCAATTCCCTCGCGCACGAAATTTCTGCCCCAAATTAAAATGAGCCTCCGGAGAATTCGCATCCAAATAACGAATCACTTTCTCATGGTACATCGGATCAGAATGACTAATGAACAAGTTCTTGTGCAAATGGATGAGGTGATCATCAAGTTGATTACGGAATCGTTGGTTTCGTCTGATCATTCGGCTCGTCTCCGTTCATGGAATTAGCTTGTCTCCTCAGATGATTGATACATTAAGTATCTTTGATACATAATGTATCATGTGTCAAATAGAAAGACAACCCTTTTATTGTTGAACGGTCGGCACACACGTCAGAACAAAATAGACGCCCTCAGCCAATCTAAGATTGGCAAAGAACGTCTGTTACTTAGTGATGTTAAAGACTTAATGAACCACTGTATTATATGTCATGATCCAGATCGAACCAGCTACGATGGTCAAAAGGATAACTAGACCAAAGATCAACGCCATGATGTTCCAACGTGCATTCTCGCCTTCTTTAACATGCATAAAGAAGAACAATTGCACACCGAATTGCAGGACAGCCATGAGTAGAATTAATACGAGTGTTCCCGTTTTATTCAGCATATGGTTCATGACAGCAACTAACGGGATAATGGTCAAAATAATCGATAATGCAAACCCGATCATATACGATTTCAATGATCCATGAGACTCATGATTGTTATGTGACTCTGTATGTGGTTGACTCACTTACATCACCCCCATGAGATAGACGACCGTAAATACGAAGATCCAAACAACATCAAGGAAATGCCAGTACAGGGAAATGACCGCAACTTTACGCTTCGTTACCGCCGTGATTCCGCGGCGTTTTAATTGAAAGATTAAACCAATCATCCAGATTAAACCCACGGAAACGTGCAACCCGTGTGTACCTACCAATGTGAAGAAGGCAGATAGGAAGGCACTCGTGCTGATTGTAGCACCCTCATGATTAACCATGTTAATAAATTCATTCAGTTCTAACCCAACGAAGGAAGCCCCTAGAAGTACAGTTACGATCAGCCAACCGATCAGTTGCTTCATATTTCCCTTATGCATACCAAGTACAGCTAACCCACTTGTAAAACTGCTAGTGAGCAAAATAAACGTCTCGGCGATAATCCCAGGCATTTTGAATAGCTCTTCTGCTGTTGGCCCACCATTTGTATTCTGATGAAGCACCACGTAGGTTGCGAATAAGGAGCCGAATAAAATACAGTCAGTGATTAGGAATATCCAAAATCCGAATGTTTTGAGTGATTCATGATCATGCTCATGATCGTGTTCATGATCGTGAGCACCATGTGCAGCTGTGTGTGCCATTAACCCTTCACTCCTTTCCACGCGTCTTCAGTCGCTTTCACTTCGGCCGCTGGAATATAGTAATCCGTATCATAGCTGAAGGAACGAGCAATCATACAGATGGCAACACCGATTAAGGCTGGAATCGTCAGCCACATCCAATCCCAAACGAAGCCAAAGCCTGCGAAAAACCACATGGCCGAGATAATGAACGGAATCGCAGAGTTCTTCGGCATATGAATCGGTTCATAGGTTGTAGGTGCTGGTTGCTTTTTCACCGTACCTTGTTTCTCTTCCCACCAAGCATCTGCGACATCCGCTTTTGGCAGCACAGCAAAGTTGTATAGAGGTGCAGGTGAAGGAATTGACCACTCGAGCGTGCGTGCATCCCACGGATCGCCAGTAAGATCTGGTTCTCTGAACTTAATGGAATGGGCAATTTGCCACACTTGGAAAATGAACCCGATGCCCATCAAGAAACCGCCAGCTGTTGAAACCAGATTGAGCGGGCCCCAACCCATATCCCAGCTATATGTGTAGGTACGTCGGGTCATCCCATCTAAACCTAGGAAATACTGCGGCATGAAACATACGTAGAAACCGATGTTCCACAACCAAAATGCCCATTTGCCCAGATGCTCATTCAGTTTAAAGCCGAACATCTTCGGCCACCAGTAATAGAGGCCTGCGAAATAGCCGAACGCTACCCCACCGATTAATACCTGATGGAAATGCGCGATTAGGAAATAACTGTTGTGGAATTGAAAATCAGCAGGCGCTACGGATAATAAGACACCCGTCATCCCCCCAACAACGAAACATGGAATAAAAGCAATCGTCCATAACATCGGTGTGGTAAAGCGAATTTTACCTCTGAACATCGTGAAGAGCCAGTTAAATACTTTTGCCCCCGTAGGAATGGCAATTAGCATGGTACTTATCGCGAAGAAGGCATTCACATCTGCCCCTGAACCCATCGTGAAGAAATGATGCGCCCAAGTGAAGAAGGACAATAAGCTAATAATCAACATGGCGAACACCATCGATTTATAACCGAACAGCTTCTTTTTGGAAAAGGTCGAAACGATTTCCGAGAATATACCGAAGGCTGGAATCACGACAATATAAACCTCAGGGTGACCCCACATCCAAATCAAGTTAATATACATCATTGGATTCCCGCCGCCGTCTAATGTGAAGAAGTGCGCACCCAAGAAGCGGTCTAGGAATAGCAAAGCAAGTGTAACCGTTAAGATTGGAAATGCAAAGATGATCATGATACAGCTTGAAAATACAGACCAAGTGAACATCGGCATTTTCATCAACTTCATACCTGGCGTACGCATTTTCAAAATGGTCACAATGAAGTTAATCCCTGTTGCTAAACTCCCGATACCTGATATTTGAATTCCCCAAAGATAGAAGTTCTCTCCCACACCGGGGCTATGCGACATTTCGGATAGTGGCGGATAGCTTAACCAACCTGCGTCTGGTGAACCACCTATAACGAAGGAAACGTTGAATAGCATTGCACCCCAGAAGAACATCCAGAAGCTTAGTGAATTTAAGAATGGATACGCGACATCGCGCGCTCCGATTTGTAATGGAACTACAATGTTAAATAACCCAAACATAAGCGGCATCGCCATGAATAAAATCATGATAACGCCATGTGTTGTGAAAACTTGATTATAATGTTCTGGCTGTAGAAACTGATTATCCGGAACAGCCAGTTGCAATCTCATCATGAGCGCATCAACACCGCCGCGGAATAACATCATAAGCGAACAGATGATGTACATGATCCCGATTCGCTTATGATCGACACTTGTCAACCATTCGCGCCAAAGCCAACCCCATTTCCTAAAGAAGGTTAGTACGAACACTATGGCTACTAACGAGAGGCCGATACTAACCTGAGCTCCCAGAATCATTGGATCGCCCGTTACGAAAAACTCGGAGGCAAAATCTTTTATTTTATCCAACATGAGCAGATCTCCCTTTCATGAAACTTTGATCTATGATCAATTACTTCGACATATTCATTTGACTATGGTCCATTTGTGAGTGGTCCATGGTATTTTCTTTCTTAGTATCCATACTCTCATGACCAGTCCTGTGACCATTGTGGACGGGCTGACCATTCGTATATTTCGTTACGGTTTGTTCGAAAAGCCCCTCTGGAATCGCTGAGAAATATTTCACGCCAGATTTACCTGGCATCGCTAATTCATCGTAGCCTTCTTTGGTTAATTTCGTAGGAACTTTCTTGGTCTTCGCAATAAACGCATCAAAATCTTCTTGCGAAGTGGCATTGACGTCAAACGTCATGTCAGCGAAATGCTCCCCACTAAAGTTCGCTCCAGTACCGAAATAATGTCCAATCTCATCGGCTTGCAAATATAGCGTCATCGCCATTCCTGACATTGTATAAATTTGCCCCCCTAGTTGTGGAATCCAGAAGGAATTCATCGGTGCATCCGATGTGAGTTCAAACTTAATCGGTGTATCTTCAGGAATTTGCAAATAATTCACGGTTGCAATCCCTTGCTCTGGATACGTAAACAGCCATTTCCAGTCGAGTGATGTCACTTGAATGGTTATAGGTGCTTTATCCGACTTCAAAGGCTTTGAAGGTTCTAGAGCGTACGTGTACTTAATTGTAATAACAGCCAACGTGACAATAATGATGATCGGCACAGCCCACCAAACAATTTCTAGTGACGTGCTGTGAGACCAATTCGGTTTATACGAAGCTTTGTTTCTTTTGCTATCCCGATACCGCCATACAATCCATGCCGTAAGAGCAAGTACTGGAACGAGAATCACCCCACACAATATAGAGGCGATCACAATTAAATCTCTTTGCTCAGCACCTACGGGTCCTTTGGGATCCAATACCATAGCTTGATGGCTGCAGCCTGAAAGTACTGCGATGATGGCGACCATCATGAAGAGCATCCCTGCTTGTACAAGCTTTCTCTTCTTCATCCTCTTTAACCTCCCAATCAACGAATCCTATCTGTTATGCTATCTGTTATCAACATATCATCTTGTTCAACAAAGATCATCATCACAAATCCATCTTAACAAATACGTCAACGGTTCGACGTTGGAATGTAAAACAAATGTCACAGAACGTTTGTTGACTCTGCAAGTAAAATATGAATAGCAAAAAGCCTTTCAAGTATTTAGACTTGAAAGGCTTGATATAGTATTCCTTCGAACCTTCGTTCTCATTCGCCTTTGGAAACACTACGAGAATGTACCAAATGGATCGCAGTCCGAATCACATAAATGTGGACACTTCCTACCATGAAACCAATACCCACCATTAATGTTGTATTGCGATCACTGAAACTTTCTAAACTAAACAAACTAAGTACTAAACCTATAGCAAGCAACGTCCACGCAGCAAAGGTCATCAATTTCACTAATGGCATCACATCACGTTCAACGCGTTCAATTGGATTCACAGATACAGCTCTATTTGACATTGTCATCACAACTCCTGACTTAAATGTAAGTGCTTTATAAATAGTATAACACAAAAAGTCGGTTTTGTTCATATTTTATTCACACGATGATCAAGATTTGGACAAATATCTTTAATATTTTATTGATCAAAATTAATCATTGACATTATTTCATAATTGTGATATGATTATATATTTATTTGACACTTCCTCATCAGATGGATATGATAATCCTATTCCTTTTCACACTTATCATTCCAAATCGGAGGTTTTCGCATGCAAATTTCTGAAGGACTTTTTTCCCTTGAAGTGTCAGTACCCATTATGGGTCGCATTAATGTCATTCACCCCAGCCTTTTGGTAGATGATCAAGGCGCGATTCTTATTGATACCGGCTATCCTGGCATACTCCCGCTTATAGAAAAAGCAATGGAAGGCTGTGGCGTCTCTTTATCAACCTTGGACTCCATCATCATCACGCATCAGGATATTGATCATATTGCGAGTTTGCCTACGCTATTGAAGGAATCCACTCATCCGATAGAAGTTCTGGCTTCAGAACTGGAAAAGCCCTATATTCAAGGGGATAAAATGTTAATCAAAGTAACACCAGCATCTATCGAGCGAGCCGTTGCGAATTTACCTGCGGATACAATACCAGAGTGGCGCGATGCGTTTCGCCGAAATCTTGAGAATCCCCCGAAGGCACCCGTTTCAACCATTTTAGAGGATGGACAAGAAATTGACAGATGCGGAGGGATCATTGTTATCCTAACGCCAGGCCATACACCAGGACATATGAGTCTTTATCATAAAAAGAGCAAAACATTAATCGCCGCGGATTCCATGGTTGTTGTTGACGGCGTTCTTCAAGGACCCCTACCTGCCTATTGTTCCGATTATCCGTTGGCTTTGCAGTCGTTGAAAAAATACGCGCAGTTCGACATCGAGCGAGTCCTATGTTATCACGGTGGTCTCGTCACAGATAACGTGAACCAGAGAATCGCTGAATTAGCTCAAGAAGCAGAGGCTTAACATACAAATAAGGGCTGACCTCGGGTAGTTCATCTACCGAAGGTCAGCCCTTGCTTCTATGTACGTTCTACTTTAGGAGTGTGTAGCTGCCGATAATCGGAAGCGGTTTGACTTGACCTTGTGCGGCCGCAACAATGCCCAGCACTGCCAAAATCACCAAGGCTAAGTTAGCAAGCGGCTGAAGGAACCAACCGATGAACGGGATAATGCCGAGCACGACATTCACAATGACCCATGCCAAAAATAAAGTTAGTCCTTGATTGGCATGGTACCAAGCATACTTGGAGTCCTTCGCAGCGATTAACGGGACAAAAAACAAAATGTACGCAAGAATAGCCATTCCCTTGTTACTTTGAATATCCGTGGAATCGTACATGGACAGCACCTCATCTTCTCAGAGTTTACTCTTCCATTATATTCAGAATCCCACAGCTATTCGCTCACGTCTTGGACGAATCACAAATTATTTTTGTCCACTATTGTTGCGCTTCTCCCAATCCCGCAGCAATTGCTCCTCACGTTCTGGTTTTAATCCAGCCAGCCGAACAACCTCAGGGCTTCGACCTTGGTCCCATGTCAGCGTATCTCTCGCTGTTTCAACGAGCGGCCTCGTAGTTAAACCCGATTTGATAGCTTTCGAGTTGTTCAGCTGCAGCATGCCGATCAGACTGTCGCTTGGCAACCAAAGTGGAAGCTCCATCCACCCTCCTACTCCATGTTCGAGCAAGAACTCTTCCGTCACCCATGTAATCGTCGTCTCTTTGTCTTGCGATCTACAAGCTTCCACGACTTCTTCCATTGAATACTCACTTCCACTTGCATGAATAATCCCTGTTATCCTTTGTTCAATTAAGTCCAACGTCCACGCTGCAAGATCACGCACATCTATAAATTGCAGTCTGCGCTCTTTCGGAAGCGGTACTAGCACTTGACCTCCTCGATGTAAGCGTATTGGCCAATACGTGAATCGATCTGAAGCATCATGCGGCCCAACAATGAGCCCTGGACGAATGATGAGTGCACCATTTGAAAAGGCTGATCTCACAACATCCTCACACGCGGCCTTAAGTGCCCCATACCGTTGCCCAGGATCTAATGCCTCTTCCAATCGTAATACAGGAGCGGATTCATCCAAATAAACCTGCTTTAAATTCGCATACGCAGAAATGGAAGAAATAAACGTATAATGCTTCGCATGACAGTTCAATACCTCGGTAGAAGCGGCTACAGATTCGGGCTGATAACCACTTGTATCAATAACCGCATCCCATTCACCGTCCTGCAGTTTGTCCAAGTCGGTATTCCGGTCTCCAATAATATGCCGAACCTGGGGAAATGCTTGTACATCATGCAGGCCACGATGAAATAAAGTTACTTCATGACCTTTAGCTAACGCTGCTTCCGTTAAGGCTCTCCCCAGAAATTTCGTACCGCCAAGAATTAGAATGTTCATGGTTTACCTCCCCTATGATGTTATTGATTTTCGATGTTATCTAATAATCCCATCTAGAATTGCTCTCGCTTTTCTTACCAAATCCTCATTAACGGAGCCATCCACGCTCCAATTCTCTCTTACTCCTGTCCCCAAATGAACACTTCGCACACCCGTAGAACGTACGAATGACTCCAAGCTTTCAAGTGTAAGTCCACCACCAGCCAATATGCTCATTGCTTGCCCTTGTGTAAGCGACTCTAAAATTCGAATTTGTTCAACTGCTTGGAGTGCACTAGCCACCCCTCCTGAGGTAAGAACGGAACGAATTTGATTATAAGACAGGAGAATGTGCAAGGCTTCTTCCTGATGCTTAATCTCGTCAAAAGCACGGTGGAAAGTAACTGGTAACGAAGTTGCAGCTAGGAGTATTTCTAATGTATGACGATCGATCTCACGTTCAGTGGTTAATACGCCGAATACAAGCGCGCTCGCACCAGCTTGCTCTACCTGTTGAATCGAATTGAGCATACGTGCTACATCATCCTTTGACATATGAAACGACCGAGCATGCGGCCGAATCATAACATGTACAGGCATATGTACGGAAGCTGTAATTTGTTTAACAAGTTCGATATCCGGCGTCAAGCCGCCCTGTCGCAAATCAGCAATCAGTTCTATGCGATCTGCACCGCCTTCTTCAGCACGCTGTGCATCTTCCAGCGTAGTTGCGATTACTTCCAAGAGCATGATTCATTCAACCTGCCTTTCTATGCACAATCCTTCTCATTCACTCTATCATACAATAGAAAACACAAATAAACTCCTTTCATCCGTAAGATGAAGGAGTTGTGACTACGGTTATGAGTAGCTGTAAAGTCCTAGATATTCGAAGCTGTCTGCCATTGTTGCTGCACTTCGACGAGCTCCAAATTGGCAAAGGATCGACTAAGCTTCAACATTTTCTCTGTTGCTGCTAATTTCGGCAGTGGTGCACTCAGAGGCTTGCCTTTGTAACATACGATAAACAACAATTTCATCACCTTCTCTTTCCTGGATTACACCGTTGGATTTCGATTTTCTACTATAACATTCGAAAGACCCCCTCAGTTTTAAGGGGGTCTTTCGACATTTCGACAAGTTTCGCCTTAATCGATTATATGACTATACAATCGCCAAATCAGATAACTTTGCACGAACTTCTTCCACTAACTGAGCAGCATCTGCTGCGCGATTTACAACATCGACCCGATCCATATCAACGATTAACACTTCGGAAGCATGATAATGATTCATCACCCAGTCATCGTAACCTGACCAGAGCTGACGATAATAATCGACCAACGATTGATCCTGTTCAAAGCTGCGACCGCGAAGACCGATGCGATGCATGACCGTTTCGAAGGATCCTTTCAAATATACCATCAGATCTGGTGCTTTCTTAGGAAGCTCAGCAAGCTCTGACATCATATTATCCGCCAAGCCTTCATAAACGTCGAATTCTAGCTGTGAAATGCGACCTAGCTCGCGGTTCACTTTGGCAAAATACCAATCCTCATAAATACTTCGATCCAGTACATTTCGATTATGTACTAATGCCTGTTTAATGGCCTTAAATCTTGTATTCAAAAAGTGCAATTGCAACAGAAATGGATACCGTTGCTTCTCAATTTCTTCAGGTGAAGCTGTGTAAAATAACGGCAAAATCGGATTATCATCTACACTCTCATAGAAAACATTTGAATTTAGTTCTTGCCCAAGTAAAGTGGATACAGATGTCTTACCAAGACCGATCATTCCCCCAACCACAATCACTGCCATTGACCCCTTTCTCCTTCTACCCAATCATAATTAACCTACTGTCAATTCAGCAAAGCTTACCTATTATACAAGGAATTCAAACATGTGGGAACCCACTATTTTTTCCTTAACGTTGTTCTTCCTCTTCTCTGGTAATTCGCTCAATAACCGCATGTAAATCATCAGGGCGGAGTAACTCAATAGGAGAGACGCCTTTCTCGAAATGCAAATAATCCCCTTCAATCAGGATGACATAACGCTCACCTTGTCTTGCGATATGCACCTTTCGCCCATAGTCAGCGAGCTGCGCTTTTACACTGATGTGATCCAGCTTAATGCGCATTTCAAGATCTGGCTTTTGCTCCACCAAATAATTTGCAGCTTCCATCACCAGATCTGTTGACCACTTCTCTTGCAGCTCACGCTTTTCGCTCGCCGCCCATATTTCCAAATCCTTTTCTACCTGTTCACGTTCCTCGGGGTTATGCTCGTAATCCCTCTCCAACTGCTGATGAACAAGACCAATAACCTGACTATGCAAAATTTCTGGCATCGATTGCTCATATTCTACATATTTTAGGAAATCCTCAAAATAGCGGGCATGAGAGGCTTGATGTATCTTCAGCTCCGACGGTTCGATCATCCCTTCCTCAGGCATAAAAGGGTATTGAATCGATTTCATGTTTTTTGCATTAATCGCCATCTCGACTTGGTTGAGCAAGCTCTTCTCATCCGTAATTCGGGCAATTTTCGGCTCGAAATCACATTTCAAGATGAAGACGAAGGGATCATCGAAATATTGATTAAGCTTTACATTAGCTACGAGAAACGCCCCGCCGCGAACAGCACTTGTATGTAAATAGGCATTCAGCAGCTCATCCCCTACATTGAGGAAATCCTGTTTGGTTTCTGCAAAGCGTAAAAGCGCGAATAAATTGAAGTTTGGATTACTCTCTAATTCAAACCCTGGCTCTGTAACAAAACGCCCCACTTTAGTAGGTACCTGCTCTGCACGCGGATTTCGTTCTACCTTCCGCTTGGCAATTCGTGCGAATTCACCATCAAGAAATTGCTGAAGGGCACTATCTTCATAATCGGATTCATCGAGCGTTTGATAATGACGGTAATTTTTAGCGGAGGCTGCATCTGCACCTTCTCCTTGAATAACAAAAAACGAGATGAAGCGGACTGCAAATTTCATGCTGTGTCTCCTTGCATTTTGAAATGAGATTACCTCGAAAATAAGACAACCTTGATTGTACTTGGAAAAAAATCGAAACGCCACAAAAAAATTAAATATCCCGTGTGATGATTTCAATTTCCATAGTGTCTTTATTAATAAGTGCCTTACAATCCTATCCATAAGACAGAGGTGTAATGATGATTTACGGAACGAAGCTACTTGATACGGATTCAGAACTATTTACTGCAGCTCTATCGAAAACGCCTGTTTACGTATGGTCACTCGATCAACTAGGCGTTTATTACCAAGTAACTACAGGCATTATCGTCAAATACACGCCAGATCATGTACAAGTTTACAATGAAAATAACGACACTGTTTCGACTTGGTATTCAAGAGAAACAACGGAATTTAGTATCGCTTTTTAAAAATGAGAAAACCGCCGTTCACGGATCAACCGTCGGCGGTTTTCAGCTTAAATTAGTGTTTGACTCATAGAGAATGATTATGCTCATTCGAATAAGTGGGCAAGAACACATCGATTGTCGTCCCATACCCCACTTGACTCTGAATATTCATGGTTCCTTTGTGCGCTTCAACAATTTTGAAACACATCATTAACCCTAAGCCAGTCCCCTTTTCCTTCGTTGTATAGAATGGCTCCCCCAACTGTTTCAACCGTTCCTCCGGAATGCCGCAGCCATTATCCTGTGTCCGAACTCTAATCAGATCATCCCCCTGTAACGAAACGATCATTTTGATCTGCCCATCTTTCGGGATAGCCTCCATCGCATTTTTGATCAAATTAATGAATAATTGCTTCAAATGCATCTCGGAGCATATTATTTCAGGTATCTCTGATTGGAATTCCAACAATAGCTGTACATTACAGAGTACGGCCTGCGTATCTAAAAGCGCGATGACCGACTGCAGAATACCACCTAAATCACTCTTTTTATACGTGATGGCTTCTGGCTTCGCGATAACCAGAAATTCACTCACAATGAAATTAATGCGGTCCAACTCCGATAGCATGATGTCAAAATAATGCTGCTTCCCTTTCAAATCATGCTTGAGAAGCTGTAAAAATCCGCGAAGCGAGGTGAGCGGGTTACGAATTTCATGCGCAAGCCCCGCCGCGAGTTGGCCAGCGACTGAGAGCTTGTCCGACTTACGAAGAAGCTCCTCGGTTTGTTTACGCTCCGTAATATCTCGCGTAATCCCAGCGAATCCGAAAATCTCACCTTTTTCATTCTTGATTGGCGTTTTCGTAATGCTGACGTGAATCAATTGGCCATCTTTGCGGAGGCGGACCGATTCTTTCCCTGAAATTTGCTTCCCTAATCTAAGCTTGTCGTACATCTCCTTGCGTTCATCTTCCAGATAATCCGGATATATCGGTAATGTTTGATCTCTTAGCTCTTCTTGACTCCAGCCAAAAATATGCTCATGAGCGGCATTAACAGAGATCACTCTCGCATTCAAATCAAGTACACAAATCGCATCTGAAGTATTGTTAATCACCGATTCCAGCAGCTCTTTCGTCTCTCTGAGCTCTGTCTCCATCCTTTTGCGTTCCGTGATATCTACACATGAACCAATCACTTCAATTATGCGATCATTCTCTATAATTGGCCGCAAGGAGGTCAGATACGTGATACCGCGGAAGGTTGCCTCGAACATCACATTTTCTTCGCCATTCCATGCTCTGTGGTAATAGGCTTCTATCGAAGTTGCCAATCCAGTAGGCCAAATGTCGTGCAAACCATTCCCCAAAATGTGTGATGGCTTATATCCTAAACGATACAGCAGCTCACCATCACATAGCGTATGGATGAAGTTTCCATTCATTTTTCTGAACTTCAATGTCATCCCTTGTTGCCTTCTCACGGTGTCATGCAGATCTTGCTGTGCAATCCGAAGTGATTCCCGATCCTTATTGAATTGTGTGATATCCTTCGCGATCAGATACACACCGTCCTCATTTTCATTTACAATAATTGGTACATTTTTCACACCAAGATCAATATGATCGCCGTTTTTATGTATAAAACCCAGCATATAATTATCTTGTTGCGAAATGATAGTCCCCGCTAGCACACTCCCTTGATGATCTTGCGTAAATAATTGATCGATAAATTGGCACATTAATTCTTGTTCCGAGTAGCCTAGAATTCGCTCCATGGCGGGATTCACATTCCGAATACACCCCTGCATATCACAGGTAATAATACCTGCGGGATTATGTTGGATTAAAGACTTGTAACGCTGTTCACTCTCTGCAAGCTTCCGCTCCATTTCAGATTGAAGTGAAAGATCCTTCACTTGCACGATAAAAGCATAGGGCTCATTGTCTGAATTTCGAACAACGGACATAAGCCAATCCACGCCTTTCAGCGATGAATCCTTATGTTTTATGTGAATATTTACCTGAAAAGAACGTAACTCGCCGCCAATCAATTTCTCCATGATGTTATCTATATGACGTGCTTGAAAAGCTTCAAATAAGTTTTTGATTTGTGTAGTAACAAGCTCCTGCTCAGAATAGCCAAGTATACTGCTTAAGCTGCTATTGATTCTCAGCCATTGACCCTCGAGCGAAATAAGAGCCATACCTATTGTAGTGAATTCAAAAATCGCATCGAACGTAGGCTCCATTTTCGATTGCATATTCATACGTTATCCCCCATCATACAAGCTTGGATGGTGACCATCACCGTTTGATACATTCGACAATTCCAGTGGTAATCCTGCCTTTCCAGCCCTTCGCAACGAATTAGTTCACGAAATGCGCCCTAGTTTTTCGGCTATATGTTAAAATAGAAAAGTTCATTATTCTTCATCTCATGTAGGAGGAATGCCCCGTGCCAAATATTTGGACTCATTTCATTTTCGGTCAAAAAGTAATGAATGAACTGGGACACACAACAGTCCTGAACGATAAACAGCAACAACACATCTTCTCACTCGGCTGCCAAGGCCCTGATTTTCTCTTTTATCATAACTTTCTACCTTGGAGAAAAGACAAAAAATTAAATGAGCTCGGAAGTCGTATGCACCAGGACGCCTGTGGACCATTTATTATTGATCTTGTTCGTCAGGTACAAGGCAGAGGCTTATATAATCCAGCTGTTCTTTATGTTCTCGGATTTTTGACGCATCATGTGTTAGACCGAAACCTGCATCCTTATGTATTTTATAAATCAGGCTTCAAGAAATGGGATCATCAACGCTTTGAAATCATCATGGATACCATCTATGCAAAGCATGAGCGAGAGATTCAAACGTGGAAAACGCCGGTGTGGAAAGAAATTTATGTAGGCGAAAAACTCCCCCTCGGTATCGTCCCCGCGCTCTCCGCTGCGGCTTCGATTCATTATCCCGAGCTGGCATCTCAGATGCGTGACTCCGATTGGGATGACGCCTATTACGACATGATCCGTGCACAACGGTTATTCCATGATCCTAGTGGACTTAAACGAGTATTGACATTTGGTCAAATAACGCCTTTGGTATTTACGAAGCATCCGACTCCGCTTGATTATTTTAATGAGGCTAAGACCGTCTGGAATTGTCCTACTGACCTCAATGAAACCTACACCTATACAGTGTGGGAGTTATTGGATATTGCAATGAACGATGCGCTCGTTGTACTTCAAGCAGCTATTCAAGTCTTACAACGAGGTACTGAAGCAGATTATGAAGCATTCCGCGTAGTACTCGGAAACCGTTCCTATGAAACTGGGAAGGACTGTGAGCTCAAATTGCCAATTACTCATGTTCAACCCATTTTATGAAAACTTGGGTTCACACCTAAAACTTAATCATACTGTTCGTTTCTAATCCCAGATTTCGGTCTATAGAAATGAAAAAAAAAGCATGAATGTTGTCATTCATGCTTTTTTTCATGCGTATAGTTGGGGATTTGCCAATCGATTTTTGTCATTTCAAGTCGATTTAGCAAAGCGTTCACCTTTGAAAAGGGCTTACTTCCAAAAAAACCGCGATATGCCGAAAGCGGGCTGGGATGTGCCGAAGTCACGATGAAATGTCTAGTTGTGTCGATAAAGGACACTTTAGACTGGGCATAACTTCCCCAAAGTAGAAAAATTACGGGCTTCTCACGCGCACTTAACGCTTGAATAACGCGATCCGTGAACCTTTCCCAGCCCTTTCCCTTGTGCGAATTGGGCAAAGCCTCCCGCACAGTTAAAACCGTATTCAAGAGCAGAACCCCTTGTTCTGCCCATGACTTCAAAAACCCGTTATCAGGCATAGAGCAGCCGATATCTGACTCTAATTCTTTATACATATTCCTCAGTGAGGGCGGAATCGCCATACCTGTCTTCACTGAGAAACTGAGTCCGTGCGCTTGCCCGCTTCCATGATAAGGATCTTGCCCGAGAATAACTACCTTTGTGTCCTCAAATGAAGTCAGCTCCAACGCACGAAACACCTCTTCCTTTGGCGGAAAAATGGTTAGTGTACGAAATTCATCCTGAAGGAACTGCTGTAATGCCTTATAATAAGGCGCTTCAAATTCATCCTGTAACACAGATAACCAACCGTTCGTTAATGGCCTCACCTAACCGTTCCTCCATCCATTCATTCCGTGCCAAGTGCACCCGTAGCGACATCTATCAGCACAATTTTCCCATCCGTTTCCGTCCCATCAGCAAGAACGAGCTTCAGCTTCGACGTTTTCCCTTTTGAAACAAGAGCTTGTACCTGCGTATCGGTTAAGCTTCGTCCAAAGCTTTCTTTCCAGATGACGAAGCTGCAGCCCTCCTTGTAATGCGAGCAGCCATAGCCTTTACGCCCCATAAAGAGTGAGCCTCCGCAGCTAGGTCTCGGACAGGTGGCAATGAACGTGCTTGTCCCGTCACCGGTAGGCTTGGCTGCAAGAGTTTTCTTCTTAGAAGGGGCTTTAGCAGAGCTATCCCCGCGTGATGCCGTTTTCGCTGAGGCAGAGCCGCGTTTACCGCCAGCCTCTGGCGCATTTTCACCCTCGAAATCCGTTTTCGAAGCTCTCGCTTGCTTTCTTACTTTATCCACGATCAGCGTCGCGAACCTTTTAACATTATGCATAAATTGCTCATCAGAGGCCGTGCCACGGGAGATTTCATTCAATCTGCGTTCCCATTGGCCCGTCATTTCAGGTGATGTCAGCAACTCGATTCCCGCTCCACGAATTAATTCAACAACCATTCTACCCTTCTGAGTCAAAATGATTTTCTTCCCTTGCATGTCGATGTAGCCGACCTTCTTCAACCGTTCGATCGTTGCCGCTCGGGTTGCTGGCGTACCTAAACCAGAGTCTTTCATCGCATCACGCAGCTCTTCATCCTCGATCTGTTTACCTGCACTCTCCATCGCTTTCAGCAGGGTGCCCTCGTTGAAATGCTTGGGCGGCTGCGTGTCCTTCTCCTTCACAATCGCATCCGTGCACAGAGCATCCCCTTGTGAGTCAATAGAAAAGGGCTCGTTGACCTCAACCTCTTCCTCTTCATCGTCTTCCTTTTCTTTTCCCTTCGTGACTTTCGCCTTTTCCTTCTTCTGATCCGCATAAATAACTTTCCAGCCTAAAGAAAGCAATTCTTTGACGGTTGTCTTGAACATCTCTTGTTCAACCTCGGTCATGACCGTATGAACTTTGTAGGCCGCAGGCGGGTAAAATTGAGAAAGGAACCGTCTCACGATGAGATCGTACAATTTTTGCTCATCTGGATTTAAGCCTGAAGCCTTTTTATTGGTAGGTAAAATGGCATGGTGATCCTCTACCTTGGTTGGATTACAAATGAATTTGTTATTAATATGAACAAGATTGCGATTAGCACCTTGAACGAGTTCATGATAGGCCGTACCTTGTAAGGCATTTAACGCCTTATGCATGTCCGGAATATTTTGCTCCGTCACATAGTTGGAGTTCGTTCTTGGGTAAGAAATCACCTTATGCTTCTCATATAGGGCTTGTGCCGTATCCAGTGTTTTCTTGGCGGAGAAAGCATATTTCCCGTTCGCCTCTCGTTGCAGCAAGGTCAAATCATACAATTTAAATGGGAATTCTTTCGTTTCCTTCACTTCATAGGATTGAATCCGGGCTGGCTTCCCTTTTACCTTAGCCGCAAGCGCTTCGGCTTTCTCGCCATCTGTAAATCGTTCCCCCTGCCACATGCCTCGATATGCGGTTTCACCTTGCGCAAAGTGACCCTCCAGCTCATAAAATTTGAGCGACGAGAACGCCTCAATCTGCTTCTGACGATCATAAATAAGCGCTAGGACAGGCGTTTGCACGCGGCCTACGGAAAGCAAGACATTATGCTTGGTCGTAAAAGCGCGAGACCCATTCATCCCAATCAACCAATCCGCTTCACTCCGCGAGCGTGCGGCACGAGTCAAATTCTCGTATTCCGCGCCATCTTTTAAGGTTGCGAAGCCATTGCGAATCGTTTCCGACGTTAAATCAGAGATCCATAAACGCTTAACAGGCTGCTGCAGCCCCAAATGGCGTTGAATAAGGGAGAAAATGTGCTGCCCTTCTCGCCCCGCATCGCAAGCATTAACCAGATGGTCACATTTTTTCGCTAACTCGGCAATCACCTTCAGTTGATCGTACGTACGCGGATTAGGAATCAATTTAAACTCCGATGGAATGATCGGCAAATGATTGATATTCCATTTTTTATATTTTTCATCATAGTGATCCGGTTCAGCCAGCTCAATCAAATGTCCGATGGCCCAAGTGATGATATATTGCTCACCTTCCAGGTGAGACCTCATATTTTTGGCTTTTGGTTCTATTGCGGCAGCTATGTTTCGCCCCATATCGGGTTTTTCCGCAATAATTAATGTCTTCAACCGCAAATCGCTCCTAACATGTGATTCCCCTTACATAGTTGGAAATCAGATTCTGTCGATTCAGTGTATCCCACTTTATAAGAGCCTGCAATATCGATCGTGTGAAATATGACTTTTGGTATGAAAAAAAGCGGATTCCCAAACTTTTCCCTGCAGAGTCACAGTTGAACATGCGGCAACCACGTACACGCACTGTGATCCGTGAGAGCGACCTTAACGTCTACATTTCCTGTTCCTGCATCAGAACGGATCACAAACGCAAAAAAACCTCCACAGCCACTGTTGAGTGGAGTTGGAGGTTTTGAGAATACTCAGCTCATTAGACCAGCTTCCCATTCCAATAATAACTATCTTCTTGGTATACCTTGAACGCAATCTCCACTTCAGGTATGCCAAGTGACAAGATATGCTTCGTTAAAACTTGTGCGTAGGCATCACGAACTTCCTGCCCACGATCGAACCAACCTACTTCAATAAATGGATAGCTCTCGCATATCTCCCCTCGAAAAATGGAGACGGTAGGTAGACATTCCAACATAAAATTGTCTGTTCCACAAGAGCAGACCTCCGCTAATTCGGTAATAAGCATTGTACTGATCGATTGAATCTGCGGTACACTCATACCTCTAATTATCATATGGGGCATTGCAGGGAACTCCTTTTTGTACAGCTATGCTCTCATTAACTCTTTTATCGTTTGCAGGGAGACCCCTGTTTGATGGTAAATTTCAATGAGTGTCGCGCGTGGATGGGCTCGGACGAAATCCTTCACTTTATGTGAATCATTCAGAACTAGCTGTGAACAGCTTGTACACCTTGTTTCCCATTTCGTGAGGAATACGCGCCCACATTTATCACAATTGCAAAGTGACATTCTTCCACTCCCCTCGAAACGATGAATGACCTACTCTCAAAGGTCATTCGTTATGTCCATGCGGTTTCTGGGGGTACATTTGAAAATTAATTTTGAATTTCTACTACATCGCCAACCTTGATCTCGCCTGGGCGCTCGACATAGGCGACTATTCCTCGTGCTTGCTGTGCTCTTTGAATAAATAACTTCGTTAGCAGGGGATCGCCATATTGATTTGCAATGATACGACCTGGGCCCGAGCAAGGCTCATTCTCCCCTTCACACACCAACCCACCGCCGCTTGGAAGCAACATCCGGATGCCCATTGGCAGCTTGGTTAACTCTGGCACACCACTCACGACAATATTGGCACCTAACCAGTCTGGTTTGATTTCTGCCACACCAATACGCTCAGCAATTCCCTGTAGCTCTTCCACAGAAACAATACTGAGTTGACGTCGATTCATGATCTCCTGACCACGCTTGTACATAGGCTGTCGTACATCCGCTTTAGCGAAAATACCAAAATGACGATCGCCCTCCATCCCGCCGAAACGCAGGTCCACCCGTTCAAGCTCTCTTGACACGAATGTCGATGGATCATCGGCAATAAGAATTGCTTCAATTCGTGCATGAATGGGCATACGCATCCCCCCCTTTCATCAATGCCTATAACTGTTCTTCGTTTTGCATTGGCCAATACACGCCATCGTTCCACCCCAATACAAACGCTTCCCAGCGTCTCTCTTCTGGAAAATCAACTAAGTTACCAAAGTATCTCCCAATGGTCACACACTGCGTATGATGGGCTTTCAGCGCAGCAGCCTTTACGGTCCACAGAGTCTCCGTATCAACGAGGATCGACGGTTGATGTCCTTGGGCTCGCAAAAGCGGAGATGCCGCATAATACAGCTTCCTTACACTTGGACAAGATCCGCTATGTACCGCTGCTGTAGTTGCTTTAGAAATGGCGATATGGTCACGATGTCCGTTGCCACCATCCTCAGCAAACGAAAACACGTTCTCAACTTCATACCGCTGAATAAACGAGATAACGCCATCAACCAATGTCTGAAAATCAACCTCATCCAGCTGTCCGTCAGGCCATCCTAAGTACTCAACATTTGAAATCCCTAAGATTTCAGCTGCTACATTCATCTCTTCTTCTCGTAATTCAGCTAGTTCTTGCCGATTCTTTGCACGCTCTAACCCTTGTCTACCTGCATCGCCACGCGTGGCTAACAGCAAGACTGGTGCATTCCCTTCGTCAGCAAAACGGCGAATGAGGCACCCGCTTAAGAACGTTTCATCATCTGGATGGGCATAAATAAACCCGTTTCGTGACCCCATTTCTCGTCCTCCCTTCTTTCTTACTTCCTTTAGGCTAAAACAGACTCAATATCTGCGCTAATATCCGCTGGCTCCGTACGTGCACTATATTGCTTCACAACATTACCATTGGCATCAACTAAGAATTTCACGAAATTCCATTCAATCTCGCCTGTACGATATGGCTCAGGTGTATGGCTAAGCAGATACGTATACAAAGGATGCGCATGCTCACCTTTTACATCAATTTTATCAAACAACGGGAAAGACACCTTGTAGTTAAGCTCACAGAAGGATTGAATTTCTTCGTTCGTACCTGGCTCTTGACCGGCAAACTGATTACAAGGAAAACCGAGTACAACGAGTCCTTTATCTTGGTATTGCTCGTTTAGCTCTTGGAGACCTTTAAAGTGCGGGGTAAGACCGCATGCACTCGCTGTGTTGACAATGAGCAGAGCCTTTCCTTTAAATGCTGAAAGAGTTTGTTTTTCACCTGTAATCGTTTTGACTTCGATATCATAAATAGACATGATTCCCTTCGCCTCCATCTAATAATATACATACCATCTGAGTATACCATTCCTTTCCACAGAAGCCCAAATGTGAGGCAATTCTTTTTACAGAATTGCTTTCTATCTCCAGTCAGGTGTGTTATAGTGTTTACCTGTTTATTACAAATGAATAGACAACATCTGATCTTAGGAGGTAACTGATCTTGGACACAAAGACTCAAAGTGCCTATCAAGAAGAACTTCAAAGGCTCGAACAAACGAATATGGAAATCGATAAACAGCTGGAGCGCCTTAGAGCAACTCCGGTCTATTACGGTCCCGATTTAACCGAGCAAGCCCTTGAAGTTTTACGTGAGAACGGCAGGCACAATTTATCCAAAGCCATCGATGAACCGTATTTCGGCCGCCTTGACTTCGAAGAAACGGGTGCTGGATCACCTGTACCGCTTTATATTGGTAAAGCTGGTGTTGAAGACGAGCGCACAGGTCACCTTCTCGTCATTGATTGGCGCGCTCCAGTTGCAAGCCTGTTCTATTCTTTCACAGGTGGCTTGGACGCCGCTTCTTATGATTCGCCTGACGGCCTTGTCGACGGGCTGGTCTATCTGAAGCGAAACCTTGTTGTGCGCAAGCAAATTCTCCAGCGTGTTGTAGATACATACGACCGAAATGAAGACTCTCTCTCCGTCGGTGACGAGTTCTTACTCTACCGATTGGGCGAAAATAAAGATAACAAGCTGCGTGATATCGTCTCCACAATTCAAGCGGAGCAAGATCGGATTATCCGTGCCGCAAAGAACACTGCACTCATTATCCAAGGGGTCGCCGGAAGCGGTAAAACGACGGTAGCCCTACACCGACTCGCATTCCTTCTCTATCAATATCGCGAACAAGTCCGAGCGGAACGCATGATTATATTCGCGCCCAACTCGATGTTCTTGGACTATATATCGGGCGTATTACCTGAGCTCGGCGTCGGCAATATTCAGCAAAGCACCTTTACCGATTGGGCGTTGAATGTGCTTGACAATGAAGTGCAAATCGCAGATCAAGAGCACACGCTGCAGCGCTGGTTCGCCCTCGGAAGCAAACGACCTCCGGTTGACGATCAAGCACCAGGCCGTTTCAAGGGAGCTATCGCCTTCAAGCACTTCTTGGATGACTGTATGAACCGTATTGAAGAGACCTATGTTCCCAAAGCCGACTTCTCGCCTTGGGACGGGGTTAAGCTTCCCATCGCCACCATACGAGAATGGTTCTTCGTCGAGAACAAGCATTACCCGATGATCAAACGCCGTGAACGTGTTGTCGCACGTATCAAGCGTTGGATGGAGATGCAGCTCGATAAAGTTTGGGAACAAAGCCTGAAGAAGGAGCTGAAGAAGAAATCAGCTCAAAAACTACGCACCTACCTTACAGGCTGGCCCGAGTATACAGCATTTTCCTTTTACAAAATGCTGTTCACTGACAAAGGTCGACCAGACAGCCTGCCAGCCGATCTCCTTCAAGGCATACCAGAATCTATCGTGACCTCATCTGCGAAGCTTTTTAAGAAGAAGGAAGTGCAGCTTGAGGATCTTGCTCCTCTTCTCTACATCCACACGCGACTTCATGGCATTTCATCGGAACGACTATTCGATCATGTTGTCATTGATGAGGCGCAGGACTTCTCCCCATTCCAAGTGGCGGTATTAGATGCGTATACGCGAAATAGTTCCTTCACCATTCTAGGCGATTTATCGCAAGGGATTCATGCTTATCAAGGCATTCAAGATTGGAAAGAATTTTCCAGTTTGTTCCAAGCGGAAGAAAACGGATATTTCGAGCTTGAACGAAGCTATCGTTCGACAATGGAAATCATTCAATTTGCCAATCTGGTGCTTCAGCGCGGTGTTAGCAACCCCTTGCTTGCAGTTCCTGTCTTCCGCAGCGGGAACAAAGTCCGCGTACTACAAACAGAGCCCAAAGAGCGACTGCCGCTGCTGCAAAAGGCGATCAAAAGTTTACAAAATGGTACTTCCAGCACCATTGCTGTTGTGGCGCGTACCGAGAAACAAGCGCAAGAGCTGCATGAAGCTTTGACCGTTCTCGGTATCGAGACGAATCTGATCACCTCCAAGCAGCGCGTCTATCGCGGCGGCATTTCCGTACTGCCTGTTTATTTAACTAAAGGCTTAGAATTCGACGCGGTTATTCTGATGGATGTTACTGCGGAGCACTATGAAACCACGCTCATGGATGCAAAGCTGCTCTATGTGGGATGCACACGTGCTCTGCATGAACTCTGGCTGCTCGTGACGGGGGATATGTCGCCGCTCGTCACAACAGACGATTCAGATATCACAACAATGGCTTTTCCATCCTAAGTTTTACATGGATATAAAAAGACACCTATTCTCAGATCACAAGGATCCGGAAATAGGTGTCTTTTTACCCATCTTAGTAAGCGACCAATACGCCGCCTTCGCCTGCGTAGCTACCAATCACAGTGCCCATATTGGAGAACAATACGTTGCGAAACGGATGCTTTTCCAATAGCTGAGCCATGAATTCACGCGCCCTCGCTTCACAATTACTGTGCGCAATCGCTATGACGTCTTTCTCGTAATCATGCTCTTTATCACCGAGATACGAGATTAACCGCTTCAAGGCTTGCTGCGTGCCGCGAATTTTCTCAACAACTTCAATCGCGCCTTCTTCGCTAGCTTTCATGAGCAACTTTATATTCAAAACAGACGCCACAGCACCACGCACTCTATCGAGTCTTCCGCCTTTGATGACATTTTCAAGTGTGTCTAGGAAAAAAAAAGTCCCCGCGTTCGTTACCGCTTGTTGAATCGAAGCTATAACTGACTCATATGCCATTCCACTTGCAACCATCCGAGCGGCTTGATACACGAGAACACCTAATCCGAGTGAGGTTGTTTTAGAATCAATAACCTCAATTCTGCCTGTAAAGCCATCTTCCAACAGCATCTCTTTCGCCATAACCGCGTGATGGTACGTAGAGCTTAACGCCGATGAGAGACAAATCACCAGAATATCCTGATCGGGTCCCGACTTCTTAAATTCACCCAGGAAATGACCAGGTGCAGGGCTAGAGGTCTTTGGCAACGCGCTCTCTCGCTTCATTCTTGCATAGAAATCGGCAAGTTCCATATCTGGCGACATACATTCCTCGCCAAACTGAACGGACAAGGAAACGATCCCTACGCCTATTTCATCCACAGTACTTCTCGGAAGGTCGCAGCTGCTATCGGTGATAATCTTGATTGTCGTCATGAATGTCCACTCATTTCTTATTTTTTGGCGAAAATAATACCTACCGTATGAGGTCCACAGTGGCTTGAAATGACGCAACCGGTTTCCGTTAAATAGATGTTTTTCACGTTTGTATGCAATTCAAATTGCCGTTTAATGTATTCAGCTTCCTCGGATGCTTGCGCATGTGTGATGAACATAAATTCTGTATCCATTTCATCTTTGAACGCCAATGCATTTTCGAGCAGTTGGTTCAGCGCTTTTTCTCGTTTACCTCTAACTTTGTCCGTTAGCTGCATAGCGCCGTCTATGACTTTGACGATAGGTCTAATCTTGAGCAAACTCCCAATGAAAGCTTGTGCACTCGAGCATCTGCCGCCTTTATGTAAATACTCTAATGTATCAATAATGAACGACACTTCGATTTTGCTCTTTAAAGGCTCAACGATCGCTACAATCTCAGATTGGCTTCGTCCTTCTAATGCAGTTTGCGCAGCCTTAACTACTAGTACGCCAATACCCGTTGATAGGTTTCGAGAATCGATCACCCTAATTCTACCAGCCGGAAAACTATTTGCTGCAATAATTGCATTCTGGACAGTGGACGATAATTCTGAGGATAGCCCAATATAAACAATATCCTCTCCTGCCTCGATCCATGGGGCAAATGCCTTCTCAAAGTCAATTGGCGATGGCGCAGCTGTTTTGGGCAGCTTCCCCGTATGTGTCACAAAGTCAAACAGCTGCCCAGCGTTTATGTTAACGCGATCCCGATACGATTGTTCCTCAAATATCACATATAAGGGTACGATCTCGATTTGGTAGCGTTGCAAAATTTCTTCACTCAAATCACACGTACTATCAGTAAAAATACGAACACGTGACATCCGATCCTACCACCTTATCTACATGTTGCCTTTAAAATAAGTATATCTATCATTCGTTCAAATTTGTATACAGTAAAATAGAACGACTAAAAAAGATCAATCCTGCAATTTTAGACAAATTTCGCTAAAATCCGTAAATTGTCATCCCGCCATCCACGAATAGCGTTTGGCCTGTGACATAATTAGCCGCATCGGAAGCCAAGAATACAGCTGGACCGACTAGCTCTTCAAGCTCACCTACTCGACGCAGTGGAGTTCTTGCTATTATTTCGGCTAAATAATCGGGCTGACTCAAAATGTTCTCCGTCAGTGGTGTTTTGAAATACCACGGACCAATGCCATTCACCAAGATGCCATATTTTCCCCATTCCAGGGCGAGTACTTTCGTCATCTGGATCATGGCTGCTTTCGTTGCAGCATAGACGACACCAGTACGGAGCGCAACCTGTCCAGCAACCGAGGCGATATTGATAATTCGCCCATATTCACGCTGCTTCATATGGCGGCCGACAATTTGTGAGCACAAAAATGCGGATTTCAAGTTCGTCTGCATAATCGTGTCCCACTCTTCATCCGTGACAGCCAAAGCCTGGCTGCGGATGTTCATACCAGAGTTATTGATGAGAATATCAATGCGAGCAGTCTGTGCAATGATGGCTTCAACCGCTTGTTCGATTTGTTCACGATTGGTAACATCCACAGTAAATGGATAGGCTTGTCTGCCTAATGCGCGGATTTCCTGCGCTACGTCTTCCAGATCGGATGCCGTTCGAGCGAATATGGCGACATCAGCTCCTGCTTCTGCTAAGCCAACGGCAAGTGCCCGTCCAATACCTCTGCCAGCCCCCGTCACAAGTGCAACTTTATTATTTAGTTGAAATGAAGGTAAATACATGGTTTCAACGTCCAATCTATAGAAGGAATTGTTATTCTGCAAAAGAAAGTAGGGTTTAATATGCAATACTCCTTGAAAGAAGAGAAAGCAAATGCGTGTACGCACGGAATTGGCGTCGTGCTCAGCCTGGCAGCACTTGTGCTGCTCATTGTTCAAGCGTGCTTGCACGGAAATGCTTGGCACATCGTCAGCTTTAGCATCTTTGGTACAGCGCTTGTTATTCTGTATACATGCTCTACACTGCTCCACAGTATCACGAATGCGAAAATAAAAGATGTCTTCGAAATTCTCGACCACTCGGCCATTTATTTGTTAATCGCTGGAAGTTACACCCCTTATTTACTCGTTACGTTACGGGGAACTCTTGGCTGGACCTACTTCGGCGTCATTTGGGGCTTAGCCCTCATCGGCATTGTTTTGAAGCTATTTTACGTAAAAAGATTCATCCTGGTTTCAACCTTATGCTATATCGTAATGGGATGGTTAATCGTTCTCGCATTTAAGCCGCTCTATGTTCATTTGCCTCTAGGCGGCATAGTTTGGCTAGTTGTAGGTGGCTTACTTTACACACTTGGCTCGATTTTCTATGTATGGAGGCGCATCCCCTATCACCATGCCATATGGCACTTATTCGTGCTGGCTGGCAGCGCCTGTCATTTCATTTCGGTTTTTGATTATGTCAGATAGGTTCATCCTAGACAAACAACTGCTGAAGCTGCTGCAAGGATACGGTGACCTCTAATTGATTAGCAACTTTCTCATAACCAAGTTGGTTAGGGTGAATTGCATCTTCAGACAAAAAGCGCGCCGCTTGACCGACAAATGCATCATAGACTTGAACAATTTGGATATGAGGCTGTTCTAGTTTCCTCAGAAATAAGTTAAAACGTTGCACCCAATAGGCTGCATCTGGTACCTGTGGCAGTGGGTTATATAAACCAATAATGGCGATTAAATACGGGGCCTGAATGCCTTTACGCAGCTTCTTAATTTCATTGATGAGCTTCTTATAATTGGACTCATAGGTATGAAGCGCCTTCTTGAGAATCGAATTGTCTCCATCATAGAAAAATGGAATTGCCGCTTGAATCAAATCGTTCCCGCCTGCTGTAATGGTGATGAGAGTCGCTTCCTGGATCGCTTTACGAATTTGCGGATCGGATTCTATCGTCTCCAGCAATTGTGCTGTCGTAGCTCCATTCGTGCCTGCATGCTGCAAAGCTACAGGTACTTGGAGCATGCTTTCTAACCATTGTCGGTAGATTGACACGAAGCCTTGACCTTCCTCAGCACCATAACCAACGGTTAAAGAATCACCAAACGCCAAATATTGAATTCTTTTTTCCATCGCTATCCTCTCCCTAAAGCGTGACGTATATTACTATATGCGCCACCGCCCAGTTTGGGAAGGGATACCTATACGGGTTCATTCGTCGTTTTTTTGGCGCTTACAAGCTGACTAACATAATCTTCGATTTGTGCCTTCTCCGCATACGTGAATTGGAATTCACTATCACAGCCTTCATCGTGCAGGACAATTTGCACAATCTCGCTGACTGTATTGCAAATAACAAGAATGGATGGTGCAAGTAGACCTTCAGGGAGCTCTTCCCCTTCAGCCATATGGATACCTAAGAAAATGTCCCGCCATTGACCGCGGCTATCCTCTTCAAGAAAGGATAAGCTAAATCGGTGTTCCTCGTGCTCTGCCCCATATTTCATCATCGTCTATTCCTCCACTTTCATAAGATCACGAATGATCATGCTTATCGCGTAACGAGCTTGCATTTGGTAGTTCTCGCTTCTTTATACTACAATGGAGTTAAGAACCATTCAACAAAGGAGAAGACAACTTATGAAATCAATCATATCTCAAACCATAGAATGTAACGCAGCAAGATTCAAAGACATCTCCCGCTTCATCGGGGCGAACCCAGAACTTGGACATGAAGAATTCCTTGCATTTGCTCGATTAACGGAAGAATTAGCCTTTCATGATTTTACAATTGAACGTGGTGTCTTAGATATTCCTACGGCTTTTATCGCAACTTATGACTCCGGAAAGCCAGGTCCCGTTGTAGCCTTCATGGCTGAGTATGACGCACTCCCTGACCTCGGTCACGCCTGCGGTCACCACCTCATTTGTATGATGAGCATTGGGGCTGCTATTGGCCTCAAATCGGTTCTAAATGAAACCGGCGGCAGCATCCGTGTCTATGGAACACCAGCTGAAGAAACCAAGGGTGCCAAAGTCCCCATGGCAGCTGCAGGACTTTTCCGAGACGTCGACATCGCCCTTATGGCGCATCCTTATCACTCGTATGAAAAATCAGGCGAATCGCTGGCTATGGATGCCATCGAATACGAATTCTTCGGCCGTTCCGCTCATGCCGCGGCACAACCTTATGAAGGCATCAATGCGCTCGACGCGGTATTGCAGCTATTCAACAGCATCAATGCGCTTCGCCAGCAGCTCAAGACCGATGCCCGCATTCACGGGATCATCAGTGAAGGCGGTAAAGCACCGAATATCATACCGGATTATGCGGTTGCCAGATTTTACGTCCGCTCAGCTACCCGTACCTACACGAATGAGCTGGTACAAAAGGTCCTGCACTGTGCAGAAGGCGCGGCACTTCAAACTGGCTGCACATTGAAAACATCGTTCTATGAGTATTCCTACGATGAACTTCGTACAAACGAAGCCTTATCGGGCGTGTTCACTGATCAATTGTTTGAGCTTGGCATCGATCCGAAAGAAATTGAAATCGGCAAAGACCACGGTTCCTTGGATCTTGGCAATGTCTCCACCCAATGTCCAACCATCCACCCATTTGTGAAGGTTGTGAATGAACGACACCTGCTTCATACGAAGGAATTCCGTGATCTCGCTATGACAGAGCCTGCTTTGGACAGCATGCTCTTTACGGCCAAAGCACTTGCGTACACGGCTTATGAAGTACTTTCCAAACCTGCCTTATTAGCATCAATCAAAGCAGAATTTGAAGCTGCAAAATGACCATTTTTCCGTTCTTCCAGCTGTGCAAGAATCGTAAAAAACAAGCCCATACCGATTAACCCGCTAACCGCAATCATTGAAGCCATTAACCACGATGACAGCATACCGCCAAGGATAACCCCGAGCCCGCCTAGAAACGTAGCTCCTCTATATACCATGCCAAATAAGGCCATATAGGAGCTGCGCGCATGGTCGGGTGCCAGGTTGCCGAGGTAAGCTTGCTTAATCGGCACATACATCAGTTCACCAACGGTGGCAATCAGCATCGAAAGCAAGAGCAGTCCAGGTTGGTTGCTGTAAGCCAGATAGCTATACCCCGCAATATAGCAAGCATATCCGATGAATAGCACTTTCCGGTCAGAACACCTGCGCATGCGAACCCCCATAAAGACAGAGAGAACAACCACGAGCACTGTATTCTCCGTACGCATAAAACCTAGCATTTTAAGGCCATCAATCCGCCAACCTTCGGTTACCCACGGGAGTAGCGGCGTATCCACCATCTCTTTCCCCAAACGAACTGCCACATAATTACCAAGATGAAACTCCACTGAAACTAACAGCAACGAAGCGATTGTGAAAATCATAAACGTCTTATCACGCATCACCATGCGGTAATTCGCCCAGATCGAAGGACTATTTTTTCTCGTTTTATCGCCTTTTGCGATCATTTGAGGCTTATAATCATCCTGAAATTATTAACCTTTGTTCAATTAAAAAGAATAAGAAGTTTATGGCTTCTCATTACTACGCAAAAACAACGCAACACCAATTAATAGCAAACAGCCAGCCCACAACTGCATCGTCGTAATCGTTTCACCTAGCAAGAAATAGGCTAAAATAGAGGCGCCAAGCGGCTCGCCAAGTACGGTCATGGATACCGATGAGGCCTTCATATATTTCAACAACCAGTTAAACACATAGTGTCCAAAAATCGTAGACACGAAGGCTAGGAGGAAAAAGATCGCCCATTCTTTCAACGGATAGCCTGTGAACGATTCACCAGAGTAAACATTCGTAACCGCAAGCGTTAGCCCCGCAAAAAGGAACACGAGAAAACTGTACACATACGCTGAGATGCGCTCGCGCAAGCTTTTGCCAAGTAACATATGTAACGCAACCGCGATCGTCCCTACGAAAGACAATACATCCCCTTTGAGCGCTTCTCCGGAAAATTGAAAATCGCCCCACCCGATGCAAATCGCTCCAACAATCGCAATACACATCGCAATTAATGCGGTACGACTTGTCCGAACGCCATGAAGTAGAAAGGCTCCAATAAGTACAAAGATCGGCTCAAGCGTCAAAATTGCAGTCGAACTGGCTACCGTCGTATAGCGCAGCGAATCCATCCAAAATAAAAAGTGCAAACCAAGCGCAATACCCGAAACAGCTGTACGAAGCCAGTCTCTCAGTTTGATTCTCGCAAACTCGTTACGATAATTCCACAGAAAAGGCAGCATTAACACGTTGGTCATTAGCAGCCTATACATGGCGATCACAGAAGCCGAAACGTCCGACCATTTTACAAAAATAGAGGAAAATGATATCGCTATAATACCGATCAAAAGGAAGATTGGAATGGGAATTTTCGTTTTATTCATGGCATTCATGGTAAATAACTCCTTATGTATCAGATCGCTTCTTGTTGTCGTCAAATAAGTATATAGGAGGATGATCGGATTGCCAATCTTTTTTGGTCAATGTTCAATTAATTGAAAACAAGAAAAACCCTCCGTTTCACCTATTTCACATAGGCAAAACGAAGGGCTTTCGTTACAGAATTAGTCCAAAACCGCGGACATATGTTTGTTCGTTACAGACCAGTGCGATGTATTCCAAATGGATTCCTTATTTTTGAAATAAAGAATTTGCGGGGAAGCATGCTTGATACCTAGGTCCTCTGCGATTTGATTAGAAACCGGACGTGACTCAATGACTTTCACTAAGAAATAATCAACAGCCTCATTGTGTGTACCAGATAAATATTGTTCATATTCATCAAGCGCGCTTGCACTTACTGGACAAGTTGTACTGTGCTTAAGAATAACAGCAGGCTTTTCGATGGAACGATCAAGCACTTCCTGCCATTCTGTTAACGTAGTTAACTCTTTCCAAACAGACATGTTTCACATCTCCTTTCTCTACTTACTCCTCAAAATTATAAGGTAACGACTTGGCATATGCAACTAACTCTCGGAAGAGGCCTTACCGAGAGCTGAGGCTGTCTCTACATGGTCTTGGTCTGTCAGAACATATCTAAGAAGTACAAACTCATTTTCTTACTCTAAGCTGTCTTTTAAGTTTTTCAAATGGAGTAGCATAGGAATCTTCATATTTTTTACAGGTTAAATTCCAGTTGACAGCATAAGTCTATCTATGTTCATAGCCATACGAATAGATAGATGTTGTCGTTAACCCACGCTGAGTTTACCTACATATTGTCATGGTGCCCTTCGATCGGGCTCAGATATCCAATAGAAGTGTTCAACCACTTCTATTCCGTCATTGCATAGACAAGCTGGCGGAATAAGAGTGGTCAACCGCTCTTAACGAGCTATGATTGTCGTTCCAGATGCCATCAGATGCCCCATAGAAGTGGTCAACCACTTCTATTCCGTCATTTAATAGACAAGCTGGCGGAATAAGAGTGGTCAACCGCTCTTAACTGGCGCTAATAGCCGCTCGGTCGGGCTCGGGCTCTCAAGTAGACCTAGGCTATATCTGATACTCCTGTTTAGGAGGCTCACTTACAAAAAAACCCTTCGCGCCAACTGGCAACAGAGGGTTTGGTGTATTTAAGATCTCACATGCAGGAACTGACGGAATAAGAAGACAGCCTTCAGTTTCAATAGATCATTTACTTTTTTGAAATCCACTTGCAAAAGATCACTAATTTTCTCTAACCGGTACGTAACCGTATTACGATGAATGAATAATTGCTTAGCCGCTTCGCTTACTTGGCCATCATTTCGAATAAATACTTCAAGTGTTCGAATCATCTCTTGCGAGTACTCTGGATCCTTCTCTAAGAGAGGACGTAAAATCTTGGCACAGTAATCTTCCATCATTGGAGAAGACAAATGCTGAAAGAGATGAGCGAACTCGATCGTCTCATAATGGAGAACCCGATCTGGCAAACAGAGCTTCTCCGCCATCCTTTGTGTCTCACCACATTCTAAGTACGCTTCACGAAGTGCCGTTGGCTTCACTTTCAGAGCTGAAGTATAGAACACCATGCTATCTGGATCTGATGCCCTTCCTGCATCTCCTTCATATTTACTTAATAGTTGCGACAGCTCTTCTTCTGGAAAGCCATCCGCTTGTGTTGTGGAATAGATCGAGAACATCTGATCCTTCAGAATAAAATGATGTCCGCGCAAATTGCTTGATTTGGCATGAGCTTCCATGTATTGCTTTAGTTCTTTGAGTTTCTCATTGGTCGTTTCCGCAACCAGAGACTCCTTCTTACTCTTTCCGATGACACATTGATAGGCGCCCGTGAATATGAATAAACCTCTTTCTTCCGCTTGTTCCATGAACTCATCAAGGGACGTCCCTTTATCCAAGTAGCGGATCAGGTTATTCTGCATATCCCGCTCAGCTGAAGCTTCCACATGCGATCGGAACGTATAATTCATATGAAAGGTCAGAATATCAGCCGCTTGCTGGAACAAACCTTCCTCTACGGTAGCAAGTAACAGGGCATCAGGAATGATTAGCAAATGGCCAAGCGGCTCGTCATCCTGTTGCTGCAAGCCAACGCGATAAGCCCGATCCTTCCCAGCGTAAACCCAACCTGATTTACGTTTTTTCGGCCAATTTTGAGCTAACTGATCCGGACTCCATGAACTAGTATTATATAAAATTTGCCCTCTTGCACCGACGACCGCCATGGGATACCCTAGAATTTCGCTTACGAGCTGAAACATGGAGAGCATATTATCTTGCTTTAGCCCAAATTGCATCAGCTTCTTCTGCTTTTCGAGTACGGTTTGCAGCAATTCTGTGTTCCGGCGATATTCCGCATTAAAAAGTGCATTCATTTGATCCGAAAAAGTAAATTGAAATGGCATCTCAATGATCGGAAAATGCAAGCGATCCGCCTCATCCATAACAATTTGCGGCAGCTCCGTCCAAAATCTCCCGAGCTTAATCCCTAGACCTGCGGCTCCTCGGTCATTTAATTTGCGCAGGAGGTTCACGGTTTCTTGCGGGCTGTCTTTCATCGCGAATGCGGTTGTGAACAGCATCTCACCCGATTTCGTCCAATCCGCAATATCAGGTGCGTCCATCACATTGACTGATTTAACGATACGGGATTCCCCTTGTTTCCCGGCGACCAACTTTGCTTCCGTTAACGGATAAATCGCTAACGCTTCACGAATGGTAAGATGCATCGTGCTTCCCCCCTATGCCTTTTAAACGATTATAGGATGACCTTATGCTTTCAGTCAATGAATTTGTGTCATGAAACATGACATGAATAGAAAATTTATGAAATTTTCATGAAATTTATTAATGTTATGTAATATTATATGACATTAGAATTATAGAAGAACCCTCACCACCACATCCATTGTGGTAATGAAGGCTCCATTGCTCAAACGTTTTCTCTAAATAACACGAAACGATCCTGTCCCCATCGTCCCCAAATTCCCTTCACCATCCTCGACACGACCTTGCGCTGTAATCATTTTACGTGACTGATGGACAAGTTCTGCTGTCACCAGCAGCCGTCCAGCATAAAGCGGAGATACAAAATGCACATTCAGATTCGTCGTTACGACCTTCTCCTCCGGCCTAGCTACCATGGCTATTATCCCCATAGCAGTATCCAATAGAGATGACGTGACACCGCCGTGAACCATACCTATCGGATTCAAATGATGCGGCTTAGCATCCAGGGCAATTGTAATAATACCGTCCTTCATACTGACAAATTCACAGCCCAGATAACCCCAGAAGGTGGGCTCCGCTGCGGCGGCGAGCTGCTGCAATCTTCTGATTATACGATCGTTTCCATCATCCATTGGACTCCCTCCTTCTTTGTAAGGACTGCCCCTACGCATGATCGTCAAACCCTTCACTTCTTCACTTCTTCCTCCAACAATTGACGCCGCAAGACCTTACCAATCATCGTCTTCGGCAGGGATTGCCGGAATTCAACTTTACGCGGCACTTTATAAGCTGCTAAACGTTCCCGGCACCAGACGTCCAACTCCTTCTCAGTAAGCGTCATGCCTTCCCGTAAGACGATAAAAGCTTTCACGGTTTCTCCACGGTACTCATCAGGAACGCCGGCTACAGCCGCTTCTAGAATGGCAGGATGTTCATAGAGGACCTCTTCTATATCGCGAGGATAAATATTAAAGCCACCTGCGATGATTAAATCCTTCTTCCGGTCAACGATCGAAAAGAAGCCATCCTCATCCATGCGTCCCATATCACCGGTATATAACCAGCCGTCTTTGATCGTCATCGCCGTTTCTTGCTCGCGCTTCCAATAGCCCTTCATGACTTGAGGGCCTTTGATAATAATTTCACCGATTTCACCAATTGGCAACTCTTCACCCGAGGCAGAATCCACCACTTTCGTATCCGTATCCGGAAAAGGAACACCAATCGACCCAATTTTCCGAAAACCCCAGATCGGATTCGCATGCGTAACGGGGGAGGCTTCCGTCAACCCATAGCCTTCTATTAATTTACCTCCGGTCAATGACTCAAATCGTTCTTGAACCTCCAAAGGCAGCGGCGCAGAACCGCTTACACAAACGTTGATCGAGGAAATATCAACCTCTTTCACCCGCTTATGGTTGATTAATGCCACATACATGGTAGGCGCTCCAGGGAAAATGGAAGGTTTTAAAGTATGAATCGTATCCAAAATCATATCAATATCGAACTTCGGAATAAGGATTAGCATACCCGCCCGAAACATGGCTTGATTCAAAAGAACAGTCAAACCAAAAACATGGAAGCAAGGAATTGCTCCTAAGAAACGATCTCCTTCAGGCTGTACACGATAGCACCAATGACTCGTCTGATACGTATTAGCAATTAAATTCGTGTGAGTCAGCATCACACCTTTGGATAGTCCCGTGGTTCCTCCTGTATATTGGAGCAGCGCAATATCTTCATCGGCGCTTACATCCACACAAATAGGCGTTTTGGCAGCAGCATGCACTAATTTCTTGAACGCATAAACACCATCACCATAGGTGACATCCAGCTTAGCGCCATCCTTTTTCATTTTAATCGGGTATAAAAGATTTTTCGGAAACGGTAAATAGTCCTTAATCGATGTCACAATCACATGGCGGATAAATGTTCTTGCTTTTGCCTTCTGTACACGATCGAACAGCAGATCTAACGTTACTATCACCGTTGCTTCTGAATCAGAGAGCTGATGAATCAGCTCTCTCTCCACATACAACGGATTCGTCATGACAACAATCCCGCCCATCATTAACGTACCGAAATACGCGATAATAGCCGAAGGACAATTCGGCAGCATGATCGACACCCGTTCTCCAGGTCGTACCCCAAGATCTGTCAGCACATGTGCAAATTGATAGGACGCTTGAAGCAATTCGCGATACGATAGCTTTTTCCCCAAGAAATACAAGGCAGGCCGTTCGGGAAATTGATTTGCGGAATCAACCAACAGACGTGCTAGATTATGTTTCGGATACTCGTAAGTCGGCGCCACTTCCGCTGGATAATGACGCAGCCAAGGCTTTGTCTCCCTCATACAAAACCATCCCCTTCAGGTTCATGACATCGATATTTTATCCGATGAACTTCTCACCCTGAATTACACGTGCGGCGATGTCACGCTTCAACCCCACCGTATTGACACTGCTCCGTCTAGACAGTTTTTTTAGTAAGGATAGTTGAGTCCGAAGCACATCTCCTTCTTCCATCGTACTGAGCGCTTCTTTCGCATATGCCTCTATTTTGTCAAAAGCTTCATGAACAAATACCGTTGTAAGTTGAATCGCGTTATGCGCCTTCCCTTCACCAAGCTTGTGAATAAGCTTTTGTGTGCGCAGAAGACCGCTTTCTGCTGCAAATATTTGAATCATGATATCCGCTAGGTTGCTCAAAATCTCTTGGTTTTTTTCAAGCGCCATGCCATATTTCTGAACAGCAAGCCCACCTACCATGAGGAAAACCTTCTTCGCCATCGTGACTAGATGCGCTTCTTCCGCAAGAAGGCCTTCGAACGTTTGCCCCGGCATATAAGATAGCAGCTCGCCTTGCAGTTCCTGCGCTTTTTGCAGCAAAGGCAGCTCACCCTTCATCGCTTTCTTCACAAGTGTACCAGGAATGAGCAACCGATTAATTTCATTCGTACCCTCGAAAATCCGATTAATCCGTGAGTCGCGATAGATACGCTCAACTTTATATTCTTGGATGAACCCGTATCCGCCATGAATTTGCAGTCCTTCGTCCGCAACGAAGTCTAGTACCTCCGAAGCGAACACTTTATTAATGGAGCATTCCAGCGCATATTCAGAAATCCCCTTGGCTGACGTTTTCCCTGCATCTGGACTTGTGTGGTCAATATCCTTAAGAATGTTATCAAAAAGGCCCGTCGTACGGTATACCATGCTTTCAAGGATATACGTTTGAATGTTCATCTCTGCCAACTTTTTACCAATCAATGGAAACCTTGAGATCGGTGTCTGGAATTGCTGACGCGTATTCGCATATTTGACTGCAAGCTCAATCGTTTCTTTAGAAGCACCTAGACAGCCTACAGCTAATTTATACCGACCAATGTTCAAAATGTTAAAAGCGATGAGATGACCTTTCCCGATTTCTCCGAGCAGGTTTTCGACAGGCACTTTCACATCCTCGAAAAATAAAGGACGCGTTGAGGAGCCTTTAATCCCCATCTTTTTCTCCTCGGGGCCCATTGTAAAGCCAGGATCGCCTTTCTCTACGATAAACGCCGTGAAGTCCGTTCCATTGATCTTCGCGTATACGATAAAAATATCAGCGAAACCGGCATTCGTAATATAGAGTTTGGAGCCGTTTAACAGATAGTGCTTCCCGTCATCAGAAAGTCTAGCAGTTGTTTTCGCACCAAGGGCATCCGATCCCGACGTCGGTTCCGTTAAGCAATAGGCAGCAATCTTAGCACCGGTGGCAAGGTCAGGTAAATACTTTTTCTTCTGTTCAGGCGTACCGAAGAAAACGATAGGCAGTGTTCCGATGCCGACATGTGCGCCAATCGATAAAGCAAATGACGACGCTCGCGCTAAATTTTCGCTAATAATCGTGGAGCTCACCTTATCCAAGCCAAGACCGCCGTAAATTTCCGGCACATCCGCACCAAGCAACCCGAGGTCACCAGCACTGCGCATTAGCTTTACGGTTAAATCATAATCAAGTTTCTCCAGATGTTCGTCATTCGGCAGGACTTCGCCATTCACGTAGTCACGCGTTGTTTCTGCAATCATGCGATGCTCTTCGGTGAAATCCTCAGGCGTTACGATAGAATGAAAATCAAGATCTGATATGACAAAGCTTCCGCCAACGATTTTGTTCGACATGAGACAACTCTCCTTTGATTGGATATTAAACATTGCGATCTCTACACGCGATTATTCAGGAGCATGCACTTGAAAAACACCTGCCGCTCCCATACCCCCGCCAATACACATCGATACGACGCCATACCCGCCGCCGCGGCGCTGCAACTCATATATCAAGCTTGTTGAAAGCTTCGCTCCTGTACAGCCAAGCGGATGACCAAGGGCAATCGCCCCGCCATTCACATTCACTTTCTCCTCATCAATACCGAGCTCGCGCACAATATGAACACATTGCGAAGCAAAAGCCTCATTAATCTCAAAGAGATCGACTTGATCCTGCGAAATACCTGCCATTTGCAGCGCCTTCGGGATCGCTTTGACGGGCCCAACGCCCATGATTTCCGGCTCCACCCCGGAAAGCGCGAACGACAGAAACGTCGCCATCGGCTTCAGCCCGAGCGCTTCCGCGCGCTCGCGGCTCATCAGTACGGCCGCCGCTGCGCCGTCCGACGTCTGTGACGCGTTACCCGCCGTCACAGAGCCACCCAAGCTGAACGCTGGCTTCAGCTTGCTTAGGCCTTCCACGGATGTATCAGGGCGAACGCCCTCATCCGTGGCAAACACGTACTCACGAACGTAGGCTTTGCCGCGTTCGTCCACGCCCTTCACGCTCGTGCTCACCGGCACGATCTCATCGGTAAAGCGACCGGCGGCGATTGCAGCCGCCGCCTTCTGATGGCTGCGCGTCGCGAAGCCATCCTGCGCTTCGCGCGAGATGCCGAAGCGCTCCGCGACGGCTTCGGCCGTGTGCCCCATGCCCATGTACACCTCGGGCATGGTCTCGACGAGCCGCGGATGCGGCGAGAGCTTGAAGCCCGTCATCGGGACGTGGCTCATGCTCTCCACGCCTCCGGCGATGATCACCTCGGCGTGGCCGAGCATGATGCGCTCCGCCGCATAAGCGATGGCTTGCAAGCCGGAGGAACAGAAGCGATTGACCGTGATCGCTGGCACGGTCACAGGAAAGCCCGCATACAGCGACATTGTGCGGGCAAAGTTCAGCCCTTGCTCGCCTTCGGGCATCGCGCACCCGATAATGATGTCCTCGACATCACCCTTGTCGAGTCCGGGTACACGCCGTACAGCTTCTTCGAGTACGGCTTTGCCTAGATCTTCTGCGCGCGTTTGTGCGAAACTGCCTTTTTTCGCGCGCCCAACGGCGGTACGTGTTATGGATACAATGACGGCTTCCTTCATCGAACTCACCTCATTAGGAATAATTGGATAAAAATTTCACATTTAACATTTCTGTATATTCATCCGGTTAACAAGTACTCTAGGGTCACGATGTGATCTTTCAGCCTCACTTCTATCCCTAAAGGGAACGAGAGTGCGCTATTTCAGTCATTTCAGCCTATTTGGGCGCGTAAGGGAACGTGAGTACGCTATTCTCTCGAAATTAAAGCCAAATGCTCAGATTTGGAACAAATAGCGCACTGTAGTTCCCCTTCACTACAAAGCCAGGGTTATTGAGCACAAATAGCGTCTCTTTTTTCCCTCCGCGTACCTTTCCTGCCACCCGCCAATCAATCTACCTACCACTCACCACAGCTTTACGCATCACCGCACGCAAGCTAATTCCGCAAAGCCTTCCCCTTCGAAAGCATATACTGCATCCGCTGCTGCGTCTTAAGCTCACCACACAAGCTCAAGAATGCCTCGCGCTCCAAATCCAACATGTATTGCTCCGTCACCATCGTCCCTGCTGGTACATTACCTCCAGCCAACACATGTGCGAGCTTATTCGCAATCAATTGGTCATGAGATGAGATATAGCCGCCTTTGCGCATCGTGTATGCACCGACCTGCATAACCGCTTTCCCGTTCTCACCCACAACGCGGATTTTCTCTTGTGCTGGCGGTGTGTAACCCGCTGCATCCATCCGAAGCACCGCTTGCTTCGCTTCATAAATTCTATGATCCGAATTTACAACGACAGAATCTTGCGCTCGCATATAGCCGAGACGTTTCGTATCATGGCCACTCGTGGATACCTTCGCCATCGCCACAGTCTCGAACACGGCATTGATCCAAGGCTGTAGATCAACTTCGGGGTCTCTCACTTGTTGACTGGCCAGCATCGCCAACTCTTTGCATCCGCCGCCGGCAGGGATTAGACCTACCCCCGTTTCAACGAGTCCGTAGTACGTCTCTGCAGAGAATATCGTTTGATCCGCCGGCATACAGGCTTCTACTCCGCCGCCAAGCGTCATTTTATGAGGGGCAGCAACCACAGGTTTATCCAATCTCTTCAGCTTCAGCATGGCGTTTTGGAACAATCGGATGATGCCATCCACTTCGTCCCATTCGCCATCCTGCGCCTCCATCAGCAACAGCATCAGATTGGCACCGACGCAGAAGTTTTTACCTTCATTTGCGACAACCAGCCCGCGATAATTACTTCGTACCTCATCCACACTTTGCCCAATCATCGTAAGGATATCCGCGCCAATCGCATTGTTCGGGGAATTGAACTCCAGGCAAGCCACGCCATCTCCGATATCAATTAAACTCGCTCCGCTGTTCGAGCGGATGACTTTGTTTTGCTGTTTGAGCGCAGCAAGTGAAATGATCTCCGGTCTGGACTCAACCTCTCGAAGCTCCTGATTCAGGATTGCAAAGGTTCGACCCTCTTGCCGTTCATAGAAGCTATCGTGACCCGCAGCAATCCACACTTTTACCCAGTCAGGGACTGTGCTGCCTTCCGCTTCCATGCGATCAACGGAACGCTTCAAACCAATCGCATCCCATGTTTCAAAAGGTCCCAATTCCCAGTTAAAGCCCCACTTGAGCGCATTATCGATGTCCACGATGTTATCCGCGATTTCATCGCGCTTCTCAGCCGCATAGAGGAGAACTGGCTTCAAAATGTTCCACGCCAGCTCCGAGTACCGATCCTTCGCGCCCAATAACGCTTTAATCTTTGCAACTGTTCCCTTTGCCTGTTTGGAGGCTTCCAAGGATGCTGAACTAATATTACGGCTGGCTGAATATTCCATCGTTGCTAGATTTAGAGCCTGAATTTCCTTGCCTTCAGCGTTTTTCACTTTCTTATAAAAGCCCTGACCTTGCTTCTCGCCGATCCAGCCTTTGGCCACCATCTCTTTCAGGAGTGCAGGTGTATCGAAGACATCCTTTTCTACAGGATCCGTCACAAGTTCGAACACATTGTTCGCAACATGAACGAAGGTATCGAGTCCAACCAGATCCAACGTGCGGAAAGTTGCGCTTTTCGGCCGCCCCATGGCAGGTCCTGTAACCGCATCTACCTCTTCAACTGTATATCCTTTCGCCAACATTTCACGTAGCGTAATCAAAAGCCCATACGTACCAATCCGGTTACTAATAAAGTTAGGCGTATCCTTGGCTTGAACAACACCCTTGCCCAGCTTTTTCTCACAAAAATCAGTCATGAAGGTAATAATAGCTGGATCCGTCTGCTCATTCGGAATAATTTCCAATAATTTCATGTAACGCGGTGGATTAAAGAAATGAGTTCCTAAAAAGCTCTTTTTGAATGCGGCCCCAGCGTTTTCGACCATGGCATTGATGGAAATCCCCGATGTATTTGAGGACACGATGATTCCAGGTTTCCATACCGATTCAATACGTGCGATAAGTTCTTGCTTGGCTTGCAGATTCTCAATGATGACTTCAACGATCCAATCGACCCCGCTCAGCTTCGCCCAATCATCCTCGATATTCCCTGGTGTTATGCGCGATGCAAAAGCTTCGCTATACAGAGGTGCCGGATTCGTTTTCGCAAGCTTTTCCATGGCACTAACGGCGAAACGATTACGTACTTTAGGATGATCCAGCGTGAGTCCTGCTGCTGCTTCTTGTGGTGAAAGCTGCTCAGGCACTCGGTCGAGCAATAAGACAGGAATACCTACATTGGCTAAATGCGCAGCAATACCGGAACCCATTACACCCGAGCCAATTACTGCAGCCGTACGAATAGTTGTCATGAAATCATCTCCTTAAAGTTTTTCGATAGAAAAACTAGCTTCGAAAGCATTACCTAAGTTTTTCGATAGAACACCTAGCTTCGAAAGCATTCGCTACACCCTTTTTTCAGTCAGACCAAACACTGATTGTGCAAGAATTTCCGCGATATCTCGCGCTTTTACTTGTTCCTCTACTTCTTTCAGCTTCGTGCCATCCTCAACCATCGTTAAGCAATAAGGACATGCGGAGGAAATGACTGTTGGTTTGACGCTCAACAACTGCTCCGTACGCGCCACATTCACACGAGTACCCGCTGTTTCTTCCATCCACATCATGCCGCCTCCGGCTCCACAGCACATGCTGTTCTCTCGGGAACGCGCTTGTTCCACAAGTTCCACGCCAGGGATCGCCCTTAACACATTTCGCGGCTCCTCATACACCTCGTTATAACGGCCCAAGTAACAGGAATCGTGATACGTGATGCGCTCATTAACCTCATATTGCGGAGTCAAGCGCCCTTCTTTAACCCACAAGTCCAGCAGTTCCGTATGATGATACACCTCAGCAGTTAGGCCAAATTCCGAATACTCATTTTTGAACGTGTGGTACGTATGCGGGCATGTCGTGACGATTTTCTTCACCTTGTACTTCTGAAAAGTCGTAATATTATCCGCGCACAGCTGCTGGAACAGGAATTCATTCCCCATCCGACGAGGCGTGTCACCGGAATTTTTTTCCTCATTTCCTAATATGGCAAAAGAGATACCAGCCTCCTTCATTAATTTCACGAATGCATGGGTAATTTTGCGGCTGCGATTATCGTATGCTCCCATCGAACCCAGGAAGAACAAGTACTCAAATGTTGGATTCTCTTTAACCGTTCGCACTTGAAGCGCATCTTCAGGGTCTACCTCTTTGACCCATTTCACACGATCGTTTCGGGAGATCCCCCATGGGTTACCTTGTCTCTCGATATTCTGCAGAGCACGCCTGCCGTCATGAGGCATACTGCCTTGTGTTAACACCAAGTGCCTGCGCATATCAATGATTTTATCCACATGCTCATTCGCGACTGGACACTGATCTTCACAGTTACGACAAGTTGTGCAAGCCCAAAGCTCCTCTTCGGTGATCACACCGCCTATCAACTCAACCTCTAACGGATCTCCTTGCGATTCCGGCGCAAACAACATGGCAGGCACCCAAGGTGATTTTGAGGTGATCGCCGCACCTTTATCTGTCAAATGATCGCGCAGCTTCGTAATGAGATGCATCGGTGACAGCAGTTTGCCTGTCGTATTGGCGGGACACACGCTCGTACATCGTCCGCATTCTACACAAGAGTAGAAATCCAACATCTGCTTTTGCGTAAAATCTTCGATTTTGCCGACACCGAACGACTCCGCTTCTTCATCCTCCAAATTCAGTGAAGCCAGTTTGCCTATTGGCTCGGTGCGCCGCAGCAAGATGTTGATTGGAGCGGTAATAATGTGAAAATGCTTGGACTGCGGCACATATATGAGGAAAGATAGCAGAATCAGCAGATGCATCCACCAGCCTGCATAGAAACCAACTGTTGCCGCTGAAGATGATATTCCATCGAATAAGGCAGCCCATGCTGAGGTCAGCGGGGCGAAGCCTGAAGCTGAGAGACCTTCCCGGACACGTTCAAAGCCGCCACTCACAACTATGGATAGCATCAAGAACATAATAAAAAATACAACAATACTTGGCTTCCAGCCTCGTTTGAGACGTTTGAGCTTTTCGATGTACCGGCGATAAGTTGCATAGCCCATAGCCAGTACGATCAAGCCAACCGTTACTTCCTGCATGAGTGTGAAATATTTGTATCCAGGAATCGGTAACCCTCGGTCAATTAATCCTTTTAAAATTAGGTCGAGCGCGCCTAGCTGTAGAATAATGAAGCCATAAAAGATCACGATATGCATAATGCCGCTCTTTTTATCCTTCAATAACTTCGTCTGGCCAAACACTTGAACCATAAAACCTTGGAGCCTCGTCTTCGCTTCTTTCTTTAAATTCACCGATTTCCCCAACTGGATATATAAATATCGGTGATAAACGATCCGGCCGAACCCAAAGAGCGCCAAACCCGTAACCGCCAAAAAAAGGAGAAACTGAATCAGCGAACCGATCATGGAGGACCCTCCTTTGTATTTAATTTAATAGCACCGAAGAGACGGAACGTAGTTCCATATCTTTTAACCATCTTCCATGTAAACGTTTACATTATCCAATCAGAAAAAAGCAAATTCCATTAGTCCCTTTTTAATAAGAGTAGAAACATGCTTCATTGTGAAAAGTAAGCCGACAAACCTCCCTACTTGCTTGGTTAAGCGGAATAAGTCGTTGACAAGGCGTACTACGTATTTTATGATGATATTACGAAAATGAATGAGTATTCATTCACCGATATCTGTATTCTAACACCGAGGTGATCTTCTTGACAAGTGGCAAAAAACCAGACAAGTATTATGCGATTCTCGAAGGTGCGATGAAAGTATTTGCTGAAAACGGCTTTCACAAATCGCAGGTTTCGCGTATCGCCAAAGAGGCCGGCGTCGCAGATGGCACTATTTATCTGTACTTCAAAAAGAAGGAGGATATCTTAACTTGTCTTTTTCAAGAGAAACTAGGCGAACTTGTTGAGAAATTCAACAATGCAGTCCGAGAAAGTATGAGCGCGAAAGAAGCTTTACGCAAAATTTGTGAAATTCATTTTAGCGAATTAGAAAGCAACATTCATATGGCTTATCTCACGCAAATTGAGCTGCGTCAAAGTGATTTGGAGCTTCGCAAAGAGATTGGCCTTGCCCTCAAGAGATATATTATCCTCATTGAAAATATATTAGAAAAAGGAAAGAGTGACGGCAGCTTCCGTTCGGATCTGGATGTGAAGCTGGTAAGGCTACTTATTTTTGGGGGCATGGATGAAGTCGTCACATCTTGGCTGATTTCCGGCCAGAAATATTCCTTAACGGCTCAGGTTGACCCAACACTTGATTTTTTCTTGAGAGGCATTGAGTCGTGAATAAAAAGTTCAGCATGTCAACTTTTCAGCACCGAGAAGGTGAATGCAAGATTCGATGTCGAGTATGCGTCTTGAAATACTTCGTGATCAAAAGGTAACTCTATTTCATGTATATTCAGAAGGGAGCTTGGACATGGACATTTTTGTATTATTGAAGCAAACGTTTGATACAGAGGAGAAAATCGTCTTGCAGGATGGCGTCGTTCAAGAGGATGGCGCGAAGTTTGTGATTAATCCATACGATGAGTATGCGGTTGAGCAAGCTATTCAGCTGCGCGATGAGCATGGCGGTAAAGTGACCCTTCTTTCAATCGGGCCTGATCGTACCGCTGAAGCACTTCGAACTGCACTCGCGATGGGCGCTGACGAAGCCGTGTTGATCTCCGATGATCGGATTTTGGGCGATGAGTTTGAAATTGCTGAAATTTTGGCTCAGTATTTGCGTGACCAATCTGTGGATCTAGTATTAGGCGGGAACTTCTCCGTCGATAACGGAGCAGGTCAAGTTGCTATCCGACTAGCTTCTCTACTTGGCTTGCCTCATGTTGCTTCAATTACAAAGCTGGATATTGCAGGCGAACAAGCGGTCGTTCACCGCGATGCCGAAGGGGATATCGAAGTGATTGAGGTCCCACTCCCTGCTCTCTTTACCGCTCAGCAAGGTTTAAATGAACCACGCTACCCTTCGCTTCCAGGTATTATGAAGGCGAAGAAAAAACCTTTCCTACACCTAACCCTTGATGATATTACTGGCGCAGATGCCATTCTGGCCAAAACAGCACGCCTGGCCTTATCTTTACCGCCTGAGCGCAAAGCTGGCCGCATCCTCAAAGGTGATCTTGCCAGCCAAGTAACTGAACTCGTTCAAGCACTGCGTAACGAATCCAAAGTGATTTAACATTACCCCACAAAGTGACGTATGCCTTCGACGTGTATTCGAGTTACTTTGCGGGGACCCCGAAACGATTAAAAACTAGGGAGGTTACATCGATGGCAAAACAATTTCTCGTAGTTGCAGAGGCTCGCAGTGGCAAGCTTCGTCAAGTATCCTTTGAAGCTTTACGTTCCGCACAACTTTCTGCTGCGGACGGTGATACATTAGCTGCCGTTGTGATTGGCGGCGCTGGAAGCAAAGATTTGGCCGGCGAGCTTGCCGCTTATGGTGCAGAAACCATTTATGTCGTTGAAGATGTTTTATTGGAAAGTTACAACTCGGAGGCCTATCTAAGTGCATTGCTCGCTGTGACTGCGGTTGCGGGACCAAATGCTTTATATTTCGGCCACACGGCAATGGGCCGAGATCTTGCTCCACTGGCCGCAGCTTCGCTATCCGCTGGCCAGATTTCCGACGTAACCGCCATCGAGCGGAGCGGCGATAACGTGCTGTTTACACGACCGCTTTACGCTGGCAAGGCTGTCGAAAAGAAAGCGTTTACCGACCCTGACGCACCATGGGTCGTCACTGTACGACCGAACAACATCGCAGCAAGTGAGCCTGACGCGTCGCGTCAAGCTACGATCATCGATGTTGCCTATCCCGCTCCCTCCCTACGAAGCATCATCCGGGAGGTCGTGAAAAAAACGTCCGGCGCCATCGACTTGGCTGAAGCCAAGATCGTGGTCTCCGGCGGACGGGGCGTGCGCAGCGCCGATGGGTTCCAGCCGCTCGAAGAGCTGGCTGCCGTTTTAGGCGGCGCGGTTGGGGCTTCCCGCGGAGCCTGCGACGCGGGGTACTGCGAATACGCGATGCAGATCGGTCAGACCGGCAAGGTCGTGACGCCGGAAATTTACATCGCGTGCGGCATAAGCGGCGCCATTCAGCATCTGGCGGGGATGAGCTCTTCGCGTGTCATCATCGCCATCAACAAGGATGCGGAGGCGCCGATCTTCAAAGTCGCCGACTACGGTATTGTCGGCGATCTGTTCGAGGTCGTGCCGCTGCTGACCGAGGAGTTTAAGAAGCTGCTGGCGTAAAGCAGACTGGTAAGACTATTATCGAAATTGCTAGCGCAGTTTACCGCGTAGAGAATGAACGAATCGTGAATACTGGATTCAAATCGACCGCGGAGGCATACGTGTACAGCTGGAACGAAACGTTTAGTTTGAAGCAAAAAAAAGCTGCTCCTTGCCAGCCATTCGAGGCCAACAGGAACAGCTTTTTTTATCCCTACATTCCTCTACTTCCCCTTCCCCACCCAAGCATCCAACCTAGCAATAATATCCCTCATAACTTCATCCCGGTTGATTTCATTCAGCATTTCATGTCGTCCACCAGGGTAAAGCTTATAGCTGACATCCTGAACCCCAAGTTTCTCATAGGCATCAATCAGTCTGCGCACACCCTTGCCTTGTCCGCCAACAGGATCTTCATCACCTGAAAATAGATAAATCGGGATATCCTTGCGTATTCGCTTCACATGACTAGGTTGATGAATTTCTTTCAAACCTTTGAAGAAGTCTCTAAAATACCCTGACGTAAAGATTCCACCACAGTATGGGTCGTCGATATAAGCATCTACCTCACGCTCATCTCTACTCAACCAATCAAATGGTGTACGATTCGGCTTAAATCGGGCATTAAAGGTCCCAAAAGAGAGCGCCGTCAGCAGCAAGCTCCGAAAATGATCTCCACGGAAAGCGGCTTCCAAAGTCGCAATCGCAATGCCAACTCCAAGCGCTGCACCTTCTTTTCCATTAGAGCCTGATAAAATAAAGCCCTGAACATGATCGGGATACTGCTCTACGTGTGACACCATATAATACTGAGTTAAAAATGAGCCCATACTATGCCCTAACATAAAGAGCGGCAGAGAATCTGCCTTTTTTTCTTGGCTGTTATCTTGCGTCTCTTGCATTTTATCTTCAAATCGCGAACGAATTTGCAAGGTAATTTGACCCATAGCTGCAGCTATGGCATGAAAGCTATCCTTGCCAAATTTGCCTACAGCATCCAGTGATCCAGCCGTTTGGCCATGCCCCAAATGATCATTCGCGTAGACGGCATATCCACTTTTCGTTAACACTTCGGCTAAACGCTCATATCTGGCAGCTGTTTCTGCCATTCCATGAGCAATTTGCACGATGCCCTCCACCGTTACCTCTTCTGAAGGAAGCCACTCGTACACATAGTGTTTGATTCCCTGCGCATCTTCCCAAATAAAGTGTCCTTTACGCATAAGATTCCCCTTCCAAATCCCGCTTTTATTCCTCTCTAGTATACGTCTTCTGACGCATGAAAACAGCCCCCTTTCCTATAGGAAAGAGGGCCGCTGTATGAGTGCATTAACATACTATAACTATACTTTACTTTTTTGTTTGTTCGATTTCACAGCTTGCAAAGGGACTTGCGCTTGCGGGATTGCCGCGGTTTCGAATCTCTTTCTCTCTGTTTTATCAATTTGCGTTATTTTACCATCGTGAACAACGATTTGCACAGATCCATATTCGAGTCCATCCAAAATTTGCTTAATTCGCTCTACCCAAATTTCATCTAATTCCAATGGTTTCGCCATCCTCATGCCTCCAAATCAAATTAAATTGTCCAATCGTTCCACTCTTTGTTTCGTTTATAGGTATAATTCAGCCAATTCCCCGTTTTCTCCAGCAATTCAGTTGTTGATGGTGATGTCGAGTACGTATGGTTAGCTTGATACACGAGCTCCAAGTCACATTGTCCTTCTTTGCGCAACCAAAACATTTTTTGATACAACGGCGCATAATCGACAGGTATCGTTTCGTCAGCAGTTCCATGGACCACAAAAACATCCCCAGTAAATTTACGTAATTGTTCAAACGGTTGATGCTGAGATAAGGATTCGAAGAATCGACTTGTCAGTCTATAACCATGATGATCGATCGTACCGCCCAGAGGCAGTTTCTCATACTCGTTTTTGCCGACGATACGCATAATATCGTTATGTGGATGTGCAACAGCTGACCAAAGTACCAGTGTTTTCACACGATGATCTTTAGCTGCCGTCAGGACTGCTGCGGCTCCGCCTAAGCTATGTCCTAACAGAATTACTCTACTGAGATCCACACAATCAATGGAAACACCGTAATCAATCACGCGGCGTGTCTGTTCAATAAGTACATCTAGACCACCTGCACCATAATCCCCTGTACTTTCTCCGCAACCGCCGTAATCAAAACGAAGTACAAAATAACCTTGTGCACTAAAAGAACGAGCCGCCTTTACAAAAAGCCGGTCAACACCGATTCGACTCCCAATAAATCCGTGACAAATGATGATTAAGGGCCAACGCTGACAATCGGCTTGAACCGCTGAGGGTTGCTGTGTAGGGTAATGTAACGTTGCGGCTAATTCGACATTGTCGCTTTGAATCGTGATGGCATGCTCCATGCTGGTAACTCCCTTTCATTACTCATATTATTCTGATGAACTTACTCGGAATTAGAATGTAAATTCATATTAGCACGGGAAATGAAAGGTGTCAATGCATCATTTACTTAAATTATCCAATCATTTTGAGCGAAGTCAAGTAAGTAACGGCTTATGTAAGAACCCTGAGAAGTAACATTCTTTTTACCTTTAAGATCTGCTAAGGCTTATCTGGTCGACCCAGTATGTAAATGTCTTAAATTACACCTTTATACTTGGTTTTAGATTTGAAACTCATGTTAACACCGCTTTTTATGCCTTCTACGGTTTAATCGAAAAAAATGCCTAGCTTCTACTATATGCTAAAAGAAAAATCTAACACCATGCATATATTCCTCAAAAACGTATTGACAGAATAATCCTGACGCTGTTATAGTCATTTTTATAAAACCAAGTAAGTTAGTATGTTTTATGAGAATAGGTGGTGTTCCATGCGTAACAAGGTTTTTAAAGCGACGGTTCGATCCGTGCTTATAGGCTACTTAATTGTGTTTCTTCTTATCCCCATTGCTTCCATCTATGTTAAAGGATTTTCGTTAGGATGGGAACCTTTTTGGAAAGAAGTCACAGGACCTTTAGCATGGAAGTCGATTGTATTAACGATTAAGCTCAGTATTATCGCGACAGTGATTCAAGCAGTGGTAGGAACGATCATCGCATACGTTCTCGTCCGTTATCGTTTCCGCGGACAGAGTATTCTTAACAGCATGGTTGATCTTCCCTTTTCACTCCCGACCTCAGTTGCTGGCTTAATGTTTCTAACCCTACTAGGACCACAAAGTCCACTAGGGACTTGGCTAGATCATGCGGGGATTAAGCTTCTATATAATCAAACCGCAATCGTTATCGGTCTTGTCTTCGTAACTTTTCCATTCGTTGTTCGTACGGTTCAGCCTTTGTTGGAGCAAATCGATCCAGCTGAAGAGCAAGCAAGTTTCACATTAGGCGCTAGCAGATTCTATACGTTCTGGCGCATTATACTACCAGCTCTTTTACCCGGTACGATTGCCGGCAGCATGCTCGCTTTCTCCCGCTCACTCGCAGAATTTGGTGCCATTTCCCTTATCTCCGGTAATTTACCTGGGAAAACAATGGTGGCCTCAGTCTATATATATGGTGAAACGCAGAACTACAATCCAGAAGGTGCAGCTGCCATCTCACTTGTCCTCCTGACACTCTCCGTTCTGATTCTATGGGGAATTCATGTATGGACTCGCGGAAAGGGGCGGCTAGCATGAGAAGATTATTAATCGGTATTTCTTTTTTGGTTATATTCCTACTAATTATATTGCCTTTCTTGGGAATTACCTTTGGCGCATTTGAAGATGGTCCGCGTGCCTTCCTTGATGCACTTGTTCGTCCCGAAGCTCTACACGCATTGAAAATATCGTTGATCATCGTCACCATCGTAACTGTGCTCAATGCCATTATCGGTATTTATATTTCCTTAGAAATTGTAAGAGGCTCTTGGATCTCTCGTTGGCTAAAGCCCATCATTAATGCCTTAATTGATCTCCCTTTTGCGGTATCACCTGTCATTGTGGGATTAATGGTGATCTTAATTTTCGGTCCAAATACCGCGCTAGGCGCTTTCCTGGAAGACCATAACATGAAAATTGTATATGCCATTCCTGGTATGGTGATCGCAACCATGTTTATCACATTTCCTTTGATGGTCCGTGAAGTTGTTCCTTTACTTGAAGAAATCGGCACACAATCAGAAGAAGCCTCTGCCACCTTAGGTGCTGGCCCATGGCGTACATTCTTCCAAGTGACGTGGCCGAGTATTCGCTGGGGCGTCGTGTATGGTTTGATTTTGACTATCGCTCGGTCGCTCGGTGAATTCGGATCCATCTTGGTTGTATCTGGCAACATCATTAATCAAACTCAAACGGCCACTACACTTGTCTATCAAGACGCTGAACAATTCCAACTCGTAGCAGCCAATAGCGTGGCTTTCGTATTAGGTCTTATATCCATCACGATTTTGTTAGCACTAGAATGGTTGAAACGAAGAAGCGAAGCAACGAGAAGCAATGGAGGAGGATCCCCGCATGCACATTGAAGTGACCAACCTAAATAAACATTATGGTGAATTTCATGCAATCAAAGACGTTAATTTTAAAATACAAGAAGGGCATCTTGTCGGATTGATTGGACCGAGCGGTGGTGGTAAAACCTCCATCCTGCGGATGTTATCTGGACTTGAAAATCCAACTGGCGGCGATATTTATTTCGATGGCAAGTTAGCGACTCATCTCCCTGTTCAGGAAAGAGGCATTGGATTCGTTTTTCAAAGCTATGCGCTTTTCAAGCATATGACGGTGTTTGACAACGTCGCCTATGGGTTGAAGGTGCTCAAGAAGTCGAAAGCCGAGATTCAAGATCGCGTTGCCTATCTGTTGAAATTGATGGGGCTTGCGGGCCATGAGCGCAAATATCCGCACCAACTATCAGGCGGACAACGCCAACGGGTTGCCTTCGCTAGAGCTTTAGCGCCTGAACCGCGGCTTCTTCTGCTCGACGAGCCTTTTGCCGCAATCGATGCCAAAATTCGCAAAGAGCTTCGCGTTTGGCTGCGAAATCTCATCAATGAATTCAAAGTAACGACCCTATTCGTTACGCATGATCAGGATGAGGCGATCGAGGTTGCTGATGAAATAATTCTGGTGCAAGGCGGGAAAATCGAACAGCAAGGAAGTCCTTGGGAAATTTATACGAAGCCTGCTTCTTCTTTCGCAGCGTCCTTCATTGGTGAATCTAACGTCCTTTCTACCTATACACCGCTTGTCGGATTCCCTACACTTGAGGATCTTCAAGAAAACGGCAAATGGCGTTCTGATGTGAATGTGTTGATCCGGCCTGAAAATATCGAGGTTCGTCCACATAACGTTAGTCATTTAGCAACTGCCGGCGAGAAAGGCAAAGTCACCCATGTCCACTTCCGCGGGGATTCCTGGTATTTGGAAATGGATACAGGTCATCTCAAACTTTTTGCTTATCAACCTGTGAAAGAACGCATTTATCAAGTTGGTGATGAAGTCAACATTCTTATCCATCAGATTTCTGTATTTACCCAATCAGGTACAACCTGGATTGATAATCAGGCCAAACAAGATCCACAGCCTGTCTTCATATAATCAATAAAAAATAAGCTTTAGAAAAGAAGGGGAGTTGTTAACCATGAAAAATTTCAAAACGCTTGGCCTTGTTACTGCAGCCTTATTCACAGCAAGTATTACGCTAACAGCATGCGGATCCGGCACGACGAAAACGGGTAGCACAAGTGCACCTACAGCCGCGGCAACAACTGCTGCAACAGCTGCAGCAAGTACGACACCGAAAGCCGAAGGCGGTAAAGTAACCATCACCATCGGGGCTTACTCCATTTTGAAGGATTCCTTTGAAGTGATCTTACCTAAATTTAAAGAAGACTATAAGAAGAAAACAGGTCAAACGGTTGAATTCCAAGAATCCTATGTGGCATCCGGTTCACAAGCTACAGCCATCATACAAGGCTTCGAAGCTGATATCGCTCCACTTTCTCTCGAAGGCGATATTCAAAAAATCGTAGAAAAAGGCTTAATCACAAATGACTGGAAAAACAACAAATTCAAAGGTTTCGTAACAACCTCTATTGCAGCTATTGGTGTACGTGAAGGGAATCCAAAAGGAATTAAAGACTGGTCTGATCTAACTAAGCCAGGTGTTGAAGTCCTCATCCCGAATCCGAGCACGTCCGGTGGCGCTAAATGGGATATCAATGCCGTCTATGGTGCTGGTCTCAAAATTTCCGAAGCCGCTGGTAAACAAGATCCTGCTGCTGCCAAAGATCTCGTAGCTAAAATTTACAAAAACATTAAAGTACTCGATAAGAGCGGCGCCGATTCCCTCACGACTTTCGATAAAGGTGTAGGCGATGCGATCATTACTTACGAAAACGAACTTGTTGCTCGTATTCAATCCGGTAAGAAATATGTAGAAGTGATTCCACAATACACGACTTCCATTGAGAATCCAGTTGCAATTATTGATAAATACGTTGATAAACATGGTAATCGTGAAGCTGTTCAAGCTTTCTATAACTACCTATTCTCTGCTGATGCTCAAAAAGTGTTTGCTGATAAAGGTTTCCGTTCTGTGCTTCCAGAAGTCGCTAAGCAATATGAGAAAAACTACACAACACCTGCTGGTCTATTCAATATCGAATACCTGGGCGGTTGGGATAAAGTGAACAAAGAGCTTTACGGTAAAGGCGCTATTTGGGAGACGATCCTTGCCGAAGGCGGAGCTAAGTAAAAATAAAGTTTAGACGAATAACCCCCAGAGCTTGAGTACTCTGGGGGTTATTTTAAATGAGGTAATCGCTCACTAATTTCAAATCAATTTTGCACAAATACTGCGGATCAAGTCATGCTGGGAGTCCCAGCTTTTCCAAACAGCTCGCGCCCATAACTGAATCACCACATCCCTTTCCTCATCTCCCGTCGCTCGTAATACATCTAGTACTGTGAGCTCACTGCCTTGTTGAGGTGGTTGTAAATGTGTCCATGTTTTGGGCCATTTCGACAAAGCCATATGCGCCTGCTGCACCCTTCTCCCCGTAAATCCATCCTCGATTGCTAAGCACAAGCCAACCAATGAAAAGATCGTCGTGATCGGCTTCGAATTACCTCCTGCATGCTGCGCACCATACGCGTCCACACACGTCTGATGTGTGAAATTGACATCGTTTCTCGAAATGTTATACGCAGTTAATTCGCCATAGAGCTCCCAGCACTCGCCTGAAGTATGAAAGCGATCCATCGCTGCTAGATGTCGATTTGGAAGCTCCAGTTGGCAGCCTGGGCATGGGATAAGTTCATTTTTTGAGATGATGGACCGCCTCCTCTTGGCTCCATTTCAGCGTCGCACCTTCAACCTGCTCCGGATATTTAATCCGTTTCAATTCTGCCACGATGATGATGGTGATTATCACCAACAAAAACCATGAACTAATTTTACCCCAATGAACAATTCGCCAAGAAATTTCTTGATCAGGGTAGCGCCAAGCGCCAAGAAAGGTGGATATATTTTCAGCCAGCCAAATAAAAAAAGCAACTAACACAAGGGAAAGTATCGTGTGCAGATGATAGGTCTTGGTCGTGACCGTGAACCGAATATTGGATTTGTAAAACAGAATTACTATCCCACAAATGAGAATCCACCTGATATCATACGTAAAATGATGTGTAAAAAAATTGGCATAAATTCCTATCGACATCAGGATCGCAACAGAAGTTCTAGGCCAATGGACAAGATGTAAATCGAATCGTTTCCATGCCTGACACACGTAACTAGACACACTGGCGTACATGAAGCCGCTATATAACGGGACACCAGCTATTTTCGTCCACCCTTCCTCTGGATAAGACCACGAACCCATGTGCACTTTATACAACTCGAGTCCAAGTCCGATGATGTGAAATACCGTGATAACCTTGAGTTCATCTACGCTCTCTAGCTTCGTCAACACCAATACCATTTGTGCAAGGATGCACACGAGTAAAATGAAATCATAGCGATGCATGAAAGGCAACGGCACAGCTTTGGATACAGCCAAAGTCAAAAATATGACAACTGGAAAGATGCAGCATAAGGCCTGTTTCCAACCAAAAATGAGAAAATCCTTTACATGTTCTTTCTTCATCGGTTCTCCTGGGATACGTTTGATTTCATATATTTGACTTCTGCATGATTCAAATTAACCAGTTCTTCATCCACCATCGAATCATCTTGTTTGTTGATCTTTTGCCGCCATATTTCATTCCCTCTGTACCATTTGTTCGCCTTTTGATAAAATTCATGATTCTTCTCTTTCACTTTATAACTAAAAGGTAAATCCGCATTGCAGGATATCGTGCCTTCTAAGTACTCCTCTGTCACCTCAAGATTGAATTGAAAGCGATGTGGTGTCGGATTATAAAATTGCAAATCTACGTAATTATAAAAAACACTCGTCCCCGTCCCAAATGGAATTACTCTGCGGTCGTCCGGAAAAAGATCAAAGCTGTGATGGTGTCTTTCTTTTATCACTAGCGGTGTATGTAAAGCTAACCAGTAAAGCATATTCGCTAATTGACATAGCCCACCTCCCGTTCCAACACGAACTTCGCCATGCGATAGCATGAGGCCCTCGATATATCCTTTTTCTTTACTTGTCACACCGATTAGCTTCCAAAAGGAAAAAGTTTCACCAGGATGAATCACGATCCCATCTACATGCTCCAGAGCGATTTTCAAATTCACGATTTTATTTTCTTGTAAAATAGGATCCGTATTTCCAAGCACTCGCCGTAAAATCGATTTATGCTTTTTCGCTGTATATGCAAGCATCTGTGCACCTTTACCACGAGCATATTTGACGCTAGGATTTAGATTCATGATGTGTCGCTTTAACATGAGTTGCTTGACACGGAGCCCATATAAGAATGGAAATCGCTTGCCTATACGTTGCTTAATATCAACAAGTTCCATTGATTTTTCATCCTTATCTTCCAAAATGACATAGAGAAGCTTACTCCTCCTTTAAATTTGACTTCAAAAGCAAGTAAAAAGTTGTGGTGTAGAAAAAGTTTCCATTACTTCCTTATAACAGATATTACCCAGATTCGACCGGTGGTTTTATCCAAGAATAACTTTACAGTTCCAGATTCATTTTTATTTAATCGTTGATACCCCGTTCCCATCCCTGTAACACTACGTCCTGGCATTAAAGGTATGGGATAAAGATTCCGATTTGAAAGAAGTTCATATCGTTCATAAACCGTTATTTCTTCGCCTTGTTTAAGGTTTATTCCATCTTTCATGTTGAGTACTTTTTTGATAACAATATTGGTCGATACTAGTTCCTCGCCGACATGCTGCTTACCCGTTCCAGTGACTTCCACTTCCGCATCGATAAGAGTAGGTAAGAAATCATATATCCCATACGTTTGGTCTCTTTTATCTAAAATAAGGTACTTATCTGTTAGGAGATAGGATATGGCAGCAGTTGCAACTACGATGACACTTGTAAGCCAAATCTTCTTAGTTCTCGTCTTCATTGGGCAGCCTTTCTTGTAACCTGTTTTGGATACAACCTTGAATCCTCTTCTACTATTCAATAACTATCCAGTTATTCCTTCCTTTTCCAACGTAAAAAAGCAACTCCCTCGCGGGAACTGCTCCATGTAACATGTAGACTGAATTCTTATAAACGTGTTTCTTTGCGCAGCTTGCGGGCAGTAAAACGCGCCTCCGCGGATTCGAACAACCGTTTCTCTTCATCCGTCTCTGCGATAATGCCAGGCACGGGACTTGGCTGTCCCTGCTCATCTAATGCGACAAAAGTAAGGAACGAAGTGGCTGTACGTTTCTTTTCGCCGGTTAGAAGGTTCTCCGACTCAATTTTCACATAAACCTCCATCGAACTGCGATGCGTCCACGTGACAAATGCTTCCAACTGAATCGCCTCGCCAAGCTTAACCGGAGCAAAAAAATCCAAGCTATCGCTCGAGGCTGTTACCACGCTCTTACGACAATGTCGCATCGATGCGATGGTTGCAACTTTATCTATATACTGCATAACACGACCGCCAAACACAGTGTTATGGTAGTTCGTGTCCGCCGGCAAAATAATTTCTGTCAACACGGTTCGAGACAGTCTTGCTGCTTTGGGTTCCATAGTGCTTGCCTCCGGATGATGACCTCAGACATGGCATAGATACTGCAGTCATACTTGTTTTAGTTGTAATTCAAAGTGAGTTTACTAGCCGCCTCTTTAGCTAGGCTGCGCGCCTCTTCCACCGTTTCCCCAGAACTAAGGGCTACTGCCATACGACGACCTACTTTTGTTTCCGGCTTGCCAAACACACGAACTTGCGTATTCGGTACGGATAACGCCTCATCAATACCACTAATCGTATATTCAACTTGCTCGCGATCTGCTTTTAACGTGTAACTTGCACCAGGAGTTAACAAGCGAACTCCCGTAATCGGGAATCCGAGAATGGCTCTTGCGTGCAGCGCAAACTCGCTAAGATCCTGAGTAGCCATCGTAACCATACCGGTATCATGAGGGCGCGGTGATACTTCGCTGAAGTAAACTCCATCTGCCGAAAGGAATAATTCAACGCCGTACAGCCCATGGCCTCCGAGTGCGTCCGTAATGGTCTTTGCCATTTGCTGGGCATCGATAATTTGCTGTTCAGACATCGTATGCGGCTGCCAGGATTCGATGTAATCACCGTCTTTTTGAATGTGACCGATTGGCTCACAGTATGTTGTCCCTGAAACAGAACGAACCGTCAACAAAGTAATCTCGGATTCAAAATGGATAAATTCTTCGACGATGACACGAGCGTTCTTGGCACGTCCACCTTCCATTGCAATGTTCCACGAAGCTTCTACACCCTCAGGCGTGCGGCAAACACTTTGCCCTTTGCCGGAAGAGCTCATGATCGGCTTGATCACACAAGGTGTCCCGATCACCGAAACAGCTGCGTGCAATTCTTCAAGACTATTGGCAAACTCATATTTGGCTGTGCGCAAGCCCAAAGTTTCGGAAGCAAGTCGACGAATCCCTTCTCTGTCCATCGTCAAACGGGAAGCTGTCGCCGTGGGGATAACACGGTAGCCTTCTTTTTCTAGGTCGACAAGAACAGAAGTAGCGATGGCTTCAATTTCGGGCACGATGAGATCAGGCTGTTCTTTTTCGATAATCGCACGAAGCTGCTCGCCATCCAGCATAGAAATTACGTGGCTGCGATGTGCAACCTGCATTGCTGGAGCGTTCGCATAACGATCTACGGCAATCGTCTCAATTCCGAGACGCTGCGCTTCAATAATGACTTCTTTACCAAGCTCGCCAGAGCCAAGCAGCATGATTTTCTTGGATTTGTTAGATAAGGGTGCTCCGTACATATGATGACATGCCTCCTAAATGAATGATGAGTTCAAGCTATAAATGTTTGTTGCCTATGAAATTCATCCGATATTTGTCGGAGTTTGGCGAAATTTACCTAGAATGACCCTGATCTATTGTACTGGATTTTGAGGTTAAAAGATAGATGAGATCTGTCTTTTGAAAGTAATTAATAGATAATCCGGATTGCAATTGCCAACGAATTCTAGCTGAAAAGTGGATACCAAGTAACGGAAAAAAGTAAAGTAAATTTGCTGCTTTTGGATAAATTTGGGATGATAAATGGATTTTCTCCAGTTAATTTCAGGATATTGGGGTGATAACCGAAAATCTTATAAAATAACTGGAGTTTACTCTCAAGTAAGAATCGATTTCAGCAAGAGCTTGCGCAAAATCGGCACGAGTTGTTCGTGCAGCTCCTCGACGTTCGGAACAACAATGCTGCTTCGCCCATACATATTACGCATCGCATTCCGCTGTGTTTCGTGCACGGTTCCGTTTGCGAGAAACACGCTGATCACCTCGACGCCCATGCGTCTAGCTTGCAGAACGGCTTCGTGCGTATCAAGGATGCCGACATCGTTGTAGTTGGCTGCTGAAGGCTCCCCATCCGAGAACACGAGGAGGATGCGCTGCCGCTCTGTGCGCCGCAGCAGCTGCTTCGTCATCTCGCGAATTGCGAAGCCATCGCGATTGTCTTGCTGCGGCTCTAGCTGCATCAGAGCCGCTCCGCTCCCGTCCGCGAGGCAGGAGCCGAAGTCCACCGCAACCTGAAACAGGTTCGGTGCCTCCTGCTCTGTGACGCGGTCCGCGTCCTCCCAGAATCCCACAATTTCGTGGGGGATTCGCAGATCTCTCAAGGTCTCGTGGAATAGCACGAGACCGAGCTTGGTTTCGTCCATTTTGTCATACATGGACGCCGAGCAGTCGACGAGCAGCGCGAACGCTGCGTCTAGCTGGGGTGCAGGCGCGCGCTTCTTATAGAAGAGGCGCGGCAGCTCTTGCGTGACGGCTCGCGTTAGCCGCTTGTCGAGCCGCCCAAACAGGCGATCGCCGCGCGGGGCGATCCGCTTCTGCTCCAGCGTGCGTCGTATCTCACGCTGCAAGGGCTTCGCGAGCAGCGCTGCGCGCTCGCGGAGGCGCCTGAACCCGTCCTCCTGCGCAGCAGTAGGACGTTCAGGCAAGAGCCAGGTCGCCGTCGCATACGCGGCGACCTCGCCCTCCCCGTGCCCCGCAGCCGCGGGCACGGAAGCCCCTTGGCGCCGCTCAGCGGCGGCGCCGGTGCGCTGGGCGCGCTGCGAGCGCCCCTGGGTGATGGCGAGCGCCTGGTCGGCGGCATCGCCCTCACGGGGCGCAGAGCCCTGCGCGGCGGTGCGTGCGCCGCGCTCTAGCTCGAACCGCAGCAGTCCTGCGCTGCGGTCGCTGCTCTCGCGATGCCAAGTCGGCAGACGCTCTTGGCCTGGCAATTGACGCTCCCCCTCTTGCTCGGGGAGCACATCATCGTTGGCGAGCCGCTTCGCGCGCTTCAGCTCGCCTTTATAATCCGCAGGCAGAGGAGCCGCGATGCCGCTTCCCTGCTGCGTCCAGAAATACGCAGCCACAGCATCACGCTCCAACCAACCCGACAACGCGTCGATTATCCTTTCACAATAAGTTGCAACCTCGGAGGTATGCGTCGCTTCTTCTACTTGTTCCAATACGGCATAGAGCCCAGTTAAACGGCCAGATATCTCACGTCCAGCTTCAAATAACCCACTCTGCCACGACTTCCCCGTGAACCATCCATACACAAGCAACAGCATAGCATCCGCGAGCTCCCCTTTACTCATATGGGTTCGGAGCTTATGCTGGAAATATCCACCTAAGATGCGATGGCGATGTGCAAAAACAGCTCCCGTACCCGGACGTTGACTGCGGCAAATCCGCTCTAAGCGCATATCTTCACAAAGTGCAAATAAGCTATTGGCCAGCTTTGGAAACTTAGCATTCGAACAATAGTGAAGGTAAGAGCCGACTGCCTCACTCCCCGTAAACCAAGCACTGCCAAGACAACGCAGATACACATCGCTTTTCATACCAGCCGTTTTGTCGCGCAGCGGATAATCCCACCAAAACTGACTCACAGTCATTTGCGAGGCATTCTCATCATAGTGCGCGTGAAACGCAGCCTCTACTTCAAGCTTTCCGCGTTTCGTAAATAATCGAGCCAAATCAACCAGCTGCATATGCAGCATGGCATCAATTTTATCATCCAATCGGCTAAGGCTACCTACGAACATTGCATTATAATAACGTTTCAGCCGTATTCATCACAGCTGCACGTTCCCTTTCATCCTCTAGCTTATCCGCAATCGCGCGCGTAACTGCCCGCATAGGTGGGATATAAGCCGCCAAATCACACGCATCTAACAAGGCTCTGATGGATCCCGCTTCATCGGGCAGCTGCCCCATTTCAATCAGGGAAAGCAAGTCAGCAGAGAGCTGCACGAAGGTACTTAAGAGCTTCTCATCACGTAACACAGAGCGACTTTTTAATAACTGAAACAACAATTCACCTTGCAAATAAGGAACATCAATGGTGACAAAACGATTTTTCAGCGCTTCATTTAAAGGTACCGTGCCAACATATCCCTCGTTAATAGCAGCAACGACTCTAAAATTCGGATGAGCCGTAATGACTTCACCTGTAAAAGGATTCGTTATGGATCTCCGATGATCAAGCACGCCATTAATTAATGGCAAAGTTTCCGGTTTGGCCATGTTAATTTCATCAATATAGAGAAAATGTCCTTTGGTCATGGCTTTCATAATCGGCCCAGGGATAAAAACAATCTGACTTCGTCCCTGATCATCATGCGTTAATGTTTTAAAGCCTAGTAACGCCTCCGCATCCAAATCCGTGGAACAATTGACGCTATGCATCGGTTGATTGAAGACCGCTGAAACGTGCTCTGCTAGTTTCGTTTTACCAGAGCCTGTTGGCCCCTTTAACAGCACATTTTTGCCTAAAAAGAGTGAAAGAATCGCATCCGTGAGAAGCTCATCAGTTGGTGCTTCATACGCAGCGACTCCTATCAATTTACGATCTTCAGCTGTATGTACAGTCCGTTTGTTCTCTTCCAGACTTGTACGAATTTCAATTGGTAAGGCTTCTATCTTCAAAAAATCTGTCATCATCGCGTTGGTGATCCTCTCCTGATTGCATTATTCTCTAACTATTATCAGGAAAGCGCGAATTGTCAAGCCTCATCAAGTTAGCCAAGGCTCCTCAATGACAGCATGTGCGTAGAAAGCCATGGCTTCTCCGAGCAAGGGCAGCATGGTTTCGAAGGAAATTCGTTGTACAGCTGCGCCAAGCTGTACATACTCACATATTCTCGAGCTGCAGTAGGAACGAACCTTGTATTTATTACTCATTTGCTGCTATTAAATGTATATTGCACCATAGTATTGAACTCATGCAAGTACGTATCCATGCGTTTGTTTTTTCGCTGCTGCATGTCATAGTACATCATCCGATTTACGAAAAGCGCATTGGAAGAAATGAATATGTGCGACTCCGGATAAATACGCGTTAACACATGCCTGATCGCATTCATGCTCTCATTGGGTAACGGTTTGGCGGAGACCCAATCCATTTGAGCACCCATGCCCGAGCCGAACAAACCCGCTTCTGTTGCTGGATCGTTATACTTGCTTAATTGCTTTGAACGTTCATTAGTTCCCTTATCCTCGAAATCCCCCATATCCACAGCAACGTAAATATTTGTATCTGTCATTGCGATTGAAGTCGAGCCCAGATGTGCCTCTTGCATCACCTGATCTGCCAATTCACGATTCATAGAGAGATATGTATTACTATGTACGGAGCCATCACTTGCTTGTGTTTGCCCCCTTGTTGATTGTTCAATGTGCGTATCACTTGTACCAGTTTGCGTAACATTTTCCAACTTAGTTCCACTCGAATCTGATAAGCTGACACTTTGTATGGAAACTGCAGCTTTCTCACTTTTGTTAGAATTAACGGCTGAACACCCAGTCAAGCCGACGAGTGCAGCCGTCATGATGACTGACATTTTCACAGCTTTCATCGTCATTCCCCCTATTTCTCTATATCTGTGTATATCACACTTAAACTTACTTACTTGCTTGAAAACCATCCGCTTCTTTCGTGTACGCAATTAGCGCAATTTCGTACCCTAATTCCTCTTTCATACGAGATTCGAGATTGCGAAGATCCTGCATTAATTCCTCGTGACTACCTAAATTTGCAAAATGATACGATTCCATGCTCATGATTCAAGTACCCCCCTTTCTGACTCTCATTTGACGATAATGTTAATATGGTCAGATTCCCTTATTTTTACTAACAAAAATCTGAGAATCTTCAGCCTATAGGATTTGGCCATATTTACGTAAAAACTCCATAAAAGCTGCACTACCGCAGTTTTTATGGAGCAGGTATTGTGGTAACTCAATTGAGCGACCTTTATAGGAGTTAATTTCGATTCCAATCTACTCTTCCTTCTTGCGTGTCTCATCAATCTCTTCTAGGAGTTTGCGTACAGCTTCCGGATCAACGTTTCCTTGATCATGAAAAGCTCTCAGCTTTTGCATCAAATCGGCAGCAATCGCCTCATCTTCACTTTGCTCAGCTTCATGAGAAGGATCCCACCAAATATAGAAGCCTTCTGGCCCATTTCGCAAAAAGGAGGACTTCCAATGCTCGGGGTATGCGTACCCCTGCTCACCAAAAATCATGCCAAGCACATCATCACTCTCAATCGGCATTAAATAGTGAAAGGACTCCGGCTCTCCCGTATTCGTGAAATCTCGATGCATATACGCATAATGCAGATAGTGCTCACCTGTCTCGGTATCCTTAGAAACTTCGTACAGATCTAACTCCGTTTGGAGCAGTTCATTCACGGAAATCATACGCAATGCGATCGTTTCTGCAGAAATTTTCTGTTCTTTTGTTAAGGATGCTTCCAACTAACTCTCCTCCTATCTCAAAGCCGCTATCTAGCATGCTGAATGTGACTAAGAATCCGATCTCCGTTTGGATTCCACCAAAGAATCACGCAGGGATCGTTTCGGCAGCTTCCATTTATAGTTGACGGAGAACATGCGCAATATGACAATAAGTGCAAAAAGAATAGCTAACTGCCACGTGCCTTGAGACCACCCAAGTCCGACTAAAGCACCTGCGAGCATACCCCAAACGGCATAAATTTCATCTTTGAGCACGAGCGGCTTCCGACCTGCTAACACATCGCGAACCATACCTCCGCCAATCCCTGTTAGGACCGCCGCGACAATAATCGCGCTTAATGGGTGTCCCATATTCGTCGCATAAAGCGCCCCTTGGATGGCGAACGCCGCGAGACCAATCGCATCGAAAAAAGCTTCCCACGTTTTCCATAACCGTATGTACTTCACTGGCATAAAGAAAACAACCGTCATTGCAAACAGAGCGATTTGGAAATACATGCCTTGTTCCCACAGGAGCACGATCGGTTTCCCGATAAGCATATTGCGGATAATCCCTCCACCAAACGCAGTAACAAGCCCAAGTACATAGACACCTAAGATATCATATTCCTCTTCCATCGCAACGATCGCACCACTCACTGCGAAAGCAATCGTTCCAATGATACTAAATAACTCCCAGTTCACTTCTTGCAGCCCCTGTCTACTCGATGTCCCAGTTCAATTTCACTTCATCACCTGTTTGCGACGAACGGTAAATCGCATCTAGGATCAAATTATTCGTGTAGCCTGACATGACAGAAGTTATCGGCTGAGAACCGTTCACGATGCTGGATAAGAAATGCTGCACCATACGTGCACGCGGGTCATCATTGGCTGTAGGAGCAGATAGCTCCGTTTCAACGATACGATCAAATTTCTCTGCAAACAATTTTCCTTTCGCACCTTTCACATAAGCGCCGCCCTCTGTTCCAAGCAGCTGAACAACTGGCAAATTATCCGTTTCCAGTAATCCCGCCCAGCTGACATCCAGGGAAAGTGTAGCACCATTTTCAAACTTGATCAAAGCCGTGGCCAAATCCTCGACATCAAACTTCCCTTGCCAGTTGGGTGCTCCCCATGTTCCAATACCCTGCTTGCGCGGTCCAAACTCCGCATAAGTTGAACCATAAACGGAAACCGGCTTTGGATTCCCCATCAAATACAGGGTTAAATCTAACATATGTACACCAAGATCGATAAGGGGGCCTCCGCCTGATTTTTCCATTTGCGTAAACCATGTTCCCCAACCTGGAATCCCTTTACGTCGCAAATAGCTTGCTTTCGCATGATAAATATGACCGAGCGCACCTTTCTCGACCTGCTCCTTTACCGCAATGGACGCTGCTTCCCAACGCATTTGGTGAGGAATCATGAGGATCTTGCCTGCTTTGCGTTCTGCTTCTACAATTTGACGAGCGGAAGCTAGATCAATCGCCATCGGCTTTTCAAGCATAACATGCTTCCCTGCTTCTAAAGCTTGTACCGCAATTGGCGCATGCCACTCATTCGATACAGCAATCACAACTGCGTCAATGGAAGGATCCGCTAACAATTTATCTGAATTTGCATATACCTGTTCAATGTTGTGTTCTTTTGCTCTCGTTTCAGCAAGCGGTAAGTAAACATCCGTCACACCTGCAAGCTGAGCCCCTGGTATCGATTTGAAAGTCTCCATATGAACATTCCCGATGTTTCCAGCGCCAATAATTCCAATCCGAGTTGGTTTTGCTACTGTCATTTCTGTGACCCTCCAGAACCTGTTAGAATACAATCTTATCTATTATAAATGGGGTTAACTTCCCCCGCAACCACGAATCTTGCGCTCCAAAATTTATCTTATCGGAACTAGCCCTGTCGCGCTATTATTCACATATAATAAAATGCTAAAACTTTTTTAATAGTTGCACTCGAACATATCTAACATTTGAAATGTATCCTAAATAGTGTAAAGCAGCAATAAAGCAGCAGTTACAGTGTAAAGGAGGGCTTGAACATGCAAGCTAACACGATCCGCTTCAAAAATAAATCGATCCCTGTGATGAATTTTACTCATAAACGTTCCCAAATGGAGTTACTCTCGACTAAATTGAAGGAATACGAACTTCATTTTGAATTTCGCAGAAAATTAAAAATGATCTCGATGATCGAGATCATTGGTGATGTAGCTATTTTCAAATACAACGATGGCACTAAATTGTACCTAGAAGTTTCCTAATTGGACGGTGGAAAATATTCTTTATTCAGCTGATCAAGCTCCTGTAGAGAGCGTCGAGCCCATGCTTCCATGTCCGACAGCTTATCGATTTGAGCCAATAGCGCTCTCTTCAGAGATTCTTGGTAACCTGGTACGGCACCTGCATAAGGACGAATCGTCGCAATCGGCATTAACGCAATCTCTAGATGGGATAACGCCCGTCTTTGATGAAAAAAAGCTACGCTTGGATCCATCGGATTATGTAAATCTCCTTGTGTTGGGTGCTCCTTAACAGCTAGAATGCGAACAGCCGCCTTCATGCTTGAGGACAATTCAACAACCTCACCAAAATAAACCCCTGTTTTATACTCAGCGATAACGTGGTCTCCAATTTGAAAACTCATCGTATGATCAACTCCTATTCTTGTTTAACTAATAACATTAGCTTGCGATACAGCTCATCCACGGATTGCATCCGATATATAAATTGCTTATCTTTACCTGACTCAATGATTACAATACACGGAACACTTGCAATTTGCCATTCTTGACTGATTTGCGGCAGAAAATTAATATTGCATTTCACAATCGGCAAATTGGGCTTCATCGTCAGAATAATGTCCAACATGCGCTCTGTTACCTTACAAGTACCACATAGTGGTGTGTACATAAAGACAGCAAAAGGTCCTTCTCTTACTTGATTAACACGTACTAACAGGTCTTGCTGGGATAATTCTTGCATAACTCACAGTGCCCCTCTTTCATCCAACCATACCAAGCTTTCGAAGGCATAGTCAATTAGATCGGAGAAGTCATCCAAGTGGCTTTCATCAATTTTGCGGCCAAAGGAAAGCGTGATGAGATTACGGTATTCTTCCGGTTGTTCACCGTATAGATACGAAATCTGCTGTGTAATCCGAGGACGTTGCTCCCATATGGCGTTCAATTGCGCTTCAATGTTCGGACAATCTAATTCTGCATCGCTCACATGCGTGTGAAGCTTGATCAACAGGGTACAACCCGGCTTAGCCGTTGGATTTTCTAGAATTTCTGCTGCCAAATCGCTTAGATGAACATGGAGGTATATCTCAGCTTTATTTGGCAGGCCTACTTGTCTAGCAAATTCAATGGCAAATGTGCGAGACATCGAAGATAAGTCAATGAGATCTTCTCTTCGCGTAATGATGATTTTGCCTTCCAAATCCAAATCGTAGACGGCGCCTTCGAGTACAACTTTGATATTGTCATAGATCGTAGGATCAAACATCCCCACACACCTTCTTTCATCTTTTCTTTGATTCGATTATACTATGGTTATACCACGTAAAGAAGGTGTTCTTATGTCAGACAAGCCTCAAGACCAGCAGGCCGACCAGGTCGAGCCACAAGGTGTCAAAAAAGTCAGCTTAGCCGATGCAATTAAAGCAAAACTAGCTCAGAAGCAAGCGGATCAAGCCGCAGCGCGTGCCAACCCCAAAGCAGCTGGAAATAGTAATCAAACTGCGAAAAGCCAAATGACCAAAAAAGTAAATAATCAACGCCGTCGCACTGGCGGCAGCTAGACAACACTTTGTGTAGCTAAAAGCGCCCTGAGAGTAAGACGTCAGGGCGCTTTTTACATTTATGCTATGCTTACGCGTATTGAATTTCGCGTTGTTTTTTCACATCTTCGCTTTCTAGGTACTCATCATACGTCAGCATTTTGTCGATGATACCTTTCGGTGTCAACTCCATGACGCGATTCGCAATCGTTTGAATGAACTGATGGTCATGGGAGACGAACAACATCGTACAGTCGGAATCTACAAGGCCATTGTTAAGCGCTGTGATGGATTCCAAATCCAAGTGGTTCGTTGGCTCATCAAGAATAAGCACATTCGCACCGCTCAACATCATTTTGGAGAACATGCAGCGTACTTTTTCTCCTCCGGAAAGGACATTCGCTTTCTTCAGCGCTTCCTCACCTGAGAACAACATGCGTCCTAGGAATCCGCGAAGGAATGACTCATCCGGATCTTTGGAGTATTGACGCAGCCAATCCACTAGCGTTAATTCGGAATTAAAGTAATCTTGGCTGTCTTTTGGGAAATACGCCTGCGATGTCGTTACGCCCCATGAGAACGTGCCACTGTCTGCTTCCATTTCGCCCATCAAAATTTTGAAAAGCGTCGTTTTGGCAATACCGTCTGGACCCACGAAAGCGACTTTATCCCCTTTGTTCAAGGTGAACGAAACATTATTCAATACTTGAACGCCGTCAATTGTTTTGGAAAGCTGCTCAACGGCAAGCAATTGCTTACCAGCTTCACGCTCACCTTTGAAGTGAATGAATGGATATTTACGGCTGGAAGGACGAATATCTTCAAGCGTAAGCTTCTCCAATTGTTTTTTACGGGAAGTCGCTTGTTTGGATTTGGACGCATTCGCACTAAATCGAGCGATAAAGGCTTCCAACTCTTTGCGTTTTTCTTCGGTTTTCTTATTCGCATCACGTGCTAAACGAAGTGCCAATTGACTGGACTCGTACCACCAATCGTAGTTACCCACGTACATTTGGATTTTACCAAAGTCGATATCGGCGATATGTGTACATACTTGGTTCAAGAAGTGACGGTCATGTGATACCACGATAACAGTGCCTTCGAAACGGGACAAGAAATGCTCCAGCCAGCGAATGGACTCTAAGTTCAAATGGTTGGTAGGCTCATCGAGTAGGAGAATGTTCGGATTACCGAAAAGCGCTTGTGCCAAGAGCACACGTACTTTCTCGTTACCGTCTAAATCTTTCATTTTGGTGTCATGCAGGGACGTCGGGATTCCGAGACCGATCAAAAGCTCAGCTGCGTCAGATTCTGCTTGCCAGCCGTCTAGATCTTGGAATTCGCCTTCAAGCTCAGCTGCTCTCATGCCATCTTCTTCGGAGAAATCAGCTTTTGCGTACAAAGCATCCTTCTCTTCCATGATTTTGAACAGGCGCGCGTGACCCATAACAACGGTTTTCAAAACTTCGATTTCATCAAACTCGTAATGGTTTTGTTTGAGGACAGCCATTCGCTCTCCTGGCGTGATATTGACCTCACCTGTGTTCGGCTCGATCTCACCGGAAAGAATTTTGAGAAAAGTCGATTTACCTGCACCATTCGCTCCGATCAATCCGTAGCAATTTCCTGGTGTGAATTTAATATTGGCGTCTTCGAATAGGGCTCTCTTGCCGTAACGAAGCGTCACGTTATTTACACTAATCATGGGGTCTATATACCTACCTTTATTATATTTTCTTCTATCATAACTTATTTCGTTCTATTTCTTCTACTAACTCCGATAAATAAGTCCATCTTTCCATGGCTGCTTCGAGCTCAGCTGCGTTTTGTTGCTCTTGTTCATAGAGATCACGAGCAAGATCAAAGTTACTTCCTGAGGCTTCGATTTGCTTTTTCAAGCTATCGGCTTTGTCTTCTAGCGTAGCGATAGTGTTCTCGATTTCGTCCCATTCCTTCTGTTCTTTGAACGTCAGTTTCTTGGGGCGATTCGTTGCTGCAGCCGAGCTTGCATTGGAAGAGTTAGAAGCCGTGCTGTTGCTAGCTGTTTTCGAGCTCGCTTGGCGAACGATTTCTTTCCTCGCTTGCTCCGCCTCTTCTTCTTCACGCTTATCTTCCAAGTAATCGGAATACGTACCGATAAACGGCTCGATCCCACCATTACCGTCAAAAGCAAACAGGTGAGAAACGGTTCGATCCAAAAAGTATCGATCATGGGAAACCGTTATGACAGCCCCTGAGAATTGATCCAGATAATCTTCCAGTATCGTCAAAGTTTGGATGTCCAAGTCATTCGTCGGCTCATCGAGAAGCAAAACGTTTGGCTCACCCATCAAGGTACGTAACAGATAGAGTCTTCGGCGCTCTCCTCCAGAAAGCTTGCCAATTGGCGACCATTGCAGGTTAGGAGAAAATAAGAAGCGCTCTAGCATCTGTGCGGCCGAAATGGTTTCACCATCCGACGTGCGAATCTGCTCCGCAGCTTCTTTGATATATTCGATCACGCGCATTTTCTCATCCATCGCGACGTTCTCTTGTGTGTAGTAGGCCAGCTTCACCGTCGTACCGGTCTCAATCGTGCCGCTGTCGGGCTGGATGCGCCCAGCGAGCATGTTAAGCAGCGTCGATTTGCCGCTGCCATTCGGACCGATGATGCCGAGACGATCCTTCGGCATCACGATGTAGCTGAAGCCGCTGAGCAGCGGCTTGCCGCCAGGGAAGGCCTTGGTGATGGTGTCTAGCTCCATCACCTTCTTGCCAAGGCGGCTGCCCGCCAGCGCCATGTCGAGTTTGTCAGCGGGACCGTCCACTTTGCGGTCCCGAAGATCCTCGGCGCGGTTGATACGCGCCTTCTGTTTCGTCGTGCGCGCCTTCGCGCCGCGACGGAGCCAGGCCAGCTCGCGGCGGAGGAGATTCTGCCGCTTATCTTCACTAGCGGCTTCGGAATCCATCCGCTCTGCCTTTTTCTCGAGGAACCACTCGTAGTTCCCCTCGTAGCTATAGATCTTGCCCCGGTCCAGCTCGAGAATGCGGGTAGTGACCCGCTCTAGGAAGTACCGGTCATGGGTAACGAGCAGCAAAGCCCCGCGCCACTTGCTGAGGAACTCCTCGAGCCAGATGGCCGTCTCGTTATCAATATGGTTCGTCGGCTCATCGAGGATGAGCAGATCGGCTGGTTGAATGAGAACGCGCGCCATAGCGACGCGTTTGCGCTGACCGCCGGACAGCAGGCCGACGGGCTTGTCGAACTCGCTGATGCCGAGCTTCATCAGCACGGTTTTGGCCAAGGTGCTGGCTTCCCAAGCACCTTGCTCATCCATGCGCGCCTGCGCACTAAATAGGCGCGCTTGTTTCTTCTCGCTTGCGGCGTCCAGCTCCAGCTCCGCAAGTGCCAGCTCATAGTCGCGCAGCGTCTTCATGAGCGGCGAATCGCCGTGGAATACTTGCTCAAGCACCGTAGAGTTCGGATCGAACTCTGGGTTTTGCGGCAAGTATTCCACGCGGAAATGGTTCGCGTGCACGAGCTTGCCGCGATCCGGAGCTTCCAGACCCGCTAGCATCTTCAGCAGCGTGGACTTGCCTGTGCCGTTCACGCCGATGAGGCCGATACGCTGCTTCTCGTTCAAGGTGAACGAGATATCATCGAAGAGTACCTTGTCGCCGTATGTTTTGGTGATATCGACCGCGCTTAGAATATTCATCCTTGCACCGGCTCCATGATGTACGCGGCAAGAAGGGCTGCCGTGTTCACTACAGCATCCATATGCGTACGCTCCATGCTATGTGACGCATGAACACCAGGCCCAACTAGCGCTGCACGAATATCGCGGCCGCCTCTAAGAGCAGCCGATGCATCCGAGCCATAGCGCGGATATATGTCCACCGCATAGCCGATTTCGAGCTTCTCGGCATGCTCAATCATTTTCGACGTCATCGCATAGTCATAAGGACCTGACGAATCCTTGGCACAAATCGAAACGTCGCGCTCACTTCCGCTCAAATCATCACCGAGTGCCCCCATATCGACGGCGATAAAATCGGTAATATCCTCAGGAATAAAGGCAGATCCGTGACCAACCTCTTCATAATTGGAGAAGAACAGCTTGATTGTGTAAAGAGGCTGTAACCCTTGCTCCTTCATTAGCTTAAGAAGTCCAAATAAGGATGCTACGCTAGCTTTATCATCCAAATGACGTGATTTCACATAGCCATTTTCTTTCACTTGAACTCTCGGATCGAAAGAGATGAAATCACCAACTCGGATGCCGAGTGCTTGCACATCTTTTTTGGAGGAGACAAGCTCATCAATACGAACTTCCATATTCGCTTCATCGCGTTTATACTCTCTTGCGTCCTCGTATACATGCACAGAAGGTCTCGAAGTCAGAATCGTACCATCATAGACACGTTCATCACGCGTATGAATTTGCACGTATTCATTCTCGATAGCGCCCATCATAAACCCGCCGAGTGACGTGATTTTCAACGTGCCATTCTCTTTAATGGAACGTACCATCGCACCGAGCGTATCCACATGCGCAGAGATGCCAATTACGCGATCAGAACTTGTACCAGGAACGGTAACGATACCGCAGCCTTTATTCGTATAAGAAAGCTCGAAGCCAAGCTTACTCACTTCTAGCTCTACTTTTTGCATAATGTGATGCGTATACCCTGTCGGACTAGGAGTCCGCAAGAGCATTTCAAGAACTTCTGTCATGTAAGCTCTATTTAATTTGGACTTCAATTGGATTCCTCTCCCATGTCTATGTAAGTATAGTTTTGCGCTAAACACACAAAAAACAGTGCAGCCTAAGAATTTTGGCGGGGTACCTGACAACGTCAAGAACGAGCCTCTTCTAAGGATACTACACTGTTCTTCTATGTTTTTCAAACTGGATTAGCTTACAAAATCAACGCAGATGGACGTTCCGTCCAATACTGTTTTCATATGCGCTTTGACTTCTTCGTGCACAGGATGTGTATCGTAAACCTTCAAATCGTCCAGAGAATCAAATTTCGTTATGAGTGCAATATCGTAAGAACGCTCGAGATGTAGAATGTCAGTCCCAACCTCAATGTGCCTTAAAACTGGGATTTTACCTTCCATGTTCGTAAGAACAGCTTTGGTTACTTCCACCGCTTCAGGACTGCGATCTTTGAGCTTAAAAAACACAACGTGCGTTAACATCGTGATCTCCTCCGATTTGTTTAATTGTTTAATTCGTTACTTTGGCGGACCATTCTTCAACGTCCCACACACGTGTTACCCAGCCTTCATAGAATTCAGGCTCATGGCAAACAAGAAGGACTGTTCCTTTGTACTCTTTCAAGGCACGCTGAAGCTCTTCTTTGGCTACGACGTCCAAATGGTTCGTAGGCTCATCGAATAACAACCAGTTGCTTTCTTGCATGAGCAGTTTGCATAGACGAACTTTCGCTTGCTCGCCACCACTTAACATGCTCATCGCACGGGTGATGTGTTCATTCTTGAGACCTACTCGTGCGAGTGCTCCTCTGACTTCGTTCTGTGTCATGGAAGAGAATGAATTCCATACATCATCTATCGGTGTCATACTTGGCGCTTTGACTTCTTGTTCAAAGTAAGCAGGACTCAAATAATCGCCGCGATACGTTTTCCCGCTGAAAGGCTCGATTTTGCCCAAAATCGTCTTCAATAACGTTGATTTACCAACTCCATTGCAGCCAACAATGGCAATTTTCTCCCCACGTTCAATCGTCACATTCATCCTCGGAAGCAAGGCACGATCATAGCCGATCTCCAAATCTTGCGCCTCAAATACGATTCTACCACTTGAACGCGATTCTTTGAATACGAATGTAGGTTTCATAGCCGTTTCTGGACGTTCAATGCGGTCAATTCTATCCAACTGCTTCTCCCGGCTCTTCGCGCGGGTTGAAGTTGACGCCCGCGCTTTGTTGCGAGCGATGAAATCTTCCTGTTTCTTGATGTACTCCTGTTGCTTCTCATAAGCGTCGATGTGCTGCGCCTTGTTCATTTCAGCCATATCAAGGAATTTCTCATAGTTCGCAGTGTATCTCGTCAATTTGGAAAACTCCAAATGATAGACAACATTAACGACTTCGTTCATGAATTCCGTATCATGTGAAATCAACATAAAGGCATAGGGATAATCTTTCAGGTACATTTTCAACCATTCAATGTGTTCCACATCCAAATAGTTGGTAGGCTCATCGAGTAGTAGGACAGTTGGCTTTTCCAATAGAAGCTTAGCCAATAGAACTTTCGTCCGTTGTCCACCGCTAAGTGAAGTTACATCACGATCTAACCCAATCGCATTCAAACCGAGGCCGTTGCCCATCTCCTCAATCTTCACATCTAGCAAATAGAAATCACCGATTTCCAAACGTTCTTGAATTTCGCCCATTTCCTCCAGCAGGACTTCAAGTTCTTCTGGTGTGGCGTCGCCCATTTTATCGGTAATCGCCATCATTCTTTTTTCCTCTTCATACAAAGGCAGGAACGCATCACGCAAAATATCCCGAATGGTTCTACCCGCTGCCAGCACGGAATGCTGATCCAAATAGCCATAGTGGACTCTCGGTGTCCATTCTACTTTTCCTGTATCTTTCAAAAGCTTGCCAGTTAATATATTCATCAACGTGGATTTCCCCACGCCATTCGCTCCAACGATACCTACGCGTTCACCAGCGAGTAAGCGAAACGATACATTTTTGAATAATGTACGGTCGCCAAAGCTGTGGCTTAAATCTTCAATTGTTAAGAGACTCATTTTGTAAAACCAAACCCCTGTCTTGTTCTAAGATAATCACGTATTTTACTCGCGACTTCTTATTATACCACTGCTCACGGCAGACAGGAAGTAGAACTATTTGTATTAGAGTCGAAATGTCATTTCATGTCGAATTATTCGCATAATGTCCCCGTCTTTTAGTGGATAGGCTTGATAGGTGATCATGGGCTGATCATTCAAATACGTACCGTTAGTAGAGCCAGCATCCCGAAGCTGGTAACCATTGCTAGTCTGAATAATTTCTGCATGGATTCTGGAAACACCAGCTTCTTCCAACACATAGTCAACCTTGCTGTTCGTATCACTTCTGCCGATTGTGAATAGTTGATTATTGATGGGAACCGTTTGGCTTCCGCCATCTACTTGAAATTCCAATCGGGGGCCAAGCGGCTGTTGTTTTGCAGATTTCCCTAGGAGTACAGTCGCATTTGGTTTTGAAGGGTGGAGCAGTGTTGTATGCATCGGCAGATTCTGATAGTAATGTTGCATATCCAATGGATCCGCTGCCGAGAAGGAAGAACTTGAGGCGGTGTACTCGGGATGAAGTGTTGCGATTTCGATTGGCGTTTCTTTCTCTTTCACTGCTATTGCTCTCGAGAATTTTGGCCGGCCGATACACAACAGAATAAAGCCCACATCTCCCAGCAGTAATGTGATTCCAGCGTTAAGACGGAGCGAGTTTGTTGTTGGGTATGTCAAATAATGCTGCCATAGAAAGGCAGTGAGTATAAGAATGAACGCTATTGTCATCCATCGTGCTCGCTGATTAAGGAGGATGAACGAAAGGGGGAATTTGCTATTAGGGGAATTTACTGGCGTTTGTAGGACATTTTCTTTCATTTGCTTTTGATGAGGTATAGCCAAGTTGGGAATACTAGGATGTAATTGCTTATTTTCTTCCCGCTTCCAATGCGCTTTAGGTAATCCTTGTTCTTGCGATGAGTTTACATTAGGTTCCGATTGCTCATTGATACCTAGAAGAGTTTGATTGATTTCAGATTGATCTTGATTCGGAATGATTTTAGCTGAAATTGAATATTGCTCTAGAATAGGCTCATCCATAAGTGTTAATAATGCTTCCTTATACCTATCTAGGCTCTTCATCCCCACATTCGAAGAGATCCAAGCTTGTAGGTGATCCTGCTCCACTGCCCCAATATGCACCATAAGCTTACAGAGGAGCGAATCGATAGAAAGACAGATGTCATCTCCTTCATGCTGCATGTCTAGCGGAACATACGTCAGATAAACATCCGACCAATCTTGTCCGATGAAAATGAAATTATCCTTTAACACGTAATTCATTTCAGCAAGCATGTAATTTCTGCTCTCTTCGAGTGTACACACAATTGCGTACATCAGCTTGGCTAACTGATGAATAGAGATTGCCTCCACCTTCAGAACATGGGACAGCATACGTTTGGAAGACAACCTATATTGCAGACGAAGTCGAGAATCCACCTCATAAATATCTAGCGGCAGCAGCCTCGGCACTTGATTCGCTTCCAACATCCGTACCTGCAAAGAGGAAAGTTCACTGGCTTGCAGTCCCCCTTCTTTATACAACTCCATATAGTGTCCGTGTCGATATGTAAACTCATAACGAAGTCCAAATACTTCTTGCGTTAACAAACAATCACCTCATCTCAAAACAAAGAATAGTAGCAAGCGGCAACCACACCAGGTAAAACTGCGTACATAAAGGGAAATTTGATGTTTTTTTGATGTTTAATCTCGCGTAATGTTTCAATCTTGTTGTAGGCAATAATAGCGATAAGCCATCCAGTAAATTTATAACCGACAGCTCTAACTTGTTTCTGAATAAGTATTAGGAAAAGTCCAATGAACCCTGCAAATAAAATGGCATACATAAGTGTTTGAATTACAAAAGTAACGCCCATCATTGCTCCGATAGCTGCAAAAAGCTTCACATCCCCTGCACCTAAAGCGCCTAGTAGATACAACAAAAATAGGATTAGAAAGCCAGTTAATGCACCAAGAAGGGAGAACTCTAATCCGCGCCACCCCTGTGTCCAAGTGTGAAACAATATACCGAGTATTGTTCCACACATCGTCAGCTTATTGGGCAGCTTTGAGTGACGAACATCAATAACAAACGCTATTGAAATAAAAATGATAAATAGGCCTTGAATCCATAAAATGATGTTTGCTCCTCCTTTCAACTATGCCCCTACCCAAGACCGTTCATAGGCTCTTTTTTTCAAAACGATCGTTTGACTCATAAAAGGGATCGGGAGCTTATAGGTCAATTGCGCTTCGATCCCAAAGAATGCCTCACCGCCTTGTTCCATACTCGGTAACGCCACGGAGATGACTTTAAAGTTCCCCTTATCCACGATAGATGTATCACAAAACACTAGAACAATAGATGTAAAAGCCGCTAGCATGCGCGGTTTCACCTGTGTTTCATATAGACCATTCAGCTCGTCTTGCGTCATACCTTCACCCAGCTCACGCTTCTCTTTTTCCCAACGTACGAGTTCCAAAAGAGAATCTGGTATGTAGGATGCGTACTCATCTGCATAATCCTCCGCGCTTGTCACATGGTTTCGCGCTGATTGGACATGATCAACTGCAGCATTTAACATGTCCGCAGCACGGCTTTGATCATATTTTGATCGGGCTTCTTGGACCAGAATTCGAACGGGATAAAGTTGACCCGCTATCGACTTTGTAGCCTCAGAAACACCTGACTGCACCGCCATTTCGACGAGGGCAATTTGAATGAAAAGCACAAGTCCTACAACAAAAGCTAGAAACAAAGGCAAGATGAGCGAAGCTTCAAGGACAATACCACCTTCTTGCCCTTTGTACAATTTTCGAAGCAACTTCATTTCTCCCTTCTCAATACGATACGACAGCTGTTCGATTTATTTGACATTGCATACCGACGACTTGACACCCTAAAAGTCCAGTCCCATCCAACAATTTCATTACTTGTGGGATAAACCAAAGTCTTATTTCACTCGTCGCATTTGCTTGGACATAGGATGCTTCTTGGCTGAGATCTCGGCCTGTTTCTAATTGTAGGAGTGCCTGCATTCTGGACATTAGCTTAGCATTGTTACTATGAAGCATGAGGAAAAGGTGTACATAGTCTTTGTACGTCAACTTGAGCGCAGCTGCTGAAAGCTTAGACGATAATTCAACAGCGTCACCTTTTACCAGCGCGTTCATGTCTACTAGAGCTTCTACTGCACCTTGGGCCGCTGCAGCCAATAGCATGAGTAATGGGGACCCCATGTTGAGCAATTCCTTTTTCGGATCTATTAAGCCTTCAACGGTACGAATGGCTAAACGCAATGAAAACATTTCCGCATAAGCCGATGATATGTTGGCGGCACACGATGAAAACCCGTACAAAAGATACTCAACTTCTTGGTTTTTTAACATATGAGTACCAGAGTCATCTAGCTCATTGGACAGTTTCGGCTGGCCATTTGGCTCTTTTTCTAATCCGTAGGTTCGAAAGTTAAACTTCGTGAGGGCATATTCATTTACATAAAGTTCATCTCGTAACGTTTCAGCAGCGTTATTAATCGCACCCAACATGTCCATCGCCCTCAGACTAGTTGATTCTGCTTTATCTAAGTCATAGGCAATATCATTCCCGATCATCGTATCTTGCGCATTCGCTTGGCGATATTTCTGATAAAAACCTGATTCGCCTTGGAGTTTGTTGTATTGTACAGTATCACCGGATTGTGAATTCGTTAGGCTACACCCACCGATGGCTTGCTTTGCCTGATCCAGAACAGCTTGAATTTTATTCTTCTGAGTCTGCTTATTTATCGTAGTTGCTTCATTCGCATCCATTCTAGATTTCTCTAACATGCTTTGTTTCCTGTGAAAATCATCTGAAACTGTCCAATAGGTTTCATTGGCTTGATTGACCTCGCTTGTATGCTCTGACGTAAACAAGAAGACACGCTCAATCAAAGATTGTAAAGCTGAAAATAACGCAGCAATACTCGCGATTGACATTTGATAGTGATAGAAATAATCATCACCTATAAGAGAAACATGCTGAAAGACTTCACTTGCTCCTTGAGCACCCTTGGTAGATGAGTCCGAGATCCCAGTTAACTTTATACGAATATCATCATTTTTCTGCTTGGCCAGTCGAAGGGCTGGTTCAATCACTTGTTGCAGCTGAGAAATTTCTCGCTCATTCGCAGCAACCTCGAGCTTCGTGCTGATAACTAGAGCGGTATAGTTGAGTATTTGTTGGACTAAATTTTGGAGGTCACCAATCTTCTGAGAGAGGATACTAGCTTGTTCTTCAAGTGAACTTTTGGCTGTAAGTATTGTTTGAACACTTGCTACACCCTCTGCTCCCGTTTTACTCAAAGCAGATATCGAAAGATCCATTTCCCTAATCGAGTTCGTGAGTGATTGCAATTCCTCACTAATCTGACTAATTTCACTTCGAACTTCGTCAACTGTATGGATGCCTATGCGTTCTGCCAGCTCATCTAAATCAGCAATTCTTGTTCGATAGTAACTATGAAAGGAGCTTATCTTTGCATGCAGCGCTTCCGCACTCTGCCATGCTTCGTCAAGCGCGCCCTCACGCTGCTCAATCAACCTCTCTAGTTCTGCTGCCTCTTTGGCGAATTGCGAACCAAGCTGAAAAGGCTCACGAACACCGCTTTTTTGAAATTTATCAGCGATTTCAAGGGTGTATTCGATGGGGGCTTTAATTTTCATATCTTCTATAAGTTGATCTTCGAAAATGATATGGTTTGCAAGTGCATAAACGGGTGTCACGTTCATGGACTCCTCCACAACTTTGGTGTTAATGAAGTGAAATGCATTCGAAGATACGCCGCCCGATAAGTTTCTCTCAAATACATCTTGAAATAGTTGCTCTGACTCCTCCTGAGAAAGGCCCATGCCATACAGTCCTCTCTTCTGCAGCTCGATATCAAAGGAGGACATGACAGATCGAGCCGCCGCCTGAACGGCGGACTCCGTCTCTTTCTCTGCTACTTTGATTCGAGCAAAATCAATGAGCACGGCTTGAAATAAGAAAATCGGCACGATAATGAGTATCAAATAAACCGATACAGTGCCGTTCTCTGCAAATAGGAATCTCCTCAAAGTCTCTCCTCTTTCTAATTGTGAATAACCACTACAATCCCTTTGCGTTCGAGTTCTTTGCGAAAAGCAGCTGAAGGCATCCCTTTGCCGCTGGCGTCCTTCTTAAAAAAGTGCCAGACAATACCTTTCACCGTCGGATCATGCTGAAGCAACTCGACGTCTTTTGGCAGCTGTTCAGCCCTTAGCTGGGCTTCCGTCAAACTATAAAAGGCTTGATGACCAATCCCGCGTGCGTCTAAAGCATCGATTTTTCTACTTTTACCAGAAACCGTAGTCCGCACAACCTCCGTACCACCAACCAGTGATCTCAAATAAGTGGATGCCTGACGTTCTGATTGGATGGTGACGCCAGGACCCGATAAATCACTCTTCACAGGCTCTACAAGAGCTGCTTTTGCTTTCTGGGGAGAAATCCGACCAACCAACGTCGGCAAATAGGTGCGTGTCAAATCTATGGTCCGGATTAGCTCAATTGAATCTACTACGTGTGCAACAGCCCTACCTTCCGTTTGAGCAGTATACTTCCATTTACTAAGGATCGCTGGCATAAGAAAAGACTTTTTAACAGCCACTTCAATTTGATGATCTAAAAGATAATTCGTATACGTTGCGCTACCTGTAACTCCCTGCGGGAGTAGGCCAGCGGCTTTTGCCAGCTTTGTCTCCACAAGTCCATTTACCTGATACGCTGGAAGTGTAATGGCTGTCCCACCACTCCCATTTAACAAGCCAAATAAATCGCTCACATTGTCCTGGATTAACCGCCAGTACAAACTATCCCTTTCCTGCGGATTAAAGCTTCCTGTCTTCACATCTTTGTGGCTGTTATTCCATGTAAATGCAAGCTTTTCTGCCGCTGATCGTGCTAGCTGCTGTATGTAAACGTGCTGGTACGCATACATACCAACAAACAACAACGTCACCGTACATATCAGAATTGTAGGAAATACGAGAGAAGCTTCTAAGGTAAAGGTACCCTGCTCATTTCTAGTGAACCGATGGAGCGGATTAAGGCGCACAGCTTGTAGTTGGGCTAGGTGCACAGGGTGCTACCGCACTGTTATCCTTCAGATCAGAATTCGCTTCTCCGATCAACTTTTGAAACCACGACACGATCCATTTTCGGAATATGATCGCTATCGCTACGAGCACCGCAACAATCAATAATATTTCTAACGTTCCCAGTCCTTCTTCCTCTTTCCATACACGTTTAAAGCATTCAAATATGGCTTTCATTTCAACATCCCTCTCCTATTGATTCATCATAAGTAACGCAGGTGCAGCTACAATCACCATCACCACAACAAAAATGAGCACCATGGGGAAAACTAACTTGGAAGATGCTTCCTCTCCTAAAGTTCGAGATACACTCTTCCTCCGCTGCCAGAGCTCCAACGAAAGTGAATGCAATGCGACGACAAAGTCATTGCCTCCCCTTTTATAATTCAGCCCGAGCGTCGACGTAAATAAAGACACTTCATGTAACGCACATCGTTTACTGAAATCCTCTAACACCTTCGTGAACGAAATATTCATCTCCAGCTCATGCACAGCAACAAGTAACTCTTTGAAAAGCGGAGAATCCGACATATTCGGCTTAGCTTGAACACAACGTATCCAGGCACGGTTAACCGTCTCTCCCGCATTCACCAAGAGCACAATGGTGCTCAAAAATTCAGGAAGCTCAAGGATCATCCTTTGCTGCTTTTTGCGAATTTTGATATCTAAATCACGGACCATCATCAGGGGAGTACCAAGCGTAGTTACCAGACCAAATGCAAATAATGAGCTGTCCCCACCAGCAAGAATGGCAAGGAGTGTTACGGCGAATAAGCACAAGGTGCCGGCAGAAATGAGCTCAGCCATAAACCACTTGCTTCCCTGCGAAGACAAGCTCCTACCGTACAAAGTCATACATTTATGATGGATTTTCGACGTGAAATCAGGAAACCTCTCCAACAATCGGAGCTTGTCGATCAAGTAGTTACTGAACGGAAAGAGCATCCGCAGCCTAAACGGATAGTCTTGTGATTGAAGCTGTGCCCCATATGTCCTCCACCCGATCACTTGTAAAGTCATTACTACAACAATTTGTGCCATACCCAATAACCACATCCACATGTTACACCTTGATATTCATTATTTTTTGAGTGAGTACGTAACAAGCTCCAAGCAATAATAGGCAGACTGTCATGATAAGGATTCCGCTACCCTTGTAAAGTGGAACCATATAATCTGGCGATGAGAAGGCAAGCACAGCTACAATCGCAATAGGTGCAACAACAAGCACTCTCGATTCAAAACGTTTCTGAGCGATCATGACCGAAATGTCTTGTGTTATTTCTAGCTTTTCAGCGATAACCGTTGCTGTTCGCTTCATCACGTCAACTAAATTACCTCCCGTTCGCTTACAAGTCAGGAAGACGTCGGTGAAACTCTGAATATCTTCTAAATGACTTCGATCTGCAAAATGTTTAAGCGCTACCTCAATGGGTTCGCCATTTTCAACTTTTCGGCAAATCATGCCGAACTCAACGACGATAAGACAGGCAGGATCAGGATACAACAGCTTCAAATCCTCCCAAGCTTCTCGAAACGCCGATTCAATCGATTTCCCCACAGTCATGGAGGAGGATAGACAGCTGAGTGCTTGCTTAAATTGGACGTACAGCATGTTTTTGCGTTTTTGGATTAATTGCTGCCGACGAACTCGTGGAAACAAAAAACCTGTGGATGCTAAAGCTACAGCGAGGATGATATTTTGATAAAAAATATAACCGATCATGAATGCCGGTGAAGCTAGCATGAGAATAGCCGCTATTCGCTCTTTGGAGGTTAATTGGTACTGGTCGTAATCGATGAAAGGAAAAATGGATGATTTCTGTTTTGGGGAGTTTACTTTGTGTTTGTTAGGAGATTTTCGGCGTTCAAGATATACAAGTAATAACCAACTTCCACCGCTTATCAAGATTAGCAGCAACCACACCATTATACGGCCTCACACCCAACCGAATGACGTATAAACCAACCAGGAAGCTTTTTACCCGCCATGCTAATTTTGTGTTGGTTGGCAAGTGTCTGACCCGTAAATCTGAGCGCTCCAATGATCTTACCATCAGGAGTTTCCCCGCTCTCTTCAAAGAGAAACAACGGCTGCAGTTGGACTTCCCCATCTTTCAAACCAACGACCTGATGAATCTCTGTTACCTTCCGTGATCGATCACGCATACGGGAAATATGTACAATCACGTCTAGAGCTGACGCTATCTGTTTACGAATCACTTCAATGGGAAGCGGCGCTGCACTCAACACCATCGTCTCCAGCCTGCTCAGCATATCCAGTGAAGTGTTTGCATGACCCGTGCTTAAGCTTCCATCATGTCCGGTATTCATCGCAGCTAGCATATCCAACGCTTCTGCTCCTCGCACCTCGCCTACAATAATGCGATTGGGACGCATCCGTAGTGAAGAGCGAATCAGCTCTCGCATCGTGATAGCTCCCTTCCCTTCGGTATTCGCATTTCTCGTTTCCATTCGGACTAGATTCGGTACAGATTGAATCTGAAGCTCCGCTGAATCTTCGATTGTGATGACCCGTTCATGTTCAGGAATCCAAGCACTCAGCGCATTTAGAAATGTCGTCTTCCCTGACCCCGTGCCACCACCTACAAATAGATTAAATCCAGACTCAACCATGATTTTCAGCATCTCAGCAGCTTCTTCCGAAATACTTCCCATGTGTATCAAATCACGCATCTCCATTGGCTTGGCAGGAAATTTACGGATGGTTAAGGTAGGACCGCTTAACGAAGCTGGGGGAAGCACGATATTCACGCGTGATCCATCTTTCAATCTAGCATCAACAATTGGTGTGGCTTGATTCACGATCCGATTCACTTTGGCGACAATCATTTGAATGAGATCCTCTAGCTTTTCTGCACTTTCCAATTCATACGGATAGCGTTCAACCGAGCCAAGACGTTCAAAGAAAATACACGTGTGACCATTCACCATGATCTCTGTCACTGTCGGGTCATCAATCAGTGGTTGGAGAATATCCAATCCTCGAAAACTATCAAAAATCCGTTTAACCCCCGCATGCATTTCGGTCGAAGTCCATCCATATTCGTTCGCAACGCGAAAGATCGTTTCTTCAACATTCCCGAGTAACTGAGCGTCACTAACCTCATGAGAAAGGTCGAGATTTTCTTTAATCTCTCTTTTTAATTCATTAAACAACTCTTGATTCAAAGTGAGAAGCAGCTCCTTCCTTTAGAGTAACAGCGTTCTTATTTAAGACAGCTCTCAGCATGCCATACACTTGTTCGGAAAAGATATCCGATTGCCAGACTTGTTCTGCCGAACTCATCACTTTCCATTCAGGAATATAAGGGAGCTTGTACGTCATAGTTTTATCAAGAAAATCGAATGTATTGGTTTGATTTCCCCTAAAGCTCGTCATGACAAAGTGAATATGAGGAAATGCGTTCAATTGTTTATAAAGCGACTTTGTTTTGAACGCATCATGCCAATCATCTCGGACCAGCCAAATGATCGAGTCGCTCATTTCTAAGCTTTTGACGACTCTCGGATGAACCGACGCTTCAAGGTCAATGATGAGCGTATCGTAGACCGACAAGCCCACAATAGCCGTTATCAGTCGTTTGACATGATCACCGCTCATCTCTTGCATCTCTCTCATTTGCTCATGAGGTGTCAAATAATCGAATCGGCGAGTGGCATCATGTGATTTTAATAGCTCCAGCTTCTGCCCTATTGACTCAGGTGTGCCTTTTAAGTAATACAGGAGCTGAGATAGTCGACCGGATTCTCCTTGCAACCAAAGAGAAGCTGCACTCACCGTCTCCAAGCTCAAATACAAGACACGCTCTCCTCGAAATGCTAGCTGCTTTGCCATATGAACAGCCGTAATAGATTTACCCGTATTGCCACTGCTGCTATAGACGGACATTATGCGTGTTTGATTGGCATTGGAAGGACGAGGATTACATGAAACGCCTTCCGTATATAACGCTTGAATACGAGAGAGCAACTGGTGAAGCGGTTGAAAGCGGAATAAGAATGGAAGTACGTTTTCTGCCCCATTGGAATTCGTGATATTTTCACTCAAAAACATCATGTATAACGAAGTGTGTTGTGACTGCAATAACGGATAGTAGGCTTCAGATAACAATAAGACACCTTTGATGTGTGGATCCTCCAACACCTGCAGCAGGAGATCCACTTGCGAAAAAAGCTTAACTTGCACGCAGTCAGCGTACTCTGTCGCTCGGATGTATAATACTAATCGCTCGGCATAGGCCATGTCGTCATCTAAGACATACAGTTGAAGTTTTCTCATTTCATCTTCTCCTCCTCTTTACCTGGAACTAACCAGCAAACTTCACATAAACACCACTGCCAATGAGCACACAACTCATAACAGCGAGTACAATCGCCACGCGAGTGATCGTTTCAGCTCTCATACTTCCCCTCCTGCCTGTTTCGGAACAACAAAAAAGCACGCGCCGACGATAGAGTATGATCTCTACAATCAGCGGTGCTTCCGCTTGTCCGATTTTCAATTAACCAAATTGTACCACATTTCCCTGATAAATCAATCCCTTTATTCCCACGGGTATTTCATCGTAAAAAAGCTAGCCAGCTTCTTACTTTCCACACGGCGGATTCGTCTCATCTCAGCACGATGCGGAGCGGATTCGTGAAGCTTTTTCTCCTCTTCTGTTTCCGGTATAACATCCGGCACTTCGACCGGCACTTTATTTTCATCCAGGGCAACAAAAGTAAGGAAAGAGGTCGCTGCAATTTTTCTTGCACCTGACTTCAGATCCTCGGTTACGACCTTGACGAAAACCTCCATCGAGCTTTTGCCTGTCCAAGTTACGAAAGACTCTAAACATACGGAATCTGACGTGTGAATCGGTGATAAAAAGTCAACCGAATCCGTAGATGCCGTCACGACCGACCTCCGACAATGTTTATGCGCCGCTATGGAAGCAATGTCATCAATATAAGACATCAACTTACCACCAAATAACGTATTATGATTGTTCACGTCGGTTGGAAAAATACGCGATGTTTTGAAACATCTGGATTCTCTTGAATATCGTTGCTCCATGCCTGTTTCCCCCTCATTCTTCTCTTACAAAATATGACTCATCATACCACACTTTTGGCTAGTTTTGGTTATAACTTATCCCACGTGTGTAATATAGTAATACAAGCTACACTTACTAATAGGAGGTGATTCGATGTGTTTACGTTCATCATCGTGTTCTTAATCACTTATGCCCTTTTCACTATTTCCGGCGTATTATTCCCTACAGATCTCTCCTTTTACGCCACATTGAAAAAACCAAGTTGGTACCCGCCAGCTAAACTATTCGCAGTCGCTTGGGCGATCTTATATGTTTTTATTTCAGCATCAGCCGCCATTGTGTATACGAAAACCGATGGATTTCAAGAAGCATCTTCAAGTTATGTTTTGATTTTATTGGTTAATTATGTTGCCAATCAAGCATTCACCTTTTTCGAATTCAAATTAAAAAACTTACGATTAGCCTTCCTAGACACCGCGATTGTGGCAATAACAACGTTTTTGTTAATTTATGCAACAATTCCATATTCCAAGCTAGCTGCTTGGCTATTGGTTCCGTATTTATTATGGTCTTGTTTCGCTACCCTTCTAGCATGGACGATTTATCAACTAAATAAAAGCACTAACCGTGCTTACTGAACCAGGAAAATAGCGATTTCCTTGATTTCCGACCAAGTTGACTAAGGTTCATGTTGGGGAGAATTTCGCGGAGGATCGGTTTCATGGCTTCGTACAAAACGTTCGAATATTGGGGCTGATCCTGGATGCAATCCCCCTTCCAAACGGCTTGCATCACGTCTGACCTAGGAATTTCTGGTATCGAGCACAGCGGTAAAGATGGAAGTGAATCCTGCCATTCCCTTCTAAAATGTTCGGATAACACTCCATTCGCAATGTAATGCACCTTTTTACCACGCTGCTGATAGGATTCGTATTGCTGGATAAGCTTGCGCGAGCTGGGGCGACTGCACTTTCCAGGCGAGCTATCTACAATCACGATGATCTCATCCGCACTATGACAAAGCTCCTGTACAGAAGGATGCTCCCACTGAGTCGATATGTCCCAAAGGACAATCGGCTTTTTGATCATGTGTAGAAGCTTAAAAGCATGTGAAGCCTGCCATATGCCGTCAAATCCATCAGGATGAATGGGTACCCAAGTGGTAAAACCGTTGTTCCATGGTGTTGAGTTTGTGAAAGATGAGTCACGAATGTGCTCGGAAGGGAAGTTGTACGGGCTGGGGGCATGTCGATCACCGAAAAGTAACATATACAAATCGGGTTCAATCGTCGGTTGCTCAACAAGCGCATTGGGGATTTGCAGGGCGTGTAAGATTCTGGCTAAGGTTACTGCAGTGAATGTCGCACCTACGCCGGCAAACAACCCACCAATCACAATTAATTTGTCGTTCACGGTAGATGCGAGAGGTGTTCGTTGTCGTTTTAAATCTGTTGAGAATGCTGATGCTTCGGGGTAAATGGAACGAAGTCGCAGCTTCACTTCCATTGCAGTTTGACATCGGTTCTGAGGCTGATCTTGTAGAAGAAAATGAACCGTTGTGCGTAAGGATTCCGGTATCCCTTCTTTAAGCAGTTCCAATGGCTTGGGCTTGCTATACGCATAATGACCACCGGATAATATGTAATACAGCATTGCTCCAAGAGTGTAGAGGTCCGTACGGGCATCCGTTTGTAGACCTAGATATTGTTCAGGAGCAGCAAAACCAATCGTCCCCATTTGCATCGTATCAGAGGCTTGACCTTGTTTGAATTGTCTGGCGACACCAAAATCAATTAATCGGACTTGATTGTGTTCGTTGAGCATGACATTGGAGGGCTTCAGATCGCGGTAAATGATCGGTCGAGGCTGAAACGTGTGTAAGTAATGGAAAATATCAAGCAGTTGAAAAGTAATTTGAACAATTTGGGATATCGGCAAATCGTGATGTTTCTTTTCGAATAACTCCTGAAGTGTAGGACCTTCGATATAATCCATAACCAAGTAGCCTTTTCCATCCGCTGTAATAAAATAATCCACTAACTGGGGCAGTTGGGCGTGCCCCAGCTTGGCAAGTATTTCTGCTTCTTCCATGAAGGTCGCCGCATCGAAATCCGTAGACAAACACTCCTTAACTGCCCAGCGCTTCCCCTTTAGCTTCTGATCTTCCGCGAGATACACCCGACTCATACCGCCTTGTCCGAGCAAAGATACGAGTTGGTATCTCCCTCCTACTATTGAACCTTGCCACTGTGGTGTTTGCATCACGATAACATAAAAACCCCCTCTTATTCGCAAGATAACTTGCTCTTGATTATAAGGGAGGGTTATTGGAAAATCTAGCTATTTTTCCACATTTTATATTTTCTGCAAGTAGAGAGTGAGTTCTTCCCGATTGTGAAACAACTGCTTTGCTTTCAAAAGGAACAGTGAATCTTCAAACATGCGCAGGATATCACGAACCGTTTGAAAGGGTTTTTTATGCATGAGTTTCACCGTGATAATGGCTGTCCCCCCACTTTGCAAAGAGAACAGTAAATCCGCCACGAGGCGTCCCATTTGCCGAGGATCCCAGCTCATGTCACAAACCAATAAATCAAACTCATTTTCGCGCAGCTTCACATCACCTGCATTTTTCTTCAGGAATGTCAGCAGAGGATTGCCAAGAAGACGAGGGTTCATCGCAGCGGGGTCAATCGCTGTTACTTTCAGACCGCGTTCTAGCAGCAAAGACGTCCATCCGCCAGGTGCAGCCCCAATATCAATCGCTTTGCGAGCGACACTGAAATCAATGCCGAAACGCTGCTCTGCTTCCAAAAGCTTAAATTTCGCCCGTGAAATTTGATCCTCTTCCTTCATGAAGCGGATCGCACCGCCAGACCAGTCCGACAGGTTCTCTTGTGGCTTCGATATACCGATGTATAGCTTTTTGGCGCTAATGTACACCGAAATAATGTGGTCCGCGTAACGGACAACGGGTTCGCCTCCGCATTCCGATACGAGGATTTCATCGAATGCAGCCTTAATGGCAAAAGGAGCGTAGGGGACATCTGCCCGCTCTTCTTTACGAATTTGCGTTGCAATTTTCTCACCGAAACCAAATAAACCAGCCGCATAGGCTTCTCGAAGCCATGCCGTCAAATGCGCAATATCAGCATCCGTGCGGCTAAGCTCCCATTCTTGATGAACAGGTTGAACATGTCGAAGAAAAATCGGTTCATTCTCTTGCAATGTCGGAATGACATCTGCGGTATCATCAGGAACCTGAAAATAGAACACTTCGGTTGGTACCAATAATGTAAATTTCGTGAGTGGAAATAACTTGCGTAGTTCATCTTGAGCATATTGCGCGAACCCATGATTCGAGGTTCCAATATAGGTCGTTAATTGTGTCATAGCCGCATCCTTTAAGTAATCTACATTCATTTTAGCTGGCTCGCTTATTAAGCTTACTTGTCTTCAATAACCTTGATCCACGGACGATCTTGAAACCATTCCAGTGACACATGAATGCCAAAAGCCTGATGAATATGCTCTGGTGTTAATACATCTTCCTTACGTCCAGAGGCAATCAATTCACCTTGTTCGATAATTGCAACATGCGTAAATAAAGGCATAATTTCTTCGATATGGTGGGTCACATAAACAACCGTTACATCTTGTTTGCTTAGATCATTTACATCAGATAAAAACCGTTCTCTCTCAAATAAATCCAGACCAGCCGCAGGCTCATCCATGATCAAGATGGATGGGTTCATCATCAAGGATCTGGCAAGCATGACTTTTTTACGTTCACCTTGTGATAGGCTCCCTAGTGGTTGATCTGCGAGATGTGGAATGCGAACGCGTTCCAGCATCACGAGTGCACGATCTTTCACTTCCTGCGGAATTTCTTGATAAAATCGAAGATACGCGTATTCGCCCGTTGCCACAACCTCGAGGACAGAGTCATTCAAGTTCAATTTTTCAAAAAGCGATTGGGATATATAGCCGATTTTTTTACGCACTTCCCTAACATCACACTGACCGTACCGATTTCCAAGTACATCAACCGTACCACGGCTCGGAAATTCATAGCCATTCATCATTTCCAGCAGCGTCGTTTTACCTGAGCCATTACGGCCCAGCAATACCCAGTGTTCACCGGATTCGATATGTACATTCACATCGTTTACAATATGGCGTTCTCCCCGTATAAAGTGTATACCGGATAAATGAATCATAAGTTCGTTTCCTTTCGCATTACGTTTTACTTGGATATGTACCTTGTGCAACTCCCAACAGGACTTCGTCAGGCATCCGATGCGCATATAAACCCATACCATCGGGCTTGACAGCATACAGCATCTGATACATCTGCGTGCAAGCAGATGGACTTGATGTATGAATATAAATTGTTCTTGGAAATTTACGCTGCCCAATCAACCAAATGACAACATCCATGCCTGTTTGCTTCGACATCCAACCCAGATCATGATCCAAGGATAAAATGTCTACCTCACATTCTTTGAGCAACGTGATACATTCTTTCGCATCATTAGCTAAGACAAATCCTTGGGGACAAGGACGCGAATCATCTAAGTATACATGAATCATCCTCACATTTCCTTTCCAGCAACGATTTTACGAGCGCAATCTCATCCCGATGCGTGCCGTCAGGTCCAGCACCTGTCTCAAGAACAATCGGAATGTCCTGTAAAAAGGGTGATTCTAATAGACTTTGGAAATTCGCAGTTCCGATATGACCCGCACCAATATTGGCATGTCGATCCCGACGTGATCCCAAGGGATACACCGAATCATTCAGATGAACAGCCTTCAAATGTGGCAAATAATCTAACTGATCTCCCTTCGATTCCAGCTCCAACCAATCTGAACCTTGCCAAAGACGGCTTGCATAGGCATGACAAGTGTCCAAACAGAAGCCAATCTTCTCCGGATTATCACAAAGCTTGCGAACCTGTACCATTTCTTCCATCGTTAGTCCGAGTTGTGATCCTTCCCCTGCTTGATTTTCAAGCAAAATAAGGGAAGCTCCCGTGTAACCCATTGTGGCACTATTCAAACATTGTATTATATTTTTGTAGCCTTGTAACGGGTCTTTTCCTGCATATTTACCAAAATGCACCACAAGTCCAAGAGAACCACAGGCATTTGTTATGTCCAAGCCATTTTTCAGGAGATTAACCATTAGTTCACGCTCTGGCTCATCTACAGCAGGATTCAAGGCATAGGGTGCATGGCCAATCGAAAGAATACCTTCTTCTTTACACAATTGTGCGCAAGCACTCGTATCTTTGTGGTTGAGAGCTTTCGTCGCAAGACTACGCGGATTCATCGGAAAATACTGAAAGGTATTTGCACCAATAGAAAGGGCGGTTTTGGCTGCATTCATATAACCGCCTCGCGTACGTACATGAGCGCCAATAAACATGTTCCATCCGACCTTTCACTTTTGACAATTGGCACAATAAAAGCATTTACGACTTGAGACTTCCGTTTGAATAATAGGGTCACCACAGCGAAAACAAGGCTCGCCATTTCGATCGTAAACACGACATCTCGGATTATATTGACCTGTTAATCGATCACCAACGAATAAGGGATCTTCCATATAGCCACCGACTTGAATCGCTTCGCGAAGCAGCGCTTGCATGGCTGTATAGAGCTGCGATTGCTCATTTTCGGTAAGGGAAGTCACTTTACGTAGAGGGAGGATTCCCGCTTCAAAGCACATTTCATCCGAATAACAATTCCCGATGCCAGAAAGAACGGCTTGATCCACAAGCGTCACCTTGAGAATTCCTCTCTTTGATCTTAGGACGTTCCGAAATTGGACTAAGCTTAATCCTAGTGGCTCGGGCCCTAATTTATGCAAGAGGGCATCGATCTCCATCGGCGTATGGCAATGTAAATAACCTAATCGCAATCCAATAAAAGATAGACTTTTTACACCAAAATGGATTTCTACCTGTACTGTTCGGTCAGGCTTTTCCTCTTGTGTTCCGACGAACATCCAACCGCCTAGCATGAGGTGCAACAGTAGAACTTCTTCTCCAATGGCCAAATGAAACAGTAAGTGTTTTGCCCTGCGTTCTATCCGCACAATCCGGTTACCGATAAGCACTTTAGCGAAATCGTCTGGGTCTATATTCAAGGATTTGGGACGTGTCACAACGACTTCCGTAATCGGTAATCCTATTATCAATCTCGTCAATTGCTGACGATACGTTTCCATTTCCGGAAGCTCAGGCACGATAATCGCTCCTTGCCATTTTTATACCTTGTATAACCAAATGACGGATCGCGTAAACACTTAGCTGAAGGTTAAATGGTTAGAATGAAACAGCGAATTAAATTAAGCCTTCACTCACGTAAGTGGGCTTTGGTGCCTTTTTGTTCCGTTTCACACGGGGCGCTTTGTCCATGCTTACGGAATACGAAACACCTCTGATACTCAAACTCGTCTCTTTTTTTCGCATTTTCTGCTTCAGACGTGCAATCCGTTTCTCCCATGCTTCCTCTATCTCATTAATCTTACGATCACCACGATGAAGTGCACGACGCCGCCAGAGCCTTGCCCACGCTTCTTCTGCATAAAAGACCGCTTGATTCAAGTCCTTCTCACGGTGCTCGTAGTACATCGCAAGTTCCAAATACGGCTCCAGCTGCAAAGAAATACTTGCAGGCTTGAGTACAATGGCCTGTTTCCATAGTTCGATCGCACGAGCATATAGACCACACTTCTTATAATAGCCTGCTAATTGAAGTAGAGCAGTTTCTTGCTCAGCAGGGATTGTGACGGCTGTATAGCTTAATAGCTTCACGTATAAAACATTAAAATATCGTTCCGCTTTGGCAGGTCGCGCCATTTTGTCAAGCCATAAACCCGTGCGGAATAGTTCTTCTGGGTCGAGGTTGGGAATGGGAAACTGAGCAAGATCAGGAGCAAGATCAAGAGCAAGAACTAGATCGTTATCATAGACAATGTCTAGGTCTTGCTCAGTTAAGTGATCTATATCTGGACTTAGCAACTTGCCAAAATGGATCGTCAGAGCAGCCAATGTCACGATATCGTGCTCATTGTGAATGAAAACTCCTTGGAGGACAGAAGGATCCTTCTCCGCCAAGTATTGAAAGTACAGCGCAGGCGCCATAGACCCTGGCACATCATCCACACGTTCAAAGCTAAGGCGACTTTCTTCTACCTTGCTCAACCGACAGGAAGGCAGCGTGTTCCGCCACAGACTTCGCGAAGGGTAAAGAAGATCCAACTGAAGAAGATCGGAGTCGTCCAAGGTTAGGCGATTCAGGACGAAGCGATTTTTGAGAATCGGCCAATCGAACGTTCGGCCGTTATAGGAGACGATATGCGTATATCGTCCTAGCAGTTCTTGTAAGTACACCAGCATTGCATGTTCCTCTGCTGGGTTGCGAATCATGAGCTGTTCAACGGTGAACAGCTCCCCTGTGTAGTAGCCGATGCCGACCATGAACGGCACATTGCCTGCACCGACGCCGAGTCCGGTAGTCTCGGTGTCGAAGAAGAGCAGTTCTTCGAGCCGGACGACGGCGTCCTGCTCGTGAAAGCAGGACAGCTGCGCAGCAACATCGGCAAGCTCACGCAGCCGATACTTGCCGTGCACGCTGTCCGCGCCGTACTCGCGGCGCCGCATCACGAACGAGCCCGCGGGGCTCGTCGCAATATGGGCGCCGAGCTGCGCCCACTCGCCCCCTGCCTCCGGCGGGGGCGGTGGTGTTACTCCAGCCGCCGCGGGTCCCCGCAGGCGGCCGAGCCTTTCGCGGAGCCCGCTCATCGGGCACCGCCTTCGAGCTCTGCGAGCAGCTCGAGCGCGAGCTTCTTGCCGAGTAGGCCGACCTCTTCGATCGGCCCAACACAGGCTGGGCAGCCGCTGATGCAGCCGCAGCTCTTAATCAGGCTGCGCGCCTGATCCATCAGCTGTCCGTGGACCTCGTACAGCCGATCACTAAGTCCGACACCGCCTGGGTAGCGGTCGTAGAAAAATACTGTCGGCAGCTTGTTATGCACGGCCTTCACCTGGGGAACGACCCGAATATCCATCGGGTCGCACATCAAATACAGCGGCGCGAGATGCGCCAGGACGTTGGCAATTGCAAGCAGCGCATGCTGCATGTCATTCGCTGAACGTCCGGCTGCCATCGCCTCGTCGAAAGTGAACCAATACGAGCTCGTATGCAGCTCCTCTTCCGGCAAACGTATAGGCCCTGAGCCGATATTCTCATGCGTGCGCAATCGGATTTTCTTGAAAATCGTTGGCTGCGCATTCACAGTGACCTCACCTAGTTGACGAAGTAGACCGCCCACTCGTCCCTCCCGATTCACATGCAGTACCTTAAGCTGAACAGCCAGGCTGGCATCGGTAAAGTAATCCACATTTACTTGTCTTACGAATGCTTTCTTCTCTTCATAATCCAACTTTTCTACTTGGAATTGAATGCCTTCATGGATATAAATCGCCTCTTCATGAATCAGTGTCGGCGCACTAAAACGATCACATTCCCCAATAACACGATGTCCATTAGTCATATCGATAATGATGAAATTCTCTTGCGCCGCTGAGCGCAACGAGATGTTATGAGCCGGGAACGATTGCTCCATCCAATACCAACGATCATTGACTTGATGCAGCACCTGCTCCTCTGTTAAATACTCAAGTACATCGGTGAGCGACTCCTCACCGAACTTCTCATTCGCTTCAAAAGGCAGCTCATACGCCGCACATTTCACATGATCAACGAGGATGATCAGGTTGTCTGGATGAATACGCGCCTGCTCTGGCGGACGCTCAAAGAAATACCGTGGATTCTGGATCAAATACTGATCCAGTGGATTACTGCTCGCGACGAGTATCGTCAGCGAAGTCTCCTGCCGACGTCCGGCACGCCCGGACTGCTGCCAAGTGCTGGCTATCGTGCCTGGATAGCCATTGAGCACGCAAGCTTGCAGCTGGCCAATATCGATGCCCAGCTCCAGCGCGTTCGTGCTCACGACGCCGCGGATTTCCCCGCTGCGTAATCCTCTTTCGATCTCCCTGCGCAGCTTCGGGAGATACCCTCCGCGGTAGCCGCGAATCGATTTGCTGCCCAGCTCGTGACTCACGAGCTCCTGTAGATACGTAAGCAAAATCTCCACGCGCACGCGGCTCCGAGCAAACACAATCGTCTGGATCCCGCTCCGCAGCAGCGTCCCCGCAAGCTTGCGCGTCTCCAAGACCGAGCTCTTACGAATTCCCAATTGTTGATTAACAACCGGTGGGTTATAGAACACAAAGTGCTTCTCCCCTGCCGGCGCACCATTTTTATCAATCAGCGTCACGGATTCACCGATCAGATGCTCTGCATGCTCCTTCGGATTATCAATTGTGGCCGAAGCACAAATAAACTGCGGATTCGAACCGTAGAACCGGCAAATTCGCTTCAACCTTCGAATCACATTGGCAACATGACTACCAAATACACCCCGATAAGAATGCACTTCATCGATAACGATATAGTTCAAATTCTCAAACAACTTTACCCATTTCGTATGGTGTGGAAGGATAGCCGAATGGAGCATATCTGGGTTGGTAACGACAATGTGTCCCGCATTTCGAATCGCCTGCCGCACTGTAGGAGGCGTATCGCCGTCATACGTATGCGTCTTTATATCCACATCCATAAACTCAACCATTTCCTGCAATTCAGCCACCTGATCCTGTGCCAAGGCTTTGGTTGGGAACAAATACAGCGCTCGCGAAGCATCGTTTTCCAATATCTTCTGTAACACCGGAAGGTTGTAACATAAGGTCTTTCCTGAAGCCGTGGGTGTTACAGTAACAACGTGGTTCCCTGCCGTCACTTGACGAAATGATTCGGCTTGGTGTGTATATAATTGCCCGATGTGTTTATGTTGAAGTGCAGCACAAATACCCTCATGCAATCCTTCTGGAAAATCAGCCAGCTTCGGATCACGCGGGGGTATGGTGTGCCAGTATGTGACTTGCTCCATGATTTCAGGCGATTTACGCAGCCCATCAATCATCTCTATCATTGAAGAAACCTTACCTGTGAAAGGATTCATAAATCGAATCTCCTTACCCATTTCGTTTCTTCCATTTTACAGAATATACGTTCGTATGTCTACATTAAATCGGCTGAATCATCATAATCGTATCGAATGCCATCATGATCTGCGGGAGCAATCTGAGAATTGACAATGAGAACTTGTTTGCACTTTCTTGCATTTTAGCAAAATCTCCTGATAATCTCTTGAACTCTGCTCTTTCCTATCATACTTCATCAGAGTCAAATAAGGATGAATTCATAGTGACAGGTTCTTTACCGACTTAAATCGCATCCAATCGCCAACCAGAATCAACCAGAACAAGAAATCAACCCACAATTCCTAACTCGTTGGTCACCCCGCGCATTTACTGATCAAGAAGTGTTAGAAGATTTACTTCTTAGCCTTTTTTTTAAAAAGCTGGGACTAGACTGAACTTAACGAAGAACTTATTACTCCATTTTTTCTTCATCGCAAGCCCTTTTCTTTGACTCGGATGACCGTAGATCATAGACGCATTAGCTCTCATATCTTTGGCTTCATCGCTTCAACAGCTTAGCCCAAAGTTCACGATCAAAAAGATACCTAAGACAAGTCGAAGCAAAACCTATAGTAGGCAACGGATCGGACCATGACATAATATCATCCATAACCCCTTTTGACTTTCCAGCCCATAAAGGTGGATCCATAGACCAGCGATTCGGATTAGTAGTAAAATGAAGTAATTCCCCTGGAAGCAAGTTACGGCATTTTTCTCCGATTTTATAGTTAAAACAATCTTCTATTTTATTGCCTATTGCAACCTGATATAGCAACCACGGAAAATCAACACCCGATTGGATTGCAAGCTGAAGCGAGTTCCAAAAACGAGGATTGATCTCCATAAATTTCGGAATTCCATCTCGTGGATCCGTCATAAATTCTACTTCAGCCACACCATACCATGGTAGCATACTCATTACAGTTTTCGCTCTTTCCACCAAATCTGGCATCCAAATACTTTCAACTAATGAACTGGGTCCTATTGGAAAGGGAAAATGATGAACCTTCTCTTCAGCATAAGTTACTCTTAATTTACCGTCTCTATCATACAATAAACCTACACCGTACCGCCGTCCGAGTGGTATATATTCCTGCAAAATAGGAAAAGGAAATACCATATGAATTTCTTCATATACCGTAATAAGTTCCTTTTCATTTTGAACAATTCGTATCCCCCTTGAACCAGAACTGACACGAGGTTTTATTACCACTGGATACATTAATTTACGAGCTAGAATTGGAACTTCATCTAAATTGCTAGGAAATTCTGTTTTGGGAGCATCCACTCCTGCCTTTAGCGCTATACTAGCTGAGAGTCCCTTATCTCTGGCGGTAAAATAACTCTCTATAGGAGGAAGTGGTAAATGACAGAATTGACTCAATTCTTCGCGTCTTTCCATTATCATAGTCAAAATGACTTCCTCCATAGGAAATAACACTTTATATTTCTTTAATTGAATATGTTTAACTAATGAATCAAAGAAAAGATCAGGACTGGTTACAGGGTCAGAATAAACCCAAGTGTCGTCGCAAAATTTTGAAAATGCGGAAGGTGTGAACCTCGTTTTCTCCCCTACACCTACGCTTACACCTTTGCTACCAACCGACCTTGTTGCCGCTAAGGACATACGGAGTATTCCGTCAGTTATTAAAAGTGACATTTCTAATACACTCCTTCCTAAAATCCTCACATGTACATTTTAATTTTGCCACTATTGTTTCAATCTCTTTTCATTTTCAATTAATTTCCCAGAGTAATACTCATAAATGTTTTCCTATGATCGTATGTTATTCCACACATTTATTATAAAAGGAGTAATTGTAACAGTTACTATTGCTAAAATGATGCCTCCAATGACATCCACACCATAATGAATTCGTAAATATATCGTAGAAAATATAATACATATCATAAATGGGATATAAACCCATGAAAAAACTTTGTAATAACGCCATACTTGAATTAACATTACGACAGAGGTAGCGGTATGTAGACTTGGAAATACATCTGCTGCAGGTTGAAATACACTTCGATCCATCATCCATGCAGTTAACCCACCTAACTTAGTATTATATGTATAAGTAAAGATAGGCCCAAATCCAGGGACAATCATATAAAAAATATATCCAATATAAAAGGTCATAAGTGTAACAGTCGCATATTCTATCACAGCTTTCTTTCCTTTTGGTATCATAAGAAGTATTGTTCCATAAAGAAAAATAAACCATGATAAATAGGCTCCACTAAATATCCAAGTTAATACGGGAGAACTCCAAGATTCCAACCAAACTGAAGGTTGTTTACCAAAAAAAATGATACTATCCCAATGCTGCAATTCGGTATCATACAATGTAAGTCCTCTAATATTAATAAAATGTGTGATAGATTCAAAAGAAATTGCCATGATTAAGAAGGATGACATGACTCGGAATATTAACTTTGCGAGTTTTTTTAGATTTCCTTTAGGTAAAAAATAGTTGATAACTATCATTATTATTAAGAATAAGGTTATCGCAGTAGTGAAAAATCCTGCATTTATCGAGATATTTATTAATTCGTCAAAGAAGTTTTCTTCTGCAAGTCCTAATTCATATAATAAGAATAACATTATTAAGACAGTTAAACTCATAATCTCGTGTAATTCAAATAGAAAAAATATTTTATTAATTTTAGTTAACGATTTAGACAAATTATTTAATCTCCCTCGAATTTACTTGAGTATAGATCATTTCAGCTTAGTTTCAGTCAGCTTTACCTAGAAATAGGGAGGCACTAAGTAGTTACGATTTAGCAAATAACTAGGCTATTTAAAACAAGAAACACTCCTGCAATAGCTTCTAACTTAACGTATGCGCCAAAAAATGGTCGCAATGACGATAGATATTAGGGCTTAAATACCAAGCACTTCAGGAGTGGTATTGTTGACCGGTTTTAGCCGTACAACCCGAATTCCGCTTCCGTACACCGACCCTTTTACACAAATCGTTCCTGCACAATCGCGATCATCAGCTTCTATGCTCATGCTTCTCTTATCGCTCGATTTAATCTCGCAACCATAATGGATAAGGTCACTTTCATCATATAGTATATGCTTTTATATGAATAAATGGACGAGCTCCCGCCCTCTCTTGCTCTCATCACGACAGGCACCTCTTTTATTTTTAGCCCTAAACGATGAGCAATAACAATCGACTCCGGTTCTGGATAATCGTTGGGATAATGCTTGGCAAAGTATTGAATTGCTCGCTTACCAAAAGCTCTAAAACCCGATGTGGGATCCGTAACTTGCATACCACTTATTGCACGAATCAGATGCTGAATATACAATATGCCTATTCTTCTCATTTTGGTAGATTGAAAACCTTCGTAATCGATGAATCGAGAACCTATCACAAAATCGTAGCCATCGTGAATGATAGGAGTTATGACTTTCCAGATAAAAGTAGGATCATGCTGACCATCCCCATCAATTTGAATAGCGATGTCGTAATTGTGCCGGTACGCATACATATATCCCGTCTGCATAGCCCCGCCAATTCCCAGATTACAGGCAAGGTCAATGACTTTAATGTTCTTTTGCATTTTCGCCATCAGCAAAGTTTGATCGAGCGATCTATCATTAATAACAAGAATATCAAAGTCGCCAGCATTTTTAATGCTATTGATTGTTTTCACAATATTCTCTTCCTCATTAAATGCAGGAACAATAATGAGAATCCTCATCACTCATAAACCTCCTAGTTTGTTATCCTCCGATAGACTGGTCATTTATGCCAGTTGGTCTATAATCAACGCTTTCGTTTAAGCTCCATGTAACGTCAATCTGGTTTTGTGAATTAAATAGATAGGTAGATACTGTCGTAAAACGAAACTCTCTCAAAAGCTTATCGAGTTTTTTTTCACAACTACTAATTTGATAATAATGAATAAAATAATCCCTGATTGACAGCGTCTCTAACTTAGGCTGGTGGGGATCAATTTCTCTCGGATGCAAATAGAAGATGACAGGCTGACCCGATTTGTTCAGACTTCGAAACATGCGTCGGATCAGTGTGTAGGGAAAAAAGCGGAAATAGAAGCCTCCCGAGAAAGGCAAATTCCTAGTACCCAAACGAACGGTTGAGGTTGGAAATTCCAGTATACTCCCTTCATTAAAATTCAGTTGGAAAGGTAATCTGGGCGCGTCAGGGATGCCATAGAGAAAGGTTTTAACTGGAAAAATGCTGGCATCATACTCAATTCCATTGCGTTTTAGAACGGAAAACACCCATGGTGTCTCATGGTTCACGGACCAAGAAGGCGCACGATAGCCCTTTGGTTTCTGACCGATCGCCTTTTCTATGAACGAGATTGATTTTTGTAGATCTTCTTCGAATTGTTGTTCACTTTGCTTATAAATCAATTGATGCCCATATCCATGGGATGCGATCTCATGCCCTTTTTCATGAATGAGGCGAATAAGACTAGGATATTTCTCGGCTATCATACCTAAAGTAAAGAATGTCGCTTTTACTTGATAACGGTCAAACATGTCGAGAATCTTTTTTGTATTTCCGATAACACGTTCCTCGTATTCTCGTCCGGGTTCGAATGAGTTATCCTCATAATTCGCGTGATACCATTCTTCCAGGTCGATTGTTAAAACATTCTCCATGATAAACACCTCCTGCTTAGCGGTGGATTATGAATCTCACGATTGTTTTGGGATCCATACAATAACGAAATGCAGATTGGAAAAAGTGCTACTCCTAATAAGGCTAGATTCTGATTTCAAACAACACATTTCGACAAAATTAATACAAAAAAAAGCTGTGTTAGCAAATTTATAGTAATACTGGCTCATAAACACCTTTCACATATTGAAAAGGTGCTCCATAAAGCAGGAAACCATGACTTTTAGCTTTTTGTTTGGCAGTCTCCCAATTAACATCATCCTGAGACGACTCCTTTTCGAGCAGCAGCATGATTTTGACGCCTTTCTTGTTTGAAATTTGTTCCAGTTGAGCAACAATATGTTCAGTCCATTCTCTTGCCGAAGGTTCAGTGAAATAGGGATTTTCCCAGCAGATACCGTCAATCCAGTCAGCTGTTTGCAGACACAGATCATTAAGACCGTTATTTTGTACAATGACGCACTCAGGATGGAAGGATCGAAGAGCTTTGACCATTTTGACTGCTTCTTCGAGCTGACGCACTCTTTGAAAAGCAGGTAGTGCCGGCGTCTCCACATTCCCGATGGTATCCAAGAATAGCCCTTGGTAGCCGCCTACATTTAATAATCGCCCTATCTGATGAAACAATAGCCCTTGCCATCGTTTAGAGCTTAAATCCAACAAGAAAGTACCAAATACTTCGTTCCTGATCTTCCTTCCTTGCTCATCCTTTAGGAAATCCTCTTCACTTAAATAACGAAAATGAGGATCATAATCGGCAATTTCCATGAAGCTCATGTAAGCAAGAATAACGGTGTTTGAAGCCTGTATAACCGCTATATTCGACGCTGATTGTCCAGCTGATTCCACAACAGCTACATCAAATCTACATAATGCTTCGACTTCACCGCAGCCATAGAATAGAGCATAATTACTAGCTTGCCTGAATTGCTCCCTAGTCTTCATTTTCAACTACTTCACCACCGATCTCGTTACAAATTCGCTATGGACAAAGCAGGTTGCACACGATTTTCCGTGCGAGCCGCAAAGATTTCCTTCAATTTCCCAGCATTTAACGCGGCTTCCTGCTTTACTGGATATAAATACGGGGCAGTGCTCGCAGATGACTGAAGGTGTGCAACACATATCCCAGCAATTTCCAAGGGAATGCTCAGCAAATTTAGGATCCACCCTTTTTCTTTGATACCAACGAACCAACGCATCAACAACCTGTTTGTCCAATTGAGTTCCTGATGCAGAAACTAGCATTTGTAAAGCTTTATCAAAAGAGAGCGGGTCTCTTTGCTTCCGTCCATTAATTTTGGCCAAAAATGTTTGTACGACTGCTAAAATACGCGCACCAACAGGAATCTCCGACCCTCTTAGACCTGCGGGATACCCGGCGCCATCCATTCGCTCATGATGGGACAAAATGTATGAAGCCACTCTTTTATTTCCTGTGGTTACACTTATGATGGAAGCTCCAACTTCGGAATGCAGCTTCATCATTTCATACTCAGCTTCCGTATACTTTCCTTCTTTTTGAAAGAGGTCAGTAGATAAGCCAAGGATACCTATATTACTTAAGTATGCAGCCAATGCAATATCACGGATTTCATCATCCGGGAGACCCAATTCTTTTGCTATGATGATAGCGTAGCGGCTCATTTGATCTGAATAGCCAATCGTGTATGGATTTAAGTTATCCATCATACGAGCCAGTTTTTTTAGAATTCGAATATAAACTTTGGATAAATGCTGGATAGGAGCCTGTGAATCAATGATATCCAACAGGTCTGTAGCGATCATTGCAAAGGGATCTGTTTCTAGTGCGATCCTTTTTTGAAACAGAAAAACAAGAAGCCCTCGATTACCAACTTGAGCAATTGCTATCGCCTGGGTTCCCTGAGCGGCAAGTAATATTGGAAGTTCATAAAATGCGGTTTCGCCTTGTCCAATAACTACGCTCTCTTTACCTTCTACTTGTGAGCAAATAAATCCGAAAAATGTTTCATCTTGTTCCAATTCGATCTGGACGTCCACCTCTAAACCAATCGCAGAAGAAATTTTCCAATAAGATGGTAATCTTTCCAAGTAAAGAGCACCAAAGGCTCCTACAGCTTTTAGACTAGCCTTTATCATTAGATTCAAAGTAATTTTAGGGTCAATGGCTACATCGCTTATATTTTGAAGCGCTTTACCAGAAGCAACAACAACGTCAACTTGATTACGCATGCTTTCCGATAGAATTAATTCAGGTAGCACGTATTGTAACTGCATTGCTAACTCGTCAAGTGATTGTTGAGATTTACGGCTGACTTTACGCACCGGACCAATCCTAAAGGCTCCTATTCCTCCAATCGGCACGAAAAAAAGAGGAACTTCTCCCTCGTTGACCATTTCTGACCTACTTGGAATGGAGGATGTATTTAATGAAATTGGAGGCATATATGCTTCTTTTTTATATGCTGCTAATCCGCTGTAGGAAGGCCTGACTTTACCGAAATCAGATTCGCTATGCCTGACACCTTTTAATATATATTGTTTGTTCTTAGTATCGAATAAATAGAAAGCATAGACTGAAGCATCAAGTAATGTTCCAATTCGCTCCAGCAGATAATCTATGTTTGTCTCAAGTCCTTTCGCGGCTCTGACATTTTCCAATAGAAGGTTAGCTCGATTCAACCTTTCCCTCACCATCCGCGATCGGCGAATCTGCCAAACACAAACTAGCAATGTCATAAGAAACAAGATCCCTAGTCCGACCGCTTCATATATTGCGTATTTTACGATGACAGCGTAAATGTCAGACATTGTTTTCATGATGGTCCTCCTTTTCGTCCTCAATTTTTTGCAGAGCCATGTGCTGAGCTAGTTGCTTTATTTTTTCATTCAATACCGAGATTTGAATCGATTGATGGAGTACAATAACCAATAAAATGAGTGCAGAGAATAAGAAAAGTAGCGCTGGTGGATAGTCAACGCCAATTTTTCTTGCTGTCCAGTTTAGCAGTGACGGGAAAGCTGAGATTATCAAAATTCCAACCGCTCCCGACAACCAAAGCAACGTATTTCTCTCATTTATTTTTTTTTTAGCCAATAAGTACATGACAATGCTGGCAAAACTGCCGCCAACAATCAAGTATACAATTCTTAATAGGTTGATACTGCCCACATTAACGCCCCTTCCAGCCGAAATTCCTTATCAGATTAAATTTCCGCAAAGCGGCATAATAGATCGCTGCGTAAACTCCGAAAACAGATGTCAATAACATGATGCGGATGGCTAAACCATTATTACTTGCTAGATGATTCCATAACTGGGAAAAGAGAAAAAGCACTAAGCAAGGGAGCACATTTGCCATCAGCAATTTTCCTAGCATCTTTATTACCGACAGGAAAGAAAATTGCAGCGCATCGAAAATAAGAATTGTGAACATGAGAGCACTTACCATTGCTCCAATAGCAGCGCCATAGCCAAGTCCTGCAGCTCCGAAAGTATCTTTAAACAAATAATCTGCAGCAATGTTTACACAAGAAGCAAAGATCGTGACCATCAGTGGTAAAAGCATTTTCCCGACAGCTAGAAAATATCGCAAGTATACAGCTGAAAACGATAACCCAATGATTGAAAGAGCATAGCCTTTTAAAATCTCTGAAGTAATATGGACTGAATTATCATCGAAGGCGCCACGTTGGAACAGGATGGATACAATTGGATCCCTTAACAAATAAAACAACAAAGTTGTGGGCAGCGTCACCAATAAGATATCCTTGAACGTCCTTTCCAAAGTCGATTTCAACTTATCATTTTGATTCAAGAACAAATCTTGAGACATGGATGGAAACATAACAGAAGATATAGCAGACACAAAAACCCATAACGGAAGTTGAGAAAGCCGAAAGGCATAGTTTAACCCAGCTACAGTTCCTGTCCCCATTCCAGAAGCCAATTTCCTCTCAACAAAGTAAACAATCTGGCTGCTGGCTAAAATTAATAGATAGGGCACAAAAATATTCCAAAACTGACCTTGAGCTTGCCAGAACCGGGTTATTCGCTCTACGGATACTTTATCAAAAAGTCGTTGCTTTTCCATTGCATTAAATGGCTTCTTCCACCAAACTACACCCCATATAGCAACCGTCATGGCCACTGCACCGAATAATATACTCCACGAAACAACATTTACCGTTTGTTCTCTATTCAGATCAATAGCACCACAACCAACTAATGCGATCATCATCAACACATGAGACAATAAAGGTGCTGCGGCAGGCGCTGAAAATATGCCTGTTGTTTGAAGCAGGGAACTACCTATGGAAAATATAGGAAATAAAAATACTGTCGGAAGCATAATTCGAATTAAAGCAGCGGTTAGCTGCCCCAAATCCGATACGTAAGATCCAACCAGCCATTCGGAAATCGAATCACTGTATTTAAATAATCCAAGCCATACAAGCAAAGTGAAAAGAGAAAATACCAGAATTGAAGTACGCACATCCTTTACGAAGTCGTCCCTTCGACCCGCAGTATAAGCTTTGGTGAAAACCGGGATGCATGATACTCCAAGCGCTGACGCAATCAGGTTGTTACCTATAGTATCAGTGAGGAAATAAGCAAGAGAGAAGCCATCTGCTTGTAAAGAAGTGCCAAAGCAGCTCGCCATCAAGACGTCCTTAAAGAATGCAAATATCGCAACGCTGCCGTTCAATAGTGCAACGACTCCAACAGAACCGAGCAAAACTTTTTTTGCCTCTCCCCACAAACTGACTGACTTTGACTCTATTGTCACCTTATTTTCCTCCCTTCTTGTTAGCTCCAAATTTTGTTTATCTGTTTGTTTCTATCAGCATCACGATGCAAATGATAAACGATAAAGTTATCATCCTCATAAAATATCGAAAACGAGTTGTCTGATTTGTGCGATTCTTTGTAGGTTTGGATCCATACTTGGAGATCTGCATATTCTTTTTCGTAATTTTCGTAATTGTTTTTTTCAATTTCGTACACACTAGTATTATCTTTGCTTACTTGATAAATATTTTTTTCGTAATAAATAAATATATCGTTCACAATATTCTTATCATATTTTTCTTGTCCAATTAATGTAAGCGGTTCTTTTGTCGGATCATATACATTGAGCAAGTGAGGTTGATTATCGGATTTCAGATACATATGATAACCTTTGCCATCAACAATACTAGATTCTTGGACGCGCGGCGAAACAATTAAAAACTGGGATGGCTTGTATTGACTGGAGATTATGAGGTATTGCTCAACTGCCTTATCTGATTCCATTTTATAGGGAATAATTGGTTTAATAGGAACGAAAATAATTGCGAGAAATAGAACTGCTGTACACCCAACTAATTCGAAATAAGACCTTATTTTTTTTGATTGGATGAGATTAAATACAGCATTCCACCCCATACCAAGGATCACTGGAATACAAAGAACCCATATATCTATTGAACGTGTAACAACTACCTCAAATCGAGTCATAGGTCCAACGTACTTATATATGCTAAATGTTATTAATGTAAATAAACTCATAAACAAAAAGGGTAATTTTGACAGTCGATCGCCTCTCACAATAAAGGCTTGCAAAAATACGATCCCAGCTGCTGCAAGGGCAAAATAATCCATGATATGCAGTTGTGGGCTGCTGACTACTGAAAGACGATTAGTCGCAAAACTCTCTGATGATGAATGCTCCTGAACCTTAAATACCTTTGCCATTACATAGGGTATAAGGGTAACAATGACAGTTCCTATCCCCGCCGCTATAGTCCATTTAACTCTTTCAAAATTTTCTTTCCAAGCAAAGATTAAATAAAGTATAAGAAGGACACCCATTCCACAACCTAGCCAAACAAATCCAATTTCATGTACTAACCCTACAGAAGCTGTCCCAGCAGTTGCTGCCCAAAGGTAAAATCTTTTGCCTTTTCTAAGATAACTTGCATAAAAATATAGAGATGGTAGAACGAATACAAAACCAAATTCTTGTGAGTTTGTCGCAGCCTGACGATTGTAAACAGCCCCCACAAATAGCGGACTAAGTAATCCATACACAATAGCAGCAACAAGACCCGCAAGCTTATTTGCTGTAAATCTTGATACAATAAAATAAAATCCTAATTCTAGGAGAATCGTATTTAATGGTCCCGTGTATTTAAGTATATAAAGAGGATCAATATCAGCATATTTGAACAGCATATCTAAATAAATGTGAAATCCCTTGGGATAAAACCCATTTGGGAACAGTATTCGAGCATCAATGGATTTCATCCAGCTTAAAGTCACGTTTCCATCCGACATGCCAGGCACAGGACTAGTAAACGCATCATAAAATCTTATATATCCGGAAAGAACAAATATCACTATAAACACCAGAAAAAACAGCATTTTAGGTATCAAAGAGGTAAAACTATTTAACTCTTGAACCGACCTCTTTTTACGTCCTGTCCACCACACTTTGAATACATGTTTGATCTGAATCAAACCTTCAAAATAATCGTAGATCCACACAATCAATCTATTTTGGAATTGATCTCTTGTTTCCGGAGTCGTATGTGTTGCATATCTATTTACTAACAAAATGCCTAATATTGCCGTTATGGATAAAAATTCAAATAACTTGGAGGCAACGAGCACATACCCCATGACAATGAGAAGAAACACCATTTGCATGTAATTAGCAGCCAATTGTTCTAATGTATCCGTTGTCGTCCTCTTAAATAACAGCCTTGGAAAAAGCACCAACAGCAGCACAAATGCAATTGAATAATGGACTATGTGATATATTTGATTCCAAAATTGCGTGTACATGTCGATGCCTCCCCTGTGTCCGCTTCTCTTACGACGAAACGTATAAATAGAAATCCAGATTACGTAATACACGAATAACGCTTCTCGTAGATATGATTAAAAAGGCAAACGAACCCGTAATTAGGCCAATTACCGCGAATTCATACCCCCACCATCGTGTACAGAGAAACCCCACAACCATATTTAATACCATGGCTGGCCATATCGCTTGAATGGCTAATTTCGGCTGAGACAGCGAAAATAAAATAACGGCATTCATCAAAGCGACTGCAACAAACACATAGGCAATCAATGCCCATAAAAAAACGGACTTCGTAATGGGATCTTGAATGAGAATCCTGCCAACATCGGAAGGGAATCGAGACGTCACATAGCGGGTAATAAAATAAACAAACACTGCGCTAATGATTGAAATAACGCTGATCAAGATCAATCTTTTCCAATACTGCGCCACATACATGCGGTTCATTTTCTCCGCTTCATATCCCCAAAACGCTTTTTGGCTCGTTTGAATATCATTCATTAATTTATTTAAAATGACTTCACTCATCCCCATTGGAATAATGAGGACAAGTAAGGCAAAGTCAAGTCCTAGCTCATAATAACCGCGAAATAAAATGAAAAATGGCATCCCTGCCGGGTCATGTGTAGACCAAGAGATAATTCGATCTACATACAAAAATGTGAAGTACATACCGCCATAGATGAAATAAGGCAAGGTTGAATAGATCGTGACCGACATTTTAGGCAGCTTAGGAGCAATCCCCTTCTCCCCTTTTAACTCGGCTTTTCGAAAGTAATAGATCACCAAACATAGACTAGCTATTGAGATAATGCAAAGAGATATTAGCTGTGCGACGATAATTTTATTGATGCCAAAAATAGACGTAATAAGATAGACAATTCCGATACCTGCTACTAGTAATCCGGTAAAAGCAAGCTCTTTTTTCAATATATACATCACGGTTACGGATAACCAGATTGCATTCAGGAAAAAATAATATAAGAGCGCCACTGAAAGTAAATTGAACGGCAATACTTGAATGTACAAATTAAACACATACAAACAAATACAAACGATTATACAAAGAATAAATCCCAAGAAAATAAAGTAAAACGTAACGCGACGTGCCATATTATAGTAGCCTTGGATCACGTAGAAAAATCCTCGTCTGGCAATCGCCTGTGTAAATCCACCCACTGTAATGAAGCTGAGTATCGTGCCGACTCCAATACTTGTTGCCAACTCGACAGATAAATTTTCATATGACCACAGAGAGAATCGCAAGGTCAACATGGATAAGACGGAGAGTGCCATTGGTAAGGCAAAAATGACCCCGCGCAAAAAATTTCTTGATAACTCAATAATAATTTTAGTTAATGTATATTTCTGTACTTTGGCAAAAGGAGTAAACAATATTTTCCGTTGCATCCTCTGCCAAAGAATTTGCGCCAATTCAAAAACATCTTCCATTCCAAAACGTTCTGCTACACGCTCGTCATTCCATCCCATTGATTCAATAATGGCTGCAATTTCATAGTAATCCTCAGGTTGAAGATGTTTATTAAGTACAGCATCAAGCATCTCGTTCAGCGCATGTTCTTTGTCATCAACGGATTTTAATGATAATGCTGTTTCCACGTCTATTCACCTAATCCTGGTATGGTCATATGGACAATCAGCTCGGCTAATTTCCCTTCTCTTTGCGCGCGACGAATGACTTCCTCTGTAATCATTGCTTCTTTCGCTACGATTAGGCCTCCTTTTTGATCATGAAGATTCTCTCCAGCAATTTTGCCAATGATATAAGTCCGCTTAATTTTCTCGATTTCTGCGTTATCCGATTTACCCATGTAATTGTTGTCAGGAAACGATTGTTTTTCAAACTCGACTTGAAGCCCAGCAGCGATTTCCTCTTCAAAAGCTGATTCTATCGGAGCAGGAATAAATTGTGTGGGTGTCGCTTGCTGCTGCGGTTGTAAAGCTCTAGGTTTCTCACGCTCAGCGCTAATAGCATGTTCAGTAATACCAACGCTTTCCTCATCCAAATACTTGTCCGCATCACCCCAAAATCCACTCGAAGAACCCACTGATTGACGAAAGATCGATTTGGGAGTATGCCTATTATTGGGAGGCGTAAATATACTATCAGAAGGCACCTCTTGCGATACTAATACTTCTTCAACTTCGGATATTACTTCAACCTCTGGTACTACTTCAACTTCGGGTGTTACTTCAACCTCAGGTACTACTTCAACTTCGGATGTTACTTCAACCTCAGGTACTTCTTCAATAACAAGGTCTTTCCGTACTTCAATAACCCTATCGGATGATTCTGTATCAAGAATTTCTGATAGACTACCCTCTTCCGAATCTTGGACAATCTTTTCTCTATTTGATGATGAGACAATCTTTAGCATCGGTTTTATGAAAGGTGCATCATCCGATGGCTTCATGTCCGGTTCTTCTGCTTTATGCAGCACTTGCTCGAGGAGATCCTTCGTTCTCTCTTGCCGCTGGCGGCTGCGAAGGTCAGTGAGCTTTTCACCAAGCTGCCCATTTTGCTGACTTGCAGTCTTCACTTGCGACCTTAACTCGTGCAGTTCTTTCTCTTGGAGATCGTGAAGCCTCTTAAGAAAGTGATCGACGGATTTTTTATGAAGACCGAATAGCACTGTTTTTCGATATTCTTTTCCCATCCGCTTCCCCCCTCGTTATTTTGCTCTTATTCGTTCCATTTTTAATGAATGTTGGGGCTGTTCACTCTTTATTTGCTGCGAGTGCTTCTGTTGTGTTTTTTGAAGCAGCCCATCTAACTCCTTTTCCATAACAGCTTGTTCGCCTAGTTCTTGTTGTCTAAAAGCGATTTCCTCCAGCATGGATTGATTCATTTGCTTTAATTCAACAAGCTCTGATTCCAACTCATTTTTCATCTTCTCATAGTGCAATTTCATCGCAGCTACTTGCTTTTCTACTTCCTTCGAATTGTATCCGAACAAAGATCGTCGTTGACTGGCTCTCATAGCTACCTCCCGTCTTTCGTTATTTGTTTAGGCAGGCTTAACCTGCTGAACAAATTGAAGAAGAAGTTCATACTTTTCCAACTCGTTTAGCGCTTTATCGTGCTCTCCAAGCTGCTTGTAAGCAAATGCTATCTCAAGCAATAATACAGGAGCGGTTGGTGATAATTCATGCTCAGCAATCGCGGCACGGAATTGAATAATAGCTTCTCTGTAAAATCCATTCAGCAGCAGAGCATAACCTCTCTCGATAAATAGCTTTTGTTGCGCGCTTTCATCGAATCTTTTTGCAGCTGCAGGACGCAGTGTTGTTGTTCCAAAGCTTTGTTTGACTGGTGCAGCTTCTGCGACCGATCTTGAATATGCCGTATCCTTTGCACCAACAGCAAGCTTAATATAGCTTTTTAAATGTAATTCAAGCACTCTATCCAATGTAAAGAAATTCAGTGCCCGTTCCCTGCCTTCCTTACCCATCGTTTCACGAAGTTCGGGATTTAGCAGCAGCTTCATGGTTCCCTCGGCAAGGCCTTCCGCATCAAAAGGTTTAACCAGAATGCCCGTATGACCCAAAGCTTCCTTGATACCTCCAACATCCGTTGCCACAACCGGTTTGGACGTCATCATAGCTTCTACAACAGAGTAAGGAAAAGCCTCGGATATACTGGATAAAACGATGACATCACCACTTTGATAGGCAGCTGCCATGTTGCTCGTATGCCCAGCAAACGTAAAGGTTTGTTGTAAGCCGAGTTGGTCTCTTAGCTTCTCACATTCCTCATAATACTCGGGAACCGAAACAGAACCATGTACTACATATTGCACATCTGGAATATGTCGCCTCACAATAGCAGCTGAACGAATCAGTGACAAAATATCCTTGATAGGATCGATGCGCGCAACGGTGACTACCGTTAACGGCCCACTTTTCACGCCAGCTGCTTCTGTAAACACACGTTGATCAACACCGTTGTATATCACTTCGATGTTCTCTGGATTTACATCAAATTTACGTTCCCAACGCGTGTTGTAATGACATACTGGAGACACCTGATCCGCATATGCATAGTTCATGCTAGTTACAGTATGAATCATACGTATTAGGAAAGTATTCAGAAATGAAGAATAATCTCGTTTAGCGAGCGATAAATATTGCTCTCTCAAATAAACGCCATGTTCGGTTAGTAAAAAAGGCGTATTATGTTCCAATTTAGCGATCACACAGGGAATCCCACAAAATGCCGCGGCAGACGCATGGCTTACATGAGCTTTGGGCACTGGCGTGTTCACGATATTAAAAAATCGATAAATCCAACCCATGCTTTGGATTAAACAATAAATATCCGGCTGGCCGAAACGATTATTCGGATCATCCACAGTCTCCCGGATAATACGTTTAAAGGTGTCCCATGTCAGTTCATTTTTAAAACTTTGCTTGAAATCATATTCTTGAAAATAACGATACAAGGCGAATATGGTATGTCCGAACTGTATCGGTTTCTTTTCAAGACTCACTATTTCTCGGATAAGTTCTGTAAAAAGCGGTAAGAACTTTTCCTTCACTACCGTTGAATTCGTCCTTCTCTTGGCCAAAAACGACTCAGAAAATGGCGTGCTCAGATGTTCACTTGGCTCTTCTGTTCCCCATAAGGGCATTTTCACAAGACCTGTATCGCGAGGCAACTTAAATTTTTGCGTAACAAATGGATCCATTAGAACACTATAGATGACGTAATCAACCGATTGTAATTTATTGATAAGAATATCGCACCAAGTGCTGACGCCCCCTTGATGAAAGGGATATGTACCTTCCGTGGAGAGCATGACGATTAGTTTATCATCCATAGCCATCACCCTACTGTTTCATTTAGTTAAGTCTCGTTGATTATCTATAATAATTGCAAGTCTCAGTTAAACCATCGATTAGTGTATATTGGGGCTGCCAACCAAGCGAAGTTGCTGCAAGACGATTATCTAACCGACTATGTTCAATATCGCCTTGTCTGCTCGCTTGAAAATCAGGTTTCATCGGTGTCTCAAGCAACGTGGACAGGATATCGTATAGTCTATTAATACTCGTTTGCTGATTAGTGCCGATATTCATAACCATCTTGCTGCCCTTGGATAATGCGCAAATGTTGGCGCGGACGACATCTTTGACAAAGATGAAATCTCTTGTTTGTTCGCCGCTCCCATAGATGACAGGTGATACCTGTGACAATAGCTTATCGATAAATATGGAAATGACGCCGCCCTCCCCTTTCGGGTCCTGCCGCATGCCATATACGTTGGCATATCTTAACACGGTGTAGTCCATTCCGTATAACTGTGCGTATACGTCCAAATAGTGCTCAAACGTATGTTTGGAGATGCCATAACAAGACTGAGGCTTGATCGGATGCGATTCCGTAATCCCTAGATATTCCGGAGAGCCGTATACCGCAGCTGAAGATGCGTAAATAATTTTACGTACGCTGTATTTCCGACACAATTCCAACACCTGGAGAGAGCCGATAATGTTAATGTTCGAATCTTGAATAGGTGCTTGCAGCGATGATTTAATATCAATCTGAGCGGCATGATGAATGACAACCTCTGGTTGGAATCGTTCAAATGCTTGAGATAATCGCTCATCATTGATGTCAACATGAAAAAACAGGGCGCGTTCATTTAAATGCTCTCTTTTACCAGTACTTAAGTTATCTACAACAGCAACTTGGTGTCCATCTTCAATGAGTGCATCTGTAATTTGGGATGCGATAAATCCGGCGCCGCCGGTAACTAATATTTTCATTCGTCGTGATTAGTCCCCCAGACCTAGTTCTTTATACCTATACAATATCACTCAAACGATATTCCCACAAGATGCTAGTTTATATTACATTTTTCGTCATGACATGAACCTAAAAGTTAATTATACTCCAAGAATACTAAATTTTCATGTGGTAAGAATTAATAATACTTACATTAAATCTCTTTCATCACACCTATTGAAGCATCCTTTCAAAAACGATCTAAACAATGAGATCGGTGACTAGACTTGGAGAAATAAGTTGCTGAAATGCAGCACAAATACCCTCATGAAACCCTACTGGTAAATAAGCCAGTTTAGGATCCCGTGGGGGTATTGTGCACCAAAAGGTGCCATTTCGTTTCTTCCATTTTACAGAATATACGTTCGTATGTCTACATTAAATCGGCTGAATCATCATAATCATATCGAATGCCATCATGTTCATCACTTGTTATTTGAGCTGTGACCGACAGCGCTTGGTTCGCACTTTCTTGCATTTTAAACAGAACTTCTTGATAGTCTCTAGTTCGGTGCTCTTCTCTATCATATTTCATGGCAGTTCTTAAAGCTCTTTCAATGATAATGACATCATGACTCGTGAAATTCACGGCTTCTCGCACCTCTTCTTGGTCCATCATTTCATAACAACTAGCTTTGCCAAATTGCGCCAAACCCATACAAGTCAACAAAATTATGTCAAAAACTTCTATTGAAGTTATTCTAGGATGAGCGACCGCGTAGAGATTGTTTTTATCACCAATAAGAATTTGTTCTTCCGAGTACAGGAAACTTATAAATTCATATGTGGTAAGAAATTCGTAAACTAGCTTGGAATCAGGTAAAATTAAGATGAGATACAAATGAAGAATATAAATTAGGAGGAATATCCAATGTCCGAATCTTTATCTGCTGAAATTGAAGCGCATCGCCAACCTGAACACGAAATCAACCCACAATTCCTAGAGCGTTGGTCACCGCGTTCCTTCTCCGACCAAGAAGTGTCTGAAGACGTACTACTAAGCCTGTTCGAAGCAGCAAGATGGGCACCATCCGGTAGCAATAATCAGCCTTGGCGCTTTATTGTCGCTCGTACACCAGAGCAACTGAGTAAATTCCATTCTTTCATTATGCCGCTTAATCGTGTATGGTGCGAAAAAGCCCCCGTACTTACACTTGTCATTTCAAACACCAAAACACCAAGAGGAACTGATAACCCTAGTCATGCTTTCGATTCTGGTACGGCATGGGGTTATCTAGCACTAGAAGCTAATAATCAAGGACTTATCACACATGCGATGGGCGGATTTGAACGTGAACAAGCGCGTGAAACGCTTCAGATCCCTGCTGAGTATGAGCTTCACGCGGTTATTGCAATCGGATACCGCGGTCCTGCGGAAGCTCTTCCTGAAAATCTGCAAGAACGAGAAGTACCATCAGGAAGACGTGAAATTAGCGAATTGATCTACGAAGGTGAATTCAAGTAATAAGGCCCATTTGAACAAAAAGAACACTTCAGCACTTGAAAACAAGCGATCTGAGGTGTTGTTTTTGTTATTTGTAAAGAAAAAGTGATCATCTACACATACGGCGGTTCCCATGCTTTTTTATCCATACCGATCCGATCACTCACTACTTTCATGTCATGATCGAGATGAACATCCACACCGAAAGTAAGCTTACGCTTATGCCAAAATCGCATATCGCGCCACTGTACCTCATAGCCGCCGTTCTTCTCCCTCCAACTCACATAAATGTGCTGCGCAAAATGCATAAATGCACGAACGCCATCTGTCCCCATCGTTGCTTTCACAACGGGGTGACTATCCTGTCGATTGTAATCTTTTTTACTGTATTGTTCTAGCACATGCACGCGTCCGTTTCGAAGCTCCCCCAAATAGAAGCTAGTGTCACTTTCATAAACGAACTGCCAATAAAACCAGTTCAAACTTGGCACAAGATGACATACACCTGAAGAAATCTTTAACTCGTTTCGTACAAGTTTAATGAGGTTTTTACGCTGAGAAGATTGAATGCCAATGTATACAAGTGTTGCGGCAAAAATAAGTGCAAACATCTCCCCGATGTGATTTCCTACCTCCCCTCCCCATACCACAAACCAGAGGAGCGCGCCTCCAGCATGAAGCACAAACAAGAAAGGATCATAGAGACAAAGGGTGTCAAAATGCAGCCATTTCTTCGTAAAAGGACGTAAACATTGTACGCCGTATACATTTAGAACATCTAGGCTTACATGGCAGACTACCGCTAATAATGTCCACACATATACACTAAAAAAATGTCCCCAAACGCCAAACAATGCCGCGATTGGCAAGCTTATTAATAGTGGCCAAATGAGTAGTGCAGGTAAAGAATGCGTCACACCTCGATGAATGCGAACATAACTCGCATAGCCACGCAAACGAGCAAGAGTATCTAGATCTGGCGCATACGAACCAACCAGCGTTCCAACGAGAATGGCATGTGCAAGCGCCGGCTCTTGACTGACGACTGTTTCCAAACACGCTAAACCGGCGAGGCTAACCCCAAATAATAAGTGGCTCCCTGTATCCATGTATTGATTCCCCCGTCCTAATGTCCTTTATGGTTGCTGCACGTTTTCCCAACGTTCATGAACGTTAAACCAATAAAACCACGAAGCAGGCTGTTCCCGGATTACCCGCTCTACAAAGTCATTCAGCAATAGATTGGCATCTGCTCTAGCAACCCGCGCTGAACATGTTTTTGGAGTGGGCAGGATGAGAGGTTCTCCAACGACTAGTCGATGCTTGAAGCCTCGTGAACGGAACCCATAGAAAGGTACGATTGGAACTTGTTGCTCAATTGCCAGCATTGCGGTTCCTTCAGGCGTACGTGTAATCCTGCCAAATAGCTTCGACAAAGGAAATGAAGGACGCCAGAAATCACCAAGCAGGAAGACGATGCCTCCGGATTCAACATGTTTCTTTAACGTGCGAAACAATTCCAGTGGTGGAACACTATCGTAATCTAACCCTTTACATCCCAAAGCGGCAAATTTCATATACAGGGGCTTGAGTTCAGGACTCCCCGCGGAAGCCACCGTAAGACAATCGAACATTTTGGAGAAATACCAATAATAATTGAAAAAGTTGCCCACATGAGGCGTATAGATAATAAACCCTTTCCCCTTTGCCAGCTTCTGTGCGGCCCATAAATGTTCCTCACCCTGTAACTCGAGTTCAAGCTCACTCAACTTATTAGATTGGAAACAAATTTCGTACAGTGAGAATACAACATTTCGCAAATATTGCCTTGTCAGTGACCTTACTTTCCGCTCAGGCATCGGACCTAAGACATCTGCCAGATTAGTTTTCACACGCTTCAGAAACCCATTCCGAGAAGCCACGTACCATACTGCAGCTATCCCCCAGCATAGGATCGACATCATCCATAATGGAAAAAGGGGCAGCAATCGCTCCAGTGGACTTTGTTTTTCACTACCTGAGGTTAACCTAGCAATCCATTCGTACAAGACAAGCCCACCTCATCTTAGTCTTCATGTAGAAAATGACGTTTGTACTTACGTGCGACCTTATCTTTTTGCAAAACAATGAAGTAGTCTACCGTTCCAAACAACGCATCATAAGCAGGGTCACCACCGATTTCCGCCCCTAGCCACTGATAGCCTTTCATCAAAGGAGGCAGTTTACGAAACATATCCTTCTCATTACCAGTAAGCTCAATTTGAGCTAAGCCGGAAATTCGATGCGTTTCAAGCGGCTTAATTCCAAATCGGTCAGTAAGCACTTGTTTCTGTCGCAGCATCGTATACATCTCGTTTAATTCCTCTATATTCGAAATGTGAACACTTGCACACCCGATTAAATGCGTAAAATTACGCTCGCTGATATAGCTGGCAATCCCTTCCCACAGCATCTGAATCGCTCTACCGCCACGATAGTCAGGTGCGATGCAGCTGCGTCCCAGTTCCAAGCATTGTGTCTTCAAATCCGACATAGAGCCTAAATCAAATTCAGTTTCCGAGTAAAATCCGATCCCCTCACACGCGCGGTCTCCAGGAAGTAATCGATATGTGCCGATAACCTGATCCGTTTCGAGATCTTTGACAATTAAGTGATCACAATAGGCATCATAGTCATCGGTTTCAAGCCTTTGTTCATTCATCAAACGTAAATTCTTTTCTTCCTCGACGAAAATCTGATATCGCAGTCGCATCGCTTGCTCAATTTCTTGTGCATGGTTTGCCAGCTTCACCATCAGCTTAGCAGGTTGTGGCGCCGTTAATAGAGGTACTCCATTCATTCTTCCTCACGCCCTTCCAACTAGAGTTTACAATTCCAGATTAGCAGAGCTTTATTTTCTGCTGATTTGCGTGTTATGAAGAATTTGTAATTATCGTGACATTAGCCTTGCAAATGGAAAAAAGAACGCAATCGCCCCTAGGCGATCTGCGTTCTTTCAAAGTATCCAGTCCACTGGTTTTGACTTCCCTTATTCTGAATCTTTATACGATTTCCTGATTTCCTTAATCATAATGAAAAAGATCGAGGAGATAAAGATAGAAAGCAGCACTTCAGCGAGTGTAATTTCCATACCTTCACCTCGAATTTCGTTGGTTTTGTTTAGTGTATGAGGTGAACGCAGGAAATTGACGCTGAAATTGAAATAAATAAGCTTCTCCCGTTAAGTATTTAGCGGAAGAAGCTTATTTATTTACACTTTACGCGGTATTTCAAAGCTCCAGAAGTCCCTCGCCAAGTGGCTATTTGGGTGAATTTGCTGCGCCTCATGGAGCAGTTCAGTTACACTATCACCTTGGTAGCGAGAGCTAAGATGCGTCATGATGAGCGCATTCGCACCAGCCTCTTGGGCAGTCCGCCCAGCATCGGTTGAGGTTGCATGATCAAAGGCATACGCAAGCTCCTGCTTATCCATCGCGAACGTCGCTTCGTGTACGAGAACATCTGCGCCGCGAGCTAACTTTTTAGCTCCCTCGCAGTAACGTGTGTCCCCTAGAATGACGACCACGCGGCCAGGAACTGGTGCTCCCAAGAAGTCTTGTCCATGAATGGTCCGACCGTCTTCAAGCTGCACCGAGTGTCCTAACTTTAATTGACCATAGATAGGTCCCGCAGGTACTCCGAGCTCATTGAGTTTTTCATTCAAAAGCTTGCCAGGTTGATCCTTCTCCACGATCCGAAATCCGAAGCATTCAATGCGATGCTCCAGGCGAGCAGTTTCCACAAGAAAGCTGTCATCCTCGAAAATAACGCCCTCTTCATCAAGCTCTACAAGCTGCAGTGTATAGGTCAGATGAGCCCCGCTTACCTCTAGTGCGGTATCAACGAATTGCTTGAGTCCCTTTGGACCATATAGTGTCAAGGGTGTATCGCCACCTAAGTAGGAACGACTCGTCAACAATCCTGGAAGCCCATACAGATGATCTCCATGCAAATGGGTTATGAACACTTTCTCCGTCCGACCTAACTTTACAGGAGAATTTAAAATCTGCTGCTGCGTACCTTCCCCGCAGTCAACAAGCCAGTACGTTCCCCGTTCGTCCAATAAATTCAAAGCAATTGAGGTTACATTCCGTTGTTTGGAGGGCATACCCGCCCCCGTTCCTAGAAAATACAAGTCCACAAGCCAAACCCCATTCTATTCAATATCACATTGGTAAAACGGAAAGCGAGGATGCCGCGGAACCCAAATGTTCACGCTAGCTGCCTCGCTCTCTAAATCTTATCCTACGTTAAAGTAACGTGCTTCTTTATGTGCAAATACGATCGCGGATACGGAAGCTTCCGGTTCCATCATGAACGACTCTGTCAGTTCAACGCCGATATCCTCTGGCTTCAGCAGATTAAACAGTTTCGCTTGATCTTCGAGATTTGGACAAGCTGGGTAGCCGAATGAGAATCGTTGGCCGATATACTTGGCTCCAAATCTTTCCTGCATCGTCATATCAACACGATCCGCAATGCCAATGACATCGCGCATAATGTGATGAACACGCTCAGCGAAACCTTCCGCAACTTCCAGGGCTGTCGCTTGCAACGCATGGGATTTCAAATAATCCCCTTTGTCGCGCCATTCCTTCGCCAATTCATTAATATCATGACCTGCTGTCACGAGCAGGAAACCTACATAATCCATTTCGCCACTCTCGACGGATTTCAGGTAATCGGCCAAACAAAGGTACGGCTCCTTATCTTGACGTGGGAACGTAAACGTTTCGAGCACTTTGCTCGTTTCCTGCGGATCGTAAACAATTACATCATTCCCGTTCGATTGCGCTGGGAAGAAACGATACATCCCGTGAGCTTTAATGATACCGTTATGCTGCGCGGCATGGAGAATCGAGTCGACTGTGTCCTTCAACTGAAGTGCCTTAGTATCCTTATCGCTCAGCAGCTGCTCAACTTTGCCCTTTAAGCCAAGGTGATGCCCTAGTAACATTTGCATGTTCACATACGGCATTAAATGACTAATCGGGTAATCCCGTAAGATATGACGATCGGTATCCTGTGGTACCTGAACAGGCAAATCCTTGGATACAGCTGAAGAACTCACACGCGTAAGCTGTGGCAGCTTCTCTTCTTTTCTTCCTGTATCCATCACATCGGATTCCAGGCTTTCTCTCAGCTCTTGAATCAACCGTTTGCGCTGCTCAGGATCGCTCAGTTTGTTTGCAATATCAAGACCATCCATGGCATCCTTCGCATAAAGAACAACGCCCTCATACTCAGGCTGAATCCGCGTTTTGGTGAATTTACGCGTAAGCGCAGCACCACCAACTAGAATCGGTACATCCACGCCTGCTGTGCGTAAATCCTGCGCCGTAATCACCATCTGTTGCGCTGATTTCACGAGTAGGCCTGATAACCCGATAGCATCCGCTTGCTCCCTGCGGTAAGCCTCAATAATTTGCTCCGGTGGTACCTTAATCCCTAGATTGACAATCTTGTATCCATTATTGGAAAGGATGATTTCTACGAGATTTTTACCAATATCGTGAACGTCCCCTTTTACCGTTGCCAAAATAATTTTACCCTTCACGGCTGTTTCGGATTTCTCCATGAACGGCTCTAGGAAATTAACGGAAGCCTTCATCACCTCAGCGCTTTGAAGCACCTCAGCAACGATTAATTCGTTGTTATTGAATAAACGGCCTACTGTCTCCATCCCCTTCATGAGCGGCCCATTGATGACCTCTAACGGGGAATAAGTTTGAAGAGCAGTCTCCAAGTCCGGAATTAACCCTTCCTTCGTGCCTTCAACAACATAAGAGCCCAGTCTCTCTTCCAGAGAAAGATTTGAAATCTTCTCCTTCTTTTCGACCTTTTTCTCACGGAAATGAGCAACGAACTTAGCCAAGGTCTCATCATTTGTATTATAAATGAGTTCCTCTGCCAGCTGACGCTCTGTATCGGGAATCGATGCATACCGTTCTAGTTTCTCCGTATTTACAATCGCGTAATCAAGCCCAGCCTTCGTACAGTGGTACAAGTAGACAGAGTTCAGAACTTCGCGTCCAGCATCAGGTAGTCCAAAGGAGATATTACTTAATCCGAGAATCGTTTTGGCTAGAGGATACTTTTCTTTGATCAGCTTAATCCCTTCGATCGTTTCGACAGCAGAACCGATATACTGAGGATCTCCTGAACCAACAGGGAACATGTTCGGATCAAAAATGATATCTTCTGGATTCATGCCATACTTCCCAGTCAGAAGTTCATACGAACGTGTTGCCACTTCGATTTTCGCTTGACGCGATACCGCTTGGCCCCGTTCATCAATCAGAATACAGACAACCGATGCCCCATAGCGATGGATCAAAGGTAAAATCCCTTCGAATTTCGTCTCTCCATCCTCTAAGTTAATCGAGTTAATAATCGCTTTACCTTGTGAATATTTGAGTCCAAGCTCGATAATGTGATCGTAGGTCGAGTCAATCATCAACGGAACCTTAACCTTTTTCACAACCTCTTGCATGAATTCCTCTACCGCATAGGCTTCATCAATATCCGTATCCTGTAGATTAATATCGATAACATGAGCGCCGTTTTTCACCTGATTACGCGCAATTTCAGAGCCCTCTTCAAATTTACCCTCTTTGATCAAACGCTTAAACTTTCTGGATCCGGAAATATTCGTCCGCTCACCAACCATGATTGGACGGTTTTCAGGCTCGATATAAACGGTCTCAATACCTGAAATCGCAGGTGGATGGGAGCCGTATTCCGTTCTTGGCTTATAATTCGCAAGCGTTTCTGCCATTGCCCGAATGTGATCAGGTGTCGTTCCGCAGCAGCCACCGGCAATATTTAACCAGCCTTGCTCAGCAAATCCAGCCATTTTTTTGGCCAAAGACTCCGGCGATTCATGGTAATGACCGTTCTCATCCGGTAAGCCTGCATTGGGATAGCAGCTGATCGCTGTTTCCGCAATACCAGACAGCGTACGAATGTGATCCCTCATAAATTCCGGGCCCGTCGCACAGTTCAAACCCATCGAGATCGGCTTCAAATGCTCAAGAGAAATATAAAAAGATTCAATATTTTGTCCGGCAAGCGTTGTTCCCATCGGTTCGATGGTACCAGAAATCATAATAGGAAGCTCAACGCCTAAAGTTTCAAAAGCACGGCGAATACCGATTGAACCCGCTTTTACATTCAGCGTATCTTGGGAAGTCTCCAGCAGCATCGCGTCTACGCCCGCTTCAATAAGAGCCAAAGCCTGTTCGTAGTAGCTTTCTTCCAGTTGCTCAAACGTCACGCCACCTGTCACGGACAAGGTTTTGGTCGTCGGCCCCATAGCGCCCACAACATAGCGAGGCCATTCTGGTGTCGAAAATTTATTCGCTGCATCAATCGCCAGTTTAGCCGCAGCTAAATTTAGCTCCCGATGACGGTCTTGTAAGTCATACTCCGCCAAAACGACACTCGTCGTTCCGAACGTATTCGTTTCTATCATATCAGCGCCAGCGGCGAAATAAGCTTCATGAATTTTTTGAATAACATCTGGGCGGGTAACACAGAGAATTTCATTACATCCGTCCAGGTCATCACTTCCGAAATCCTCAGCCGTCAAGTTCTCTTGCTGAATCATCGTTCCCATGGCACCATCTAGGATCATAATTTTCTTCTTAAGCTGTTCTTGAATCGGTGGTTTCTTCATGGCTAGACTCCCTTTCAACTTTTCCTAAGCGAAATAGAAAAAAAACGACAAATTATGTTAAGATTTAGTGTAACAGAATACGGCTTCTATGAAAAGATTTTGAATTATCATTAATTCCTATGGGTTTTATCGGAAAAACTTATTTCCTTCCATCGACAGTGAGCTTGATATCCTCTATAATATGTATATATTTATTTATGAAAGAGGGATGTTACGTGGCACAAATAAGAATTCGCAATACCAATGAACGTATCGAAGGTGAAGCGGAAGTTAAAGCCTTCTTGGATAGTCAACAAGTTGTTTACGAGCACTGGGATGCCAACAAGCTTCCTGAGGCGCTTCGCGAGAAATTTATTCTTAGTGATGATGAGAAAGCAGAAATCATTTCTACTTATGAAGCTGAAATTAAAGATCTTGCTGCAAGACGCGGTTATGAAATTTGGGACGTTATCTCACTTTCAGATGTAACTCCAAATATCGAAGAACTTCTGAAAAAGTTCGAACAAGTGCACACGCACACGGAAGATGAAATCCGCGCTATCGTTTCTGGTAAAGGGATTTTCATTATCAAATCCGAAGAACTTGGTTATTTCGATGTTGAACTTGAGCCAGGTGATGTGATCTCCGTTCCTGAGAACACGAATCACTTCTTCACTTTGATGGATAACCGTGAAATCGTTGCTGTCCGTCTTTTTATCGAAAAAGATGGCTGGGTTGCCTACAACATTGATGATCCTGACTTTATCAAAGCTTAATCCTATAAACAAGCAAAGCCCAACAGCGCAAGACGTCATGTCTTGAATCGCTGCTGGGCTTTCTTCATGCGTTATCCGTTGTTAATAATCGTTAGAATGTCTTGTAGTCGTGTGACTTCATAAGCAGGAACAATCTCATCGCCGCTTTGAAGCCCATGATGATTAATCCAAATGTTACGCATACCAATGCTTCCCGATCCCAAAATATCCGTCGTTAGCTTGTCTCCAATCATGATGCCTTCCGATGCTTCAATATCAAGTAGTCCCAACGCATAGTTGAAAATAGCCTTAGCCGGCTTCCCTTGTCCAAATTCGCCCGAAATAACAATATGATCAAAGTATGGAGCAATAGCAGGCACGCCTGCTATTTTCTCTTTTTGCAAATCCGGCGAACCGTTTGTTAATAGAAGAAGTTTGTAGTTGCCTTTCAAAGCATCCAACACACGGAAGGTTTCTTCATACAAATAAGGACGACTGCGGCGTTCAGATGCAAACAATTCACCAAGCTTGTACCCAAGTTCACGATCTTCAATTCCTAGTGCAGCAAGCCCTCTAGTCCATGACTCCGTGCGATAGCCAGGTGCTAGCTTTTCTAATTTGCGGAAATTTTCGTCCTCGCCTTGTGTGAAATTTGCCCAAAGCCCCTCAAATGGGTTGATCCCAATCATTTTGGTAAATGGGAACGTCTCAAAGGATTCATATAAGCTTCTCGCTTCTTTACGAACGGATGCTTCCAATTCCTCCGGGTTCACATTAACATGCTTAGCCGCTTCAGCACAGGTTGCAGCAAAGGCTTCCTCCACGCTACGATCATCCCATAACAGTGTATCATCCAAATCAAAAAGCACAGCTTTCAACGTCATCATTCATTTCCCCTTTGAATGTAGTATCTATGTGTAAGCTTAATTCTCTTCGTCAGTGAACTTAATGGAATCAAGTTGGACTTTCAGGTTACCCCTGAATGCATTTATATAGATCTTTCTTAGCTCATTGCGCTCATCGATCTCAGCATCGGTTAAGCCAACCGTCTTCGCCTTTCGAGCTAATTCATTGATACGTTCAATCGTCTTATCCATGCTGTCACTCATTGTAATCCTCCCAGTCAAAATTTCAATATGAGTACTACTTTGCCATCCCCGATTAGGAATGTCAAGGATATAACGCAAAGAGACATAGGAACAGTACCTATGTCTCAACCATTCATCTATGTAGTTAACTTAAAATTTGTTTCTTAAGGAAGTAATATAACCTGGCCCTCTTGCAATGAACTGTCCGATAAATGATTCAGAGTTTTCAATTTCTCGATGTAAGAACGTGTGTTCTCACCCTTCTTTTTGTGAGAGTCTGCGATCTCCCATAGCGTGTCGCCACTTTGGATGACAAGCTTCTCGTGTAGGGTAACTCTCGCAGTTGATTGAACGGAAACGATTGGCGTAGAGGCAGTAACGGACCCATCACCTGCATAGGCTTGTACGATCGCACCAAATGAAAACACTGTTCCAAGAATCGCTGCTATCAGTAAGAAACGAAGTATTACTTTCGCATATCCCCGTTTAATCGTCATCCCTTTGGATGCATGAGCAGTACCTTGAAGTGTTGTTGTTGCGTTCGATTGTGAATAAGCCATATACATAAAATCATCCCCCAAACATTTGTTCTGATATTAGAATAACACGAACACTTGTTTGAGTCAACCATTTGTTCGAACTTATGTTTGTACGAACTCGGGTTCTATGTTATACTTTGGGTAATGATTCCCAGTATTGGAGTGATATCTTATGAGTAAAATTTCGCAGCGTCAACAAGCAATAATGGAATTCATTAAGAACGAAGTGAAAGATAAGGGCTACCCGCCTTCCGTTAGAGAAATCGGCGAAGCAGTTGGACTAGCCTCCAGTTCTACGGTACATGGTCATTTGGAGCGTCTTGAGAAAAAAGGCATGATTCGTCGAGATCCTACCAAGCCACGTGCGATTGAAATCCTTGGGCTTGATGGTGCCGAATCCCAATTCGCAGTCTCCGTTGCACGTGTTCCCCTCGTTGGTAAAGTAACGGCTGGTGTTCCTATTACAGCTACCGAGAATATCGAAGACTATTTCCCTCTTCCATCAAGCATGGTAGGCGACAACAACGTGTTCATGCTCAGCATTATGGGTGACAGTATGATTGAAGCTGGCATTCATAACGGCGACTATGTCATCGTGAAACAGCAGCAAACGGCTAATAACGGCGATATCGTTGTCGCTATGACCGAAGATGATGAAGCTACGGTTAAGCGTTTCTACAAGGAGAAGGATCATATTCGCCTTCAGCCAGAGAACTCCGCTTTGCAGCCGATTCTATTGAAGAATGTGACTATTCTTGGACGCGTCATCGGTTTATTCCGAGATATGTAAGTTTACAGATATGAAAAAAGCAAGACCCTCAAAGTGATGTGATCACTAGAGGGTCTTGCTTTTTTCAATTAAAACGACAATACCCAGTTACCCGCGCGGAAGATTGGTTCGATCGTCCCATCCGCGAGTTCCCCATCAATCTCAAGCTCAGCTGATCCAATCATGAAATCCACGTGAATCAAGGAGCTATTCCCTCCGCGAGCTTTCAATTCTTCATTGGATAGCGTTGTACCATCCTTCAAATTGATTGGATAGCAACTGCCCAATGCCAAGTGGCAGGAGGCATTTTCGTCAATGCCTGTATTGTAGAAAATGCGCTTTAGGTTGGAAATCGGAGAATCAAACGGCACGAGAGCTACCTCACCTAAATAACGCGCCCCTTCATCCATATCCAGTAAACGAGCTAGATGATCATGCCCTACCTCAGCCTGAAAGTCCACAACCTTTCCCGCTTCGAACGTGAAAGAAAATCGATCTACCAACGCCCCATTAATATTCAATGGCATTGTACTCGCCACCGTACCACAAACACCCGTTCGGTTTGGAATGGTAAACACTTCTTCCGTCGGCATATTGGCCACATATCGGATGCCTCGGGCATTCTCATTATCCCCGCCAAGCCAAATGTGGCCTTCGGGTAGCTCAACACGCAGATCCGTACCAGTCGCTCGATAGCGCAGTGCTTTGTAGCTTCTGGCATTAAGTACGCTATGTGTAGCTTTCAGCGTGTCCAAATGGGTCTGCCAAGCCGCAACGGGATCCTCTTCATATACACGGTTAATTTGAAAAACAGCATCCCACATCGTAGGAACACGCTGCTCTTCTGGCAGATCCGCATACACAATAGAAGCCCAAGCTTCCGTAGGCGCTTTAATTAAACACCAGCTAAACTCGCCTGTTCGCACATAGTGCTGATACTTAGCTCTCGCTTTTGAAGCAGCCTTGGAAGATCTAGAAATAAGACTAGCGCCAATCCCATCATATAGATTCGGATTTGGCACCTTGATATTGAGCAAAGCTCCGCCATTTTCAACAAAACGCTCCAACATAGTTGTATACCACTCAGGATAGTAGTCCATTGCCTGATCTAGCGCATAATCAAATTTACTACGAGTAACGACATCATCCTGCCAATGTACATGTACAAAATTCGCACCTGCTTCATAGGCTTTCTGCACGATTAACCTTGTTAATACCAGTGTTTCAATTGGTGCTTCCACCAACAGATCTTGGCCTTTGCTCAAGTTGACCCCGATTCGAATGACTAGCTCTGCATACTTTTCTAAATTACGATTGAAATTGTCCATATCCTAGGTCTCCTTCTTCGCGTGAAAAAGCCCATCAGCTCTCTCTTTCGAGACTGACGGGCTTTTCTTATCTAGTTGTTTAATCAAAAACCTAGTACAAGGACAGATATTGATCTCTTTCCCACTGGTGAACTTGTGTACGATACATATCCCACTCGATTTCTTTCAACTCATAGAAATGAGCAAGGGCATGTTCGCCAAGTGTATCGCAAACAACATCATCGCGAAGCAACTCGTCCAACGCTTGTTTCAAATTCAGTGGCAAGCTAGGAATACCTTCGCTCTCGCGCTCTTCTTCGCTCATCACATAGATGTTGCGATCTGTTGGCGGAGGAAGCTGCATTTTGTTCTTAATGCCATCCAAACCAGCTGCAAGCATGACAGCTAATGCAAGGTAAGGGTTCGCTGCTGGATCCGGGTTACGAACTTCAACACGCGTGCTTAGACCGCGGGAAGCTGGAATCCGAATCATTGGGCTGCGGTTACTAGCGGACCAAGCTACATAACAAGGCGCTTCGTAACCAGGCACTAGACGTTTATATGAATTAACGGTTGGGTTCGTAATCGCAGCAAAAGAACGTGCATGACGAAGTACGCCCGCCATATATTGTCTTGCCACTGTGCTCAAGCCTAATTTATCGCTCTCGTCATAGAATGCGTTAGTTTCACCTTTGAACAAGGATTGGTGACAGTGCATACCGGACCCGTTCATTCCGAACAAAGGCTTCGGCATAAACGTTGCATGCAAACCATGCTGTCTAGCTACGGTTTTGACAACAAGTTTGAAAGTTTGAATTTGGTCAGCTGCTTTAATCGCATCAGCGTATTTAAAGTCGATTTCGTGCTGTCCTGGCGCTACTTCATGGTGAGAAGCTTCAATTTCAAAACCCATCTCTTCCAGTGTTAGCACGATATCACGACGGCAATTTTCACCAAGATCCATCGGAGCCAAATCGAAGTAACCACCTTGGTCATTCAGTTCGGTTGTTGGATTGCCTTTGTCATCTGTTTTAAACAAGAAGAATTCTGGTTCAGGACCAACATTCATGGCCGTATATCCCATTTCTTCAGCTTGCTTCAACGCATTTTTCAAAATGGCGCGCGGATCCCCAGGGAACGGAGTGCCATCTGGCATATAAATGTCGCAGATCAAACGAGCGACTTTACTTTCTGTTACCCATGGGAAAATAACCCATGTATCTAAATCCGGATATAGATACATATCCGATTCTTCAATACGCACATAGCCTTCGATGGAAGATCCATCAAACATCATTTTGTTATCAAGCGCTTTCTCAAGTTGGCTCAAAGGAATTTCTACGTTTTTAATACTTCCCATCAAATCTGTGAACTGCAAACGGATGAAGCGAACGTTTTCTGATTTGGCGATGCGAAGAATATCTTCTTTGGAATAGTTATTGTTATAGCTCACGTGTGCATTCTCCTTTCAACTGTTAAGCGATTCGAAATGAAATTTATTTGTAAAATCTGGATAACTGTCCTTGAATCATTGAAGCCTGATCCGGGCGTTTCCCCCCGCCAATCAATTGCTGCTTAAGCATTTTGTGCAATTGAGAGTCGGTTAATTCTTTACGTTTCACTTCCGTATGCTCGTTAAGAATTGTAGCATCTTCAGAATCCTTATCCACAGGAATCAGAACCTGCTTAATGCCCGCGATGTTTACACCTTTTTCAATCAAATCTTTAATTTCAAGAAGACGTTCTACGTCATTAAAAGAATAAAGCCGTTGGTTACCAGCTGTTCTAGCCGGAATGATTAGTTCGTGTTGCTCATAATATCGAATTTGTCTTGCTGTTAAATCGGTCAGCTTCATGACGATTCCAATTGGGAATAACGCCATATTCCTACGTATTTCATCACTCATGCTAATCACTCCTGGTCAGTAAGTACCTCACTCTTATTGTACCTTTCTAACAAATACGTGTCAAGGAGTGTCAGGTTTGTTCACAGTTTAAATTTTCACAGTAATCCCTTGTTTTCCATATGTTGGATTGCCGTTAGTACACCTAACTTGCAATGTGAGTAGGTCAAACCGCCTTGCATGTACGCGATATACGGTTCGCGAATCGGGGCATCGGCAGACAGTTCCAAGCTGCCTCCTTGAATGAACGTGCCTGCTGCCATAATCACGGGATGTTCGTAGCCGGGCATGTCCCAAGGCTCTGGCACGACATGCGAATCCACCGCGGAAGCCTTCTGGATGCCCTGCACGAACGTAATCAAATGCTCCGCCGAAGTGAAGCGGATCGCTTGAATCAAGTCCGTCCGCTGCGCATCCCATCGCGGATGGCTCACAAAGCCGAGGTCTTCGAACATCGCTGCGGCGAAGACCGAGCCCTTGACCGCTTGCCCCACCAAGTGAGGGGCAAGAAACAGCCCTTGAAACATCGCGCGCGTCGCGCCGAGCATGGCTCCAACCTCGCCCCCAATACCGGGGGCGGTCAGTCTATACGCGGCGAGCTCCACGAGGTCGCGTCGTCCGGCGATATAGCCGCCCGAAGGGGCGATGCCGCCGCCGGGATTTTTGATCAGCGAACCAGCCATGAGATCGACGCCAACCTGCGTCGGCTCCTGCTCCTCGGTGAATTCCCCATAGCAATTGTCGACGAAGACAATAAGCTTGGGGTTTATCTCTTTCACAAATCGGACCATTTCGCCGATTTGGTCCACAGTGAACGACGGCCGCCACGAGTAGCCGCGTGAACGCTGGATGCCGATTACCTTCGTATTCGGCTGAATGGCTGCCGAGATTGCCGTCCAGTCCGGCGATCCATCTTCTAATAGCGCAACTTCGCTGTAGCCAATGCCGAAGTCCTGCAGCGAGCCTGTTCCGTCGCTAGGCTTACCAATGACCTTGTGCAACGTATCATAGGGCTTACCCGTGATGTAAAGTAGATGTTCGCCTGGGCGCAGCACGCCAAATAAAGCCGTTCCGATGGTATGCGTTCCCGATACAAAATGCGGACGTACAAGCGCTGCTTCTGCTCCCATCGCATCCGCATACACAAGGTCAAGCACTTCTCTACCGCGATCATTGTAGCCATAGCCCGTTGAGGAAGCAAAGTGATAATCACTTACCTTATGCGCCTGAAAGGCACGAATGACCTTCCATTGATTAAGATCTATGGTTTTCTCAATTTGTCGAAAAGCGCTCTCGACACGTCGCTCCGCGCTTTCCATTCTCGCAATAACCTTTTCCCCGAAATGCATCTTAGTTGTTCTCTCCCTCGTTCTCATCCTGCTCTGACTTCGCTACCGATTGATCGTAATCAACGAGTAAATAAGCCAGCTTTACATAATCGTCCTTGTTCACGCGAACCTTGAACACCATATCTTCCCCGTCCACATCCGTCTCAAGTACTTCACCGATGCGATACATGAGGGCTATGACATCCCCTTTATCAGCTGGAATGCGGAAGTCCTTGCTATCTCCCATCAGCTTATCCTCAATGATGATACGTAGCCGTTCTAGATCCTCAGGCGTGTAAGCACTCATTTTCATGAATTCGCCTTCGGCTGAAAGCATCTCTCGATCCGCTTGCGAACAGAGATCAATTTTATTAAATACGGTGATTTGCTCTTTTTGATGAGCGCCAAGCTCCTCTAATACCTCTGCCACAACGCGCATTTGCTCGTTGCGCATATCCGTCCCGCTATCCACGACATGCAGAATTAAATCTGCCTCATTCGCCTCTTCCAGCGTTGCGCGAAACGAAGCGACAAGATCATGGGGAAGATTTTGAATAAAACCTACGGTATCTGTCAGCACGATTTCTTTGCCACTTGGCAGCACCATCGTCCGTGAAGTCGGATCCAACGTTGCGAACAGTTGATTCTCAATATAGACGTCCGCTTGTGTCAATTGTTTCAATAACGTCGACTTCCCAGCATTGGTATACCCAACTAAGGCAACTTGAAATACACCGCTTTTCTTACGACGTTCGCGATGTAATGTGCGGTGACGAACAACTTCCTCCAGCTGCGCCTTCAGTTCATCAATACGCCCGCGAATATGCCGGCGATCGGTTTCCAGCTTCGACTCCCCTGGTCCTCTTGTCCCGATACCGCCGCCTAGTCGAGACAAGTTTTTGCCTTGTCCTGACAGCCTTGGCAGCAAGTAGCTCAGTTGCGCCAATTCAACTTGAATAATCCCTTCGCGCGTTTTGGCACGCTGCGCGAAAATATCCAAAATAAGCTGTGTACGATCAATAATTTTCACATCGAGCGCTGCTTCTAAATTACGAACTTGCGCACCCGACAACTCTTGATCGAAGATCGCCGTGTTCCCGCCGAGCTCCTCCAAGCGCAGTTTTAATTCTTCTACTTTCCCTTTACCAATAAACCATTTGGTATCCTTGGATTCTTTGTTCTGCGTCATCGTCTCCAGCACCTGTACGCCAGCGGTTTCGGCCAGCTTCACGAGCTCTTCCAAGGAATATTCAGCCAGAAGCTCATTTTTCTTCTGCTTCTGTGTAATCAAACTGACGAGTACCGCTCTGTCATCGATTTCTTTTTCTACCATATGTGAAGTTGTTTTCATAGAGGTCTCCTTTACTTCCAACGATCTGTTTAAAATGGACGAAATAAGGCCAAATCGGCCTATTCCTTCATCATTGTGGAGGAAATGATTAGGAAAGTCAATTTGACGGAAAGGAAAATTCGATTATAACGGACTTGCAACAAAAAAGGGCCGTCCCTAAGTAGATAAAGCTACTCGTGGGACAACCCTAAGTTTTAACTAACTACGATTACTCAAACAATGCCTGCCCCAAATAGGCGCCTTTCGAAGGAACACCTGGTAGTACGGCAAAGTAGCCTCCACCTTTGGTATCGGTATAAGACAGCATTTTATCCGGCAAATTAGGATTCGTTAGTCGTTTCTGAATCGATTCAAACTGTGTTTGAAGGTTCCGATTGAAGCAAACGAACAGCAGACCCGCATTGATACGACCAACACTATCTAGGTTTTCCATGAAATTGTAGCCACGACGCAAGATACGCTCACGCTCTGAATTTTCTCCAGTACGCGGGTTAGACAATCGGATGTGGGAATCTAATGGTGTAACCTTTCCTTCCGCGTCTGCAGCAAACTGCGGCTTGTCAAATTCAGCTTTTCCATCCATCGGCGCCCCTGATACCTTCTGACGGCCAATAATCCCTTCTTGATCGGAGTAGGATTGTTGATCCCACGTTTCGATACGCATTTGAATACGGCGAACGACCATATAAGTCCCGCCAGCGAGCCAAGGTGCACCATCCACCGAATCAACCCACACATTATTTTTCATAAAAGCCTCATCCTGAAGGTCAGGATTTGCCGTTCCATCTTTAAAACCGAATAAATTCCGTTTCGTCCCCTGTGACTTCACACCTAGCTGACCTGTTTGCTGCCAACGCAAATGAGCAACGCCACGAGCGGCTTTGGAAAGGTTACGTATGGCATGGAAACAGACCATCGGGTCATTCGAACATGCTTGGACAACAATATCACCGTGTGTTAGCTGCTCTTCGAGTGAATCTTTGTGAAAGATCGGCATTTCGGTCAGCCCAACCGGCTTGCGAGAGCGAAGGCCAAAGCGGTCAACTCCTTCCTTTTCAAAGAGAGAAGCCCCAACAGCGAAGGTGATTGTCAGCTTTCCGGTATCAAGTCCTAATTGCTCTCCAGTATCGGTCGGTGGGAATGCTCCATCCTGCGGCTCAACCGCTAGCGGTTTGCCTGCCATGAGTGATGCCGCCATCTCTGTCCACTGCTTCAAGAGGCCTTGCAGCTCCTTACGGTCACTTGTCGTCACATCGAAAGCCGCAACATTGGCAAAGTTCTGTGCTGGGGTAACGACCCCGGTTTGATGAATACCATAGAAATCCAGAGTCTCATTGGTCGTGCTCGCGGTAGCTTTATTCGTTGGGATAACAGCCTGCGCCTTACCCATCAAATCTCCTAAAACAACGCCCGCAGCACCCGCAGCGGTCATCCCTAGGAAAGCTCGACGATTCATTTTGTCAGACATACCGCTCATCCTCTTCTCATTATTTACTTAACGTTCCTGGCATTTTCACAAGCGGTTCAGCTAGAGCTTCTAATTTATTTTTCAAATCGACTTGTTTGGCTTGCTCTATTTTACCGAAGTCTGTCCATGTTGGACCCACTGGTGAGAGTGTGTTCATCGCATCCATCACTGCAGCTAAGCTTTTGCTGATTTTCTCATCAAGAGCCGCGTCTTTATTCTTCAATTCCACTTTTACAAGATCATAAATCGCTTGCGCGCCTTCTACGTTTGCTCGGATAACAGGCACAGTCGCACCGCTCCAACGCTCTTCCTCGCCCGTTATTTTGCTGGATTGTGCTTCTTCCATCAATTCACCAACACCAGCGATGAAATCAGTAGGAGCAATCGTTGTCGCTGCAATCGCCTGCTGCATTTTCTTACCATCTTCCAGCAAACGCGCGGCAAATGGCTCAGCATCCTTTACATTTTTCTTAACAAACAATAAGTATTCGATACGATGATAGCCTGTAAAAGCAGGATCATTCTCGTTTTTAAAATCGTCTACACGCGCATCCATCACACCGTCTAGTTCACTAAACGTCTCAATGATGGGCTCAATTCTTTCATATGGCATACGAGCAAGACCATATGCTTCGGATGCTTTCTTCAAATCACCGCTCTTCACGGCCGCGTTTAGTTGATCCAGTAACGTCACCAATTGATTACCTTGATCCTGGACATATTTATTGTAAGCTTTTGTCGCATCCTGAAGCGGTTTGGAAGCTTCGATAACGTCTTTATTCACTGCGCCTTTGTTATCTGTGGATGAAGTTGTCAATTCGGTCATTGCTGCTTTCAAATTCGTGCTCAAAGCCGTCAAGGTTGGGTAATCCAGCTTATCTTCTTTCAATGCCGCTTGTAACGGTGTCAAAAACTTCTCTATTTTAAAGTACAAATCAGGGAATTTCGGTTTCACTTCATCTTCAAAGCTGGCCCATTGCTCTTCGAGCTGGTCTGCCCATTTCTTAGCATCCTTCACTTTTGAAACGTCTAATTGACCTTTCAAACCATCAAGACTTGTAACTAATTTCGCGGACCCGTCTTTGACTGGGACTTTCGCAACTTCCGTTGTCTCTGCTTTACCACAACCTGCAAGTACAAGTGTTGTTGCTGCTGCGATCATAATAATTTGTAGACTTTTTTTCATGGTATAGACCCTCCACTTTTCTGTATTTAGGATTTATTGGATAATGCCATATTTCTGAATTGTATGGTTTTACGACGATCCCAGATCACCGCAAAGAGAGCAAGAAACAGTAAGACAAATTGTGGGATTGCACTCTCTAATGTTGGATATAGGGCAACAGCATCCCAAGAAGGAAGCCAACTAGCCGTTGTTGCAGGCAAATAACCCGCCAATTGAAGTCCATGAACGCCCATCCCTGCAAATTTGAAGCATAAGTAGAAGACAAAAACACTTGAAACCAAGAAAAAGGGACGCATCGGGATTCGAAGTCCAATCTTCAGAATCAGGAAGGCGATAATCAACAGCAAACCGACACCGATTCCTATTCCCCCTAGCAAGGAAGCTAAGGAAATCGAAGATGCCATGCCTATCATAAATAGGACCGTTTCCGTCCCTTCACGAAACACTGCTAGAAATGCAAGAACGCTGAGTGATGCTAAGCTACCGGTTGCTAGTGCTTTGACACTTTGATTGCGTATGTAACTCTGCCAATTCGAAATGCTTGACTTACTATGCAGCCAATAACTCATATACAGGAGCATCAGCGCGGCAAAAACGCCAGTACAGCCAGCAATTAGAAAATTGTTATTACCAAAGGCACTCGCCGAAAACAACTGTTGAACCACAATGCCAAGCGCCAGGCTTACAACTAGACCGCCATATACGCCAAACCAAATCCATCGTTTCTTGTCTTCATGGCCTGACTTTTTGAGAAACCCCAGCAATGCAATTACGACTAATAAAGCTTCGAGTCCTTCACGAAGAATAATTGTCGTTGCATCAAGCATCGTGTAGCTCGTCTTCGCCGCGAGTGGTTGTAAATCCGCATGCATGCGAGCTATCGTCACAGCTGCATCCTGGGCTTGAGGAGGCGTAGCTGAAAGCTGTGCGTACGCTGTCACCATATCTCGTTCCATAGAGGTATAAACCGCGGATGATTGTGTCAGCACGATGCCCTCAATGAGTAACCAGGAATTACGAAGCGATTGGATACTACCTGCAGCTCCCTCTAAATCCTTCTGCTTGACTTGATCCGATGCTTTCTCCAACAAAGAAACTAGAGATGCTACGGTTACCGCGCTGTCGCTTTTCGCCGTTGAACCAAAAGCAGCGAGATTACCTTCCACGAATGAAGTGTTCAATGTGTGGAGATCCTTCAACTTTGCCGCAAGCTTCTGCGCATCCACTGGTTGCTTCATCGTTTGAAGTGACGCTTCTCCCATAGCTCCTTCAATCTTCTGATAAGCCGCTAAGGATTGCTCCTTAATCCCTTCTTCAATGCTCAACCAATTGATTTGAAAAGTTTCAAACAATTTTGTTGCTCCCTCGACATTACCGCTTTCCGCAGCTTGAATCGCACTTACGATGCCCGAATCTTCTTTGGCCAGATCATCCTGTGCCTTCGCACCAACCATCATTGGAACGGACAGAAACATAAGCAGCCCAATCAAACTCGATAAAATAACTTTCCGCATACATGACAACTCCCTTGAAGTCTTACAATCTGACTTAACACATTTATTTAGAATTAATATTGATAATCATTATCAGTGAAATAATCACTCTGTTTATTTTACTCTGATCTGCTCATCTGTCAATCGTTTTATTAAAGAAAAAAAGCCAATTAACTTAGAAAAGTTAATTGGCTTTTTCAACTGTCATTTAAATTTCACATCTTCGGGACGAATTGACATCAATTCAATTTTGGATGGCGCGTTCACATATTGGCTTAACAATCGCACAGCTTGATGACGCATTGCTTTCTCTAAAATGTTTCGAACATATCTCGCATTACTGAAGGCGCGCCATGTCATCGCCTTTTCCTCGGTGAGATGCTGCTTCAACTTCGCTAGGGTTTGCGGCAGCAGGACATACTCCCGATCCTTCGCCATCAGCTCTGTAATTTGGATCAGTTGATCAATAGGATAGTCCTCGAACTCAATTTGAATCGGAAAACGGGAAGGAAGTCCAGGATTTGTAGCTAGGAATTGCTCCATCTCCTCGCTATATCCAGCTAAGATAAGAATAAATTCATTTTTCTTATCTTCCATTCCCTTCACCAGCGCGTCGATGGATTCCTTTCCAAAATCCTTCTCGCCCCCTCGGGCCAAGCTATACGCCTCATCAATAAATAGGACGCCGCCCATCGCTTTTTTCATTAATTCACGTGTTTTCAGTGCGGTATGCCCGATGTATTCACCAACAAGATCAGCACGCTCCACTTCAATGAAATGCCCTTTACTCAGCACGCCCATCGCATGAAACATGCGGCCTAGCAGCCGGGCTACGGTCGTTTTCCCTGTTCCAGGGCTACCCTTGAAAATCATATGGTACACATGAGCATTGCTCATAAGTCCGGCTTCAACACGAAATTGGGAAATCTGGAGGAGCGCATAAATTTCATGCACCAACTCTTTGACATTTTCTAAGCCAATCAGTTGATTCAGCTCTTTGAAAATATCCGATAGCGGACCCTCCATTGGCGTCCTTTTACCAGAGATCAGGGGCTCGGCGTCGGCAAGGGGTGAAGCGCCTGACTGCCCGCCTGATCCCTCAACAGTTCGCCGCTGACCGCCAGGTTCCGGCTGCCGTAAAACGATGTTGATTTGTCTGGATGGCAAGCTTCTACCACTCATGAGGATCACCTCGTTTACATGATGGTTTATTAGTTCGTATCCACCATCCTACGCTTGTGAAGCCCATTTTAGACCGCAACCTTCGTTGTTATACGATTGAAATCACGTCAACATCATTAGTGAGACGAAGGATTCCTCTTCTAAAGCACCAAAGTAACGTTTTAACTCAACACCTGTCAACCGTTCACGAAGAGCTGTTTCCTCATACCGCATGCCTACAAGTGTCTCTTCCAGCTCTGCCACATCGAATGCACCGAAGAAATCACCGTAAATTTTGACATACTGAAGATGTCCTTCTTCAATAGATAAGCGAACATCAATTCTTCCAACGCCTTCGATTCTTTTTGCATGCTGGATCGTGCTTTTAGGCGACTTGCCATAATTCCAGTCCCAGTTCTGATAACGCTCTTCGGAAATCTGATGAATACGTTCCCAATCTTCCTCTGTTAGCTTATAGGTAGGAACATGTGCTTCCTCTACACCAAAAATGGAAAGGAGCAGCTTCAGACGGAATTCCTCCATCGAAAGAGGCTCTTTCAGAAACTCAACGATATTAGCAACCCGACTGCGGATCGATTTAATCCCTTTGGATTGAATCTTATCCGGATCAACTCGAAGGGCAGAAACGACATTATCAATCTCGGAATCGAAAAGAAGCGTCCCATGACTGAACATTCTTCCCTTCGTTGAAAATTGGGCGTTTCCTGAAATTTTGCGTTCACCAACTTGAATGTCATTGCGACCTGTTAATTCTGCTTGAATGCCAAGCGAATGAAGAGCTTCAACAACGGGTGCTGTGAACTTTTGGAAATTGTGAAAAGAGTTGCCGTCATCTTGGGTAATGAAGCTGAAATTCAAGTTCCCCAGATCATGGTAAACCGCGCCTCCACCAGATAAACGACGGACGACATGCAAGTTGTTTGTTTTCACATATTCGGGATTAATTTCTTCTAGTGTGTTTTGATTTTTACCGATGATGATCGAAGGTTCGTTGATATAAAAAAGCAAATAACTCTCCCCTGCTGGGAGATGTCGTAAGGCATATTCTTCAATGGCTAGATTGAAATGTGGATCCGTGATTCCTTCGTTATCAATAAAAAGCATGGGTACTCTCCTTTGTTCTATTTCATTAAATTTATCGTTAGGGTACGATTTAAAGTCAACATCCCCACGGATGCATAAAAGCGCAATGCGCGCTCATTAAATTCCCATACATTTAGCTCCAGTGATGCGGCATTGCGTTGTCTCGCCCATTCCATGGCAGCCAGATATAACTTCTTGCCGATCCCTTGCCGCTGACACGAAGTCAAGACCGCAAGTTCATTCAAATACGCATAGCTTCGTGGCACGAGCGCTTCATAGTTTGGACTTTGTTTCATCTCTAACATAGCCACACCAACGACGTCAGACCCAAGCTCAGCTACGATAATTTCTTTATCTGCCTTGTCTGAAAAGCTTCGATACCAACCCATTGCGACAACATGATCTAGGTGGGCAAATCGATCCGGTAATGCACTCGCATGCTCTTCCTGACCTTCACGAATAATGCTATTGACAACTTTGTAGTCTTCCAATGTGGCCGATCGTAGTCGTAGTTCCAAAGTAAGCCACCTCCGATAACTCAAATAGGGTAAAGACTGTCATTTTACTGCAACAAAATATTGAATATTTATACATATAGATGTATATTTATGTAATACATAATGGAATGGAGGCTCTTCTAGGTGGACACACAACGTGATTTTTTTGAACGATTGGATCGAATTGCAGCGAATACTTGGCCAGCAGAAAGCTGCACAACGGTTAATCATTGGCTCGTACGCGCCTCGCAAGGTATAACCAAACGCGCTAACAGCGTGCTTGCGATTGGGTCTTACCCCAATGATGACAATTGGCTGCCGCGTGTTGAACAATTTTACCAAAGTCATGGATTACCTGCTATTTTTCATATGAGTGATGCCTCTCCCGCGCATTTGGATAGGTTGTTACAATCACACGGGTACGAGACGGACACCCCATGCTTTATGATGACGGCAGATAGTCAACAAGTGGCAAGTTGTGCGCTAGAACGCTTAACAAAGCAATACCCATCCTCTTTGTCACTAGACGTAGAGATTTCACAATCCGTCACGAAAGAGTGGCTCGATGCGTTTCTCTTATTAGAGAAATACCCAGAAGAACGCAGGGGCTTCTATCAAGGTTTAAGCGAGCGCATGCCGGCATCTAAAGCGTTCATTGCTTTGAAGGATCACAGACAAATTGTCGCACTTGGTACAGCCATCGTTGAGGGTGAATGGGCTGGATTCGTCAATGTCATCGTCCATGAAGAGCACCGCGGCAAAGGCTACGGTTACGCTATTCTGCATGCATTAACTGTTTGGAGCCTCACACAAGGCGCGACCCAACAATATTTGCAAGTCATCGCCAACAATGTGCCAGCGGTAACATTGTATGAGAATCTTGGCTATCAAACAAAATATGGCTATCATTACCGAGTGAAGTATGATTTGGCTCCTCTTGTATCATCCTAACAAAGAATTTCTTAGGATGAAAGGAGCCGATTTACATGACTGCCACGAAGGAGAAACCTGTTTTCCCCCCTCAACATCAGAATAAGCAACCCGGCATTGAGTCGGGAATGAAGCCACTTCCCGAATTTGAGAAAGCCAGCTATAAACCTGCTGGTAAGCTAAAAGATAAGGTCGCCATTATCACTGGAGGTGATAGCGGCATCGGGCGCGCGGTTGCTGTCGCTTACGCCAAAGAAGGAGCCGATGTGATCATCGTCTACCTAAATGAGCATGGCGACGCCGAAGAAACACATCGGCATGTGGAGCAAGCAGGGCGCAAATGCTTACATGTCGCAGGCGATATAGGAGATGAAAGCTTCTGCAAGCAAATCGTTGCTCAAACGGTCAAAGAGTTCGGGAAACTCGACATCCTTGTGAACAATGCCGCTGAACAACATCCACAGAAAAGTATAACGGACATTACATCAGCGCAGCTTGAACGAACCTTTCGGACGAATATTTTCTCCTACTTCTATATGACCCAAGCCGCCCTTCCTCATTTAAAGCCTGGAAGTGCAATCATTAACACTACATCGATCACCGCGTATCACGGTCATGAGCAATTAATCGATTATTCATCTACGAAAGGTGCTATTGTCACCTTTACGCGTTCACTCTCCCTCCAATTGAATGCTAAAGGCATTCGCGTGAACGGCGTAGCGCCTGGACCGATTTGGACACCTCTGATCCCTTCCACCTTTACGGAGCAAGAAGTGGAAGTATTCGGCTCAACTACGCCGATGAAACGTGCAGGACAGCCTAGTGAGCTAGCTCCTAGCTATGTTTTCTTGGCCAGTGAGGACTCGTCCTATATGGCCGGGCAAATTCTTCATATCAACGGCGGTGCCATTGTAAATGGCTAGTTAAGAAAAAGCATGACAAGCAGCGGAATCACTCGCTACCTGTCATGCTTTTTTTGTTAGAGCCCGAGCTTCAATAACAATTTGTCCCCATACCACTTGGTATAAGCTAGCGTTTCTCTCGCCTCGTGATAAGGCATGAAGAGCACCTCTGACTTCGTCGTGGAGACGAACGGCTCTTGGAGACCAATCGTTTCTGCAATATCAAGAGATCGAGATCCATGGAACTTATGGGTAATAATGATGGAGCTAACAAGCCCCTTCTCATCCATAATTTGCTTACTGAAAAGTAAATTCTCGTAGGTGCTAGTCGCCTTAGATTCAATGAAGATACTTGATTTTGGCAACCCTTTTTTCACCAAATAGTCCCTCATACCCTCTGCTTCCGTTAAAAGAGAACCATTGTGATCCAATCCGCCTGAAACAATGAGTTGCTTAAAACGCCCTTGCTTGTACAAATCCACCGCTAAGTCCAGCCGTTCTTGCAGACCCGGACTTGGAATGTCCTTACGCAGCGAAGCTCCCAAAACAATACCTACATCGACTTGCTTTGGTAAGGTCTGATGAGGTCCTACCTGTACCTTCCACTGGATAAAAACAACCCAACCAACTAGCAGCGTAAAGGAGATCAAGATGAATTGAAACATTCTCACAAATGTGCGATAGAGCTTGGAAGGTGCTTTTACTTTGGAGGTATAGGCTTTCCGCTTAGGAGGCTTGGCAGGTGCAGGTGAGATGGCGCGTTGTTTTTTGTTCATGCTGGGCTTTGCCGTCATCCTTCCTACTCCTTATCCAGAAATGCGCTAACTTGCCGAAATAACGCTGGCGCATCCTCGCTTAAACATATGAGATGATTTGATTTTGCGTGCCAATGCAGCTCTCGTTGACCTCTTAGCTTGCTATAAATATAGCGTGCACTTTGGGGATGAATCACTTGATCTCTCTCCGACTGTGCGATAAGTGTAGGCTTATTCACTTGACTCAGTTCCGGTTTCAAATGTCGGACTAGCCGCGTAAATTGCCAGGTGGCAACAAGTGGTGTTGATTTCCCTTTGATCAGGCTAATTTTGCGTTGATACTTCCATTCATCACGAAGTACGTTCAAGAGCCTGCCGGGACTGACATAAATGACAGCGGTATTTAACAAAATGAGCCTCCGAACAGGGTATCGAACCGATAAATAGGCAGCCAACAGACCTCCCATAGAAAATCCGACCATATCAAAGGAGCCGTAGTTTTCTGTCATTTTCGCTGCATGCCATTCCGCGGCCTGCACCCAATCTTCCCAACGCGATGCATGGAGCTGATGACGACTCTCCCCATTCCACGGTAGTATAGGTACCTCACACAGCTGTCCACGCTCTCGCAAATGCCGAGCTAACGGCTCAACCTCATAAGGTCCACCTGTAAATCCATGGAACAATAAGCACGGTTGTTTCATGAGATCCACTCCTATCCAGCATGAAAGCGTTCTTTCGTATAGTTTATTTTTCTTTGATGGAAATGGTGTTAATCGTTACCTTTTCTTTCGGCTTGCTTGGCGAAGAATCTGCACCATTTGGATCTCTTTCCACTGGCGTATCTGCGATTTTGGTAATTGTGGCCATACTATCTGCTGTCACTTTCCCAAAAATTGAGTAATTCGGCATCTTATTTAATGACGCGCAATCCGCACCTGAACATATGAAAAATTGGCTGCCATTCGTATTCGGACCGGAATTCGCCATCGCAACTGTACCTGGCTCGTAGGTATGCGTCGTCTTTAACTCATCCGCAAATTTATACCCAGGACCACCTCTGCCGGTTCCTTGGGGATCACCCGTTTGGATCATGAAAGTTTTGATAATACGGTGGAACGTAACATTGTTATAAAAGCCTTCCTTGGACAAGAAGACAAAGTTGTTTACTGTTTTGGGAGCTTCCTTGGCGTAAAGATCAATGGTGAACGTCCCTTTCGAGGTGGTAACCTCCGCTTGATATGTTTTGTTCGTATCAATCATCATGTCAGGAGCTTTACTCCATTGCTTTGCCGCCCCTGTTGATGCAGCAGGTGTCGCAGTTGCAGCCCCAGTTGATGCTTTGGTGCTCGCACTCGGTGTAGCAGTCCCGCCAGTAGTTTCCGTTGGTTTGTTGCCACATGCGGAAGCGATGAGGGTTAAGGTAAGTAATGAAGCGGTTAGCAGCATTTTGGGTTTCATGGTTTTGGTGAACACGTTCATGGGTAGGGCCTCCTGATTGAATTTTTGTTTGAAATACGTGCACGTTGCTAGTTGGAAAAGACATTTATCACGGCGAAGATCGGCGGAATGTGCCGCAGGATAAGCCTTCAGCGGTGAAAACGCCGTTGTAACGACCTTTTTGGGCGTTACAGCTTGTCCATGGCAGTCTGCTGGGGCTGTAAGGCCCTTTGGGGGCCTTACGGTGCTCGCGCAGCAGCCTTACGTGCCGTTCTTAGTCTTGTCGTCATTCAGCTTGTTGCCCGGAGTGAGCGTTGGACTTGGCTTGGGACTCGTAGTCGGGCTCGGACTTGGGCTCGTGCCTGTTTCCGTTCCCGTGCCTGGTTTAATCGTTGCACCTGGTGATGGAACAGGCTTCCCGCTAGGCGTTGGGGATGGATTCTGACCGTTTCCAGGTGATGGTAATGGCGAGCCTGATGGCGATGGAGAAATAATACCGCCGTTAGGCAACGAATCATCCTTCGGAATTTCGACCGTTGCGACGTTCGACTTTGCACCAGGTGTATTGGAATCCGATTCCACCGGTACAACGTAATACTGATACGTTTCCCCACTGTTAATCGTCGTATCATTTATTTGTGCCGTTGGCGTTAAAACAATCATCTTTGCTTCAGCCTCTGTAGCACCCTTACGATACAATTGATAGCTAACTTTCTCTCCCAAGGAAGTCCAAGCAATTTTTACTTGTTTGACTTCCGGCACGTAAGTTGCCGTCACATCCTTAATGCCGCTTGGTGGTTCTTTTAAATCATCTACATTCGCAGGCTTCACGAAGCTTGTAACTGGTTTACCTTCCAAGGATTTCGACATGATTTCCTTGAAAAGAGCCGCTGTGCTGCCACTTCCAACCGTTACGTAGTGCTTCGCATCGACCTTATCGAAGCCTTCCCACACTGCAGCAGTCCATTCAGGTGTATAGCCAACGAACCACACATCGCGATCGTACTGTTCAATGCCCTTAATATCTAAGCCAGTAGATCCAGTTTTCCCTGCGACAGGTCGGTTAAACTTCGCTTTTACACCCGTACCGCCCGTATCCACGACACCTTGCAGCAACAATGTCATATAGTAGGCCGTGCTCGGCTGCATAACTTGTTTTTTCTCAGGCTTATAAGCCGCAATTTCTTTACCTTGAGTGTCGGTTATCCGTAGAATCGCATGTGTCTTATTTTGCGATCCTTGATTCGCAAACGCCGTATAGGCTCTTGCCATTTGCAATGGTGATACACCGTCAGTAAGTCCACCTAGCGCAACAGCTAAATTCTGATCCTTCTTATCATTTAAGGTGGCACCTAGCTTATTAGCAAATGCAGTTCCAGTCCCAACACCAATTTTACTTAATAACCAGACAGGCGCCAAATTGTATGATTTCTTGACGGCTTCGAACATCGTGACTTGCCCATGTGTCTGGCGATCATAGTTCTGTGGTGTATATGTGCCATTCGCGAATGACGTTTGCGTATCATCCAGAAGCGAATAAGGCGTATAATTCCCGCTATCCAATGCTGGACCATAGACCACAATCGGTTTAAAAGACGAACCTGGCTGTCTCTGCGAATACACACGACTAAACCCTTTGGTCTTATAATCGCGACCGCCGATTAATGCCATTAAACCGCCGGTTTTGTTATCCAAAATAACCATGGAACTTTGAATTTTTTGACCGTCTGCAGCGTCCTTCTGGAAAAAACTCGGATTGGCATAAGTTTGCTCCATGACCTTCTGAGCTTTAATGTTCATCGTTGTGTAAATCCGATAGCCCTTGGTCAAGAGTTCATCTTCTTCGATGCCGTACATATCTTCCGCTTCATTCACAACGTAATCCACGAAAGAGGCATAGTCCTTCGTTCCTTGGTTCGTTGACGCAGGCGGCACATAATCCACGGCTGCAGCTTCCGCACGTTCCGCCTCGGAGATATAGCCCTGATCCGTCATCAGTCTAAGGACAACCGCACGACGCTCCTTGGACAAGTCAGGATGAGTCAGAGGTGAATACCGTGACGGTCCTTTAGGTAATGCGGCCAAAGTAGCGATTTCCCACACCTTCAAATCATTCAAATTCGATTTCCCAAAGTAAACTTTGGCAGCTGCCTTAATCCCGTACGCATTACTTCCAAAGAAAATACGATTTAAGTATTTCTCCAGAATCTCATCCTTCGTAAAGCGCTCATCGAGAGCAAACGCGATCGACATCTCCGTTCCTTTCCGGAAAGCCGTCTTCTCTGAGCTTAGGAATACGTTTTTGGCAAGCTGCTGTGTGATTGTACTTCCGCCTTCAACAGCACTCATATGAACAATATCGGTGACGAGTGCACGCCCGATGGCCCAAAAATCAACCCCCGAGTGCTCATTGAACCGACGATCCTCAGTTGCGATAAAAGCTTGCTTCAACCGCTCAGGAACGTCCTTAATGTTGACACTTTCGCGATTTTCACCTTTATAAATCTTTGAGATTTCAGTTGCAGGTTTGTCCTTCCCATCCTTATCTTTGCCTTCCTCTTGTGCATAAATTAGTGTGGACTCCGTCGTGTCGTCGATTTTATCGATATTCGCATCCAAAATTTTGAAGCCGCTCATGATGACAATAATATATATGCCCAACGCACAGATCACAGCTATTATCGCAGCAATGATAGAGCCCATAATTAGCTTACGTGCATTCAATCGTTTCTTCTTTGAGCCTTTGTTACTGCTCTGTTTGGACTCCCTTGGCTTGGTTTGCGGCGTGGATGGATTTCTTGTAGGTTTATCCAGGTTCACCAACTCCCTTACGTTTCATTCTCTAGATTGATGCAGAAACCAACAAAAGAACAACCTTTATACAAGGTTGCTCCCAAAAGTTTCTATTCGTTTAGACGTTTCAGTCCATTAAAAAGTTGCAAAATGAAGCGATACTCAGATCGAGATCGATTATTCCGTTGCTTCAGCAGCAGCCATTAACGAGACAGCACGCTGTGGTGTGAATGTGGAAATGGCATGCTTGTACACCATTTGCTGACGACCTTCGCTGTCAATAATGATGGTGAAGTTGTCAAATGCACGAATAAGTCCTCTAATTTGAAACCCGTTAGTTAAATAAACGGTTACGGGAATGCTTTCTTTACGCAGCTGATTTAGAAAATTGTCCTGAATATTAATGGATCTATTCATCAGTATGTCCCCCTTAATGGAATGAAACTTTCGCCAGACGGCGCTATTTTCTAATGGTGATATTTGTTAATTATATTCTATTTTATGTACAAACTTTCCTGCTAGTATATCACTAATCATTTCGAAATGGGCAGAAAAATTTGCTGTATCCGTGACATCGACCCAATCAATGTCCTTCATATGCCGAAACCAAGACAATTGGCGCTTCGCAAATCGACGTGTATCACGCTTGAGTAAGATCACGGCATCCTCGAAGCTGAGCTCATCTTCCAAATAACTGACGATCTCCTTATAGCCCAGGGCTTGCATCGAAATCGCCTGCTTGGGACAGCCTGCATCCAGTAACCCTTGTACCTCTTCGACCAATCCCTCCTGAATCATGGCATCGATGCGTTCTTCAATACGCTGATATAGCAGTGCCCGATCCATCGTGAGCCCAATAATACATAGTTCGTAAGGAGACTCTTTTTTCTGGGAGGCTAAGTGCGCCGTCATCGTTTGTCCTGACATTTGGAAAATTTCAAGAGCCCGAATGACTCGTCTACGGTCGTTCGCATGCAATCGGTCCGCACTCTCAGGATCAATTTCACGAAGCTTGCGATGCAGGGCTTCTTCCCCATACGTATTCGCAAACTCTTCCTGGGCCTGCCGGAACGCCTCATCCATGCTGACATCCGTAAATTGATAATCGTAGCAAACCGATTCGATATACAATCCTGTGCCACCTACGATAAATGGCAGCTTGCCACGCGAATGGATGTCATGAATCAAACCCTTTACTCGCTCTTGAAACTCTGCTGCCGAAAACGGATACGAAGGATCATGAATGTCAATCAAATGGTGCGGGACGATCTGCTGCTCCGCCTCGCTCGCTTTGGCGGTTCCGATGTCCATGCCACGATAGACCTGCATGGAATCACCAGAAATAATTTCACAATTGTAGCGCTGCGCAATTTCCAAACTAAGCTTGGTCTTGCCAACTGCGGTGGGACCAAGTAGCACGAGTAATTTCGGCTTGGCTGATGGGGCTAACACAATCGAATCACTCCATACGTTGTTTTCGTTGTTGATCGTAACACATGCTCGAACCCGAGCCGGGCAAACTCAGAGCTGTCTCTGTTTTCCTTTAGCACAATGCTCTTGCGTGCAACGCGTCTTGCTTCTGCAATCGAAGCCAAACTAACGGCTTCAACGTTCGCACGATGCCGCAGAGGTGACATCGCATGCGACTCCTCAATCGGACTTCGAAACATCGGATCAAAATACACCACATCCACACTTTGCGTGTCTAATTGCTGCAAAAATGAAAGATGATGTGTTTTCTTAACCTCAATACGCCTCATAGCTGCATTAAGTTCCGGTATTTCCGATTCATATTGAACCAAACCTTCTTGGATCAGCATCGCAGGGATCTCTTCACTCTCCAATGCTGTGACGCGCCCTTCAGCACCAACAACATACGAGAAGACGATCGCATCGGACGCCAGTCCTGCTGTACAATCCACAATCCTGTCACCGGGTTCGGCTCCTGACGCTTCAATTAACAAATCAGGCTCACCCCGCTGCATCCGTTTAACACGAACGAGCGACATACTTGGATGGAAAAAAGTTGCAGGTTGGTCTTCTTCATAGTACCTGATCTCTTCTCTCGTCACAAGCAGGACGGAGCTATCCTTATAATTTCTCCTAAGATGTTCCAAAGAATACTTCTTCCGGGGCACAATTCGGCCCCCATACAAAGCTGCTAAACGTGAAGCCTCCGCCAGCAATTCGGCGGAAGGATTATACGAAGTTGTCACTAACACAGGGTTACATCACTCGCTTAAACATTTTTTCTAACTCATACGTTGTGAAGCTTATTACAATAGGTCGTCCATGAGGGCACGTATAAGGATTCCTGCAACCCGCGAGTCGATCAAGCAACGTTTCCATCTCCAACATGCTAAGACCTTGATTGGCTTTAATCGACGCCTTACAGGAGCACATGATCGCAGCCTTCTCGCGCAGTTTGGCGATATCCAACGCTTTACGATCCGAGATGATGAGTTCACACATCTCTTCTACGATAGCCTTTTCTTCACCGGACGGAAACCAATGAGGATGAGCCCGTACTAGGAACGTGTTGCCACCAAAGGCTTCCATGTAGACACCGACTTGTTCAAACAGCGCAAGTTTATCCAAAATAACGCCCGCTTCAGACGGTGTAAATTCCAAAGTTATGGGAACGAGTAATTCTTGGCTCGCTTCAGCAGGATTGCCAAACCGCTCATAAAAATATTCATAATTAATGCGTTCATGTGCCGCATGTTGATCAATCAGGTACAAGCCTGTTTCATTCTGAGCAATCAAATAAGTACCATGCATTTGCCCGATCGGATCTAATCTCGGGAATGTTGGGAGCTTTGGTGCATCACTGTCCTCACCAGTAGGCATCAAATCCATGAATGCTTCGTTCGTTCGGCGCTGCTGTTGGATGGATGTGTTTCGATAAGGCGCATCACCGGTTGGTGTGTAACTCTGATTGGGTGATGGCGTCCGTTTCGTCGCAAAAGCTGCATCAGATGACGAAACACTGCTTGAGTAAGACTGAGTAGGTGCCTTCGTTTGACTAGGTGTTGTCAAGGAAGTAGTCATTGGCTGACGATAGGCTGGTGCCGTTTCTTTAATCTGTGACGGCGTCCACTGGTTGTCAGGTCTTTGCACAGGGCGTGATTCTTTCGAAACGTTCGGCGTATCTTCCTCTTTATGATCCTTAAAAAAGTCCGCTTCCAATTCCACCGATGGACTTCGGTTCTCTCGAATTGGCTCCATAGTCCGCGTGAGCTCCAACTGTTCCTGGACAAAAGCGCCTTTCGGCACGGATGCCGCCTTGATCCCCGTAGGAATCAGCACCTGCCTGCCAAAAAGCCGTTTCACTTCGGCTTCGATCAAAGCCGTTAGCTCCGCTTCCTTACTGAAGCGGACTTCAAGCTTGGATGGATGCACATTGACATCCACGAGCGCAGGGTCCATCCCGATGTGCAGCGCAGCAACGGGATAGCGATTGATCGGCAGCAGGGTATGATACCCCTGCAGCAGCGCTTGATTCAGCGCGAAGTTGCGCACATAACGACCATTGACAATGGTCGAGATGCCGCCGCGATTCGCACGGGTCATTTCGGGCTTGGCGACAAAGCCCGAGATCGTATAATCCAAGCTTTCCACTTGGATTGGAAGCATTTGCTTGGCAATCGCCGTGCCGTAGATGCCGGCAATGACTTGGAGCAGATCCCCATTACCCAGCGTTTGGAGCAGCACATTCCCATTATGCTTTAAAGTAAAAGCAATTCCAGGGTGAGCAAGCGATAGACGATATAAATAATCGGAAATATGTCCGAGCTCCGTCTGGATCGTTTTCATATATTTCAGCCTGGCTGGTGTGTTATAGAACAAATCACGCACCGTAACTTCGGTACCACGCGATGCGGCTGTTTCTTCCACACTGCGAATCGTACCGCCTTCGATGGCGATTTTCCGCCCTAGGCCATCGCTCGTCGCGCTTGTCACGCACTCCAGTCTGGAGACAGAAGCGATACTGGGCAAGGCTTCGCCTCGGAAGCCCAGTGTTCGGATCGAGAACAGATCTTTGCTTGTCGATATTTTACTCGTGGCATGTCGCTGAAACGCTAATTCACAGTCTTCAAGAGCCATCCCTGAGCCATTATCGGAAACCCGAATTAAGGTCAAGCCGCCCTCTTCAATCGTGACATCAACACGCGTGCTGCCCGCATCAACCGAATTCTCCACCAGCTCTTTCACGACCGATGAAGGCCGCTCCACCACTTCACCTGCTGCAATTTGGTTCGCAATATGCTCGCTTAAGAGCTGAATTTTACCCATAGAATACTACCCCTTTACAGCCTGTATAGAAACATTCTCACCTTGATGATTGACCTTCAACTGTGGAAAATAATCATCAAATAGATCTACATTGACATAGCTTGTGCCGTTTTCAATCATCAGTTGATCTTTTGCAATTGGAAAGGCGTGTGTGATATGCCCATCTGAGATGTCAACGGTACGATTTGCATCATTCCATGTAATCTTAACTCCGATAAGTGCAGCTAAGCCACGTGCCGAAGCAAACATCTTTCCATCTTCTTGGAAACTTCCAAAACCATAACCTACATCAACGCCGTTATACGTGACACCATGCTTCGAGAACATCACATTGATATCCGAAATACCTGCTTCATGCAAAGCTGTGATGAATTGTGCGGACACGCCATCAACTTGTATATCTGGTGTAATGCCAACTTTGTTCACTTTTCGCTTTTTTGGTGTTAAGTATTCTTCAACCGTGACCTTCAACACACTCTCATCCGGAAACTTGAAGAGATGCTGCACACTACCTTTTCCATATGTTTGCATGCCAATCACTTTCGCAACCCCATAGTCCTGCATGGCTCCAGACAGTACTTCCGATGCACTTGCACTATTCTCATTGGCTAAAATATATACGGGAATTGCCAGTGGATTGCCGTCACTAATGAGCACAGGATCATCGACACCATTGCGATCCCTCGTATGAATGAGAACGCCGTCCTTCACAAAATGCTTCGCAATATTCTGCGCGGTATCCAGATACCCACCTGGATTGTTACGAACATCCAGGATGAGCGATTTCAAACCTTTGGCTTGAAGCTCGCTCAACTGAGCATCAAACTCTTCATCAGCTTCGCTGGAGAAGTCCGTGATTTGCACATACCCAACACCGTTCGCAAAGCTGCTGCTAGACACTTCAGGTGAGTTTACGGCTTGGCGAGTAAGCTCGAATGTGATTTCTTTATCTCCACGTAATACCGTAACATTTACTTTGGTTCCTGCGACACCGATAATCTTGTTTCGAACAGCGTCAATCGAAGTGGTCGAGGCTGGTACGCCATCAACAGCTCGAATGTAATCCTCTCGTTGCAGACCAGCAGCTTCAGCCGGCGAGCCTTTAATAGTTTTCGACACATAAACACCCTTGTCATCGAGGCCGATGACACAGCCTACTCCGACATAATTGTTTTCAAGTGAATTGGAAAATTGATTGTAGTCCTGTGGACTGAAAAGAACGGTATAAGGATCCTTTAAACCCGCAATCATTTGTTCAATGCTCTGATTGGCAAGTGCGGCTAGCGTAACCCCGCTCACATGGTTTTCAGCCAATGTTTTTCGAACGAGAACGGTTTGTAAATCCTCTTGCCCCATTGCAGTTGCAGGCAGAGCGACGGCTAGAGCCGATGCTAGAGCTAAGGTTGCTTTTAAAGCTTTCTTGCTAAGTGGTGATACTCTCATAGGCATATCTCCGTTCAACTGAGATCAATAAATATTAGTAACTTACAGCAACTGTTAAAAAGGAATAATGGCTTAGGCTCGCTTGTTTTACTGTAGTTTTTGCTTCCATTCATACACTAAGTTGAGCGCCTGCAATGGCGTCATATTGATGAGATCAATCCCCTTCAACTGGTCGAGCACCAGTTGAGATTTGCCGTCAAGCTTCTTCTTGACGGCAACTTCGGCCGGGCTGTCTTCGTCGAACAGGGACAGCTGACGGATCGGGGCTGCCACCGTTTGGGCAGCAGCCGGAGCCGGAGCCGCAGCCGCCACCGGTTCGAGGGTAGCGGTAGGCTTAGCGGTCTGCGGTGCAGCAGACGCGGCCCGCTCTTCAAAGCCATTCAGCAGCGCGTACGAGCGCTGAATGATCGCATCCGGCAGCCCGGCGATCTCGGCACAGTAGATGCCATAGCTTGTGCTCGCTGCCCCAGGAATGAGCTTGCGCAGGAAGGTGACCTGCCTGCCGCTTTCTTTCACCGCCATGCAGTGATTGCGCAGATGAGCAAGGCTCTCTTCTAGATGTGCGAGCTCATGGAAATGCGTCGAGACGAGCGTCTTGCAGCCAATCCGATCGTGAAGGAACTCTATGACGGCTTGTGCGATCGCCATTCCCTCACCTGTCGAGGTGCCGCGACCCAGCTCATCAATGATAACAAGGCTCCGACTCGTCGCCTTTTCCGTCATGACCTGGATGTCCATCATCTCGACCATGAACGTACTCTGACCGCCGATGAGATCGTCGGCCGCGCCGATCCGCGTGAATATCCGGTCGGTGACCGGGATGCGCGCAGAGCTGGCAGGCACGAAGCAGCCGATCTGCGCCATCAGGCAGATCACGGCAACTTGCCGCATATAGGTACTCTTACCGGCCATATTCGGCCCGGTAATGAGCAGGATGCGGCCCTGCTCTTGCAAGAGGCTCGTCCCGTTCGCGATGAACGAGCCGTCCTGGATGACGGCCTCCACCACAGGGTGACGGCCGTCTTCAATCTCAAGATCGAAGCCTTCGCCGATCTCCGGCTTGCGGAAGTGATGCGCCGCGCTGACCGTCGCCAGCGATTGGTAGACATCGGCGGTGGCAATCACCTCCGCCAGCTTCTGCAATCTGGAGATGTGCTTCGAAATCCGGTCGCGCAGCTCCGTAAACAACTCATACTCCAGATCGATCATTTTATCCTGCGCTTCCAGAATAAGCGCTTCTTTCTCTTTGAGCTCCGGCGTAACGTAACGCTCAGCATTCGCGAGCGTCTGTTTACGCTCGTAGCGTCCTTCCTGCAGAGCGGACATGTTTGCCTTCGTTACTTCAATAAAGTAGCCGAACACTTTGTTGTAGCCGATTTTGAGCGACTTAATGCCCGTCGCTTCGCGCTCTTGGCGCTCTAGCTCCGCAATCCATTGCTTCCCATTCTTGCTAGCTTCACGAAGCTGATCCAAATATGGCTGATAGCCTTCACGAATCATCCCGCCATCGCGAATAGAGACGGGAGGCTCGTCCTCAATGGCATTGGCAATCCACGACATGACATCATCACAGACGTCCATATTTTCAACGAGTTTACGCAGTGTTTCGGAACCGGAGGTTGCACATAACTGCTGTAGCATAGGGACTTGTTGTAGAGAATGCTTCAACGCGATCATATCGCGGGCATTCGCATTGCCATAGGAGATTCGAGCGACTAAACGCTCCAAATCATAGACTTCCTTCAGCGCTTGCTTCACGTCTTCCCGCACAATCAATTGATTGTAGAGGAGATTAACAGCTTCTAGTCTTTCTTCAATGCGAGCTACGTTCATAAGCGGCTTCTCGATCCAACGGCGCAGCATACGCGCGCCCATGGCGGTTACCGTTTTGTCCAAAAGCCATAACAGCGACCCTTTTTTGGCACGTTCACGAACCGTTTCCACAAGCTCTAAATTTCGCCGAGTAAACGGATCCATCGTCATAAATTGATCTGGCTCATATATACGAATGTGCTTCACGTGTGTGAGCGCTCTTTTTTGCGTTTCTTTCAAGTAAGCAAGCAGCAAGGCTACGCCTTGTCGACTGATACTAGATAATGCCGGTAGCGCGGTATCTTCTGCGAAATGTTCATCAAGCAGCCCTTCATCAGCTAGGGTCCACTCCGTTAGCACCATATTACGGCCCCAAGCTGCACCAGACTCACGAATCGTTGTGAGCAAAGCTTGATTGGTAACAATTTCGGACGGATTATACACGTTCAACTCGTCGACCACGAGCTCCCAAGAATGAGGCAATTGCGTCGTATAGAGCTCACCCGTGGAAATATCGCAGGCTGTAAACGCATAGCCATGGTCTTGGTTTACTAAGGAGACAATGTAGTTATTGACGGATTCGCCTAGCAGTTTACTATCCATAACGGTTCCTGGCGTAACAATCCGTACAATTTCTCTACGGACAACGCCTTTGGCCTCAGCGGGATCTTCTACCTGCTCACAAATAGCGACTTTGTAGCCTTTCTCAATCAAACGGGACATATAGTTGTCAGCCGCGTGATGGGGCACGCCGCACATCGGGATTTTTTCTTCTCCGCCGCCTTCACGGCCCGTTAACGTAATTTCTAATTCACGCGAAGCATTAATCGCGTCTTCAAAAAACATCTCATAGAAATCGCCTAGTCGAAAAAATAAAAAGGCATCTGGGACCTGCGCCTTGACGGCTAAGTATTGCTGAATCATCGGCGTATATGTAGCCAACTTGTGTTCCTCCAACCTATTCCATAATGAAAAGTCATATCTATGAAACTATCATTCTTATTTTCATCCCTACATAGCCGTGCATAAGTCGTTCTGCTTCCTACAGGTGACTTCGAGGAGCCCTGCAGGAAGCAAAACAACCATTTTATTGTACAACTCTCTAATTAACTGGATAGCTTTCAACAAAATTGATCTCTCATCCATGACTTAATCTATGAAGCAATCTATGTCGCTTTCTATGACTCTATAGATAATCTATTATAACATGATTTCCTGGTCAAAAGCTTCTTTCCGCGCTCCGGGTGCAATTTTCCAAGCGACGCGAATATCCGCCATTTCGTCCCATGGCTTCATGGCGATCATCTGCGAACGAAGCCCTTCCAGGACGCCCGTATGGACTTCATAGCCTTTCAATTGTTCCAAATCCTTCCATAACATTGCCACTTCTGCTTGAAGCCTCTGCTTATCTCCCTTGTAATACGCAGCTTGTATATCTGGTTCTTGAAGAGGCTTCCGCGATAAACGCCTGTAGTTATTGACGATAAGGGCTGCAAGTGCGAAAACGCCGCGCGTGATGTCGGGAGAGGCTAACCAACTTGGCATTGTTCGGTACTCAAAGCCCCCATGTGACTTCTTGCGGAAGTCACCAAGGAAGCCATAGCGCGGACGCCGACCACGCGTCGAGACGTCCTCGATCAGAATGAGAGGCAGCGCGAGATAGTTATCCAGTGCTCGCATCAGATGCCCATTCATCCAGCAGCGGCTGAAGTGGAGATGACCCCCGAGCGGATAGCCCCGCACCGGCATCCCGCCCGAAAGCCATGCAAGGCTTTCGTCGTGGATCTTCCGAGCGGCAAGCCCCATGGTCACTCGCACATTCTTCGCGAGCTGCAGCGGGTCCACGCTCGGCTGCGGGCGCAGCTCTGCGAGCGGCAGAATCACGCGGTGCCCGCTGAGCACGATGGCGTCGCTGCCCACGGCGCCATCGCGCGTTAAGAAGCGATCGGCGAAGACGACCTTGCCCTGCGGATTCATCAGCAGGAACTCCGGGTCGCAGCCGAGCATCGCTCGCTCTTTTCGCTCCAGCTCTTTCGCAAGCGATTGATCATAAGAATCAATTGCTTGCGCGAAGAGCTGCACCAGCCTCCCGTTCAGCTTCGGAACGGGATCTACATCAAGCACAAGCGTGTGGCCGCTTGGCGTGATGCCGATGGTTACCAGGCCATAGTCTAAGCCGAGGGCATAAATTGCTTTAACCGATTCGCGGCTCGCCCTGCGTACATGGAAGTTGATCTGTGCCGGTTGAACTTCTATGTAGGCGGCGTTCGCACCCAATTTCCTTTGATGCTGTAAGGACTTCTCCGAAAGCAATGCGGTCTCGTTTTTCTCATAGACAAGGAGGGTTTGCAGATGAAAGACAGCCACTTTATATTTATGCGTAAAGATCGGATGTTCCATTTTCCCCCGCGCTTTGGCGGTTTGAAAGGCCAATGTTTTCATCCCATGAAGCTGAAGCAGTTCATCCCGCTTCCGTCTATTCTGAGCGCGCATGATCGCTTTAATGGGCTGCAGAGCAGGTATCTGTGGATACTCATCATGTGCCGCTCCCCAATGCAGAATCATGTGACCTTGCCAGTTCTCAGGAAGCCTGGTCCCGCTTGGAATTCGGCTGCGGTCAGCCAGCTCCAGCGCTTCTTTCTCCTGTGCGTGCAGCAAGAAGGTTTCCATATTCACACCCCCTCATCTTACTCACTTCTACCATCACCAATGCCATGCATCCGCGAATGCCCAAATGTGTGAATACAACAAAAAAGAGGGCAAATGCCCTCTGCCGAACCTCTTTAGCCCGCATATAATGGCGTATAAGATTCCTTAATCCAGTTCATCCTCGAGCAGATCGGCGTCCAGATCCTCAAAATCTCCCTCGCCACTGTCATCGAAATCCACGTGCTTGTCGTCGAAGTCATTGCAGCCGTTGGTGCAAACGACTACACAGACTTTCGTTTCGGCAATGAGCTCAACTTGAAACTCGCGTTCCACCCGAATAATGACGCTGTCGCCGCTTGAAGAGACGCTTGCTTCCACGCAGTTCGGCTCTTGCGTCGCGACAGCTGATACTTCGGCTGTCGTCGGCTTATGTTTTTTGTCCAAGTAGCTTAGTCCAACGATTTCTACATACGATACGGTTTCTTTTGCTACGTCTGTTTTGGTGTTACGATCGTAAGAATACCAGATGTTGATATCGTAAGTACCAACTACCTCTACGCCCTCTCCAGAATGGACAGCCTCGAATTGGTTATTAATAATCCAAGCGCCCAAAATACTGGTTGGAGAATAAGGCGGAGTCACGGTATGACTTACATGAGAAAATTTGCGACCTTTACCGCAGACAGCCTTTGTAATGATCTCTCTGCATTGCAAATCTTTATCTAATGACATCCTTTCAACCTCCTCCATACAATCATTCATTACAAGTGTATGCAGGACAGTAGTCTAGAGTGACAATTATTTTTATACTTTTTTATTTATTTAATATACTGATTTCTGTCAGAGTCAACCCGCTTCTGGGCGGTGTTTTTTTTGCTTTTTGGCGATGGCTAAATAGTGCATTAACTCTCTTCTAAGCTGTAAAATCGCTGATCTGACTTCGAATTCTTCCCGACTTTGTGGAAGAGGCATTCGTTTATAGCGAGCATCCAGCTCTTGCAACTCTTTCTCTGCTTCCCCTGTATAATAGTCTTCCTTCACAGTTTGGCTAATATCTTCGAAGATCGCAGCAACCCACTCACCATGCGGCAGCGCCTGATACACTTGTGCGACCAAATCAATCATCCGATGGATCGAATCCAACTGCTCGCCTCTCATGTAAAAGTACACACGCCAATACGGATCTCCGCCAAAAAGCAACGTATTTTCCATTGAACGTTTGGCCAAGCTTGCCCCCCGCTCGATCTCCTCGCTTGCTTGAAGCAGCTCTTTCCCATCCCAGATCACGGTGTTATCGCGAAGATGCTTCGCAATGTTGACGAAAATATCAGAGAATAAGTTCTCCACGCGTTGTTTGTGAGCGGTAAGTGCCGCATCGGCCTTTGGCATGTAAGCAATGTTGATCAAAGTAGCTGTTCCTAATCCAATGATGAGCAAAAAGATTTCATTCAGCACGGTTGGCCAATCCGCAGATTCATAGGCAAAAAGATGCAGCATGACGACGGCGCCTGTCACAGCTCCCTCCGTAATCCGCAGCCGTACCAAAATCGGAAACACGATAAGTACAAACAAACTCACGACCCAGATATGAAAGCCGAGCAGGATAAATAAAGCCGAACCAATTAGCAGTGCTAGAACAGATGCCGCGATGCGGTGAAGCGCACTTTGGATCCCTTTTCTTTTCGTCACTTCTATGCCCAAAATTGCAAGAAGCCCCGCCGCACCAGGCGTATGAACCCCTAATATATACGCGAGATACATGGCGATTATGACGGCAATGGCCGTTTTGAGCACACGAAAGCCCATAGCGTTTTCACCTCTTTACAGGTTTATCTATGGGCTCATTATTTCATTTTGAGATTGTTGTGGCAAGCCTCTCTCTATGACCGATGCTTCGTTAGTTTCTTCTCTAGCTTGGCTACAAGTTGATACATGACCGTCGCAACAAGCGCGATAACGAATAGGGTAGATATAACCAAGGTGAAATTAAAGACTTGAAAACCATATATGATTAAGTATCCCAGCCCCTTCTGGGACACTAGAAATTCGCCGACGATGACGCCGATCCAGGCCAAGCCCACATTGACTTTTAGCGTAGAAACGATGGTTGGAAAAGAAGAAGGAAGAATGGCTTTAAGAAATACTTTACGCTGATTACCCCCAAATAACTTAACAATCTTGATGTAGTTATAATCGACTTCTTTGAAGCTGCCATAGACGACGAGGGTCGTAATAATAACCGTAATGGAAAGTGTTGTAGCGATAATGGAAAGCAAGCCAGGTCCGAAGCCTACAATAAACAACGGACCAAGAGCTACCTTTGGCATACTGTTAAGGACGACAATGTACGGATCCAGCACTCGCGATAGGAATGGCGACCACCAGATGACAACCGCCAACGCTGTTCCAAGAATGGTTCCCAGAAAAAATCCAATGATGGTTTCTTCCACCGTGACAGCGACATGAGGAAGAAGTGTCCCGTCGATCAGCTTTTCCCACAGCAAATGGAATACCTTGGTCGGATAGCTAAAAAGCAGCACATCAATCCATTTTAATCGCGATGCGAGTTCCCAGAGGGATAAAAATAGGAGCAGGATAGCGAGCTGCAGAAGTCGGACCCATGTCGTCTCTCTCTTCTTCGCTTTTAGGAAACGCTGATGAACAGCTTGCTTTAACGCTTCGTTCGCTGTATCGATTCGGATACGCGACTCATCTGGATTAGCCATGCTGCACCCCCCCAAACTCCTGCCAAATCTGCCGAAATAGGACATGAAATTCAGGCAACTCTCTCGCTTCAAATGGTACCGAAGCCCGAATCACTTCCGGCATCAGGAAGGATTGACGAATTCGACCTGGATTAGGTTCAAGTACAATAATGCGGTCACTCATTGCGATAGCTTCCGAAATATCATGCGTAACTAATATCGCTGTCTTCTTCTTTGCGCGGAGAGTCTCCACAACTAAATCTTCTAGTTGAAGCTTGGTTTGATAGTCCAGTGCCGAAAATGGCTCATCTAGTAGAAGCAGCTCCGGCTCTGTCGCCAAGGTCCGGACGAGGGCCACGCGTTGGCGCATTCCACCGGACAACTGTGCAGGATAGTAATCTTTGAAGGCGAGCAGACCCATTTCCTCCAACAAGTGAAGAGCCCCCTGTTTCTTCTCTTTTGTCAAACTGCCCGCGATTTCCAAACCCATACAGGCATTATCTTCGATCGATCGCCATGGAAATAAATAGTCTTGCTGCAGCATATAACCCACTTTAGGCGATGGTCCATGGACCTGGTGATGGGATACGTTGATCTGGCCGGATGTAGGTGGGAGTAGTCCCGCAATGAGGGACAAGAGTGTCGTCTTGCCGCAACCGCTAGGACCAATCAGACTAACGAATTCGCCTTTCTCCATCTCAAAGGAAATCCCTTGAAGCGCAAGTGTTGCACGCTCTTCGGTTACATAAACCTGAGTAACATCTCGAACCTGTACAGCTGTCTCCATGGCCTAACCTCCTCTTGACTCCATCCTGCGGTGACTCCACTGCGCCTATTTCTTCACATTCGATTTGGCTTTCTCTGCGAATGAATTGTTCACCAATTTGTTCCACGCGACTTTCTCTTTTAGCTCGCCGGCAGCTGTCATCACATCAAGTAAATTGTTCCATTCCTTTTCATCGACAATGCCATCTGTTGCGTAGGAGCCTTGATCCTTATAGCGTTTCACTACATTTTTCACAATCGCGACATCGATATCTTTAAAATATGGCAGCACAGCTTCTGTAATCTCATCCACGCTTTTCGAGGCTACCCATAGCTGCGCTCGTTGAATCGCATTGGTGAACTTTTGAATCGTGCTCGCATTCGATTTCATAAAGCTTTGCTTCGCCATAAACACTGTGTACGGCAGATGTCCACTTTCGACACCGAAGGAGGCTACTACGAATCCTTTGCCCTCTTTCTCAATGATCGATGCTTGCGGCTCGAAGAGCTGCACATATTCACCTGTTCCCGAGGCATAGGCAGCAACGATATTCGCAAACTCAATGTTTTGGATCAACTTTAAATCCTTCTGCGGATCGATATTGTGCTTCTTCAGGGTGAATTCCCCTGCCATTTGCGGCATGCCGCCTTTACGTTGGCCAAGGAAATCTTTACCCTTCAGCTCATTCCAATCGAAGGTATCTACTTTTTTCCGGGCAACCAAGAAGGTCCCGTCTGTTTGGGTAAGCTGAGCAAAATTGATAACGGGATCATCAGAGCCTTGCTGTGAGACATAAATGGATGTTTCCGATCCTACAAGTGCAACATCAATCGTATTAGACAGCAGCGCCGTCATCGTCTTGTCGCCACCAGGCGTTGTCGTCAGTTCCACATCGAGCCCTTCATCCTTAAAAAAGCCCTGCGATAACGCGACATATTGCGGTGCGTAAAACAAGGAATGAGTCACCTCACCAATGCGCACCTTCGTTGTTTCCTCCGATTTCGTTCCACACGCTGAAGCAACTAGACTTAGCAGCAGAACGGCGGATAATGTGAATCCCCATCGTTTCCGATTGTTCAAAAGACGTCCCTCCCGATTCGAATTGTACTGTATCGTATGCAAGAGCCCAGACGTCGGTTAATGGTTCTTCCAGAAAAGCTTAGAGAGTTAATAAAATTTGGGATTTGTGATGAATTGGGCGTGACGGGATTGTGTTTGTTCACAAAAACAAGTCACAACAAAAAAACAGCTCCTCCCGACGGAACAAACCGTCTAAGAAAAGCTGTTTTAAACTGATTATCTTTATTGAATTACACAGTCAAGATGCTACCACCTATATACCGTACACGTTCGAGTACTTCTCTTCCAAATACGCCACCAAGTACTCCGGATTTAACGCTTCGCCTGTCACTCCTTGAATAATTTCGTTCGGTGTCTGCAGCTTGCCGTGCTGGTACACTTTCTCCGTTAACCATTCTTTGATCGGTGCCAGATTACCTTCCGCAATCAAGCTATCGAAATTAGGCAGCTCTTTGCGGAGTGTGTTGGTGAATTGCGCCGCGTACATATTGCCAAGCGCATACGATGGGAAATAGCCGAAGGCACCGCCGGACCAGTGGACATCCTGAAGAACACCTTCTCCATCATTCGGAGGCGTAACGCCCAAATACTCCTCGTATTTGGCATTCCAAGCGGCTGGTAAATCCGCTACAGCCAGTGTGCCGCTGAACAACTCTTTTTCGAGCTCATAGCGAATCATGATATGTAAGTTGTATGTGAGCTCATCCGCTTCAATCCGGATCAGAGATGGCTCAATATGGTTAATCGCACGATAGAAGTCATCTACACTCACATCATCAATTTGTCCGCTGAATGTCGTCTGGAGCTCACCATAATAGCGATCCCAGAATTGTTTGCTGCGGCCAATGACATTTTCCCAGAAGCGCGACTGCGACTCGTGAATACCCATGGAGGTACCCGAGCAGAGATTCGTCCCTACTAGGTCAGCAGCAATGTTTTGCTCATACAGCGCATGTCCGCCTTCATGGATGGTGCCGAACAAGGCTGAGGTAATGTCATTTGGCAAATAACGCGTCGTAATACGCACATCTCCTGGATTCAATGCTGTTGCGAAAGGATGCACGGTTTCATCCAGACGTCCTGCTTCAAAATCATATTGCATTTGCTTCAAAATGGACAGCGAGAATTGCTTCTGCTTGCCTATATCAAATTGTTGGTCTAAGAATGCACGATTCGGCTGGTTGGCCGAAGCCCTAATCCGCCCAAGCAGTGGAACTGCTTTTTCACGCAGGGTTCCAAATACCTCATCCAACTTATCAACCGTCATCCCTGGCTCATACATATCCAACAATGTGTTATATTTATGGCCTTCATAGCCCCACAGCTCAATGAACTCCTGCGTTGTTGCCACAATTTTCTCCAAATAAGGTTGGAAGGAAGCCCAATCCGAATTATGTTTTGCGCCTTCCCAAGCGGATTCAGCTTGCGAGGTTAACACCACATAGGCTTGATATTTATCAGCCGGTATTTTTTTGCTGCGATCGTATTCTTTTTTGCATTCCTGCACCATTTTGCGGGAAATCGGATCTAATTGTTCCAGTTCAGCTGACTGCATGAAGAAATCCACGAAGCTGCCCATCTCATCTGACGTCGACATCCGAAATACCTCGGTGGAGAGCTCACCGACAACCTCAGAACGCGTTTCGATCCCTTTTTTCGGAGCACCTGTACGCATGTCCCAATAAATCAAAGAGATTGCCTCTTCGTACTGCTTCATTTTACGAACATAAGCTTTGAACGATTCCAACTTGGCATTCACAACACCAACACTCATGTGCTCATCTCCTTAAAGTTTTTCGTTAGAAAAACTAACTTCGGAAGCATTCGCTCCCAAATGTTTCAATATTTATCATACTTCCAACCGGGGCTAGAATCAAATATCGATCAGTTTGTGGTAGAATAAGCAGAAGTGCCATGAAGATCGCTTTTTTGCGCACCAATTTTGAAGGAGATGACATCCATGAACATTACGTTTACCGATACAGCAACACAACGATTAACCCCCTATATGGAGCAAAATAACACTTTACTAAAGCTGGTTTTTGACACCGAAGGCTGCGGATGTTCCGTCAATGGCGTACCTACACTTTGGTTAGTCAACGAGGCAAAAGCAGAAGATAAGGAGGCCCTTACGGACACCTTTCCACTGATTTATAAAGCGAAGGACGAGATCTTTTTCGAGGAGAACATGAAAATCGACTTCCATGAAGGAAATAAATCCTATATACTGAAGAGTAATAATCAAATTTACAATGCGGGTATGAGCTTAGTCGACAAACGATAAAGCTGCAGAAAACATAGAAATGCAGCATCAACTTACCTGGAGGGAATACCATGTCTTTGATTAATGAGATCTTGAGCTACAACAAGGATTTTGTAGAAACGAAGCAATATCAGGAGTTTCTGACCACGAAATTTCCGGACAAACGAATGGTTGTCGTTACGTGTATGGATACGCGGCTAGTCGAATTGCTGCCAAAAGCGATGAATCTTCATAATGGGGATGCCAAAATTATTAAAAATGCTGGCGCCATTGTCTCTCATCCCTTCGGTAGTCTCATGCGCAGCATTATTGTTGCTGTCTATCAGCTGGATGCTGATGAAGTATTCGTCATTGGCCACTATGATTGCGGGATGACAGGACTCAACTCCGAAAGCGTCATCTCCAAAGCGAAGGACAGAGGCATTTCTGATGATGTCATCGAGACGCTGGGACATTCCGGCATCGACTTGAAGCGTTGGCTGACTGGCTTTAATCATGTTCGCGAGGGAATTGAGAAAAGCGTGAATATCATTCGCAATCATCCCCTACTTCCCAAAAACTTACCCGTTCATGGTCTGATCATGGACCCGGAAACAGGTCGCTTAGATCTAGTTGACGCGGCGTATACGCCATCACCTGATCTTATATAAACAACACGAAAAGAGTAGATCCAGATTTTACCTGGATCTACTCTTTTTTCAATTCGTTATGGCTTTATCGTTTTGATTAAGCGTTTCGCATCTCCATTCGGTGTAGCTACAACTTCATAAATGTTGATGTATGCACCTGAATTGATTTGCTCTGATTTCACGTTGCCGAAATCGAGATATTGTACGCCAGACATCACTTTTTGCTGACCGGTGAAGGTCATAGCTTTGGAAGTTAACAGACGTCCTTCGGAATCCACAATCTCAAACAAGAGCGAGGAGAAATTCGCATCCGTAATCACTTGCGCTTGACGTTCTACATCCAGATCTAACCGCAACCGGTAAGCGTAAGAGGAATCTTTGCTATACGTCGTACTAAGAATATAATCGTCGAAATTAATCGTGAATGGATAAACGGAGATCGGACCTGTTGTTGCTACGGATTGGACAGACGCTTTATACGAGCCAACCGCCAGACGATTTGAATCGTACAGGTTGAGCGCAAGCTTATCTGCATCCTCAACATCAGGCACCATGTACGAGTAACTAAGCACATAACTCGTGTTAGGCGCGATGCTCTTCGCAACATTGGTTTGTCGAACGCCGGAGTAGGTATAACCCTCTTCATTCGTCAAATCGGTTTGGAAATCAGGCAAGGCCAATGTCGACGTTCCTTTATTCGTCAGCTTATATTTCGCAACAACGGTCTTATAGCCAAAGTCTGAGTTCACACTCATGCCAAACTCAACGAGAGACATATCAATGTTAGAATCGATGTTATTCGTCGAAGTAAGCTTAAAGGAATCACCGATCTTATACGCTTGTGCAGCGGCATAGGATGTCGCTTCACCTGCAACGCCAGCTCCGGCAAGTGATGTAACGGCAACTGGCAAAGATGCCGCTTGTTTCGTACTATCCGTGCTGCCAGCCCCTGTTGGTGTCGATGTGGAGGAAGCAGCCACACTTTGTTTCTCCAATACGACCAATTGCAAGGCATCTGCGTTTAGCGCAGCAGGTAATACACCTTGGAAATGGAACGTTGTCGACTCATTTGGAGATAAGTACGACGAACGCACCGCATTATCACTCGATGTCACTCCTACATTGCTGCGAACAGCCTGGAACTCGGCGGACAAGGCAGGAATCGTAACGATCCCTTCACTCTCGTTCGTCAAAGTCACATTCGCTTGCACATGCAGACCATCCGATTGTTTAATAGCTGATGCCCAGGAGGTCGAAATAACGAGCCCATTCAAATCTGCGCTATCATCCGTATTCGGGTAAGCCCCTTTGTCGCCAATCTTGCCTACATTGAACGATTTCACAGCGTTCAACGCGCCTAGAACCGTCGTTTTCACCTTCCCCTTAGGTGAGAATAACAAGGATAACTTATTCGTATCTAGGGAAGCGGGAACAGCTGCTTGTAACGTCACGGTTACAGGTTGCTCAGGAAGCAATGTGCCTACGCTTGTCACAAATTGAACACCATACGTTAGCCCTTTGCTGTCTTGGAAATTGAGCTCAAGAGCATCTGGCAGTTTCACACTAGCGCTGCTTTCATTGCTTAAGATGAGATCCGCGTAGACCATCCATACGCCATCTTTATACACTTTATAGCTTTGTCCAAGCTTAGCGGTTACTAGGGCATCATCGGCCAGCGTAGTATCAATCTCTTTCAAATTAATGACAGCTTGTTGTTCAAGCGTCTGACCCGCTTCGATCATGGCCGATTCAACCGAGAGCGCACCGATATCCGATGTAGAATTATAATTCCATTGGAAAATATCTACCTTCAGATCGGATGGTGAAAGATTGCTCGGAATTTCGGACGTGAACTTAAACGTCCCCGTCTCCCCTGCCTTCACCCGCGCAACCACTTTCTCATTCAATTTCGCTGTGTACGTAATGCCATTCGAATCAATGACCTTAACACCATAGTTATTGAAATCTACCGTGGAGTTACTATGATTGTTCAAGCCCAGTGAGAAACGAAGTGAACCATCATCAGCACCTGCCGATACCGTCACTTTGTCTAATGTGAAATAGACGGAATCACTGAGAAATACGCCTTCCTTACCAGCGAAAGCGGAGGTAGCCAGAGGAAGTGTTAGGAAGCTTGCAGCGGTTAGCAGTAAAGCCGAACGGCTAAACAGACGTTTCATCTTACGTTGTTGGTTCACAGGAAGTCCTCCTTGTAGTTAAGTTTAGTCAGAACGTAGTGCGTCTATCGGACGCAGTTTGGATGCTTTGTTTGCCGGATATAACCCGAATATCACACCGACCAATACGGAAAATAAGAAAGAATATAGGCCTACGTTAAAAGAGAGACTCGTTGTCTGCTTCGGACTAAAATAAGGTAATGCATATGAGAATCCGATGCCAAGGAGAAGCCCTATTAAACCGCCCATCCCACTGATAACGACCGCTTCGACTAGGAACTGAAGCAAAATATTCCGACGCTTAGCGCCAATGGATTTGCGAATACCGATCTCACGTGTACGTTCACTTACCGTCACTAGCATGATATTCATAATCCCAATTCCGCCAACCAGCAGGGAAATTAAGGCAACCGCCACTAATTGATTCGTAAGGGTGTTCGTCGCTTCAGTCCGTGCTTTCAGCAGCTCGTCCTGATTCGTTAACACAAAGCCTGTATCGCTTTTGAACTTATACGTCAGGTATTGCTTCATTGTTTCTTGTGCCGTATAAATATCGTCTTTCGTCGGCGCTTCAACATAGGTTGTACGTATTTGCCCCAGCTTGAATTGACGTCTTGCAGATTCAAGTGGCACGATGACCGAGCTATCAACGGAAGCCCCGCCAATGTTAGAGCCCTTTTCTTTGAGCGTACCGATAACGTTGAAAACAACACCATCGATGTTGATATTTTCACCAACCGGGTTTAATGACCCGAAGAATTTTTTGGTCACTTCACTGCCCAAAATAGCGACATTAGAACGAAACTCAAGATCCGCAGGTGACAGGTTACGACCTTTATCGATTGTTGCTTTAATAATGTCGAAATAACGGTCATTCGTTCCGAGCACGTTATATTTTTCCTGTGTACGATCATATTTGATATTGGAGCCGTTCTTCGTCATCGTTGGAGCAATGGATTTGAACTCCGGGAAGTTCTCGAAATTCATCAGATCATCATAGCTCAACTGCGTCGCGCGTCCGTTCCCCGTCGCTGTAACAACAAGCAAATTCGTTCCCATGTTCTCGTATTGCTTCGCGATAGCCTCCGAAGTTCCTTGACCGATGGAAACGAGCGTTACAACGGAGCTTACGCCAATAATGACGCCAAGCATGGTCAGAAATGTACGCAGTGGACTCGAAATGATCGTCCGAAGCGACATCCGGATCAGTTCACTTAGCTTCATACACTCACCTCTTGCTGCTGCAGATCCAGCTTCGAACTATTCCGATAATCATCAATGATGACACCATCTCGAAGCGCAACGACACGTTTCGCATTGTCAGCGATATGATGGTCATGCGTAATGAGGACAATCGTATTGCCTTGTGCATTAAGCTGAAGGATAAGCTCCAACACTTCCTCACCCGTTCGCGAATCTAATGCACCTGTTGGTTCATCCGCCAGAATCAACGAAGGTGAAATCGCCAGTGCACGCGCAATCGCTACCCGCTGCTGCTGACCGCCTGACAGCTCACTTGGTCGATGATGACCGCGCTCGCCCATTCCGAGCATTTTCAACATCGCATTCGCACGTTCCTTGCGCTCTTTCTTGGAAATGCCTGCATAGATCATCGGAAGTTCAACGTTTTCCATGGCTGTTAGCCGAGGCAGAAGATTGAATTGTTGGAAAATGAAGCCGATTTTCTGGTTGCGGAGCTCCGCTAGGGCATTATCACTCATATGCTCCGTCACGACCCCATCCAGGGTATAACTGCCAGAGGTCGGAACGTCCAGTAAGCCGATCGTGTTCATGAGTGTTGATTTACCGGATCCACTCGGACCGATAATGGCGACGAAATCACCATCGGCAACGGAAAGCGATATGTTACGCAAAATGGGGAGATCTTCCTCACCGCGTCTATAAGTTTTCGTTATATCTTTCAGTTCAATGATATTCATACCGCAATAGCTCCTTTCAGGGCAGCATTATCTTGTAGCGCCACCGCCGCCACCGTTAGTCCGCGTAGCACCGCCACCGCCAGCGTTCCCGCCGTTCCCACCTGCGCCTGCTCCACCAGCTCCGCCGCCTTGGAAGCCACCGGCTCCACCAAAACCACCGGCTCCACCATTTTGCTGGAATTGCTGTCTTAAGCGATTAATATCATCTTGACTTAAATTTTGCTGTCTCTTCACAGCAACAGGCAATACGACTTTATCGCCCTCTTTAAGACCATCCGTGATTTCAATTTGCGTTGTGGAGCGGATACCAATTTTCACTTCATGTTCCGGCTCAGTTGTTCCATCTGCTTTTTTCAACGTCACAAGACGTTTACCGCGTTGCAGTTGAAGCGCTTCTGGCGGGATATACAGAGCATCTTTTTTATCCTGAATCAAAATTTCACCCGTTGCTGTCATCCCATATTTCAATTGATTATCTTTGTTTTCTGTAGCCAGAACAACATCATAGAACGTTACGCCGTTCGTTGTTGTACCGACCGTCGATACTTGTGTCACTTCAGCCGGGAACACGCGTCCTGGGAAGGAGTCGACCTTAATTTCCGCTTTCATCCCTACCTTAATGTTAGGTAGATCGAGCTCATCGACTTGAACCGGCAATTGCATTTTGGCGAAGCTTGCTACTGTACCAAACTGCGTACCGCTGGATACCTTCGTACCAACACGGAAGCTGCTCAATATATCGCTCTTTTTATTCACGAAATCTGTCGAGAATACGCCGTCGAATGGCGCTAGTATTTTCAAGGAATTTACGCGATCTTGCGCAGCATCAACCTTCAGCTTCTGACGTTCAAGAGCCGATTGCGCCGTTAGAATATCATCGTCAAGCGTATCATTTAAGAAAGTTGCAATCAGATCTCCTTGATGAACGCTTGCGCCTGTTTTGAAAGGTAATGTGGATACATTCCCCGTTGTTGCAGCAAGCACAGTAGCTACTTGTATGTATTGAAGTGTTGCTTTTCCTTGTGAATCCGCTGTCTTCCCGCCAATCGTTGCGGTGCCCATGACATTCATTCCAGCATCCATGGAATTATCATTTGGGATTTTAATATCAATATCGAACAATTTGCCGCCTTTGCCATCGGACTTAGGGTCTTTGGAAATCGCTGTGATCGTTCCTGTTTTGGTGATCATGAAGCCATCCACGGTTATGTCGATGGTATCTCCTTTATGTAATTGGGAAGCATCCTCCACGAAAAATGGCAGGGTAACCGTTAACGTACTAGCATCGCCAATCGTAGCGATTTTCGTTGATTTATTAATCGCTGAGCCAAGATCAATATTGGCATACGTCAATTTCCCGCTAATCGGTGCTTTTACCCCCATTAACCCTTTCATTTGCTCTTTCGTGTTCAAATCCTTCTGCATTTGCTCATACGTGACTTGAGCATCTTGAAGATCGTTCTCAATCGTTGAGCTTGTAAGCTCAATCAGAACATCGCCTGCCTTAACCGCTTGATTACGAGTCAGGTTAATCGATTTGATATTTGCATTTTCTGTAGCCGTGATCGTTTGCGTATCCTTCGGCTCAAATTGGGCTGTACCCGAAACCGAGAAGCGGATGTTCCCTTTTTTCACATCAACCGTAACTTCTTTCGTCTCGGCTGACTTTGTCTTCTTGCCTTTTGCCAAATACACATAGGAACCACCAGCACAAACGCAAATTGCCACAATCACAATGAACCATTTACTGCGAAAAAATTTCATTCTGATACTTCCCCCTTAGCTTTTGTACGCTGACTTACGACTTCGAAACCAGTAATTCAATTAATTGCTGCTCAACGCTTATCCCCAATCCACGTGAATCGGGAGGCTGCTGCGTATCGGTATTAACATGCTCTGACAGACCAGCTTCAGCCTGTTGCTCGATCTTCCTCCTTCTTTCGAAAGCGTTTACATACCGCTCCCTCTCTGCTGCCGACAGCTCTTCCCTATGATTGCTCATTCGCTCAGACATACGCAGCTTCAATCGCTTCGATTGTTCATCCAGATAATCTTTCTGCTCTTTCGTTAATACTTGGATGACTGCTTTTCGTTCGGATTCGTCAATGCTTCCTTCTTCCTCACTTTTGCGAATAATGGGCAGGATAGCGTGAGCTTGCTCGGAAGTCAACGCGAGTAAAGGTTGGCGATCCATCACGATCAAACCTTGAAAAAGCATGACCAACTGCCGTTCTCTTTGATTCTGAACATCTTCAGCAGTAGGTAGCTCTTGTGCGACTTGTTCCGAAGCAGGTGTAGACGGGTTCACAGTAACAGTGGGCCCAGCTTGTCCAGTACCCTGCCCGTTACAACCGGCTAACAAGAAGGTCGTGAGGGTTATACACAGTAAGCAATTGCGTGTATAGCTCAACTTACAACACCTCCAAAAAAAGAAAAAACCTATCCATCAGCAACAGGATAGGCGAAAGATATGTATGAAGTATGAAATAATTGTGACGAAATTGTGAATTATCTATCTACTCTTGGAAATACGATGCGAAACTCTGTGCCTTCCCCAACTCGGGAGCGAGCCCCAATAGTTCCATTCATCCCCGTGACAAGATGCTTCACGATGGTTAGACCAAGCCCTGTTCCTGAAATACCGTCAGATTTAGACGTCCTTGCCTCATCCGCCTTATAGAAGCGATCCCATATGCGAGTTAATTCTGCAGCGGTCATTCCAGTCCCTGTATCTCGAATATACAAATGGACTTCCTTCTCGTGCTCTTCCAAAGCTAATGTCAATGTTCCCCCTTCAGGGGTGAATTTCAACGAATTATACATTAAATTATGGATAATTTGGGCGAAGCGATCCGGATCCAATTGAACTTGACACCCTTCACCATTCTCCGCCGGCATAATGAGATGCAACAAAATGTGCTTCTCCGCAATAGCTGGCTTCAAGAGCTCAAGCGAATCCTCCAATAGTTCGATGATATCAACAGGACGTAACCGAAAGACATCAACCCCATTTTGAATCTGAGCTAGGTCCAACAGGTCCGTAACAAGGCGTTGCAATCGCTGCACCTCTTGATCACAAATGTGTAAATAATGCGGATACTTCTCCTGCGGAATAATGCGATCATTCATCGCAACGATGAATCCTCTCAATGTCGTGAGAGGCGATCTAAGCTCATGAGAAACATTGGCTAGAAATTCTTGCCTTGTTTCCTCCCACTCCTCCAATTTCTCCACCATGAAGTTAAAGCTTGTGGCCAGCTGACCAACTTCATCCTGTGACGTGACGGGAACTCTCGTTTTGAAATCACCATGAGCCAGCTCTAAGGCGGCACGATTCATCTGTTGCAGCGGCCCCGCAAGCCTTCGAGAAACAATAAACAAAATAAATCCTACCGCTAAGAGAGAGAACAGGAGCGGGAATATGATGTTTAACCGTACAGCAGAAATGACTTCACGAATATCACCAGCAGGGAAATGAAGGATAATGACCATCGGCTGTGCGTTTAATTGATAAGGAGCATAGTAAGCGAATAGGTTTCTTGTGCCCTCTGTCGTCTCCATACTAATCATGCTATGCCCTGAATGGCCATGCAAACCATCAATAAACAAGGTATCCATCGGCTTCGGGATTGCTCTCCCTTCACTATCTGAAGAGCCGTTGGTTATGTTCCCTTTCTCATCTACAAGCCAGACTTGTCCGTTAATACTTCTAGCGAGAATACGGACCGTAAATTTAAGCTCACGAGTTGAAATCGTGCCATCCTGAACAGAATTCAATAAACGGATAACTTCTGCATTCCGTTTTTCCAGAAGCTCAATTTTATCCTTGTAGAAGAGATCCGTAAAATAATAATTCCAAAAAACGAAAAGGCCGATAAAAAAGAGCACACAGGTCGCGAGAAAGGAGAGGAAAATTTTAATATATAAGCTATTGTATTTCCCCATGATCCAGCGCTTAAGCATGCTGTACGACCTCGAACGAATACCCAATTCCCCATAGGGTCTGAATATTCCAGGTCTCATGCTGACCTAATTTCTTTCGAAGGTTTTTCACATGCGCATCCACCGTACGAGTTCCGCCCGTAAAATCAAAATTCCACACATATCCGAGCAAATCCTCGCGCGTAAATACACGTCCCGGGTTACTCATTAAGAAAAACAACAACTCAATTTCCTTGGGGGTGAGCTCAATGCGATTTCCACCAACCGTGACCCGATATTGCTCCAAGTCAATCATAATATTGCCAATTTCCAACCATTTGCGTGGGGAACTCTGGGGTTGCGTTGTATCAGCTGGCAGTTGCACCGTTCTACGGAGGACAGCCTTTATTCGTGCAATAAGCTCATTGGGATCAAATGGCTTCACTAAATAATCGTCGACGCCCAAATTAAAGCCTCTCAACTTATCAATAGACTCGCCTTTGGCAGTCAGGAAAATAATCGGCGTGTGATGATAGGGCGCATCCATTTTTCGAATTTGCTCACACAACTCATACCCGGAAACATCAGGAAGCATAATGTCAAGCAAAACCAAACTAGGTCTCTCACTCACAATCGTTTTGAGAACGTCTCCGCCGCGATACAACTGAATCGAATCAAAATTGGAGTGCTCTAAGTACAGCCTTACAACCTCCGATATATTGGGTTCATCTTCAACGACTAGAATTTTACCTTCCGAATTCATCGCGTCCCACCTAGTTCCTTCCGGATCACTTGTTGTCTGGCTCTCTCTTCAATAACCTCTGACCGATCTCTTCTCGTGTGCTTGTGAATAATCATTTCATCTGCCATCGGACTAGGTGCTTGCCAGCTCCAACCTTTCATTTCACATAATTCCATGCACAAGTTCAGCAGCTCAGGATCAGCAATCGGTAAATTCATATCTGCAAAGAGATAGTTATCGCGTTCAATCGCCTGCCAAGCTTGTTCAATCCGTGCTTGCAGCTCTACATCGTCCAGGCCCAACGTTCGAACATCTTCCGCTTGCAGATTTTTCGCAGCAGATTTCAACATTTTCACAGCCCCTGTATAATTTCCTCTGCGACTATGATACATCCCGACGGCAATTTGAATAAGCCCAACGTAAGTTAATCGTGCTGGATCATTAGGATGCTCTTTCCAAAATTCTTCCATCACTTCATGACACTCAAAATAATCCCGCTCTCCGTGAAAATAACATAAATAATCGGTGTATGCCTCTGGATATTGCGTCATTTGAATTCCCCTCACCTTAAGTTCATCACGGTTAAACTATTCTCTATCATGTTACTAAAAAGTTTGCCCATCGTCCAACTTCATGCTAGCATCCATCAACTTCCAACACGTCGAAAACGCAACCAATCTACCATTTCATACGTCCAATAGAGTAGCTTACTAGAAAGAGGCGGAATGAATGAAAATTGGAAAATGGTTACTCACAAGCACCTTACTCCTCTCAATGACTGTATCTTCAACAGTTCTTGCAGCAAGTACGAGCCCATCAAGCACAGATAAAACGACGAAATACCGCGTCTATCAGTACAATCAGGTACTCATGGAATTTGCAACGTATGGCCAAGCGGAAGCTTATGCTCGATGGTTTTCGAACAGTCATGTCGAAGAAATCGGCACGCGTACTTGGGTGTGGAGCAATCTCCCTCGTTATCAAGTGTATCAGCAGGATGTAACGTTGCCCGAATGGCAATTTGCTACACTGAATGAGGCTATCGCCGAAGCTAAAAAATGGACAAACGCCAGTGTGCGGGATTTGCAATCCACAGGTTGGGTTTGGAATAATTATGCCCGTTATCAGCTCTATCAAAATGAAATTACGCTCGACACTTGGAAGTTTACTAGTCTGACAGATGCCATCTCGGAAGCTCAAAAATGGGGTAACGCCCATATTATCGATTTGAACTCGAATGGGTGGATATGGGATAACATCTCCCCCGCCACTAAAAGTGCTAACAGCGCTGGAGCCGTGTTATACAAAGTGTATCAAGGAACATTTTCTGCTCCAAATTGGGGATTTGCTTCCTTAGAAGATGCCATTCAAGAGGCGCTCAAATGGGGGAACTCCACTGTCGTTAATCTCAACTCCAAAAGTACAGTTTACAGGAATCTTAAAGTTTATAAAGTGTTTCAAAATGATAGCCTCCTACAGGAATTCACTTCCTTAGACGACGCAATAAGCTATGCGCAGCTTTGGGGTCACAGCTCCATTTATCGAGAAGGTCGTAAGATATGGAATAACTACGCCTCTTACCAAGTGTTTCAGAGCTCAAACCTAATCGGAGAGTTTAAAACCTTCCCTGAAGCTTTATCGTATGGAAAACAATACAGTAATGCATCCATACAAACCTTGGAGCACCGTACGCTTTGGGACAATTTCAAAAAGCTGCAAGTGTGGGGCTGGAATGGCAGCTCTGGCGCAGAAACCATCAAATCACATGTAGCGAACACACTCGGACTGGATGTGGATTCTCCCTCCTACTTCGAGTTGGCAGATAGCGCGGGCAATCTCAAGGATACCTCGAATGCCGATACGGTCAAATGGTTGCAAAAAAGCGGCTATACCGTGTACCCATTAGTCAGTAATCAATTCAGTTCATCACTAACAACTCAGTTTCTCGCAGACAGTGCGGCGCAGGACAAGTTTATTACAGCTTTAGTCAACCGTTCCGTTCAGTTGGGAGTTCCTGGGATTAACGTGGATTTTGAAAGCTTAGCAGGTTCTGACCGCAATGCGTTTACAGGGTTTATTTCAAAATTGACGACCGCCGCGCATGCGAAGGGATTAATTATTTCCATCGATTTGCCGCGCGGCAGTGTGAAATGGAATCATCTTTCTGCTTTTGATCATGAGAAACTGGGTGCGATCGTCGATTACATCGTTATCATGGCTTACGATCAATACTGGAAAGGAAGCACATCGCCTGGCTCTGTTGCAGGTATTCCTTGGGCTGATGGCGGCATTCAAGAGTTCCTTTCCTACGGTATTCCGCGGGACAAAATCATTCTAGGCATCCCGTATTATGTACGCGAATGGCAATTGGATGCGAAAGGCGCATTAGTAGACAACCGCGCCGTTCTAATGAAAGACATTCCTGCTTTATTGGCGTCTAAAACGACCACGCAAACGTGGGACAATGAATTTGGCCAATACCGTGTCGAGTACAAAGAGAATGGCTTCACTTACGTGCTCTGGGTAGAAAATCAAGCGACCGTCACGGCACGTATGGACTTAGCGAAAAAGTATGATATCGCTGGTGTGGCGGCTTGGCGGCTAGGGTATGATTCGGCTGATTTGTGGCAGGCTGTTTTGCAGAAGAAGTAGGGGTTAGAGGTAATACTAAGAGAATATAAAATCTGAGATATGTACAACTGAAATAAATAAACCTGAGGTCAAGACTTCAGAAACTAAAGACTTCAGAAACTAAATTAAACCTGAGGTAAGGACTTCGTCCTTGTCTCAGGTTTTTTATTTGAAAAGTGCACGCATGGTCTAGATGAGCCCCCACTGGCTAAAAGTCGTTTCCGTCCCGCAATCCGCGCAGTACTTCGCATCCGCTTTATTGACCTTATAGCAACCCTTATGCATCAGGGATTTCTCTTTTGTGCATTTGTTTTTGAGCGGCGCTCCGCAACGTATGCAGTACCTGTCTTCTTTCTCGGCAACGTATTTACATCTGACGCAGGTTTGTAGCTCATTCTTGGCTGTTGCCATACGTTCATCCCCTTGAAGTTCGTTGATACGTTACTTCAAGTATATTCGAACTGCCGTCACACTTGTTCCTATTTCATTGCTCAACCTAATCGGTACACCTTCTACCTTTAACCCTTAACCTTCTACTTTCTACCTTTGAACTTTTAGTTTTTATTACTAATCCATTTAACTACACCTTCCACCTCATACTCTTCGTCCTTCTCCCTTCACATCGCATCCATGCTAACAGTAAAAATTACTAAGGGAACGTCAGTACGCTATTTCCGCGAAAATGGCAGTTTTGAAGATGTGAAGGAACGTGATTCCTCTATTCTCTCGATTTCAGGCGTTTTAGACCCGTTTTGAACAAAATAAAGCACACACGTTCCCCTTCACGCTTGAAATCTGTCCTTTTCGCATAAATAGGGGATCTACGTTCCCATTCCATAAGTATTTTTATCTCGATGTATAAAAAGAGGTCCCTTTCGCCCACCCTATGAGGTAGGGGAGGTGAAAGAGACATGGCAAAAGATGTAATGTGTGAAGTGAATTCCTGCAAATACTGGGCAAATGGGAACAAATGCAACGCTAGCTCGATTTCGATCGTGAGTCACCACGGCAGTAATCAAGCACGTAATTCAGAAGAGACAGATTGTCGAACCTTCGAATCCAAAGTTTAGTTCATCTTTAACGCTAAACTACATCGGCAGAGAATCAAATGCGAGTTTGAAAAGAGGCCTTTAAGGCCTCTTTTTTGTTTCTACGTCTATTGTAACCAATAATGATAATTATTATCAGTGTTGGAAGGAGAGATTTTCGAGGTCCTCGATGTCTTGCGTTGGCGCTTGGCACGCAAAGTTCTGGCACACATACGCTGTAGCCCGTCCGCCTAGCGGCAGTTTGTCTTGTACCAGCGGAATTAGCTGGCGCACCTCTTCCCCTGCCGCTCCCGGCGGGTGAAGAATCAGTAGCGCATTCGGCAGATACTGCCGCTGCACCGTGCGAAGCATGGTCATCAGTGTCTCCGGCTTCGCCGGGTCGCCGGCGATCACAATTTCGCAGGCTTCGCCATATGCGAAATCAAGCGCGGCCAGCGTCAGCGCGTGGCCCGGCGGGTACTTGCTGACAGCTCCAGCGAATGCCTGGAGCTGCTCATCCGCTGCCTGCGACAGCTTCGCGTCGTAGGTCAGCCTGGACAGCCGCAGCATATTGAGCGCGGCTGCTCCATTACCCGACGGCATCGCGCCGTCGTAGAACTCTTTGGGGCGGGTGAGCAGCTGCTCGGCATCGCTGCCGTAGAAGAAGAGCCCGCCCTTCGCTTCGTCACCGAAGAGACGAAGCATCTCTGCGTTCAGCTGTACCGCTTCACTGAGATAGCGCAGCTCGAACGTTGTCTCGTACAGCTCGATCAGCCCCCAGACGAGGAACGCGTAGTCGTCCACGTAGCCCAGGAACGCCGCTTCGCCATCGCGATAGCGTGCAAGCAAGCGCCCATCTTCGCGGCGCAACTCGCGAAGCAAGAAATCCGCGGCCTTCGTGGCGGCATCCGCGTACATGGGCTTGTCCAAGGCACGTGCGGTCTTGGACAGCGCAGCGATCATCAGACCGTTCCACGAGGTCAGAATTTTATCATCCTTCCCCGGATGGATCCGCTTTTCGCGGTGCGTGAAAAGCTTGACACGGGCAGCTTCCAACTGCTGCTTCAGCTCTTCAAGCGGGGTTTGCCTCCGCCTCGCAAAAGACGCCAGCGTCGTATCTAGCAAATTCGGGATATTTTTCCCCTCAAAGTTCCCCGACTCCGTCAAACCATAGATCTCACTATAGAGATCTCCATCGTCGATACCTAGAACGTCCTCCACTTCGTCCATCGTCCAGACGTAGAACCTCCCTTCCTCGCCTTCCGAATCCGCATCTTCCGCAGAATAGAAAGCGCCGCCTTCGTCCGTCATATCGCGAAGCACATACGTAATAATTTGCTCAGCCACCTCGGCATATTTGTCTTTTCCAGTCACCTGATACGCTTCTATGTACGTCATCACCAAAAGAGCGTTATCATACAACATCTTCTCAAAATGCGGCACTACCCATTTGGCATCAACAGAATAACGGGAAAAACCGAATCCTATATGATCATACAAGCCCCCGCGGTGCATCGCATCTAGCGTTATTTCAACCATTTCAAGCGCTCGCACATTCCCCGTTTTCTTATAATATCTCAATAGAAATGACAAGTTGTGGGAGGTAGGAAACTTCGGTGAGCTGCCAAATCCACCATTTTCGGCATCAAAATTAGAGTCATACAAACGAAAAGCCTCATGTAAAGTATCCTCCGTCAATATATCGCCTGTTTGATGCTCCAATAATCGACTCGTCGTTTCCGTGATCACTTGATCACCAACCTCGCGAACTCGATCAGGATCTTCCTTCCATTTACCCGCGAGCTGTGCAATGATCTCAACCATCCCTGCTCGATTATACTTACGGCTGCGCGGTAAATAGGTCCCGGCGAAGAAAGGCTTTTTCTCTGGGGTCATGAACACCGAAAGCGGCCAGCCGCCTTGTCCAGTCATCGCCTGACATACAGCCATGTAGATATGATCGACATCCGGCCGCTCCTCACGGTCAACTTTGATTGAAATGAAATCTTTGTTCAGCATCTCAGCTACGGTTTGGTCTTCAAATGATTCATGTGCCATGACGTGGCACCAATGACAGGTTCATGTGTGTCATCAACGTCAGCTATACCCAATAGATAAGAAAATAGGCTTATTTTCTCGTTTCGCTTTGTCAAACGCTTCTTCGTTCCAAGGGAACCATTCCACAGGATTATGAGCATGTTGAAGTAAGTATGGCGATTTCTCGGCGATTAATCTATTGGGTTCATTGTTCGTTGTCATTTGGGCACCACCTCCTTATTAGCTGGAATATTTTTGTTATTGATAGATCAAGTTTAGCATATCCCTGAAAAAAGAAAAAACCCTGCTGTGATAGCAACGGTTCAATAAGATGACATCTGTATTCATTTCTGACTGCAATCCATTTTACATATTAAACTTCTGACATCAGCTAAATTAATGATGAAGTTGTTGATTTCAACAAAATTCGAGCCGATACGGATGAGCTTCACACTTCCAGGATTCGGAAAAGGAGCTCTAAAATCTACATGTATCACTGCGTTCGTTTTCTTAGCATTGGTTTGATTGGGTACTTTTATAAATAATAAAGCATTTACGCCAATTTGTACTCTCGTTTTCCCTACTATGATAAAATCTTTCGTTACTTTTCTTAGAATGCCATCAAATTCCCTAAGGGAATTAATCCCGGAAACATGCTTTCCAATAAAAGCTTTTAACCTTTCTACCAATGCTATATTCGTTTGCTTTGGACATGTCGGAAATATAACGGGCTTTTTTACTCTGCAAACCAATTGTACGACTTCATGAAGAGGATAAAAAATCCTTTCCTGAAACCCGTTTTTTAGATTTACCTCGATCAACTCGATAAAATTGGAGCCCCTGAGAACTAAAAAACGATCAATCACTACATTAGGAGGTTGTTTGGTTTTCAACTTTACTCTTACGCGAATCGGTGGAAAATTCGTTCCTTTAAAGCGCATAGAAATAAACGCAAGTTGTGAAAACGGCGTGCCGTTATAAGTGGTTTCGCCACTGGGTGTTTTTCCGATTGTAAGCGGAGTTGCTTCAAAGCTATTCCCTTTTGTATCTCCCCAAGAAACTTTAACTCCAATGAGGGTGCGTAACCGTTGCTTCAGTGTAATTTTTTGAGGAGAAGGACAATTCATAATTTTTGTCACTATTTACTCCAACCCTTCGCCTTTAACTTGAAAATTCAACGATGTTTGTAATGCTGGATGACTCTATACCATATTCATTTTTCGATATTGCTGTATGAGACATATGCCTGTATACAGCAAAAAAACATTGCTTGACAATTAACTAGTTGGAAACACATTTCGTGGCATCCAACCAGAAACAGGAGGAAAATTAACTCGAGTTCTATTTTCTAAGTAAAATGTTTCAATGCTTAGAACTTTCAATTTGTGCTTGAATACCATGGAATAGGTTTAATTCTAAGGTAATTTAGAGTGGTATTGTTGAGAAAAACAATTTGGAAGGGATGAAGAAATTGCCACAAGAAAGAGTTCATCTAATCATTTCAAAGTCGCGTAAAGATAATGAAATTTTTTTAGATTCATGCGCAGGAGGTGGTGACTCACTTCTCATTATCCAAAATAATACTTCTGCAACACTTAGAAGGAAGGCAATAACAAAACATGTTACTATTAAAGTTCTTACATCAGACCCGGATGCTTGTGGAGAAACGTTTATAAATACATTGGAAGTTAGCCCAGCAACTGCAAAAACGTTTGGATTAATAGCCGGATTCGTATATTTATTGAAATATAACGTTAAGACTAAGACCCTGACAATTATTTTAACAAGGACTAGCCAGGTAACTCCATTCGGAATTGAAGAAACGAATATAAAAAGAAACGATATAATAGCTCTTACTAGAGCGACAGAAGATGTCCTCAATCTACCTAGTAAACCTTCCATAATAACGGTAGTAAGAGCTGGAAAAATAAAAAAGATGAAACTTCAGGTAATCAAACCACCATTAAATTCATTTGCTTTAGGATTCGCAACCAGCCCCAAAATCGCCTCTTTGTTTGGGCTTATAAAAGGACAGAAGTATGTTTTAAAGTTTAATCAAGTAACTAATGTACTTGAAATTAGAATGTTGGCGCAAAATAATTCATCCAATTAGCGTTATTCAAATCAACCTTAAACGTAAGCGTCAAACAGCCCCCACCTTGTCATCAAGTTGAGGGCTGTTCTATGTTGTAATCAAGAGTTAAACATGCGACCTTAGTGTTTTTGTTCAGGGGTGTTCAATAAGAATAAAGAAGCATAACCGAAAATAATAGCAAGAACATTTAGAGCAGTCCATTGAAAGTGAAGTAACTGACCAGACTGCCAAAATGTGACGAGATGAACACCACTTACATAGACTTAGCAAGTCGGAATCCAAGGTCATCGATGGCAAATGTCGGGTGACTGCGACGACGACACGAAGCCCCACAACCTCTGGCCTCTTCAGCCCAGCTACCACCGCGAAAAATTCGGTAAGAGCCGTATATGTTCTGATCGTATAAATCCCAACACCACTCCCAAACATTCCCTAACATATCATACAGCCCCCACGCATTCGGTTCTTTTCTTCCTACTTCATGGGTCGTGCCAGCTGAGTTTTCGTTGTACCAAGCAATCTTATCTAGCTCTCCGTATCTGTATCCTTTAGTTCCTGCTTTACATGCGTACTGCCATTCCGCTTCGGAAGGGAGGCGATACCCATCTGATTCCCAATTACAGATGATATTTTCACCATCATTACTTATAGAATAACACTCCTTCAAACCAACTTTCTGAGAAAGTAGATTACAAAAAGAAATGGCATCATTCCATGAGATATTCACAACCGGATTTTGATCTCCATCAGAAGAAATAGATGATGTTTGTGAAATGGCAAAATAAAGTTCCTTAGTGACAGGATACCGGGCAAGAAGAAATGGTTCTATGTCAACTTTCCATTTAGATGCTGTTCGATCGTCCCTTAAGTCTATTTCTCCACCAGGAATTTTTACCATCGGATAATCAGCAAGACTCTGTACTACATTTGACACTCCATCTTCCTCCTAGCCTTTCTTGTGTTAACTGCTGCTCCATTTATCAATAGCTTGTTTTTCATTATATTTCTCCTGCAAACCGTGTTTTTAAATCGAAAAAGTCCTCACTTAATGCCGATCGATTTAAAATTATACAATCACACCCTGCTTCAAATTGTGCAGTTGCCATTAGATCTAAAGCCGACTGGACATCAGTTATCAGAGATTTCACTGCTTTCAACGACGGCAATTTCTACATCGTTCTTTTGGATTGGACTTAATTTCATATTCGTCCTCCATCCGTCGTTTGACCTTTAATTAATCTTCTGACATAATCTTCACAGATATATCGATTTTCCTCATTATTCAATGGAGGGATATTCGCTACTCTAAAGAAGCTTAATCCAACCACCATCGCTAGAAGGCCGTAAGCGGTCTTTTGGAATCTTCGACCCTCATTTGCCCCGACATGTTGCCGTCATCAAAGATCCTCACAATGCCGTGAAGATCTTCCATATAGCTCTTGGATACTACATCTTGTAAATTACGATCCAATACAGCTTTGGAGAAGAACTGAAGAAAAAGCTTGGCTTGATCTTCGTGCGGGATAAACATCCTCTCAATCCCATTAAGTTCCGAAACATTGATCGTCTTTTGCCTATCATCACTATATGGTGGGAGAATGTGCTTCAGCGTGACATCGATCATTCCCTCTGCTGTCATTGTTTTCTGAATTTCTGACTGGATCTTTAAACCATAATGGGCTAAGAACGACTTGAAAGCTTCTATGATCAAGTTATCTTTATTCTTAAAATAATAAGTGACAACGCCTTTTGAACAGTCCGCATACTCAGCAACCTTAATACCTGAGTTTGAAGGATTACCTTTCGTATCCAACACGGCAATCATTTCCAATACATTTCGTCGAATGAAATGATAAAAAGATTACACACTACTTCTGAGGTGGAATCCGTCCGTAATCTAGATCTGTTATTTTACACATAGAGGTGTCCAAGTTTAGTTGTAGTTTATCACATGCAGTACATCATTCAAAAAGTAATTCATCCCACAATCAAAAAAAAGTTGTCGTAAATGGAAGAAGGTTGACATGAAATTTTCAAATTTATCCCCAGCACTAGAACCAGCCAATCTCGTAAGCTGTTTAATCTACCAGCAGGGTCAACTTCAATTTGAACATTATCGAGAGCCACACATGGCGGACACCATTGCTAAAATCAATTCCTGCACCAAAAGCTTCCTTGCTGCACTCTGTTGCATTGCCATGGATCAAGGCTTGTTGCCTGACCCGTTAACACCTGCATCCGTTTTTTTCCCGCAGCTTGCAAATGATCATCAATCAGCCAAGCGCGATATAACGCTGCTTCATCTATTAACGATGACCTCTGGCTTCAATTGGACAGAGTTTGGCGGTCAGAATTCCTTTCCGCATATGACAAGATCGACTAATTGGGTTCAATTCGTGTTAGAGCAATCCTTATCTGATACGCCTGGTGCGAGAATGACTTACAATTCTGGGGGCTCGCAATTATTATCGGCCATTCTCATGGAAGTTACAGGCATGACGGTTGCCCGATATGCCGAGTTATTTCTATTCGGCCCACTTGGCTTTGAATCCTATACGTGGGAACACGACCCACAGGGAATACATACTGGCGGATTTGGACTGTCGCTTCGCCCAATCGATATGCTGAAGTTCGGTCAACTCTACTTACAACAAGGTAAATGGGACAACGATCAGATCATTTCACAAGATCTTGTTGCCCGTTCGACGCAATCTGCTATACATGCAGAAGCACCTCGCCGCGGCAGCTATGGCTGGCACTGGTGGACGGATTCTTACCCCGATGTTACAGATGAAGATTCGTCCTCCAATGTAATTAAGTACTATAATGCTTATGGTTTTGGAGGCCAATGTATTTATATCATCCCTAGTATAGAAACCGTCGTTGTGTTAACCAATGATCAACGAAAAAAGAGCAAGATCCCCCTGAATGTATTCCGTCAGTCCATTGCACCTTATCTAGTTGAGCACCTTTGAAATATACAAAAAAGCTTCCCACACTCGTGGCAAGCTCTGTTCCATCAATGATCTCATTATGTGATTACGTTAAATTAGTAAAGGCTAAGAATCCGCCCAAAGGCACAATCCAGATCAGCGGGATGCCATTCCAAATCAAGGAAGACCTGTAACGTCGACGGGAAAAGGATACCCATCCCCCAATTAAAGCTGCGAGAAGTCCAACCGGATAAAGCAAAATGGCGATAAAAAAGAGCCACGTTGTCACATCTGTGACCGCATCAGGACTGTCAAACAACATGACCGACATCCCCGCGATAAACAGCCAAACAAGAACAAAAATGACGTACACCATCTGCGACAATATTAATGTCCACAACATTTTTTTACGATTCATGATACCCCCGATCCCAACTAAGAATTATGTATGATAAATGCAACTCACCAAACAGCTTTATTTTATCACATCTATGAGTACGATTTCGTCTATTTTCGACAAAAAATACCTGGAACAAAAAAGGGCTCTGGAGCAGATTCCCACTGCGTCCAAACCCTTTTACCTTTCAGCAAAACTCAAGTAAATATCATATTTTTCCCATAAAAAATCTCATCCATTTCCCACTTGACACTTTTCTCAATTTCGAGCTGCTCTTCCTTGCTGAGCGTATCCTTCGTATAGCCGAACAAATAATTGTTCAAATCAAACTCCCGAAGCTTGCATTTCGTATGAAAAATGTTCTCCTGATACACATTCACGTCAATCATCTGATATAAGTCTTGGATCTCCATCGGAATATAATTTTGAATAGAGCTGATCTCATGATCGATAAACAGCTTATGCCCGCTGATATCACGTGTGAACCCTCTGACTCTGTAATCCATCGTCAAAATGTCGTTATCGAAGGAGCGGATCAGAAAGTTCAACGCTTTAAGCGGTGATATTTCACCACACGTAGAAACATCAATATCGGCCCGGAAGGTGCTAATGCCTTCGTCTGGGTGATATTCCGGATACGTATGCACAGTGATGTGACTTGTATTCAGATGCATGACGACCGCATCTGGAAGCGGCCCAGGGGATTCCTCGAACGATTCGTTCGGTTCCTGCTCGATCGGTCCTTCCGATACCAGCATGGTAACGCTTGCTCCCTGTGGCACATAGTCCTGTTTTGCGATATTCAGCACATGCGCGCCGATAATATCGGCAACGGTTTTCAATAGAGCAGTCAATCGCTCCGCATTGTATTGCTTGTCTATATAAGCGATATAGGCTTCACGCTCTTCTCTCGTTTTGGTGAAGCAAATATCATACATGTTAAAGCTTAGTGATTTGGTCAAATTATTAAAGCCATGCAGGGTAACCATCTGCTCTGAAGTTAGTTTCAAAAGTCTATTCCCCCTAAGTGTCATGCCTTAAACAGCTAATCTTAGGATGGTATGTAGGTGGCGATTTTATCCATATACGAATCATTAATCCTTCACTGATCATGTTCTCAAATCTTGCCAAGGCATCGCTAACTCACGCCAACAGGCAGGTACGCGGCTGGAATCCTTCACATACAAACTTTATCTGCGATGAGTACCTCTTTAATTTCAGATGGTTTGGTAGGTACCAGGCGACATCGAAATGTGCAATCGTTGGCAAATTATTCATTCTGACGCTGAATCGCTTTCGGATTATTTTGTACATAGTCGTTGTACGTTCCCCGCCAAAAGGCTTCATCTAACTCCTCGAAGGATAATTGTAAACTCATCGATTTACCGATCTGAATGGCATGATAGCGATACGCATTGAAAAAATTTCGTTCAACGCTCGTGTACGCAATCCCTATTTTCTTTAGTGATTGCTTAGCTAATCCCATCCCGACAATCATTGATAAGCAAGCAGCCATACATCTGGTAAGCAAATACACTAGTATACCTTGCCAACCTGTTAGCATATAGCCTACGACTACTGAAATAATCGTTGGCAGGAAGAAGACATATATCTGTTTGAAAGCTGCCCCTAGTTGCACGAAAGGAAATAAGATAAGGCCACTTGAGTTGAAAATGATCCCGGCAACCATGGCTATCAACGTATATACGCCTATGCTTTGAGGGCTTAACTGAAGGACAAAGCCAAACAATCCAGTTACAAACCCTAACGCAGAGGACATTAAACTAATGTCTTCTGTCGTTTTCAGAATTTGCTTTGGCCTAATGTCCGGATATAATCTCGCCATAAGACCAAAGCTTGTTGGCACATCAAGCCTTATGATAAGTCCTTGAGGTGTGTGAATGGCCATAGCAACTATGCTCTCTTCTTACGTGTTACAACATCGAAAATAACCGCAATCGCCAAGACAGCACCACGAATCATATACTGGTAGGAAATTCCAATACCCATAAGATTCATCCCGCTTGATAAGGAAGCCATAACAATCGCTCCAATGATGGAGCCCGTTACTTTACCAACACCACCTGCAGCCGAAACACCGCCAACATAGGCCGCGGCAATCGCATCAAGCTCGAACAGAGTACCTGCAGTCGTTGTTGCAGATTGCAAACGAGCCGTAAAGAGGATTCCGGAAAGCGCTGACAGCATGCCCATCGAACCAAACACGATGTAAGTGATCTTTTTTACACTAATCCCGCTCAAATTCGCTGCTTCTGGATTGCTTCCAACGGCATAAATATGTCTGCCTAACACCGTTGAGGTGGTCAATAAGTGGTACACAGCAACAACGATCATAACAACGATGACGGTCCAGGAAAAGCCGTTATATCCAGCAAGAATCCACGTAATATACGCAATGATAGCCGAAACGAAAATGACTTTCACCGTAAAAAGGTTGGCAGATACCACTTCAAAATTGTATTTCAGCTTGTTATTTCGTTTGGAAAATTCACTGTAAATATAAAGAACGATTAAGACAGCGCCTAAAATCAAGGAGAGTAGATTTAGTCCACCAACCTTCGTTATGGCAGGGATAAAGCCGTTCCCGATGGCATTGAAATGCTCATCTTTGATAATAATCGTACCTGTTTTCTCTGTTACACGCAGAAGAGCTCCTCTGAAAATCAACATGCCTGCAAGAGAAGCGACAAAGGATGGAATCCCAAATTGTGCGACCAACAAGCCATTGAATAATCCGACGATAATGCCGAGCACCAAAATAATAGGAATTGTGATATAGAAAGGAACTCCTGCTTGTGAAAGGAGAACCGCAGCAATTGCACCCAGGAACCCTGCCGCGAATCCAACGGACAAATCAATATGCCGGATCACAATGACAAGGGTCATCCCCACGGCTAGAACTGCAATATACCCTGTTGCATCAATTAGATTACTTATATTTCGCGATGACATAAACAATCCATCTGTCATAATGGAGAACGTCAGCATGATGATAAATAGGGCAATATACATCCCATATTCTCGAATATTCACTTTAATTAGCGATTTCGCTTCACTGTAAAATTGCACTGGACTTCCTCCTATTGCGTCGCAAGCTTCATAATCATTTCTTGATCAGCTTCCTCGATGGAAAGCTCGCCCTTTATGTTCCCTTCGGCCATGACATAGACCCGATCACTCATACCCAACACTTCACTGAGCTCCGATGAGATCATAATGATGCTCATCCCTTCGCTGATCAGTTTGTTCATAATCGTATAAATTTCATATTTGGCGCCCACATCAATGCCGCGTGAAGGTTCATCCAAGATCAATAAGCTCGGATTCACAAATAACCACTTACCGAGTGAAACCTTCTGTTGATTACCACCGCTTAAATTACCAACGATTTGCTCAACGGAAGGCGCTTTAATATTTAAAGACTGTTTATAATGGTTGGAAATCTTCACTTCTTCGTTATGATTAATGACGCCGTTATCAGAGATCTCATCTAGATTGGCCACAGCAATGTTCTGCTTAATATCTTGAATGAGGAACAAACCGTCCCCTTTTCGATCCTCCGTCACATAGGCAATGCCTGCCTTGATGGCATCCTTCGGATGGTTAAACGTTTTTTTTACACCGTCCATCAGGAGATCACCGCGAAGCTTGTAAGATTTGGGATTTCCAAAAATACTTTGCGCCAGCTCCGTTCGCCCCGAACCCATTAAACCAGCAATACCAACGATTTCCCCTTTTTTAATATGCAAATTAATGTCTTTCACGACTTCCCGGCCTAACTGAGGATCGTACGCTGTCCAGTTTCGGACTTCGAGGATGTTCGTTCCGAACGATTTCGTCGTTCGTTTTGGGTAAATATCGTCGATTTCGCGACCAACCATGTTTTTAATAATGACACTTTCCGAAATTTCACCTTTGGCAGCGTCCAATGTACAAATCGTCCGACCGTCTCGTAACACAGTGATATGATCGGCAATCGCAGTCACTTCTTTGAGCTTATGCGAAATCATAATGCTCGTAATGCCTTGCTTTTTCAGCTCACGCAGCAAATCTAGTAAGTTCTCGCTTTCTTTCTCATTGAGCGCAGCCGTCGGTTCATCGAGAATGAGCAGCTTTACATCCTTGCTTAATGCTTTCGCAATTTCGACGAGTTGTTGCTTCCCAACACCCAAATCCTTAACAAGAACTTCCGGGTTCACATCCAGCTTCACTTTATGAAGCATTTCTTTCGCTTGCCGGATCGTTTGATTCCAATCGACCATCATGCCTTTTTTCACTTCATTGCCTGCATAAATGTTCTCATATACCGTGAGGTCCGGAAAGAGCGCTAACTCTTGATAAATAATCGCAATCCCTGTCTTCACACTGTCACTGATTTTCGAGAACTGCTGAACTTTACCTTCAAAAACGATATCTCCCGAGTATGTTCCGTGTGGATAAACACCGCTTAGCACCTTCATCAAGGTCGATTTTCCAGCGCCATTCTCACCAACCAAACAATGAATTTCGCCCGTATTTACTTTAAAATTAACATTCGCAAGTGCCTTCACGCCCGTGAATTCCTTGGAAATATTGTTCATTTCTAACATGTATTTGCTCATCATCAAGCGCTCCTTAACCTAACGACTCTTGGAATAGCGGAATAGTGATAGACGTATCTATCACTATTCCGTCCAAGCTATGTTTGATTACACTTATAAACCTTTGAAATCAGCTGCTTGGTAGTAAGCGGAATCAACGAGAGCGGATTTCACGTTCGCTTTATCAACTACGATAACGTTCGTTTGTTTCGCTTTAACGTCGATTTTGCCATTGTTGTACGAACCCGTTGTTTCAGGTGTTTTGCCATCAAGGATAGCTACGGCCATACCCATTGCATCTTTCACAAGTGTACGCACATCTTTGAACACTGTCATGGATTGTTTACCATCAATGACGTATTGGATCGAAGCTTTCTCAGCATCTTGACCAGTAACCAGGAACTTAGTAACAGCTTTATCCGATCCAAATACATCCGCGATTGAGCGAGCTGTTCCATCATTTGGAGCCAGAATCGCAACATCGCCTTTCATGTCTGCTGCAGCAGCTGTCAAATGTGTTTGAGCTTTGTTCTTCGCTTCGTTTGCATCCCAGTTCGTTGTTACTTGACCGATAATTTTGCTCATTTGCTCACGTGTTAGCTTTGAAGTTCCTTTCAAAGCAACAGCTTCACTGGAGTTCGCAATTTTGAATGTGCCATCCGCAATTTTCGGTTGAAGCACTTGCCAAGCTCCTTCGAAGAACAAGAAGGCATTATTGTCAGATGCAGCACCTGCATACAGGTACAATGGTTGACCTTTTTTAGCTTTATCAACGAGGTATTGTGCTTGTGCTTTACCAACAGCAATGCTGTCGAAAGTCACATAGTAGTTAACAGCATCTGTTTTCGTAATCAAACGGTCATAGGAAATGACTTGGATACCGGCTTTTTTAGCTGACTCTACAGCAGCAGCTGCAGCATCACCGTCTTGCGGACAAATAATCAATACTTTGATTCCTTTTGCAATCAACGCGTCAACGTTTTCTTTTTCTTTCGCAGATGATCCTTGGCTGAATAAGATCTCCGTTGTATATTTCGAACCTTTCAATGCATCTTTAAACCGTTGCTCATCTTGAACCCATCTTGGCTCGTCTTTCGTAGGCAGTACAATCCCAACACTTACTTTTGAGCTGGAGTTCCCACATGCTGCAACCATCACAGCTAGAAACATAACAACTAACATCAGAGAAATCGCTTTCACACTTCGTTTCATTCGTATACCCCTCTCAATTGTTTTGGCTGTTCGCCAACTACAAACTGAGTATATCACCGGGATTTTCCAATGTAACCGCTTTATATTAGCACTTTTTTTAACAATGCTATACTATTTTGTCATTTGCCCCTGACTCACATTTTTATAAACCTCTTCTCGCATATGAAAACCATCTGCAATAATCGTGGCATCCATATTCGATTTATCGACGGCGATCGGATCAAGTAGAATGGACGGAACATCAATTTTCTTATTGTTTACTTGTTTATCCGCATGGACATTTTCGCCCTTTGCCATTTTCACAGCAAGCTCAGCTGCCGTTTCAGCAAGCTTCTTGATCGGCTTGTAGACCGTCATGGTTTGTGTACCTTCGACAATTCGCTGTGCGGCCGCAAGCTCCGCATCTTGTCCGGAAACAGGGATCAACCCCGCCATCTTCTGGGCCGCTAATGCTTGAATGACTCCACCTGCTGTCGCATCATTGGCAGCAACAACCGCATCAATCTTGTTGTGATTCGCTATCAAAGCCCGCTCCATGTTCGCCAAAGCATTAGCAGGCTTCCACTCTTTCGTTGCTTGATCAAACACAATGTTGATGTCACCTTTCTCGACGAGAGGCTTCAGAATGTTCATTTGACCTTTTTTAAACATGTGCGCATTATTATCCGTATCTGCGCCTTCAATTAACACATAATTCCCCTTTGGAGCCTGCTTGACGATGGCTTTGGCTTGCAGTTCGCCAGCTTTCTCATTATCAAAAGAGATATATAAATCAACATCCGAGTTGACGATTAAACGGTCATAAGAGATGACTTTAATGCCTGATTTGTGCGCTTTTTCCACTATCGCTGCTGAAACCTCTGCGTTGTGCGGCACAACGACAAGAACGTCTACGCCGCGCGAAATCAAGTTTTCCGCTTGGGCAAGCTGCAAAGCGTCGTCGCCATTCGCGGCTTGTACCTCGATGCGGGCGCCCAGCTTTTCTACAGCTGCTTTGAATAAATCGCGATCCTTTTGCCAACGTTCTTCGAGCAAGGTATCAATCGATAAACCTACGACCACTTTCTTGTCCATTTCCACGATCCGATTGGGGCTTGGCTTACTATCGATCTGCGGACTAGCTTTATCCGTTGGCGTAGTGTCCGCTCCGATGAACGAACATGCCGATAACAATACAGCCATAATGGCTGCTATCCCAAGCATTTCGCTCCGCTTTATGACATTTTCCAGCGCAAACCCCTCCTTAAAGTTTTCGTCAGAAAACTGGCTTCGTAAGCATCATCTTAAAGTTTTCGTCTGAAAACTGACTTCGTAAGCTTCACTTAGCTCTGCTTTTTGTTTGCTGGTCGAATCAGCATTTTCCGATAATCCGTCGGCGAATGACCCACTAGCTTTTTAAACACTCTGCTGAAATAATTCGGATCATTATAGCCGACTTCAAACGTGATTTCTTTTAAACTTTTGTCTGTTTCTTGCATCAATTGTTTGGCCGTTTCTATACGATATTCTGTGAGAAAATCAATATAGTTCATGCCGAAATGCTCCTTGAAGAGTTTGCTGACATAAAAAGGGTTCCGATCAACCGTGGCAGCAATCCGTTCCAAAGACAAATCTTCATGCGCGTGCTTCTGAATGTATAGCTTCATCATTTGGAGTAAATCTGTTTCAACGACATCGCCAACCTGAACTAAATTATGAATCAATAAGCGAGATTCTGCCTTTAGCTGCATATAACTTGTCGTTGGATAGGGAAAGTACGGGGTTTGAACCTCTACACCCATTTCTTGCAGCATTCTCGTGACAATGATCAAGACTTCAAAAATTCTCTGCTGCCCCATTCCAACCCCTTGACCAACAGCTTCAAATACATCAATCATTTTGGCAATCTGATCCCCTGCCGACTCGAGGTTACCCCGTCTAACCTCTTCAATTACGTTTTTCTCCATCTCCATCGTTCGGCCGCCAATAGCCTGGATGTCATCTTGGGATAAATTTTCATATAAATTGTAGCGAAAAGGTAAAGTTATATCCATGGATGCGAGTAACGCTTCATGATAAGATCTACGCATCTCCCTTACATCTTTACATACGCCACCAATTCCTATAAAAAGGCGACTGTCGTGCTTTACGCCCAACACATGTAGCAATTTCTTAGCGACACTAATGGCCTGCGCACGATATGAGAATTCGCCTTCCATAAATATAATAAGGGGGACTTGATTGCCGGACATTTTACCAAGCCAGATCGGCATTGGAAGGTCATGAATCAGCTGATTTAATTGCGAATACATCTCTTCGATTTCCAGTTGTTGTTCCATTTCCTCCAAAGCATGGGAGAATTGCAATGTCATCACGAAGCCAGTTCGCCCGGTTGGAAGTCCTATTAATTCAATCATTTCGCTAAGAGAAGCGGATTGCACATAATCAAATAACAACTGCTCCACGATATCGGCTTCCACCAGCGGTGTCATCTTCTGTAGCCTGACTTGATCTATGCTTCGAAGGGCCAGTTCTTGTTGCACAAGCTTAATCTCATTGGCTACTCGGCCAATCGTCTCAAGAACAACGGAAATTCGGCTTGGTTTCAGCATATAGTCGTACACGCCAAGTTTGATCGCCTGTTGGGCAAATTCAAACGTATCAAACGCAGTAACGACGATGAACTTTATTGCCGAGTTGGACTCCTTAATCTTCTCAATAGCCTGTAGGCCATTAATGCCCGGCATTTTGATATCCATCGTAATGAGGTCGGGTTGAAGACGGGCTGCTGCTTCAATTGCTTCCCTGCCATTTGAAGCTTGGCCTATGACTTCTACCTCTGGAGAACCCTCTTCAATCATTTTTTGCAACGCAATCCGCTCAATTGGTTCATCATCTACAATCAACAATCGGATCATACCATTTGCCCCCTTGGCAGCTTCAATGTAATACACGTGCCAGCTCCTAGATGGGATTCGATCTCTATCATCTCTTCAACCCCATAAAACAGCTGCAGTCGATGAATCACATTCCATATCCCTATTCCCGTGGAATGCCCTTTATAGATTGAATTTTCCGTATGTGATAATAGCCTATTCAACTGCTCTTCATCCATGCCTTGCCCTGTATCCTCCACTTGTACAATGACATGATGCTCTTCCTGCTTCACTCGAATCGTTAAAGTCCCGCCCTCTTCAGCAGGTTCAATCGCATAAATAAACGCATTTTCTGCAAGCGGTTGCAAGATCAGGATAGGAATCTCAATTTCCAGTGCGCCCTCATCAATTTCTCTTACAACATGCAAACGATCGCCGAATCGTGCTTTTTGAATCGTTAAATATTCCTCAAGCACCTCGAGCTCATCCTTTAGTGACACTCGGCTATCCAACTTACGGAGATTATATCTAAGCATACCGGCGACAGAGCTAATTAATTCGCTTGTTTTGCCCGCACCTGCCAAATACGCCTCTTTAGACAGCATATTTAATGTATTAAATAGAAAATGGGGATTGATCTGGCTTTGTAAACTCTTCAATTCACTTTCTTTCAACATAAGCTTATGGCGATGAAGATCGTATTCCAATTGCGCTTTACTCTGAATATCATCGATAAAATGACCAATTTTCACGCGCATACTGTCTAACGTTTTGGCCAAAAAGGATATTTCATCGTTATTGCCCATCTCTATAGGATTTTTGAAGTTCCCTCGTGACAATTCACGTGCAGACAGTGTTAACTTCAATAAAGGCTGCGTGACACTATTGACAAATCGATAGGAAAACAGCAAGAGCAGCAAGGAAACCAGCGCCAGCGTCCATAAGCCCATTTTTTTAATATTTTCACTTCGCTTAATAATTTTCCTATAGAAGGCATCATAGGTGTTCTGCTCGCCGCTAATTAAGGTTAGGGTCGCCTCTGAAATATATTTGGAAATGTTGGATGCCTCGTCAAACTGTTTGGCGGCATTCTCTTCATCATTATCCTTTTGAAAACGAACGGCTAAATCCATCGCTTCCGACTGGCTTTCCAGCATATTCTGCAGATTATCGAGCAGCATGCTGTTACTCAAATTTCGTAACCAGTCCATTTCTGACTTTGTTCGCAGCAAACTGCTGTTATCCGAGATATATTGATTCAAGCTTTCTAGCGTTGGTGACATGCGGTATTTATTCAGGGTTGTTAAGGATTGTTGACTTAATTGCGAGGCTTGGTTCATTTGCATATAACGCTGCAGAATCTCGTTATACTTTTCAACCGTTCTTTGATTATAAATGCTCATGGAGAGCCAAATAATCGCCATAATTACCCAGATCAAAATAGACAGCATCATCATTTTACTTCGAATGGTTTTCAAGGGCTTTCTCCTCTTCTCCAGATGAAGTCACCACACTAATTGGCGTGAAGTAGCTGTTCTCGAGTGGCAGTTGTGCAGCATCTAACCAACGTTTCATCAAATTTACACTTAAAATGCCCATTTCTTCATAATGCTGCGAAAGCCCAGCTTGTACCTGACCGTTTTTGATCAACATAACAGTTTGCGGGGAATCATCAAAAATGAAGATCGGATATTCTTTGGTCCGCGAGCGCGAATGCGCAGCTTGAACGATGCTCTCACCAGAGTCCGTCGATAATCCAAGAAAGGCACTCACATTCGGATTGTGATTCAAAATATCGTTCGTTTGCATTTTTGGCTGTGACATTTCCGGATCGTTAGTAGCGACAACGAGTTTAATACCCGCGTATTTCTTAAATACTTCGCTCAAACCTTTTAACCGTAAATCATCCGTCGTCGGAGACGACAAATTCTGAATAACTCCAACGATACCTTGACCTTTCAGCTGCGTCGCGATGTACTCGCCCATAATAATTCCTTCTTGATAATGGTCGGAACCAATATAAGATTTACGCAAGCTGCTCGGCGCATCGGAATTAATCGTAATGATCGGTATCCCTTTCTCTGTGGCCTTCTTCACCATGAGATCGAAATCCGGATGATCCACACCCTCCACGATGATTCCACTCGCTTTGGAAGCGATTGCAATATCGATCTGCTTGATCAATCCTTCCAAGTTCGAACGATATACGCCCCAGAAATCGATTTTGATGTTATGCTCTTCTGCAGCCTTGCGCGCCCCTTTTTGAATCTCATTCATCATGAAGCTGCCCTGCTCCTGTGAAATGATCACTATACGCTCTGAATGCTCATGAACCATTGGTTCAGCAGCGCTCGACATGCCCAAATCGCTCTGATAAATCTTGAGCATATAGTATAAAGAAAATGACAGCGTAACAAAACTGCTGACAATAATAGCGAATAATATCAATTTTTTCATACGGTCACCCACAGATTCTTCCAATTTCCAGTAATTCTATCATGATTTCGGTTATTCGAATAGAATCAAAATAAAAACGCGCCAAAAAACCTGCATAGATTCGTGGCGACGCTAGGACGAATCTCTTGCTAGACTTATTCGAGTAAGATCAGTTGGATTTTCCGCATGCCCAATGGTAGAATATAGGGGATTGTCCCAATTTCACAATAAGAGGAGAATGGCTATGTCAGTTGATGCTTATTTAAATTTCCAAGGAAACACCCGCGAGGTTGTGAACTTCTATGCAGAAGTATTTAACCTGCCAACTCCAAAAATCATTTCATTTGGCGATATGCCAGCACACCCTGATTACCCTCTTCCAGAAGAAGCTAAAAATGGTGTTATGCATGCTCGATTAAAGATTAGCGGCAGCAATGTCATGTTCTCAGACACATTCCCTGGTATGCCATACATCGCAGGTAACAACATCAGTCTTTCGCTAGTCAGCGATAACCTGGAAGAAATCCAAAATGCCTTCCACAAGCTGAAAGAAGGAGGCCAAATCGGGATGGAACTTCAAGCGACTGACTGGAGCAAATGCTATGGTCAACTCGTGGACAAGTTCGGCATCCACTGGCAGTTTAACCTTGAAGATGGCGACGGCACTTACTAATCCGTAGTATGTGATTTTCCAAATAAAAAGGATTTCGAGCTCGCTTTTTCAAGTGAGGTTTCGAAATCCTTTTTTTCATTTATAGAATCGGTGAAATCAATTTCGAAATCGACTCCAGAAACCGGATACGCAGCGATCGTTTCTCATATTCCTCCAGCGTCAACTCCATACATCCCTCCATGTCCTTCCAAAAGGTATTCTCCAGCTTCGTTGCCGTCTCCTCATGAAACATCAGCGCATTCGTTTCGAAATTAAGCCGCAAGCTGCGAATATCGAAATTCGCTGTGCCCACAGATGCCACTTTTCCGTCTACAATAATCGTTTTGGCATGAAGGAAACCGTAATCATACAAATAGCATTTCACACCCGCTCGCAACAGCTCACCTACGTAGTATAGCGATGCCCAGTGCACGAATAAATGATCGGCTTTCTCCGGTATCATAATCCGGACATCAATCCCCGAAAGAGCAGCGATCCGCAGAGCATTCAACATACTTTCTTCCGGAATAAAATAAGGTGTTTGCAGCAATATGCGACTTTTGGCCATATAAATCAACTTAAGGAACGTATGTACAAAATGCGGCCAAGTCTCATTCGGCCCACTAGCTACGATTTGCATTGGCACTTGACCTTTCGGGGCATTTTCCAATATCAGTGGGAAATGCCGATGATCCACCTCAATCTGCGACGTAGATGCCAAATTCCAATCGAGAATAAACCGGGACTGTAAAGCACGTACTACAGTACCTGTCAACCTAAGATGCGTATCGCGCCAATAGCCAAACCTCGGGTTCAAGCCCAGGTATTCATTACCTATATTAAATCCGCCAATATACCCGATTTGACCGTCAATAATCGCAAGTTTGCGATGATTACGATAGTTTACACGGTAATTCAGGAAGGGGATCCTCGAAGGAAAGAAAGCGGCTTTTTGCCCGCCTGCCTGCTGGAAATCTCTGAAAAATGAATCCTTCAACGTACGGGAACCGATATCGTCATACAAGAAGCGGACTGTCACCCCTTGCTCAGCTTTTCGCGTGAGCACCTCCATAATTCGCTGACCCAGCGAATCATTTTTCACAATATAATATTGCAAATGAATATGGTACTTCGCGGCCTCTATTTTGCTTATCAAATCGTTAAATTTCTCCACACCATCTGTGAAGATATGAACGTCATTATCCTGCGACAGAAATGAATCATTCGTTGCGACATTCAAGTAGATTAAATATCGGTAATCGCCCAGCATCGGATCTTGATAGGGAAAACTCCCATCCATCAACTGCTGACGCTGCTCGGTAATCACAGTCTGCATACGTTCTAGCATACGCTTATTCCATTTATACAGTTTTCTGCGACTCAAATTTTGACCCAACATCACGTAGAGTAGAAAGCCCAGAATAGGAATGAACAACAGCACCATTAACCAAGACCATGTTGCTGCCACATTACGACGCTCTAAGAACACCACGGTGAGCGCCAGTAAAATATTTACGACGAACACCACGGTCAATACATGCGATAGCCAATCCACGCCCACGACCCACCACTCCAAACCTCTAATAAATCTGCTGATCCTATTATACCTGAATTTTATAAATTACGAAAAAAACCTCCTCATTCTTTCGAATCAGGAGGCCATCTTCCTTACCTTTATGTGGTCATTTCATTGTAAATGACGATATATTGTTGAGCCGATTTCCGCCAACTAAAGTCGCCTTTTTTCATATTTTGTTGAATCTTCATCCAACTGTCACGATCATTCTTATAAAAGAACACCGCACGCCTAATGCTGTGCAGCATATCGTGAGCGTTATAATGTGTGAAGGAAAAGCCCGTGCCTTCCCCTGTAAACTCATTATACGGCTGTACCGTATCCTTTAATCCACCGGTTTCCCGCACGATTGGGACGGAACGATAGCGAAGTGCAATCAATTGCCCAATCCCACATGGCTCGAATTGCGATGGCATTAAGAAGAGATCTGATGCTGCATAGAACTGATGAGCTAACGCTTCATCGAAGTAAATATGCGCTGTTACTTTCGTAGGATGTGTGCGTGCAGCATCTCTAAACATTTGCTCATAAACAGGCTCACCCGTCCCAAGAACAACAAGCTGAATGTTCAGTGCTAGGATTTCACGAAGCACGTGCTGGATCAAATCTAATCCCTTTTGCTGTACAAGACGAGTCACAAGTACGATCATCGGGATATCGCCATCCACAGGAAGCCCTAGACGCTCCTGAAGAGCCAGTTTGTTCTGCGCCTTCTTCGGTAAAGAATCCCGGTAGTTCACAACCAGATTCTTGTCCGTCATGGGGTCGAATACGTCGTAATCAATCCCATTCACAATACCGGTTAATTGGTCTTTGCGGTGGCGCAGCAGGCTGTCCAAAAATTCACCGTAATACGGCGTTTGAATTTCCTCTGCATACGTCTGGCTTACCGTCGTAATTTGATCCGAATACAGGAGTCCGCCTTTCAAGAAACTCGCGCCCCCGTGAAGCTCTAGCGCAGTACCTGAGAAGTGATCGTCCGACAAACCGAATAAATCTTTGAACACCTGTTGGCCGAAAACACCTTGGTATTTCAAGTTATGAACTGTCGTCATGGTCTTAATCCCGCTAAAGAAAGGTAAATGCTGATAATGAGCCTTCAACAGAACAGGAATCATGCCTGCTTGCCAATCATGACAATGAATGACATCCGGTTGGAAATCTAGGTAAGGCAGCGACTCGATCACACCGCGACAGAAGAAGCCAAATCGCTCCGCCTCATCCCCATACCCATAAATACCAGGCCGCTTGTAGTAAAACTCATTATCTACGAAATAGAAGGTAACCCCTTCATACACCAACATATCAATCCCAATATATTGCTTGCGCCAGCCCAACTGCACATCAAATGCCGTCACATGCGTCATCTCGTCCCTAAACTTAGCCGGGATACCACCGTATTTTGGCAAAATAACACGAACATCAAGTCCCTGACGCGTCAGCTCCTTGGGCAAGGAGCCGATCACATCCGCTAATCCGCCAGTCTTTATAAAAGGCACGGCCTCCGAAGCCGCGAACAGTATTTTCATCTTGCCACTCCTCCAACTTCAATGAAACCTGATCTAATTTTCTAAATAATGCTTAGATCACTTTGGTTTTCGCTGCAATGAATGGTGCTTTATTATCACCCGTTAACACACGGCCGCGGCTAATGAAGACATCCTTATCCAGAATTGCATTCTCGATAATGACGTTCTCTTCGATCTCGCAGTTTTGCAGGATGATACTGTTTTTCACATAAGCACCTTTGCGGATCTTCACACCACGGAACAAAATGCTGTTCTCTACTTTCCCTTCGATCTGGCAGCCGTTTGCAATAAGCGCATTTTTGGCTGCGGCGGAATCCAAATATTTCGCAGGCGGCTCATCCTTAACCTTCGTATAGATCAGGTTGTTCTTCTGGAAGAACAATTCCCGCCAAATCACTGGATTCAGTAGTTGCATGCTGTGCTTGTAGTAGCCTTGGATGGAGTTCACAATGCCCAGATGACCTTCAAACTTATAGCCATATACACTGAGTTTATCAATGTTTTTCATAATGCCATCACGAACCAAATGATCGTGGCCTTGTGCTAGGCAGGACTCCACCATATCCAACAGTAGAGCCTTGCTCATAATATACATTTCCATGGAGATGTTGTTCGTACGCAATCTGCCTGTGTGATCTTCCATCAACGTGACTTGACCGGTATCTTTAACCGCTACGCGGCGGAATTTCCCATGAACCTCTTCATCCGTTTGTTTATATATTACGGTGATATCCGCTTGCATATCTTCGTGGTAACGCACGGCATCTTGCAAATCCAGATTGCACACCATGTGGCTGCGGGAAATAATAACGAACTCTTCTTTACCACGGTAGAAATAGTCACGGTGGCTGTAGAATTGATACAAATCACCGCGTGAGATCCCCGTCGGTTCGTCAAGCACGGACGGAAGAACGAAAAGTCCTCCACGTTTTCGGTCCAAATCCCACTCTTTTCCAGACCCAAGATGGTCCATGAGCGAGCGGTATTTGTGTTGTGTAAACACAGCCACGTTATCAATGCCTGAATTCACCATATTCGAGAGAGCAAAATCGATTAACCGATAACGACCTCCGAAAGGCACAGATGCCGGGCAGCGGAAATAAGTCAGTTCCTCCAAATCATCCGGTTCATTGACTAAATTAATGACTCCCATCACATGTTTCATCTGACATCATCCCTTCTGATTAGCGTAGCCTGTTACCCGTTCGTTACCACCGATAAGCACAATTTCACCATTTCCATCTACAACCGCACCATCTTCAACGACCGTATTTTCACCAATAATGGCTTTGATTATCGTTACGTTATTTCCAATTTTGGCATTTGGCATGATGACTGAATCCTTTATTTGGCTGCCTTCACCTACCTGAACACCGAAGAACAGAACAGAATGCTCGACATCTCCGAAAATCGCACAGCCCTCATTGACCAGGGATCGTTTGATATTGGCTGTCGGCGCTACATATTGTGCAGGCTGGTACGGATTCTGAGAATACACGCGCCAGTCTTTATCATTGAGGTTTAGTTCGTTGTTATCATCCAAAAGGTCCATATTGGCTTCCCATAGGCTGTCAATGGTACCGACGTCCTTCCAATAGCCTTGGAACGGATAAGCAAACATTCTCGCTTCATCCTTCAACATCATCGGAATGATGTCTTTACCGAAATCTTTACTGGATTCAGAATTCGCTTCATCTTCGAGCAAATATGATTTCAATACTTTCCAGTTAAAAATGTAAATCCCCATGGAAGCCAAGTTGGAGTTCGCTTCTTTCGGCTTTTCAGCGAATTCCGTAATCTCCTGCTTCTCATTCACACTCATGATGCCGAAACGGCTCGTTTCTTCCCATTTCACTTCGATAACTGCGATCGTTGCGTCCGCTTTTTTCTCTTTGTGATAGGAAAGCATGAGATCGTAATCCATTTTATAAATATGGTCACCCGAGATGACCAAGACGTATTCCGGATCATACTGCTCGATAAAACCAATATTGCGATAGATCGCATTCGCTGTACCTTTGTACCAATCGCCGCCTTTTTGTTCCATGAACGGTGGCAGCACCGTTACACCGCCATACTTGCGGTCAAGATCCCAAGAGCTTCCAATACCGATGTACGTATTAAGCACGAGTGGTTGATATTGGGTAAGAACACCCACCGTATCAATCCCTGAATTCGTACAATTGCTGAGAGTAAAATCAATGATGCGATATTTGCCGCCAAAGTGTACAGCAGGCTTAGCTAAATTGTTCGTCAGTACGCCTAATCTTCGCCCTTCTCCTCCAGCAAGGAGCATGGCAACACATTCTTTACTGCGCATATTTGATTTCCCCCTTCAACTTCATCAACCTCTGATTGGAATTCACTCACACACTTGATATAGACAGCCGCAAGCGGCGGAATACATAGAGATAAGCTATAAGCTTGGCCGTGCATGGAAATTACTCTACTTCTGATTGACAGCGAATTCCCTTGTCCGGATCCACCAAACTCAGTGGCATCGCTGTTGAAAACAACTTCGTATTCACCTAATTTCGGAACGCCGATCCGATAATCCGGATGAACAACAGGAGTAAAATTACACACCAGAATGAGTTCATCCTCCGGCAAGTTCCCTTTTCGCATATAAGTAACAACACTTTGGCTCTCGTCATGGGGATTAATCCATGCAAAACCTTCTGGATCATGATCCCGTTGCCAAAGAGCCGGTTCTTTTAAATAAAACTGATTGAGTGCTTTCACATAGTGGTGCATCTGAACATGCTTCTCATAACCATCTAATAGAAACCAGTCCAGCTCCTCAAGGTCCTTCCATTCGTCGAATTGACCAAATTCACTTCCCATGAAAAGCAGCTTTTTGCCAGGATGCCCCGACATATAGCCATACAACACCCGCAGGTTGGCAAATTTCTGCCAATAGTCTCCTGGCATTTTATGAAGGAGAGAACGTTTACCGTGCACAACCTCGTCATGCGAAAGAGGAAGTACATAATTTTCGCTCCAAGCATACATGAACGAGAACGTAATCAGCTTGTGATTGTACCTGCGGTGGATGGGATCCAGCTTCATATACTTCAGCATATCGTTCATCCAGCCCATATTCCACTTGTAGTTAAACCCAAGTCCACCTTCGTGGACCGGAGCTGTTACCAGCGGCCAATCGGTGGAGTCCTCCGCCATCATCAGCGCATCCGGGAAGTAGGAGAAAACGACTTGATTCAGCTTGCGAATAAAAGCAACCGCTTCGAGGTTTTCATCTCCCCCATGCTGATTTCGAAGGGGCTCTTCATCCCATCTGCCGAAATTGAGATGCAGCATGGAAGCTACAGCATCCACTCTTATACCATCCATATGATACATGTCCATCCAAAATACGGCATTCGAAATTAAAAAGCTCTGTACCTCCGGTCTGCCAAAATCGAAGGTTAGCGTCCCCCACTCCAGCTTTTCCGCTTTACGAGGGTCTTCGTACTCATATAATGGCTTACCATCAAATTGCCGGAGTCCATGACTGTCCTTACAGAAATGACCAGGGACCCAATCCATGATGACACCGATCCCCATCTGATGACAGCGATCCACGAATCGCATGAAATCCTTCGGCTCACCATGACGGCTTGTTACCGAGTAGTAACCTGTGGCTTGGTAACCCCATGATCGGTCAAATGGGTGCTCTGCCAGCGGCATGACCTCGATATGGGTATAACCCATTGCTACAGCATAATCTACGAGTTCGTTGGTTAATTGTTCATACGTGTACAGTTCTTCACTCAGCCGGTCTTTTTTACGCCAAGTGCCTAAGTGCACTTCGTAAATCGAGAGTGGCTTATTATACGCGGGTGTTTCTTTCTTCTTCGCCTGCCATGCCTGATCCTGCCAAACATATCCTCCCAAATCCACAACACGCGAAGCGGTACCGGGTCGCAATTCGGAATAGAAGGCATAGGGATCTGCTTTTAACAAAATTTGCCCAGTTTGGCTATGAATTTCGAACTTGTAATAATCGCCTTCACCGGCTTCCGGAATGAAGATCATCCAGAGACCTAACGAACTAACCTTCTGCATGAGGTGTTCGCCGGATTGCCAATCATTGAAATCTCCCAGTACATAAACGTTTCTTGCGTGCGGTGCCCATACGGCGAATCGAACGCCTTCATGCCCTTTTTCTTTGCTAACATGTGCCCCTAAGATACGATAACTGTGGAAAAGGGATCCTTCATGAAGCAGAAACAAATCCTCGGAGCTGGGTATACCAACATTTGCTCCCACATTATCCCCCCTATTCGACATGTCTTTCTTCTAAGATGCGTGTTGCAATTCGTCTCTACCTCTACAAATACAACAAACAGGTAATGAATTCCTTCAATTCCTACCTAATAAAAAAAGGAAATATCTTAACCTTCGGTGAATTATTGGAATGACAAGATATGAAAGGTGGATCAATCATAGTGAAAGATAAAGTAAAAGGACTTATTGTAGGATTAACCATTGGTTCTGTTTTAAGTGGAACGGTAGCTTTTGCAGCTGGCAGTCAAATTGAAGTCGCTTTCCGTAATCTGACGTATATGTTTGATGGTGTCGAGAAAGCGCCTGTCGAAGGCAAAGGCTTTATTTATGAAGGGAATACGTATGTACCTTTGCGTTTCATGACCGATGCCCTTGGCAAGAAAGTAGAGTGGGATGAAGCAACGAGCACAGTTTGGATCGGAAATAATCCCACTCATGTGGTTGCCACTTATAAAAGCGGAGCTGTGACGAAGGGTGAATTTGACGCTTTCTTTAACCTCAAAGCATTGTTCAACAGTGCACACGCATCTTCCAAAGATAACGTGGACTATCAGACGGGTATCCTAAAAGAATTAGTAACAAACCGTATTCTCTATAGCCGCGCTTCTGAAGCTGATCAAGAAGCTGCTAAGAAAAGTGCCGCTGCACAGGTTGCTGTTTGGAAGCAACAATTCGGCGAAGATAAATTTAAATCCGACCTGAAAAATGTCAATGCAACGGAAGCTGATATTCAGTACTATCTCGTTGGGAGCATGACGGCAAATAATTACATTAAATCCAGTATTACAGATGCACAGCTGAAGGCACAATATGATGCCGCGCTTGCCGCAAATAAAGATGCGTATACGATTGCATCTGTGCGTCATATTTTGATTGGATTAACAGATCCTGAAGGTAAAGCCATTCGCACGAAGGAAGAAGCGCTAGTCATCGCTAAGGATGTTCAGCTCAAGCTGAAAAATGGCGGAGACTTCGCTGCACTTGCGAAGCAATATTCCGATGATCCAGGTTCGAAGGATGCTGGCGGCCTCTACGCAGATGCAGATGTAAGCCAGTGGGTCGAAGGCTTCAAAAATGCGGCCATCTCCCAAACGGTGGGAACTGTCGGTGACCCTGTTGAGACCCAGTATGGCTATCACCTGATCAAAGTGGAATCCCGTTCCGTTAAACCTCTCGATGCGGTGAAAGATTCGCTTCGTGCTTCACTTGAACAAGGACAATACCAACAATTTACTGAAAAAGAACTGCCTAGTTTGATTGAAAAGATCGATTTAGGTCAATAAATGGTGTACAATGGATGTTTAGTCAAGCGAAACATAGACTTTCTTATATTTCAAGTTGAAGGATGGATTACAGCATGTTTTATGCAAAAGATTGGGTCGATTATGAGCTTCTCGATACAGGCGGCGGCGAAAAGCTAGAGCGCTGGGGTACGATTGTACTTCGCAGACCCGACCCACAAATTATTTGGCCCCTACAAAAAGAAACACCGGCTTGGCGTCAAGCTGATGCTCACTATCACCGCAGCTCCAGCGGTGGCGGTCAATGGCAGCAAAACGCAGAACTCCCTGAGCGTTGGACGATCACGTATGATCAGAAGCTGACGTTCTATATCAAGCCAACCAGTTTCAAGCATACCGGTCTGTTCCCTGAACAAGCGGTAAACTGGAAATGGATGATGGACAAGATTAAGGGAGCTGGCCGCCCGATTAAGGTTCTTAATCTTTTCGCTTACACTGGCGGTGCTACACTAGCGTGTGCACATGCGGGCGCTGAAGTGTGCCACGTGGATGCTTCTAAAGGGGTTGTTCAATGGGCGAAGGAGAATCTGCACTTGAGTGGCATGGGTTCCAGACCTGTTCGATTCATTACAGATGATGTTTTCAAATTCGTTCAAAGAGAACAACGCCGCGGCAGCAAGTACGATGCGATTATTATGGATCCACCGTCCTACGGACGTGGACCAAACGGTGAAACGTGGAAATTGGAGGATGACCTCTTCCCTTTCATTCAGACTTGCCAATCCATTTTGACGGACAACCCGTTGTTCCTGTTGATCAATTCCTATACAACCGGAATCTCGGCTACCGTGCTTCAGAACATTTTGACGATGGCGATGAAAGCCAAGCATGGCGGCACGATCTCCAGTGGTGAAATCGGCCTTCCGATCACGCATTCCGGTCTCATGCTCCCTTGCGGTATTCTGGGACGCTGGGAGGCGTAAGCGGTGGCAGGATTCAAGGATGATTACGGAGCATCTCAAATACCGATTCTCTTCGAAGACAACCACATTCTCGTGGTTGAGAAGCCTGTCAACATGCCGACACAAGAAGATGAGTCACGTGATCTCGACTTGCTCAACGCCTTGAAGGCCGATCTTAAGGAGCGTTATAACAAGCCCGGTAATGTCTACCTAGGGCTTGTCCATCGCTTAGATCGTCCCGTTGGCGGCGTCATGGTCTTCGCCAAAACGTCAAAAGCCGCATCCCGACTCTCGGACGCGGTAAGAACAAGGCTGCTCGACAAGACGTACGTCGCTGTCGTGCACGGCAAACCTTTACAGTCGGCCGCTACGCTGCGCCACTGGCTGTGGAAGGATACGCGGACGAATACCGTCAGCGTGGTCAAGGCAGGCCAGCCAGACGCCAAAGAGGCGGTGCTGGACTACAAGCTGCTCGGCAGCCAAGACGGTCTCAGCTTGATCCAGATCAAGCTGCACACCGGGCGGCCGCATCAGATCCGCGTGCAGCTGGCTGCCATTGGCTGCACACTGTACGGGGACCAGCGCTATGGCAGCGCTGTGAACAAACCTGGCCAACAGCTCGCGCTGTGGGCGACGGCACTTGCCTTTGAGCATCCTGTACTCAAAGAGGCGATGCACTTCCGATCGATGCCGCCGCTTACGCGGCCATGGAACGAATTTACCATCCCCGAGCTTTGAGAGATGAAGCCTTTTAATTCGCAACCTTGCCCAATAAATAAATAAGCAATTTCTGATTATGAGCGGAAACGCGATTCAGGTACGAATCCAACAGTTCTTCACGGATTCCACGACCTCTCTCGTATTCCGCTTTTCCTTTGTCCGTAACGTGGATCCAGACGATTCGGCGATCCTTCTCATCTCGCACACGTGTGATCAACTCCGCTTTTTCCATCCGGTCTAATAAGGTTGTTACGGCCGCAGGTGTCGTGGATAAATATTCGATTAAATCTGAAGGCTTCATACGTTCATGGACCTGGAGCAGTTCAAGCACATTCAACTGTCCTTCCGTTATCGTAGGGGCTAAGCCTACCTCCATCTGATTTTTCAATTCCTTCGATAATTTTAGCCATAGCTTTCCGAATTCATCGGAATACATCCTCATCAACTCGCTTCCATTTTCACCTATTTACTGCAAGTATAGCACGCCCATTCCCTAGTTTAAAGATTAATGCCATTAATATTTTCTTACAAAAATTGCAAGTTAGATGGACATGCTGTGGATTGCTGATAGCTCTTGTCGAGCCCTCTCAAAGTTTGTCATCTCCTGTGTGGATTGCCAAGCAAATCGACTTCTTTTAACATCTCGCCCATTCCGAACATATACTGATCGAAGTGGTAATGCACCCTCGTAACCATCAACAAGTCCCATTTATCTGATAGAAGCTTGATCTGCGAGGATATTAACATACTTTCAAGGAGTGATTTGAATGGAAGCTTGGAAAATGGAGCTAGGCCAGAAAGCGTTAGAAGCCGGCATACTGAAAGACCCACAGTGGCTGGATCGATTAGACGAACCAATGCCGCTGTGGGTCTTATTAGAGTTAGCTTTTTTATTGATTGAAAAATTGGATCCCCCAACGATTAGTTACGATTGAGGAAAGCGCAAAATCTCAACGATTGATTCTGTTTTACTCACTGGAATGAGTGACTTGCCTTGGGCTTTGCGGTCTTCTAACGGGGCTGTTTCCGTTGAGAAGCGCAGCTTCTCACCATTACTCATTACAGCGGTAATCAGGTAATCCATTTTCACAATAAATGTCCGGATTAAGGCTGAACCGTTAGGTCTGACACGCTTACCTTCCTTGAACTCGAAGGTAATGATCCCCTTCCCGCCGCGCCCTTGAATTGGATAATCCACAACGAGAGATCGCTTCGCATACCCGAGGTCCGAGATGACCAGTACTTCCCCTTCATCCCCATAAATCCACTCGGCTGAGACGACTTCATCGTCTTCTTTGAGCTGGATGCCGCGTACACCCGCGGCCGCACGGCCCATCGGGTTTACTTCCTCTTCACGGAATCGAATACTCATGCCATGCTTCGTAACAAGCAGAATTTCCTTCGTGTTGTCACTCATATGAACATACAGCACTTCATCCTGTTCTCCAAGCTTACATGCGACAATTGCATTAGAACGGTTCGTCATGTACTCTTTGAGCTCCGTACGTTTGACCTGCCCTTTACGTGTAACAAACACGAGTGACTTCGTTGGATCATCAAAGCCTTTCACAGGAATCACATTGACAATGCGATCTTCCTTGGCGATGGGGATAACATTCACAATGGCAGTACCGTTCTCTTTCCACTTGTACTCCGGCACTTGATGGACAGGCAATAAGTAATATTGCCCCTTCTTCGTGAAGATCAGCAAGCTTTCAATCGTGTTGACATCGAGCAAGAAGCGAAGGTAATCGCCTTCCTTCATGCCTGTATTGTCAAGCTCCCCGCCGGAACGCGTGTAGGAAAGCTTGCTTGTCCGTTTCAAGTATCCTTCGTTGGATAACGTGACGAGCACATCTTCTGCGTTCACAAGCACTTCAAGATTAACTTTCAGTTCTTCAACTTCACCTTGAATCTCTGAACGGCGGTCGATCCCGTATTTCTTACGGATTTCGCCCATCTCATCTTTAATGACGCCTAAGAGCTTCTTCAAGCTGCCGAGAATCCCGCGTAAATACGCAATTGTTTTCTCAACATCTTTTAATTCCTTCTCCAGCGTTGTAATTTCCAAATTCGTTAAACGGTATAATTGCAGGACGAGAATGGCATCAGCTTGTCGTTCCGAAAAATGAAACTTCTCTACGAGATTATTTTGTGCGTCCTGACGGTTTTTCGATGCTTTAATCGTGGCAATGACTTCATCTAAAATATTCAGCGCTTTGACGAGCCCTTCGAGGACATGTGCACGATCTTCGGCTTTCTCCAGCTCATACTGCGAACGGAACGTCACAACCTCTTTCTGATGTTCAATATAAGCTTCCAGAATCTCGCGAATACCGAGCTGACGAGGCGCTTTATTCACAATCGCAACCATGTTGAAGTTATACGTGACTTGCAAATCCGTTTTCTTCAGCAAATAAGCTAAAATCCCTTGTGCATCCGCTTCCTTCTTGAGCTCGATCACGATACGCAGCCCATTCCGTCCGCTTTCATCGCGTACTTCAGCGATACCCTCGATTTTTTTCTCCAGACGGATGTTTTCCATCGCTGTCACTAAGCGAGATTTCACGACTTGATAAGGAATTTCCGTAATAACTATTTGCTGTCTTCCACCGCGCATCTCTTCGATTGCGGTCTTGGAACGGATGTAAATACGTCCTTTGCCAGTCCGGTAAGCGTCACGAATCCCCTCTTCGCCCATGATGATGCCTGAAGTAGGGAAATCCGGTCCTTTCACAATCGCCATTAATTCGTCGACAGTTATTTCTGGTTTATCGATCATCGCTGTACAAGCGTCAATAATTTCACGTAAATTATGAGGCGGAATTTCCGTAGCGAAGCCCGCAGAGATCCCGCTAACGCCGTTAACGAGCAAATTCGGATAACGCGCAGGCAAAACAACCGGTTCTTTGGTTGAATTATCAAAGTTATCTTTGAACATAACCGTGCGCTTCTCAATATCGCGGAGCAATTCCATGGCAATTTCAGATAAGCGTGCTTCTGTGTAACGCATAGCTGCCGGTGGATCATCGTCTAACGAGCCCCAGTTCCCATGACCATCTACAAGGGTATGCCCCATTTTCCACGGCTGCGCCATACGGACCATCCCGTCATAAATAGACGCGTCACCGTGAGGATGATAATTACCCATAACATCCCCAACGGTTTTCGCGGATTTCCGATAAGGCTTATCCGGTGTGTTGCCTGAGTCGTACATCGCGTACAGCACACGACGTTGGACTGGTTTCAAACCGTCCCTCACATCGGGGATCGCGCGATCCTGAATAATATATTTGGAATACCGACCGAAGCGATCACCAACGATCTCTTCCAGAAAGGCGGGTAAAAATTCTTCTAAAATGCTCAACTTCTCGTCACCACTCTTTTTGGAAATATCAGATTAATATGTTTCACAACATATTTCGGCTATATTTTTGGATAAACGTAACCGTCCTAAGAGGACGGTGATGTCGTTTATTTTATCTACTCAACATATTCGGTAAAATCAACGTTCTCGATAATCCATCGCTTGCGAGGATCTACCTTGTCACCCATCAATGTTGTCACTCGTCGTTCTGCTTTGGCAGCATCTTCAATCTGTACTTGAAGCAGCGTTCGACTTTCTGGATTCATGGTCGTCTCCCACAGCTGATCTGGATTCATCTCGCCTAATCCTTTATATCGCTGGAGCTCGGTATTTTTGCCGAGTTCTTTAACCACAACTTGCAGCTGATCATCCGTCCAAGCGTATTTATGACCACCATTTTTACCTTTTCTCGTCACTTTATACAGCGGAGGCTGTGCAATATACACTTTGCCGGCGTCAATCAAAGGCTTCATGTAGCGGTAGAAGAAGGTTAACAGAAGGACCTGGATATGCGCCCCGTCCGTATCGGCATCCGTCATCAGAATAATCTTGCCGTAATTCGTCTCTTCAGCTTCGAACTCAGAGCCCACGCCTGCACCAATGGCAGCGATGATGGCTTTATACTCTTCATTTTTCAAAATATCCAACAGCTTGGCTTTCTCAGGATTCATCGGCTTGCCTTTGAGCGGTAAAATCGCTTGATGCTTCGAATCACGACCTTGCTTCGCTGACCCTCCAGCGGAATCACCTTCCACGATGAAAAGCTCATTCCGTTGCAAATCCTTGGATTGTGCAGGTGTTAATTTGCCATTCAGGTTCGAGCTCTCGCTCTTCCCTTTCTTGCCGCTGCGGATCTCTTCACGAGCTTTACGAGCTGCTTCTCTTGCTCTTGATGCTTGTACAGCCTTTTTCAGCATCATTTGCGCGATTTGCGGATTTTCTTCAAGGAAAACCGTCATTTTATCGGACACAACAGCGTCCACAGCACTACGTGCAATAGCACTTCCCAATTGGTCCTTGGTTTGGCCGACGAATTCGACATCGCCCATCTTGATGTTGATAACAACCATCATACCTTCTCGGAGATCCGTACCGTCGAGGTTTTTATCCTTTTCCTTGAGAATGCCCCCTTTACGGGCATATTCATTCATCACACGCGTATAAGCTGTTTTGAAACCTGTTTCATGCGTTCCCCCGCCGCGGGTAGGAATCGAGTTTACGAAGGAAGCAATCGTCTCTGTATAGCCATCATTGTATTGCAACGCCACTTCAACTTCAATTTCATCCTTCTCGGAGGCAAAATGAATGACAGGATGCAGCACAGTTTTCTCTTCATTCAGGAAAGCAACAAACTGGCTTGCTCCACCTTCGTACTGGAACGAATCGACTTTATCCGTACGCTCATCTTTTAGGTTAACTTGAAGACCTGAATTGAGGAAAGCAATTTCTTGCAAGCGTTCAGCCAGCGTATCGTAATTGATCGTTGTACCGCCTTGGAAGACTCGTTTATCAGGCTTAAATGTTACTTTGGTTCCTGTGCGGTTGGTATTCCCGATAATCTCAAGCCCTGTGACCGGCTCACCGACATGCTCAATGCCTTTATCATCGATCCAATATTCAAAACGCATTTTATGTACTTTGCCATCGCGGTTAATCTCAACTTCTAACCACTCTGAAAGGGCGTTAGTTACAGAAGCACCAACACCGTGCAAACCACCCGATTTTTTATAACCTGAACCACCGAATTTACCTCCGGCATGGAGGATCGTAAAGACAACTTGTGGCGTAGGAACACCAGTCTTATGCATACCTGTAGGAATACCGCGGCCATTATCCTGGACAGTAACCGATTGATCTTTATGTATCGTGACATTAATTTTGGAACAATGCTTCGCCAGGTGCTCATCGACTGCATTATCTACGATTTCCCAGATCAGATGATGAAGACCTGATGAGCTGGTGCTGCCGATATACATCCCTGGTCTTTTACGAACGGCAACAAGCCCTTCCAGAACTTGAATATCATCCGCTTCATAATCCGTTGTGGGTGTTGGGGCATTCCCTTTCGCAAATTCTAGCTGCTCAGCCATTGGAGCCCTCCTTTATCTCTTTAATCACTAATTTAGAATATCTTTGCGCGAAAATACCGTAAACGATACGATTAACGCCGCCAACGTCCAAACACTTAAAACGCTAAGCGAGAACGCTAAATCCATACCTTCAATGGGCGGTATACCTCCAGTCAAATACTTTGTTAGGTCCAAATTGACCATAAACAAGTATTTAGCCGTTTCCCATGATGAAACCATATTCGAAAGAATGGTCCCTGATATTAATACGGCAAGCATGACCCCCATACCTGCTGCGGTAGATCGAATTAGTACAGAAAGCATAAGCGACATGATCGCTACGACGATTGCTGTGAACCATACTAAGCCGAACTCCATCAAGAGGAAGAACCATTGATCCACGGCCCGTACACGACTAAAATCGACATCCGCCCCGGTCAACTGAATGCCTGTAAATACCGGCATGCTCCATCCGTTATAGCCGAAAACAACACCTGAAATCCCATAACAAATCAATCCTGTTGCCAATACCGTGAGTGAAGTAAAGAAGATGACAGTTATTAATTTACTCAATAGGATTTTCCAACGCCTGACCGGTCTTGTCAACAATAATTTAATAGTCCCCGTAGAATGCTCAGATGATACGATATCTGCTGAAATGACCATGATAATCAACGGAATGAATAAACCTACGGCATTTTTAACAAATTCACGCGTAAATGTAACCGCATTCGGGGAGCTTGGATTCACATCTTTTTCAAGATAGTAGTTGGCTATTTGAATTTGAACGCGAAGCTGCTGCTTCCACTCATCTGGTGTTCTAGCTGAGCTGAGGCGTTTTTCCCAGTCAGTTATTTTTTGCCGCTGATCTGCCTTCCAATCCGATGTTCCAAATTGCTTCTGTGTATGTTGAGCAACTCGCATTTGAGCATAAGTGAACATGGGAATTAAAGCAAGAAGAATAAGTAAGATGACGTAAAAACGCTTTTTCTTAATCATTTTGATCATTTCATTTTTAACTAGCGCGTATAGACCTGTCAATTCATTCACCTTCTCCTACTCTATCCGTTCCCCTTCAGTTAGACGCAAGAACAAATCTTCGAGTGTTGGATTTTTGATTTCTACAGCATAAAGGCTAATTCCTTTTTCAATGAGGAGCTGACTAAGCTTCGGAATGTTATCTTTATCCATTTGCGTCGATATCTGTTTGACGTTCGATGGCAAGCCAGGCTGATCTTCCAATTCGATTTCAAGCGCATTACTCACGAATTGTGACGCTTGGAGCAGAGCCACTGCTGCTTCACCTGGAGAAACCGTCCATACCACTTTGCCGCCTTGAGCAATCAATTCATCTACAGCACCCACTTGGATCACTTGGCCATGACTAATAATGGCTACACGATGACACATTTGCTGAAGTTCACTTAGTAAATGGCTGGAGACGAACAAACTAAGACCATCTGCTGCTAATCGTTGAATAAACTCTCTCATTTCTTTGATGCCTTGTGGATCCAGTCCGTTCGTAGGCTCGTCCAAAATAAGCAGACTTGGCCGCCCAAGCAGGGCTTGTGCAATCCCTAACCGTTGGCGCATGCCTAGCGAATAGGTGCGTACTTTATCATGAATCCGCCCGTCCATGGAAACGATTTCGACAACTTCTTGGATCCTTTGCTCGTCCACATCAGGCAGCATACGGGCAAAATGCTCGAGATTTTCCCAGCCTGTCAGATAGGCATACAGCTCAGGATTTTCAACGATACAGCCGACTTTGCTCATCGCTTCGTCATGTTCTTTATGTACTTCAAACCCGCAAATGTGGATCGTCCCTTCCGTTGGGCGGATCAAATCCACGAGCATACGAATCGTCGTCGTTTTGCCTGAACCATTGGGGCCTAAGAAGCCAAAAATTTCACCAGCATACACATCAAAGGAAATGCCCTTGATAATCTCTTTGTTTTTAATGCTTTTTTTAAGATTATTGACAGATAAAACGATCTTAGGCGTAGCTATAGCCATCCCATACCCTCCTTATTTTAAAATTTGGACAATCCGATCTGCAATACGCTCATATCCATCGCCATTAGGATGAAAATGATCAGCAGAAGATAAATATTTGATCAAATTTTGTTCAAAAAGGTCGTATGTCGGGACGATGAGCATCTGTGGATATTGATTTGTGAGCTTAAATACGCCGTTATTCCAGCGTTGTACGGTTAATGAACCCTCTCTGGACGGGTCAAGATCAAGAAAAGGGTGATATAAACCGATATATAATAACGTTGCTTTCGGGTTGGCTTTATTGATGGCGGAGATAATCTTTTCCATTTTCGACAATGCAGGGTCTACCCGCTTTTCTGCTGCTTCTGGATTGAATTCCGTTTGGTTCTCTCCTTTAAACAGCCCTTCCCCTCCTGCAAAAATATCATTTCCACCGATCGTAAGCAAAATAATATCCGCCTGAGCCAGTGCATCCTGCGTTTTTTTCAGCGCTAAATCGGCTAGAAGTTGGTCACTTTTGTAGCCGGGAATAGCTAGATTATTAAGTACAAAAACGGGCTTACCGCTTTCTTTTTCCAGTTTTTCACGAACACGTCCAACGTAGCCTTTGCCCGTGTTATCGCCAGTTCCAGCTGTCAGTGAATCTCCAAGTGCTACGATTTGGAGCTTAGAGCTGCTCTCGATTATCGATGGTTTCGTCGGTGCTGGAGTAGCCAGTTGTAAGTCTCCAGAAGCTTTGGGAAACCATATTTGATTCGCCGCGTAAGCAAAGCCAACAGCGAAAACAATCGTAGATATTGACGCAGTTAAACCAATGGCACCCCAGATGAAGCGAGATGTTTTCAAAACCTGTCCCCTCCTGCGAATCTTTGGCATATTTTCATTTTAAGAGTATAGCTTCTCGCCAAATTTTGCAAACATTGTGGAGAATAGGCGAGATTGGTGGGATAAGACTAGTACTCTGCAATGTCTAATTTGAACTTCCCTTCACAACCCCCTAAAAAATAAAAAGCTGCCCAACCACCTTACGGCGGTTAAGCAGCTTAGTTTCCCAATGCCTACACAGCATCCTGCAAAAATTTATACTGGGCTTGGATCAAGCCATAGTAGATCTTTTGTTCCTTCATGAGCTCGTCATGATTACCGATTTCCATCATACGTCCGTGATCCAACACGACGATTTTGTCAGCATTTCGAATCGTGGATAGGCGATGCGCCACAATAAAAGACGTACGACCCGCTAGTAGCGTCTTGAGCGCCTCTTGGATTTTCAGCTCCGTATCCGTGTCAATACTGGCTGTCGCTTCATCCAGAATGAGCACACGCGGATTCGCAAGCAGCGCTCTAGCAAAAGAGATCAATTGGCGTTGCCCCATTGAGAGCACATTCCCGCGCTCTTGAACCTCAGTATCGTAGCCATTCGGCAGCGTAGCGATGAAGTCATGGGCATGAACCGCTTTCGCCACTTGCTCAATCTCATCATCCGTTGCATCCAAGCGTCCGAAGCGAATATTGTCTCGAATCGTACCCGAGAAAATAAACGTATCTTGCAGCACGACACCGATTTGTGAACGCAAACTTTGAAGCGTAACTTCGCTGATGTTCTGCCCGTCAATCTCAATCCGGCCCTGATTCGGGTCATAGAATCGGCATAGTAGATTCATGATCGTACTTTTCCCTGATCCGGTATGACCGACTAAGGCAATCGATTGGCCTGCCGTTACATCCAAATTAATGCCATTCAATGCTGGACGTCCTGGCTCATACTCGAAAACGAGGTCCTTGAACTTCACATTACCTTGCACATGAGGTAAATCCTTCGCACCCTCGATTTCAGCCACAGTCGGCTTCTCATCAATAAACTCAAAGATCCGCTCAGCCGAAGCCATCGCAATCAAAAGCTGTGAATACATTTGCCCTAATCGCGTGATTGGCTCCCAGAAATATCCGATGTATGTCGCGAAGGCCACCAGTAAACCAACGGAAATTTCCTCTGTTTGAATCAAATGAGCACCTAACCAGAACAGAATACAGTAACCAATCGCACCCGTAATCTCGATAAGAGGACCAAACGACTGATTTAACATGGAAGCACGGTTCCACGACAAGCGATTGGTCATATTCATTTTCGTGAAAAACTGAATGTTCTCTTTCTCTTGAGTATAGGCTTGTGTGACTCGAATCCCTTGAATACACTCATTCAGATGGGCATTCAATCGTGACTGCTTCATCGTCACATCCTGCCAAGCGCGGCGAATTTTGGTGCGAAGTTTCGTTGAAATCATAAACATAATCGGCACCGTAACAATGATTGCAGCACCTAATTTAAAGTTAAACGATAACAAAATAATGATAATACCGACAAGCTGTACAACATCAATCAATAAGATGACGACGCCGTTCGTAAACAAATCTTGCAGCGAGTTGACATAGTTCGTAACACGAACAAGCACGGACCCCGCAGGTCTTGTATCGAAGAATCGAAATGAGAGCTTTTGAATATGACTAAACAGGTCATGTCGCAAATCATAAATGACTCGCTGCCCAATCATATTCGTATATTTGATACGGAATGTATTGGCAAGCCATTGAATCAAATATACGCCGAGCATGATGCCGACAATTAGTAAAAGCAGGTTCTTATCTTTAGGCATAATGGCATGGTCAATGGCTTCACGTATAAGTAAGGGAACCGTTAACTTCGTAATTGCGCCTACAAGCATCATGACAATGATAATCGGCAGCATTTGTTTGCGATACGGCTTCATATAGCTGAACAAGCGTTTTAATTGGCCCCAGTCAAAAGGTTTTTCGATCAGCTCATCATCCTGATAAACGAATCGATGTCCCGTTTGAGAATCTGGATTGGGTGAACCTGCCTCAGCTTGCTTCGATTGAGTACTCAATGTGCCAACCTTCTTTCTGGCTTAGAGGAATCGATTATTGGATTTACATCGGAATCTACTGAATCTAAAGAGGCTCCCTCTTCACGGGCAACGGCTGCTTGATGCTGCGCAGTTCGGTTTTGCGGCCCGTCTGCATACTGAATGTCATACGTTTGACGATACAATCCTTCTTGCTGTAGAAGCTCCTGATGCGTCCCTCTTTGGATAATCCGCCCTTTATCGAGCACAATGATTTCATCTGCATGTTTCAACGAAGAAATGCGATGTGCGATGATGAACGTCGTGCGACCTGCCATAACTTCTCCAAAACCAGCTTGAATCTCATGCTCGGTTTCCATATCCACGGCACTCGTCGCGTCATCGAGAACAAGAATTTTCGGATCCTTGATCAACGCTCTAGCGATTGCTATCCGTTGCTTCTGACCACCTGAAAGACCAAGTCCGCGTTCACCAACGACGGTATCATAGCCTTCTGGCAGCTCGGAAATGAAGTCATGTGCTTTGGCTAATTTGGCTGCTCGGATAATCTCGTCCATCGTTACATCTTTACGACCATATGCGATGTTATTGCGAATTGTGGATGAAAATAAGAACGTCTCTTGGAAAACGGTTGAAATTTGACTGCGATAGCTTTCAAGCTTTAAGGATCGAATGTCCTTGCCATCCAGCATGACCTTGCCTTCCTTCACGTTGTAGGCTCTCATCAGAAGTGAAATTACGGTCGTTTTGCCTGAACCTGTGCTTCCCAAGAGTCCAATAACAGAGCCTGGAGGCGCATCCAAAGTAAAATCGTATAAAGCCGGTTGTTTCTCTGGATAAGCGAAAGTCACGTTTTCAAATCGAACATGCCCATCAACCTTCGTTAGGGCTGCCGCGTTTTCTCCATCTTTGACATGCATGTAGTTATGAAGAACATCTAGAATTTTTTCCCCAGAAGCTTTCGTTTGTGTAAAGTTGTTAATGTGAAAGCCTAAGCCCCACATAGGACCGATTATGTACCAAATGAGACTAAAGCAAGCTACCAATTCACCCAATGAAATCGTACCATTGATGACCATGTAACCGCCAACCCCAAGCAAAATCACTACGCTCAAGTTCGCTAGAATTTCCATAATCGGAAAATACTTCGCCCAAATCCCAGAAGATCCAATATTCATAGACTTGTAATCTTCATTGCGTGCTGCAAACTTGGAAACCTCATGGGGTTCACGAGCAAATGATTTGACGGTCCGAACACCTGTGATATTTTCTTGAACAGCTGTTGTCATCGTACTTAAGGATTGGCGTACCATCCGGAATGCAGGATGAATTTTACCTTCAAAGCGAACTGCTGTAAATGCCAAGAATGGCATCGTAACCATCGTAAGTAAAGCCAATTTCCAATTGATTGAGAACATCATGGCCATTCCAAAAACGAGCATTAAAATGACATTCAGCAGTTGAGCAAAGCCGAAGCCAATAAATTGGCGAATACCTTCCAAATCGGCCGTCAACCTGGACATCAAGTCTCCTGTTCTTGCTTGATCGTAGTATTGGAACGACAAGTATTGCAGTTTGTTATAAAGCGCATTCCGTAAATGGAAAGCAACACGGTTTCCTAAGCGTCCCCCACACAATCCATGTAGAAACTGGAACATCCCTTTCATAGAAACGACAACAACTACGATGAGTGCCAATCGCGGCACAAGGTCAAATTGCTTCTTGGTGATGACTTCGTCAATCAAATACCGAAGTAAATTCGGATACACCAAGCCGAGCGCGGTAGCGATTGCAAGACATGCAATGGCTCCAAAAAACAGTTTTTTCTCTGGCCAAAAATATGGCTTCAGTTGCCTGAATACATCCACTTTGGGCCCTCCTTAAAAGGATAGATTTGAAACGCTTTGAAAGTGTGAACACTTTATGAATCTTAACACCATCACTATATGTGAGCAATTCGAGGATACTCGGATTTAAACGCTTAAATTGGCATAAATTCACAAAAACGTGTAGTAATCCCCCCTATTCTTTTAAATCATCAGGATAACCGCCAATGAAAGCCCTTACATGAGCATTGCAAAAAAAGGGCTAACCAAGTTCCTTCGAACTTTGCCGCCCTTTTGATTACTGACTAAACAAATGCCTTCAATTGATGCTGTTTGGATATGAGTTCATCCAAATCAATCTTCATTTGGAGTGCATCGCGAAGCCCTTCTGCGTGCTCTTTGACCTGTTGCTCCATGAGCGATTTCTGAGCAATTAACCAATTTTCTAATTGGATGCCATACGCATTTTCAAGCTCAGACGTTTGCTCCTCAATAAACGCGACAACCGGCGCATTGATCCGATTTTCCAAATCGGCTCTCAGCTTACTTTTGCCATCGCCTTCGAAAAATTGCTTTGCATTCTTGAAATACCCTTGCAGGAGCTTCAAGCTCACATCTGATGCTTCTAGCTTCGTCGTCACCTCTGGCGTCACAAACGTGCCTACCTCATAGGAAGCACGCTCAAAGCCCTCTAAAAGCAAGCTCAGCTCCTCACCCCAGCGATTCATCCGTTTCGAACTTATCAGATTCATCCGATTCTCTACGCGGAGCGTTGTTGCAAGAACTTCTTGGGATAAATCATGCCCAATCATCCGTAACAGCTCATTCCATGCGAATTGAAGTGCTGCTTTCGGATCTTTCGCTTCATCTCGGAACGTCGAAGGATTGAATGCAAAATTATAAAGCTCGCCAAACCGATACATCGTGCGTTGTTTGACATAGTACATCAGCTCTTGAATTTCTTTTTTCAATTCCTTGAGCTCGGCATCATATAGTGTGTCTTCAAGCAGGTCTAATCCCTGTTGCTCCGATTCATCTAGCATAATCAACTGCAGCCTGCGCTCTTCCTCACCCGATTGCGCCCGCTCCAACCATTTCTGCATGGTGGTGATCGCCCGTTGTAACTCCAAGTTAGCAGAATGAATCGCCACATCGCTGAGTTCATTCAAGGTAAACTGGACAAATTGTTGTTCAAATGGCTGTATGCCTGATTGTTCGACTAGGCTTTCATTCCCGTTTATTTTGCCTTCCGCAGCCAAATAACTGGAAATCGGATAGATCCGTGGATGGCGAATACCATGCTGTACTAAATTCGTTTCCACATGCTGGACCACGCCAGCCAGTTCTTCTGTGCTTGCTGCCAGATCAGCTGCATTCACGATGAAAAACATTTTATCCATTTCAAAACTATCTTTGACTCGTCCAAGCTGCAGTAGAAATTCACGATCGGCTTGTGAAAAGGCATGATTATAATACGTGACGAAAAGGATGGCATCTGCATTTTTAATATAGTTAAAAGCGACACCTGTATGACGGGCATTAATCGAATCTGCCCCTGGTGTATCAACAAAGATGATGCCTTGATCCGTCAATGGATTCGAATAATATAATTCAATAAATTCAACGAAGCATGACTTATGTTCCTCAGCCACGTAGCCTGAGAACTCATCTTTGGAAATTTTCAGCTCTGTGCCCAAATGGCCTGAAGCTGCATCCCAGCCTTTTTCTACGGCTTTCAGGAATGAGAAATGCGGCTTTCCTTTGGCTGTGACGTCAGCAGGTGAAAGCTGACCAATCCGCTTCAGGGCGGAAGTCATATCAGTCGCCTCAACACCTAAGATGCTCAAGGAATAGAGGACATCCTCCAGAACGGCGTCTGTCTTCTTCATCTTGACCTTGGCTGTGCCATGCGGCCAACCTTCCTGCGGCGGCATGATCTTGTTGATTGCCGCCGTCGTCGGGTTCGGCGACACCGGCAACACCCGTTCGCCAATCAACGCATTGGCGAACGACGACTTGCCGGCGCTGAACGCGCCGAACAGCGCAATCGTGAACGTCCGCTCGCGCAGACGTTCCGCTTTCTCGCGCATGGAGCGCGCGAGCGACCTCATCGACGGCAGTCCGTCGATGAGGCTGGAGGCCGCCTGCAAGTCGGCGGCCTTGCGTTCCATGCGCCGCCCGTGTTCACCTGTGGTGAACGCGGTAGACTGTGAGACAGCAGCTGCCTCCACAGGGGCAGCGTTATCAGTGCCCGCAGCCGCCGACACTGATGATGCGGCGGCCTGCAGGATCGTGCCCATGGAGGTCACGTGCAGGTTAGCCCCGCTTAACGGGGCTGCTGCCGGCTCCTCCATAGCCGTGTACTGCTGCGCATCCGGCAGCGCCGGCGCAGAAGGTCTTGCCCAGCTGGCCATAGCCAGCAGCTGGGTCTCTGCCGCCGCCTCGGCTTCCTCGAGGCGTGCGAGCTCGCGGCAGGCGCTAAGCCGGCCGCTAAGGGCTTCCAGCTCAGCCGCAAGCGCAGCGGCGGCTGGGAGCGAACCATCGCGGACCGCAGCCGCGATAATATCGATCACCGCAAACGCCTGTTTGCGGTACTGCAGTTTAAGCTCGCCAGCAAGCTGCTTCATGTAGTTCAGTGTATACTCGCCGCCAAAAGTCGCACCCGGATTTACCTGGGATGCGATCAAAGCGCTAGTCAATTCAACCTTCAGCGCTTCAATTTGCGAGATCAGCGCAGCATCATGCTGCCCTTGCTCATTCGCTGCTTTTTTCAACGCATCACGCAAATGCCAGTCCAGCTGTGCTTCCACTTGCTCTGCCAAATCCGCCTGAAACGCTGTTAGTCGTTTCTCTTGCTCCGCAGCGGTTTGTGCCGCTCGCGAGAAAAATCCGACCTTAAATCCAGGCTTACGGCTCTCCAAATAGGCATGTGCATAGTCACGGGTTAACGAGGGAGTAATGTTGGCATTTTCAATGATGGAGCCAACTTCCTTGCGAAGGACTGTTGTCAACGTTTCCGGCAAGTTCTTCAAAGCCGTAAGCTCATCTTGCTTGGCAGCAGCCAGACTTTGAACTTCCTCCACATCGCCTTCTTGGCTAATTGACTCCAGTAGCTCCGCTTTCTGCGACTCATGCTGCTCCGCCAGCCATTTGCCATGCTCTACGGCCAAATAGCGTACAGAAGCATCAATACTATAGCTGCGCAAGGTATCACCGCGCTCAATAAGGCGACTCAGTAACCATTGCAGCTTCGCATACTCATTATGCGGATGTGATGGCTCCTTCATCGTCACGTACAGCAAATCATCGGGCTCAATGCCCCAATTTAAGAAAGCTTGTTTCGTTCCATGTTGATATTGCGCGAATGGAAGCTCCCATTCCTTGTGTTTATCAATCATATTTACTATCAGATAAAGCGGTTTTCCCCATTCCTTCATTTTCTTCGTAAATGCCAGATTCACTTCGGACTGGACATGATTATAGTCCATCACATAGAAGACTACATCGGCTAGATGCAAAGCCGACTCTGTAGATTGATGATGCGCATCATCTGTAGAATCAATACCTGGCGTATCTAATAAGGCTGTATCCTCACCTAGAAAAGGAATGGCATACGTAATTTCCACCGTTTCAATATCCGTCCCATTCACACAATACGCTTCTAGTTCAGACAAAGGAATGGTTGTCGTCTTCCCTGGTTCGTTGCGTTTCCCCTCATGCGTACGATGGGTAACATGCGCAGCAGGACTCCCATTACGAATGCTCACAATATTAGCACTTGTAGGAATCGGACTCGATGGCAACAAAGCATGCCCGCAAAGTTGATTAATAAGCGTTGATTTTCCTGCAGAGAAATGCCCACAGAAGGCAATATTCATCCGACCACTATCGATTTTTTCAATCAATTGCCCCATTTTAGCGGCGTTATCTTCATCGCTTGCACGCCTAAGGACCTGCTGCATGTTCTTTAGCGCATCCGGCATGACCGCGATGCTTCTAGCTACCAATTGCGTCATTCGCTCATTCCGCTCCTCTTCGTCCCGTTCATATCTTCTCAGTCTCATGTATACAGAAAAAAAATCTCCCATAGGGAGATTCTGTACTTACGTGAGGGCAATTTTTTCTTTTTCCGGCAGGAAAATTTCAAAAACGTCACGATGTTGAAGAATCGTAATATCCGAATCCTTCACTTTCATCACAACGACCTCGGATTTCGTTTTCATTTTGTCTATGTAATTTTGAGGAACCTCACCGGATTCACTGACTGTTACACCTTCAATGACTTTTTCCTCATTATCGGCTAATGGTGTATTGATCACTTGCTCATAAATATCGGAGAACAATTCGAAGCTATTGGTATATACGGCGATGCATTTCATTTCAATCCCATCCTTTGTCTGCATTTCATTTGTTTGTAATAGTTTTCCTAGTTGGCTTTGGTTTCATACGTTTCTTACCCTCGCGACAGCTGTCCAATAACGGACATAGCGTACAATTGGGATTTTGTGCCTTACAGTGATATCGACCAAAGAAAATTAATCGATGATGTGTTTGCGTCCATTCGTCTCTTGGCACTTTCTTCATTAGCTTCTTTTCAACTTCAAGCACGGAATCATCCCAGCCGACAAGACCTAAACGCTTGGAGACTCGTTCCACATGAGTGTCTACAGCAATAGCTGGTACTCCGAAAGCGTTCGACATGACAACATTAGCTGTCTTCCGCCCCACGCCGGGTAATTCAACCAGATGCTCATGCTTCTCAGGAATTTCACCACCGAACTTGTCCAGTAGCAATTGACACAGCTTATGAATATGACTAGCCTTGTTTCGAAATAGTCCAATACGCCGAATGTCCTGCTCCAATTCTTCTAAGGGAACTGCTAAGTAGTCTTCGGGGCGTTTGTACTTCTCAAACAAGTCCTTGGTAACCTTATTCACGGTTTCATCCGTACACTGGGCTGATAGCAATACAGCAATCGTTAATTCAAATGGATTACTGTGGTTCAACTCACAATGAGCATCCGGATATAGTTCACCGATGGTATCCAGGATATATCTTACTGCCTTCTGTGTCATAGCTGATCTTCCTTAGGGTCGTAATATTCTCCAGTTTAGCGAATTGTCAGGGCAGAATCAATCCTTGAAAGCGTCAAAATGCGAACATTTTCTAAAAAATAAACATTTTTTTTTGAAATCTAGAAAAAAACCGCCTGTTTGAGAAGATTCGCTTCTCAATACTGACGGTTGTCCCTTCGTTTTTGTTCAAAATCCTACTTTTCAATTTCAACAATTTTATCATCAAGCACATAAAGGCTCAGTTGGTCACCAGCAACAAAAGAAGTTGGTAACACAATAGTAGAACTGGTATGCAAGTAAGCTCTCGGGAACAGATTATACGATGTACGCTCCCCTGCGCCAGCTGCTTTGACATACACTTGGCTCAACGAAGAACTATAATGATCAAATTCACGTTTAGAAGCTACAGCAACTTGAATGAGTAATTTATCATTGGTATCTTTCATCAATTGAACACGATCCCCTACCTTAATCGAGGAAAAGCTCCAATCTGTTCCACCATTTAGTTTCACGCTATAGTTACTTCCTGCGTTAATCACTTGACTCTTCCCTGTGAAATCTTGAACCGTCAAGCTTGAGCTTGCTGCATTCACAGCCGTTACTTTACCCCGAATCGGTGTAATTAACTCCGCTTTCGTTACAGCGAGACCTTTGAATGTCAATTTCACATAATCGTCAATGGCTAGATCTGCGAAAGAAGCACTGCTGCCATCTGCTTTCACGATTGGGACGCCATCCAAATTGATAACAGACGTCGCATTCGCACCATCCATTACCGTAGCCTGCTTCAGGTTGGGATTCGTTAACAGGGTTTTATACACCGCCGTTTTGCTTGTGACGATCTTGGTTACTGTCGTTTGATCAAAGCTTAGCAGAAGACTAACATTATCTCCCACTTTCAAATCCGCTAACGTACTATTAGGCTTATTGGCTAATTCAACCGTTGGAGCAAAATTCAGCTTAAAGGTTAAGCTTTGTCCGCTGTCCGTTTTTAATGTCACATCGTTGGTTTGCAGATTTAGCTGCGTTAAAGCACCGTCCAATTGCGAGGACATTTGAATTTGTTTTACCGAATCATTAGAAACGAGAAGATCCACGTATTTCCCAGCTGGGAAAAGGCTATTAAAGTTCGCAAATGGCAGCTTGTTTCCGCCGTACAAGATCGATACACTGTCACTCAAAATATAAGCATGCGGTTTTCCTGCATTATCAGTTACCGTTAAAATTTTGGATGAGTCCTTATAATCAATAATTTTCGCAAAATAAACATTCTCAATCGAGCGATTCGTTACCGTGATCGTCGTAACCTTATTATTCAGCACATCAAGCTTTAATTGGTCACCAGCAGCCAAATCATAAATGCTTGCATTCGATAATCCGCTAATAACCACACGTGCATTATTACTTAATTCAAAGGCATCTACCGTCTTGCCAGATGTTTTATTAATCAAAATGGTGGATTGATCATCGGTAAATTGTTTGAATGTCCCTTCAACAACAGTCCCTACATCTGCTTGCTTTTTAACAACAATCTTAACGATCTCACTGTTCTTAACGGTATATTCAACCGTATCTCCTACATGGATCGCATCCAAATTGATAAGAGTATTGTCAGCCAATGTCGCGATTAGATTACTGGAAAAGCCAAAAGTCTCTGGCTCTCCTGAAGATGACTCAAGCAGCGTCATTTGCATGGCGTCTTTATTTAGTGTTTGAACATCACCGATAGCTGTTTTATTGACAGGAATTTGCTTTACAACGATGGACGTATATTTGTCGCTGTCGACAAGCTGGCTCTTACGAATTTGGATCGTACTGCCAGTGACAATCTCACCCAAGCTAAGTCCATGTCCATCAGCGTCCGTTACGGCAACGTCCGACGCTAAGTCGTAGCTTTCATAATCATCTAGTGTCGCTTTCATGGTTGTCAGGTTTAGCTTCAACAATTGACCTTCATGCACGTCCATATGCAGCTCATCACTCAAAATTTCAACATAATAAGCTGTTCCATTCACTTGAACAAGTGAAATTTCATAAGTTTCTTGCAGTTCTTTTGGAGAAATTGAGACATCATCAACATTTCCGTAAAACGTCGTATTCGGTGATAGTTTATATGTACTTGTATTCCCGTCTTTATCCATCATACTGATGCTGCCGCTTGTCAGGCTAGTCATATAGCCCTTCTTTGCTCGCTCAGGTAATGCTGCCAATTCCTTTTGTGAGCGACTTAGAAATGCTGCCATTTGAGCACGTGTTACAGCACCTTTCGGTTGAAACGAGCCATCTTCAAAGCCATTTACGACTTTCAAAGCAACTGCTGCATTAACGAAGCCTAGTGTGGTGCTGCTGATCTGATTGTTATCTGTAAATGAGGTTGCCGCTGTCGATAAGCTAGCTGCCAATGAAGCTTTCCCGATGGCGCGAATTACGACTTCAGCCACCCATTCTCTCGTTGCTTTTTGCTGCCCCCATATACCAACTGGCTTTGTGCTCTGGCTTCTCAACTTTTCTTCCTCTGTTGAAATTAAGCCTTTTTGCAGTGCGAGAGCCACATAGTTACGTGCATATTTATCAACTAACATGAAATCAGGAAAAACGGTTTCGGACGCCATTGTATCCACGTCCGACTGAAGACCCATCATCCGTGTTGCCATAATTAATACATCTTGCTGAGTTACCGAAGTTTCCGGTGAATAGATACCATCCCCAACGCCCTCAATAATTCCCTCTAACGCTAGCTTGGAAATATGACGAATTCCCCAGTAATCACTGTTCACATCATTAAACGATAGTCGAACATTTGAATTTTGAGTCGTTGTTGACGTTGTTGGGTTCACGGATGCTGCAAGGACTGGCGTGCCTGCTAGACTAGTGATGATCAATGAGCTTACGATAGCACTCGCCAATTTTTTATTTTTCAACATGTATTAAACTCCTCTTTAATTCCCATTTAGTTAGGTCGTTTAATAGGGTATGGAAGCTCCAGATGTCCCATTAAACTATCTACTTGCTTGCCATCTTTTAGAATGTACAGTGATTTCACTTCAGGAAACTGAAACATGCTTTTCTTTAATGCCTGTAGAAATAATTCCTCACCAGGCGCACCTAATTGCGTTTTGGGGCCAAATGCCAAATCAAGCTTCATTTCACCTTTGGTAGAATCAAATTTCACACTCGTAAATTTCAAATCATCAAATAACGGGATCGCTTTCGGATCATCACTTTTTTGAAGTGCCTTTAGTGCAGCCTCATACACGTCAGAATCCTTCGCGACACTGACCGTAACGACTTTCTCAACGAGCTTCATTTCATCTTGGTCGCTGTAATAAGCTTTTACTTGAAGCTGTTTTTGAGGCGCTACGGTAGGTTTTGGTGTTACCGTTGGCACAGAAGTTGTTGCGATCGGTGTAACGGTAGTTTGCGGCTCTGTTGTTGCCGCGCCTGTTAATTGATTTTTCTGGCCACAGGCCGTAATCGTCAATGTGATGGCACTTACAAGAAGTAATCCTTGAACTAGGCGACTTGTTTTACTCATCTTCTTCACTCCTTAGCGTTATGTCTAGCCATACTAGCCTAGTAACGTTCCGCTTTATGTACTTCAATCTTTATTGGAGGTTTAAATACTCCTTAATGGCGGCAACGAGTGAAGCAGCTAATTTGTCCTGGAAAGCTTCTTTAAACATGGCGGTTTCGTCATTCTTATTGGACAAGTAACCAACTTCTAGCAAGACAGCAGGCATGGTCGTTTTGGTGATAACACGATAATCTGCTTCTCTCACTTTGCGATCTGCAAAGCCAGTTGCTGGTACAGCATACTTATGAATAACATTCGCAAAAGCTAAGCTTTCCGGCCTGTTATAATAGGTTTCTGTTCCCGAAACGGTCGCTTTGGCGCTATTCCCGTGGATTGATAGAAAGAGATCTGCTGATAGGTCATTAGCAAAGGAAACCCTGTCATCAAGCGGGATAAACGTGTCATCCGAACGCGTCATCAGGACGTGTATTCGCTTATCTTTCGCTAGTAGCGCCTCTACCTTCTTCGCTGTAGCGAGTGTAAAATCCTTCTCATGCCTTCCTGTTATAGAAAGAGCACCTGGATCGGTATCACCATGACCAGCATCGATGACAACAGTTAATTTCCGCTCACCGATGGCAGCTTTCCACTGATTAGGCAGCTTAGAAGGTTGCACCTGATAGTCCGCTTGACTGTTTAAATCCAGAATAATTCTTACAGTAGCCGGATTATCATTGAAATTTGAGAAACGCACCTTGGACACAAGCGGCTGCTTGGAAGTCAGTTCTCCGGCATTCTTAACCAGCAATTTCTGTAATGAATCATCCAGCTTCGTGTTCGGGAAATCAAAGACAAGGCGTGAAGGATTCGATAAAATTAATACTTTCGGACTTAAAGTTCCATCCTTCGCATTAACGGTTAAATCTGTTTCTGACAGCACAATAGAGGTTATCACATGCACCGAAGTGTCCGGTGTCGTCGTGCCCGGAGGCTTCGTCTCTGGGGACGACGTAGTTTCGTCAGGATCCACGACATCAATTGGCCCAGTTGCAGGCGTTGAGTCCGAATCATTATCTTTGAACATATGAACGGATGAAGTCGCTCCATCCCATTTAAATTCAATTCCCATTTCCTCTCCAATGAAGCGCAGAGGCAGCATCGTAGAGCCATTTTCAATCTTTGGTCCAACTTCTAACATTTCTTTTTTGCCATTAACGAGCGCTGTCGTATTATCAATGACTAGTTGAATATTGATATTATCTTTCTTAATCGTTACTTTCCGAGTAGCTTCCTCCCAAGTCACAAGAGCACCAATTTGTTCGACAATGATACGCAATGGAACAATGGTATTACCATTAATGATCCGCGGCTGAACATCGACGGATTCCAGCTGCTTCTCATTCATAAAAAGCTTAATCGGCTTGGGAGTTTCAGCTCCGAATGCCGTAGTTGGTATCAGCAACAAACAAACGAGTAGAAACAAACAGAATCCAGGAAATTTCATCATTCACCTCTATGTAATGTCGGATTTAGGGAGTCTATAAACAAACCCAAGTTAAATACCCTATCAATCTATCAGCTTCCTTGATATTATAGCAAAATTAACCTTTACCTGACAGCACAACCTCCGTTCCTTCGACATTCTAGTAATCTATTAGACGTAGCAATCTGCCAAAAGTTGCAAGATCGTTTGATTAAATATGCAAATAAAAGACGCATCCCACATGGGGATACGTCTTTTTAGTAAGAGCATTTATTTGTAAGCCAAACGCTTTTGGTGAGCTTGCTCGTATGCTGTGATTTTCGCTTCATGCTGAAGCGTCAAACCGATGTCATCCAAACCTTGAAGCAAGAATTGACGACGGTGCTCATCCAAATCAAATTGGATTTCAAGACCGTACTCATCGGTCAGCTTATTATTTTCAAGATCAACATTCAGCTTGTAGCCTTCATGTTTTGCCGTACGTTGGAACAGATCTTCAACTTGCTCTTCCGTCAATTTGATCGGCAAGATACTGTTTTTGAAACAATTGTTGTAGAAAATGTCCGCATAGGAAGGCGCGATGATGACGCGGAAGCCGAAATCTTGAATCGCCCAAGGCGCGTGTTCACGAGATGATCCGCAACCGAAGTTCGCTCTGGAAAGTAGAACGGAAGCTCCTTGATAACGATCTTGATTTAGAGGGAAGTTCTCAATGACGTTGCCTGCTTCGTCCCATCTCCACTCGAAGAAAAGGAATTGTCCGAAACCAGAACGCTCAATTCTTTTAAGAAATTGCTTAGGGATAATTGCATCTGTATCTACGTTTACACGATCAACAGGGCCTACTAGACCTGTATGTTGTTTAAAAGCTTCCATGTTCTCATTCTCCTTAAAGTTTTGCTTTAGCAAAACTACATCGTAAGATTTGCCTTAATCAGCCCAAATTAAGCTTGTTGGTATTCTTTAATTTCCCAATCACGTACATCGTAGAAACGACCTTTGATCGCTGCAGCAACAGCCATTGCCGGGGATACAAGATGCGTACGTCCGCCGCGGCCTTGACGACCTTCGAAGTTACGGTTAGATGTGGATGCACAACGTTGTCCTGGTTGAAGAACGTCTGGGTTCATCGCTAGACACATTGAGCAGCCAGCATCGCGCCATTCGAATCCAGCATCGGAGAAGATTTTATCCAAACCTTCCTTCTCAGCTTGAATCTTAACTCGACCTGAACCTGGAACGACGATTGCTGTAACGCTTGGATCTACCGTGTAGCCTTGTGCAATTTTAGCAGCTGCACGAAGATCTTCGATACGTCCGTTTGTACAAGAACCGATGAACACATAATCCACTTTTAGTTCTGTCATAGGTGTTCCTGGTGTTAAATCCATATATTCAAGCGCTTTTTCAGCAGCTTTGCGTTCATTTTCTGTTTCGAAGCTTTGTGGATCTGGAACCAATGCCGTGATACTTGTCCCCATGCCAGGGCTCGTTCCCCAGGTTACTTGCGGGATCAACGTATCTGCGTCGAATTCCAATACCCAATCATACGTAGCGCCTTCGTCCGTCACAAGGTTGGACCACTCTGCAACTGCTGCGTCGAAATCAGCACCTTGAGGCACATATTCACGACCACGTAGATAGTTAAATGTAGTAGCGTCTGGAGCAATTAGACCTGCACGAGCTCCACCTTCAATGGACATGTTACACACGGTCATACGCTCTTCCATGGACAGACCACGGATCGCTTCGCCTGTGTACTCAATAACATAACCCGTTGCAAAATCTGTTCCGTATTTCGCAATGACGCCAAGAATCAAATCTTTAGCTGTAACGCCTGGCTTCAAGCTGCCATTGATACGAACTTCTAAGGATTTCGCTCTGGATTGTTGCAAGGTTTGTGTTGCCATAACGTGCTCAACTTCACTTGTTCCGATACCGAAAGCAAGTGCGCCAAACGCGCCATGCGTTGATGTATGGCTATCGCCACATACGATCGTTTTGCCAGGGTGTGTAAGACCAAGCTCTGGCCCCATAACGTGAACAACACCTTGATCAAGGCTATCTAGGTCAAACAGTGTAACACCGAAGTCACGGCAGTTTTGGGAAAGTGTATCAATTTGTTGTTTGGAAATCGGATCTGTAATATTAAAACGGTCTTTCGTAGGCACGTTGTGATCCATTGTTGCGAAAGTTAAGTCAGGACGACGAACTTTACGACCGGACAAACGAAGTCCTTCGAAAGCTTGCGGTGAAGTTACTTCATGTACTAGATGCAAATCAATATAAATAACGCTAGGCTTGCCATCTTCCTGGTTAATAACGTGATTATCCCAAATCTTCTCGAACATTGTCTTTTTACTCATATCCAGTCACCTCTTGTCATTATCCGCATTAGTTTGCTAATGTCTTACCCTCATTTAGTACTTTAGCACGGATCACGTCATAGTTCCAAGATATAATAACTATAAGCTTGATAGATAATTCCTATAAATTCGATTATTGTTGACAATATAATTGATAATGATTGTCATTCTCGTAGTTGGTATTGAAATGGCCATCGATTCTACATGATTTTAAATACATATTTTTAGTGGGATGACTGTGCGAAACTTTATAAAACCACTTATTATTACACTTTCGATATTGTTACTTTTTATCACGGCTGCATGCGGAATATCTACTCCTAGCCCTGCCACATCAGTTCAACCATCTGCTACACCAGCTGCAAATGCTGTGAAATCCATTTCACACGCTCTTGGAACAACGGAATTCAAAGGCATTCCGAAACGTATTGTTACCTTGGAGTGGACATATACGGAAGATCTTCTAGCACTCGGGATTCAACCGATTGGTCAAGCTGATAATAAAGGCTACCTAACGTGGGTCAATGTGAAGCCTGCACTTGATCCTTCAGTAGTAGATGTTGGCACTCGCCAAGAGCCGCTAAGTTAACAGCCGCGAAAAAAGAAGGGGCAGAATTTGCATTAACACAAGCTTTCAGAAATCAAAATAATGCCGATCTTCGTTTGTTCACTGACAACTCCATGGTCGTTCAAATTCTACAACGAATTGGATTGAAAAACGCCTTTAAATCCAGCAAATTTGAGCTTTATGGGTTCTCAACTGCTTCAGTAGAAGCCTTACCTGCTGTTCAAAATGCGAACTTCATCTACATCGTTCAAGAGAACGATAATGTATTTGAAAATCAACTGAAAGACAATGCCGTATGGAAAGGTCTTGCTTTTGTGAAAGATAACAAAACCTTCAAGTTACCTGGCAACACTTGGACTTTCGGTGGCCCCTTATCTGCCAAAGTATTTGCTGAGCTAGCTGCTGCTCTGACCAAATGATCCAATCTGCGATGAAATCGAAAAAGAACCGTTTCGCATATATCGATTGGAAATTTCTCCTTGTGTTTGGTGGTGGTCTGCTTGCACTCTGCCTCCTCCATTTCCTCAACTTAACACATGGTGAAGCGAACATTACCGTTCTTACTGTTATCCAAGCTATGATATCTCCTCAAGATACCCCCGACCATCTAATAGTGCGGGGGCTTCGCATGCCGCGCGCTGTGATGGGCATGCTTGCAGGAGCTGCACTCGCTGTAGCAGGTGCATTATTATAAACCGTCACCCGCAATCCACTCGCTTCCGCGTCCACACTTGGCTTGAATGCGGGTGCATATTTCATAATTGTTTTGGCGGCTGTTTATTTCCCCAGCCCGAAGTCAGATCACTCCTTATTACTTGCGTTATTGGGCGCTTGTGGCGCATCGTTCATGGCGTATTTCATGTCTGGCGGCCGTAAAAGCTCACCACTTCGTATGGCGCTTGCCGGAATGATCGTGACGCTTGTGCTTTCTGCCTTCACAAGCGGTATGCAAATCATGTATGAGAATGAAACGAATGGCTTATTTATGTGGGGATCAGGTGCATTAGGTCAAAATGACTGGCAAGGCGTCCAATATGCGCTCCCTTGGATTTGTATTGGACTCCTCGTCGCTTTTCTATTTAGTCAAATGCTAGATATGCTGGCTTTGAGCGAAGAAACCGCTATTTCCTTAGGTGAAAATATTAACCTTGTTCGCTTAGTTGCTCTAACCGCAGCTATTCTATTGGCAGGTGTCACAGTGAGCGTCGTAGGCCCAATTGGCTTTATCGGCCTCATTGCTCCACATCTTGTTCGACTAATAGGCTTACAGCGTCATCGCCTGTTGATTCCAGGCAGTGCTCTCTGGGGAGCTGTCGTCTTACTTAGTGCAGATACCATTGCCAAAATGTTTCGCAGTACACTCGGCGAGCTTCCTGCTGGATCCGTAACAGCCTTACTTGGCGCGCCATGGTTAATTTGGCTTGCAATCCGCGGCTCTCGAATGAAGGCATCCGCAGAGAGCAGCTCCATGAGTGTCGGCTTTGTAGGCACAAAAATACCCTATCCAATTCTAGTTATGGTATCAGCCATTACCCTAATGATCTTACTGCTCTTTGGCTTAACAGCAGGTGCCTTACGAATACCACTATCAGATGTAGCAGCGGTATTAACCGGGCATGGCGAAGAAATGTCTCGCAATGTGATTCTGGACTTGCGTTTGCCGCGCATTCTCGTTGCTGCGCTCGCCGGCGCCTCCTTAGCCATTGCTGGCTCTATGATGCAAGGAGCGGTTCGCAACCCGCTGGCAGACCCATCCGTCGTTGGCGTTACTTCCGGCGCTGGAATGGGTGCTCTCTTGGTACTAACGATTTGGCCTTCTGCACCCGGCACTTGGGTGCCTGTCGGTGCCATCATCGGCGCACTGCTTTCCGCGTGCAGCGTTTATGCCCTAGCTTGGAAAAAGGGACTCAATCCCGTCGTCCTGATTCTTGTCGGGATCGCGGTTTCGGCACTTGGATCTGCCGTCATCCAATTTCTCGTGATCCAATCGAAACTGGGTGCCGCTCCTGCACTTACTTGGCTTGCAGGAAGTACCTATGCAAGAAGTTGGAAGGAATGCATTCAGCTCTTGATTACTATGCTCATCTTAATGCCCAGCGCTTGGCTGCTAGGTCGACGCGTAGATTTATTGGCTTTTGGTGACCACGTGTCTATCGGACTAGGTCTAAAGTTGCAAAAAACACGACTGATTTCAGCAACAATCGGTGTACTCGTTGCCGCAATCGCCGTTGCAGCTGTCGGAACTGTAAGCTTCATAGGCTTACTTGCTCCACATGCTGTACGTCTCTTCATGGGGCAGCATCACCAGAGGTCTGTCGTGCTTTCGGCCATCTTAGGCGCTATTCTTCTTACATGCGCTGATATTATAGGGAAAACGATCCTCATTCCCAAAGAGATGCCATCAGGCATCGTCGTTGCCATCATCGGCGCACCGTATTTGTTGTTCTTGATGTATCGCAGTACTATCCGGAAATAACCATTTTTAACCATAAAGGGCAGTGAAACTGGATGAAACCAGTTACCACTGCCCTTTATGGTTATTTATTCCTATATCCACCTTGTTTCAGCCCAAAAACCTTGATATGATTACCTTCAAGCCATCTATAAAGGAGACACTTCTTCGCATGGAATTACGTCAATTACAGTATGCCATCCAGATTGCCATAGAACGGAATTTCTCACGTGCAGCGGAGAAGCTTCACATTGCCCAGCCTTCATTGAGCCAGCAATTGTCCAAGCTGGAGAAGGAACTCGGTGTCCTTTTATTTCAACGCAGCACCAATTCAGTTGAGTTGACACACGCGGGTTCTCTATTTGTCGAGAAGTCACAAAAGATTCTCGATATGATTGAGGGGCTCAAAAAAGAAATGGAAGACATTTCTCAGATGAAGAAAGGCCGTCTTGTGATCGGCAGTATGCCAATTACTGGGTCAACCATTTTACCTTTCGTCGTTCCCGTCTTTCAAGCAGCCTATCCCGATATTGAAATTTCACTTGTGGAAGAAACATCCTCCAATTTAGAAACATTAACCGTGAATGGTCAAACCGATATTTCACTTCTCTCCTTGCCCTTACGTGAGGAATCGCTCGTCTATGAGACATTGCTAGATGAAGAGATTATCCTGGCTGTTCCGCCGCTGCACCCTTTAGCGACAAGTAAAGAACCCGTTCGAATCGCACAATTAGAAAAAGAATCCTTCATCGCTTTGAAAAAAGGACAAGGATTTCGCAAGTTGACGCTTGAGCTATGCCAAGATGCCGGGATCACACCTAATATTGTTTTCGAATCCAGCAATATGGAAACTGTACAGTCCCTCGTTGCTGCTGGAATGGGGATCGCTTTCGTGCCGTACTTGATCTCCAAAAGAAGTTTGAATGAACTTTCTCCTGTCAACGTCGCCTTAGAAGGCAGACCTACACGTAAACTTGTCATTGCTTATCGCAAAGGCCGATATATTTCCAAAGCAGCGGAAGCTTTTATAACTACAATGAAAGAGGTTATGCAAACGATTCGTTAATCGTAAGCATAACCTACTAATTCAAAAGGAGTGGTTCCTTTGAGTCGAACTCTAATTATCTTTTTATGTATTGCTAGTCTAATGGATGCAGGACTAACCGATATGGGCCTTCGTTTACAATTAATTGGCGAAGCGAATCCGATCATGGGGTTCCTGTATGAACATAGCTATCTAGCATTTTATGGCATTAAAATTATTCTCCCCCTCTCCCTTTTCTTTATCGCAACGAAAGTAGGCAAACGCCTGCTCATCAACAATCTTTTCCGCCTCTCGACCATTGTCTATATGGGCATTCTTCTCTTACATACGTACTGGATTTCAACGTCACTTACTCAAAGTTTGAATATCTGAATTGTGCGCTGTAATTGCGTCACCATTCGCAGCATTTGCTCGGACTGAATAACTACAGCTTTCACTGACCGTGTTTGTTGTACCATGGACGTCGAAACCTGCTCCGTGCCCGCTGCCGATTGCTGAGTAATCGCCGAAATATTTTCCATAGTGCCCGTAATGAACTGGGCCGCGTTGAGCATCTTCTGACTTTCCCCAGTAAACTCACTCATCCGTTGTGTAATGAATTTAATGCTCTCTACCATCTCACCGAAAATCTTTTCCGTTGCTTCAATGGATTCGGTCTGTCTACGAGCAATTTCCTCATTGATCTGAATATTCTTCTGAGCCATTTTAATGCTGTTCTCGATGTTATGAACCATATGGAATACACCCTTCGCCGATTTCGACGACTCTTCTGCAAGCTTACGAACTTCTTGTGCAACAACAGAGAACCCTCTACCATGCTCGCCAGCACGCGCTGCTTCAATCGAAGCATTTAAGGACAACAAATTCGTTTGTTCGGCAATCTCAGAAATCGTACGTGTAATGGAGGAGATACCAGCGGCTTCTTTCACGAGATCATCGATCGTTCCAGACACATTGCTCGTCGCAAGTACGATGTGTGATACACTTTCAGATTGGCTTTCAACCGCACTCATTCCTTTTTTCACCAATTCCAAGGTTTGACCACAGCGGGTATTCATTTCATGCGTTGAGTCTACATAGTCTGTAATTTTGGTTTCGATTTCCTTGACGACGGAGAAGCTTTTGAATACGCCCGATGAGATCTCATTGGCTCCCTCAGCAAGTGAAGTCACAGATCCCGTTGCTTCAACAATCATCGTGTTGATGCCTTCATTTTTGTGGTAAATATCACGACTTGAGTCCGCCACATGCTTGGAAATCGAGGCTGTTTCATTTAAAAGCTCCTTCAATTTCACGATCATTGCATTAAATGAGCGTCCCATATCACCCAACGCATCCTTCGAAGAAGCATCGACCGTTTGTGTGAAATCCCCTTTTGCTATATTCATCGCCACACGTGTTACATTATCGATGGGATCTGTTAATGCCTTTTCCAAGAACCTCACATACGGAAAGCTGAACACCATAAGGATGAGCGATGACGACAAAGCAAAGATAATCGAAACATCTGAAGTCAGCATCAGGATAAGAATAATGATCGTGTAAAATGCAACAATGGTATAGTAGCCGAGTTGAAGCTTAGCGCGGAACGATTGAGCTAAAAACCAGTTCATAGGAGTTCGACCTCTCTTTTGCGAAATGTAGTTTTACTGCCATAGGATGAGGTCCATGTACCACGTCATCAATGGGTCTCCGAAGCAAAAACAGATTAAACCAGCGACAGCGATGAAAGGACCATAGGGAATTGGTGAACGCCGATCCAGTTTACCTGAGGCGATTAGAGCCACACCGATGACGCTTCCAAGCAGCGCCGACAAGAAGATGCATAACAGCACAAGCTTTATTCCCATTACAAGTCCAACTAATGCCATCAATCGAATATCCCCGAAGCCCATAGCCGGCTTCCCCATCCAAGTTGCCGCAAGGGAAACGATAATCAGCGTTCCTCCACCTATCACCAAACCTAACGCATAATGCCATATGGGCAGCGGATGCACGAATAAACGCAATCCTGTAAACAGCAGCATAGCCGGATATATAATCTTGTTAGGCAGAAGCATATAAGTTAAATCACTAACCGTTAGGATGAGGAGCACAGATACGAGCGGATATGCAATCCAAAGTTCATCTAAGCTGACCAAGAAGGGGAGAGCGGCAAACAAAAGTCCTCCCGCCAACTCTCCGACAATATATACAGGGGAGATATGTGCACCGCATGAGTGACATTTCCCTCTTCGGATGAACCATCCAAATATTGGAATTAAGTCTATCGCATTTAATTGACGTTGGCAGCTCCCACAGCTGGATCGCGGAGAAACAACGGATAATCCTTTCGGGACCCGAATCCCTACCACATTAAAGAATGAACCGAACAGTGCACCAACAATAAACAATAGGACTGTGTAACTCCATGCTTCCCACCCCATCGTCAAACCCCCTCATGATGTCTTTCACTTAGAATCTCTCTACTAAAAATCTGCTTTCTTTGCATACTCACGATTACTTATTGGCGCTGTCCCTAATTGAACTTGCAGCCAGGCAGCTAATTGATTAAAACTTTCAATCGTGACTGTTATGGATTGCTTTTGCCCGCCTGCTACTGCCATTTCGATCTCAATCTTATTCTCGGCTTCTGTACAAACGACTAAGTATTGCGACATCTCGCCGTTTAACTCTTCACTCCAATTACACATCACACTGCTCGTGAAATTTTTCATTGGTCCATTCCCCCTGAATAAATTAATGATCTTGCCGCCATTCACAGCCTTAAAGCCTGCTTTATTCACATCAACTGTTTCTTGAGACTTATAAGACGAGCTTATGGGAACCTCCTCTTTGACTACTGGAACTTCATTGACTAGATCTTTCATTTCTAGGGTAGTTTCTAAGGATTCCATCTCTATTGTGAGATCATTGAGCTCATCTATGCTTAGCTCATTTGAACTAGAATCGGTAACCTCAGCTATTTCCTCGATTGGTTCCTCTGAGACAAGGATGGCTTCTGATGATGAAGATTCTTCGAACTGAGTTACAGCAGCTACTTCCTCGTGTTCCAGCTGCCATTCTTGTTCCAAATCTCCTTGCATCGCGGCAGCAAGCCTCTCCATTTCTTTGAGGCGATCCTCTTCAGACAGGGATGACTGTGTATGAGCTGGAATTTCTTCCATCTGTACAGCTTCTGAGGCATCAGTCGCAACTTTCGACTCGGCAACTTCAGCGAATGCAAGCAAAACCTCCAACGCATTAACGACCTGAGATGGTTTCGCCGCTACTTTTCTTTCCTCCGTAATGTGACTCTTCACTTCGGGTTCAACAATGGTTTGTTGAAGCTCGACTACCTCAGTCACCTGCACTTCCTCATGAACAAGCTCCCCGACGAACTCTTGGTTCGCCTCTATGCTCGCTGCAACTTCATTCAAGATTTCCTCATCTTGCTTTGTGGGAAGTAATTCCTGAGGCTCTATATAAGCTTGGTCTACTGCATTCAGGCTTGCTGTTTGGGCGGTTGCACCTTCTTCGGCTAAGATCGCCTGCAATTCCAATTCTTCTTTCTCAAACGTCGTCTCTACAACATCGATTTCTACGGAAACTGCTTCCGTGCGCTGCATATCTTGCGGTATTAAATGGCCAATGACGCGGGGAACACCATATTTACGAACAATTTCGTTCACGCGATTTGGTTTAAAAGGTTTCATCACATATCCGTTCGCTCCAGCTTTAAGTGCATCAGAGATGAGATCCTGCTGACTCATGGCCGAACAAATGAGAACGACCGCCGTGGGATTGAGCTTTCGAATTTCCTTCATCGCTTCAATACCGTCCATTTCAGGCATCGTGATGTCCATGAGAACGATATCCGGCTGAAGTTCCTCATACTTCTGCACAGCCTGTCTACCGTTCTCTGCTTCCCCGACCACCTCATGACCGTATTGCTTCAAAATATCAGTCAACATTTTCCGCATAAACTTCGTGTCGTCAACGACTAGGATTTGGAATGACATTGAAGGTACCTCCTTCCAGAATGGTTACTCTGTAGTTACTTGATGTATTGGACGTTTTTAACGAATACGTTGAAATGGTCTGTGGTAGGGATACCATCTGGCGGCATATCATAGAGATTATCATCGTAGAAAATCTGAAGCCTGGATGGTTTCGAATTATTTAATTGCACTTCGGGGACATCCTTATTCCAGTTGGAAGCGCCTTGATATCTAGTAACCGAGCTACCTGCCGCTGAGGTCAAATCTCCTCTGACTGCGTTAAGCTCAACTCCGCGAACGCCTCCGTGGATGCCACCTGTCAAATTCAACTTCGACATGACACCATACAATCGAATTCCTTCTTTGGTATAAAAGAATGCGCGTATTTCCTCGTCACCCGCGTTTGAGTTATTACCTAGCACGATTTCACCTGAAGCAATGACTATGAGCGGAATAGGTGCGGTATCACCTTCTCTCATTTTGTTAATGGATGTCATTTCCTTCAACTCCACGTTGCCATCGACATATACGGTACCTTGAAGCCGAATATCGCCAATAATTTTCAAATCACCTTTGATATACATACTGCCTTGCGGGAATTCGAAACCACTATTCAGTGTCACATTTCCGTCAACGGCTACAAATTTCCCAGCACTTAAGGAAAGCTTTCCTCTAAGATCGGCAGCAACTAAATTAGCATCAGGCGACTTTACATAAAGTGAACCATTTGCCAATGTCAACTTGGAGTCGGAATTCTCCATGGTTAGTACACCATTGTTTACGAACACATCTGCCTCTGACGTAGCTGAAGCAGCGTCTTTCACTTGTACTGCACCTTGCACCGTCAGCCATTGATCATTGTATAAAGTGCTTCTAGTCAAATCGTAAAATAGAGGAACTTCCAGCAAACTCGGATCTGGCGCTTTGTATCCGCCTAATGCAGCAAGCTTGGCTGTTAAATCAACCTGCGTTTTATTCGAAACATACCCTTGTACGTCAACTTCCACATCCGCATCTAGGGTAGGATCTTCTAACGGGAAGAACTGCGGTGAAAAATAGGAAGGCTGAACAATATCGCTTGTACCTGTCATCGGAGGTGACTCGGTCACACCATCCGATTGGGTTAGATTAAACTTCCCAGGCGGGTTCGTATCTCCATCGCCATTTACGCGAATGAACCCGCGAATCGCAGGAAGGCCTGTCTGAATACCGAACTTGCTTCGGTTCGAGCCGCTTGTGGATCCGGTGAACAACGCTTCATCCCGAATTTGTACATGATCGGCAACATAAATGTCACCCGTAATGGAAGGCGTTCCATTTAGAATCAAATCGCCGCCTGAAGAGACGGGATACCGAAACACGGGATTAATCGTACTTACATAGACTGTCATCTGTTTTGTCACGATTTTCTCAGGCTTGCCTTCAATAATGCCTCTTGACCTAATTGTAAACTTACGAACATAGGGAGAATCTGGATTCGTCAGCGGTTTGATCGGCGATTCTGGATTGCTGAGCGTCTTCGCCGAGAGAACATCGATTTGATATTTTCCCTTTTTGGCAGAAATGACTTCGCCATTCTCGTCCGCCAGTTGAACACCATTGCCCACGTCTTTATCAATAAAAGGAAGAATCAATGACAATTGACTCTCCACATTGCGTACACGACTCCGGTAATTCGTCCCTCCAATCGATTCCCCATTGGCAACCGCTCTCCGAATTTGTGCGAGCGTGTCATCCAACCCTTTCTGCGCAATTGCTTCTGCTTGTACCCCAGATTCGGTCGTAGCCGCTTGTATGGCACCCCCACGCAGAACGCCGATAAGAATGAGCCCCATCATGGTCATCAAAACGACAGCCAGCAACGCGATGACAAGCGCAGAGCCTTCTTCATTTGCTATCCTCGGTTGGAGGCCATTGTTGTCTTCTATCTCGGAGTTCAAAAAGTTTCCTCCTCCAATCCGTTACGTTTAATCATTGCGAAATAGTGGGATTTGTGAATCAATAACCAATTTGGGACTATCCGCTATCTTGTACTGATCCGAATTGCTTCTGGCATATTCTAATGTAACTTGAACACGGTCATGATTTTGACTCGCTTCACTTAAGCTGCCTTCTCGAATCGTAAATTTGCTCCCGAGCTGGAACACCTGTTCAACTACCGAACTACCTGCTCGTCTTACTTCAATCTTGCCTCCACCAGTTGGATTTGGAAATACTTCCATCTCATAGAGATCAATGTAGGCTTTCGGATCTAGCGATTTTTTCGCATACCGAATGATCTTCTTATCCAATCCCTCATCCTGAACGTATACCGCTTCTTTCAGCTCCGAGATAATCTGGCTGTATAACCCGTCTCCTTGATTACGCATCTGGGTTTCCATCGTGACTCGTTTATACATCGACACGCCCATTAGCATAAAAGAGTACAGGATGGAGGCTACCATGCCAAAGATCAACATGGCGGCCAATAGCTCAATCAAGGTCATCCCTTTCTCATTGCGCTGCATGTGGCGCTACCACCTTTTAATAAGATACGTATCGAGTGTCGTTGATGCTTTCGCTGACGGTTCGTCAAGTGACTCTTGACCTGACCAATACACGGTAACGAACATTTGAGCCAAATACGCGTCCGAATCGTTGCGAAACGGATCCGATGACTCCCAGCGCGATTCACTCTTATCCAGCTCAACCAAGTAGTGATACGTCGTGCCATTAATCTCGGTTGACGCTAATCGTCCTTTCATCAACTCGGATCCATTGCTTGACAAGTCTCCAGAGAATTTAGGGCTGCTCGTCAGCTGAGAAGCAATGGCGTCATCATAGCCCGTCTTGAAGCTGTCTCGCAGTTCCGCTGCCTTCAGACGAGCCAGATTAGCACCAATAATTTTGCGGCTCTCTTGCGCCGATTTATCAACGGCTGAGGTAAAATAGCCCATCAGCATAACGCTGATAATCGACATAATCGTCACAGCAATCAAGATTTCCACGAGTGACATACCGTCTTCGTTAGGCCCCACTTGCTTCAGACGTTCATTGCGGCGCACCGTAAATCCTCCTCACTACCTCACCGGTTTCACCAGTCTAATTGTTGTTTTGCTCGGTATCGAATTGAATGACCAATGGTTGTTGAACGATTTCAACATTTGAACTGTCAACCAGTTTTAGAAAGACATAATAGGTTCCGGATGTCGTATTCGTTTTGGTCGTTACCGTCAATCGCTTAGATGCCAATTGTTTCCATTCGCTTGCATCCGGTGCGGTGGAGGACTGTTTAATCACGTAATACATCCCTTTCAACGAGAAACCTTTCTCTTGATGGCTGCCGAACGCGCGATCAGAAACAGGTAGCTTCAAATCCTCCACATTTACACTAACAGGTTTATCAGAGATATCGCCTGCACTATAATTCACGCCTTTTAGCGTAGCGGATGGACCTGGATTAATCACAATATACTCTGGCGCTTGTGCGGTTGATGTTGTACCGCCAATGGAAGTAGCTTCGAAATAAATTTGATGCCACCCTTGGCGCTTCTCAAGCGTATCGAATCCCGTGACATCGCTTAATCTAAACGCATACGTATTACCATTCTTCGTCATCTTCGATGAGCTGGAAGAAATGGAAAGCGATTTATTGTCGAACCAGACTTTTACACTCGTTACAGGGCTTAGACTATCAGTTGCCGTAATATAAATGATGGCATCGTCCGTTGGATTGACAATATTGTTGCTCCAACTAATCATAGGTCCTGTGCTGTCCAAGGAGACATTTCCGGTTGCCACAGCCCCTGAAATAGGGATAGATGCGCTGCCGCTGATCGCATTGGTGAAGGCACGCGTCTTGAAATTCACGCTATTGCCGTCAGGAATGGCGACGCCATCCGCCGTTTGTGATTTCCAGTTACCGTTATCAACGGAATTCTCATAGCCTGCGATATAAGCGCCTTGGAAATCATCATTGGCAAACACCGTTGAGCTTGGCAGCTGTGTACTTGACCCAGAGACGGAACGAAGGGTTCCAGGGCCGATATGCCAACCATTTTCATTGATCGGCTTACCTTTTCCATCAACGAGCTCATAGGATGCTGGTGCAGTAGGCTTCAAATCAAATTGCTCTGTCGTTCCATCCTTGTAACTAACTCTCACAATCGAATGGAGATCATCAACAAAACGGATATCGGAAATCGCTACATTCTTATTTTTAATCGTCCATTGTTTTTGTTTATCACTGTATCGTAAGCGTTGAAGCTCTCCTGCACTGTTACCTATATACACATTGCCATATTTATCTACCACGCGAACACTAACGGAAAGCTGTGTATCAAAATTAATGTTAAACTGTCTATTTGCATTACACGCATCGCGATAAGTTACCTTGGCATCTTGCAACGGATAGTCACCAGCTGCTGTATCAGGTATCAATTTTATAGCTAGATCAATCTTGTCTTGTACATAAGGAAAATCAATATTTCCCACATTGACTACTACTTCATTTGTCGCAGAGTCAAAAGTAACATTCGATGCATTCTCTCCAGGCGCCAAAATGAACCCAGCAGGAATTGGTTGACGAAGCTGTACGTTTTTGAGCTGAGCAGGCGCTTCGATTGTCTTAGCAATGTTATCGAAAATGGTTGACAGCTGGCTCGCGGAGCTCGCTTGATAAGCTGTACCACCCGTCTTGTTTGCGATATATTGCAACAAATCCAGATCAATTTCGTCAGAACCTGGCGTAGCTAATGCAATCGTGAATACTTTGATTCCTAGACCGGCTAGAACATCTGCGTCAGCACGTGCTGCGTTCGCCGCACTTGTATCTCCCGTTTTCTGCTTATTGCCATCGGTCTCATCGGTCCATACCGTTGCTTTACCATCCGTTAGCAAAATAATTTGTTTTACCGGTTTTGTTCCACTCGCCGTTAACATCGTTTTCGCTTTGGCGAGTCCATCATCAATATTTGTACTGCCACCAGCAACTAATTTGTTAATTTCATTTTGAACATTCGTATAATTTGTTGACAGATCAAGCACTTTGGAAGCCGAGGTGCTAAATTTGATAAGTCCTAGGCGGTCGCCCATGTTCACTGTTTTAAATTTATTGGTTAACGTCGTTGAGGCACTTTTCAAAACATCAATACGAATCGGTGTTTTGTTATCATTTTTGTTCATATGATAGTCCATACTGCCTGATACGTCGGCTACGAAAGCAATATCAACCGCATCACGCGTTTGCGTTACGGTATGTGTACCGTTCGGGTCTAACGTGTAATTAATCGTGACTAGCTGATTGCGTTCAACGCTGGTGACAGGGATATTCCCAACACCGCTAATAGCTAAGCAACCATTGTCAGTCTCTGTACCATAAACAGGATTCGATCCCGCGATTGCAGGCAGCATACTCGTGAGCAACATCCCAGCCAACATGATTGCACTTTTCTTTTTCGCTTTTTGAAACCAATGCATGGATACAAACTCCTTTCTATAACAAATGAATGATTCTCGAGATGACCTTGAACGCTTCAGCACGAGTCAGTGAACCTTGGGGTCTAAACGAACCATCTTCATACCCGCCTACGATGCCTGCGTGAATTACATTTTGTAGTGAGGCCCTATTGCTTTCCGTCAAGCTTCCTACGTCATTGAATTCGCCTGTACCATTGCCAAGTTTTACAGCATATTTTAGTAAAATACGATCAACAAGCCCGACCATCTCAATGCGAGTGATGGGTAAATCTGGAGAAAAGTTCAGATCCACAGGTCTCAGATCAAGTAATCCCATGCTTTGAGCGGAAGCAACCGTTCCAGTCGACCAATGTTTTCCCATATCCTCATAACCCATAACAGGTGTTTTGACAGGTTCAATCCCTAATGCTTTCACAACAAGTGTTACAAACTCTGCCTTTGAAAGCGTTCGGTTCGGTCGAATCGTATGGTCTTCGTACCCGTCAATAATCGATTTCTGCATAAGATCAAGAATATCGTCCTTTGCCCAATGGGACTCAGCATCCGTAGGTACTGCACTTACCACTGTTTGTTTCCAAGTACGCAAAGTCGGTACAGTTGCTGGCATATCTGTCGATTTCTTAACCGAGCCTAGTGTTGCTGCAACAGCGCGATCCCCATCCTGAAAAACAATGCCATACACGTTCAATAATCCATTCGAAGTGACCTTGGCACTTCCAGTTTGAGCAGCTTCGACATCCGTTGGAATATTGGCCCAGGGTACCTTACCTAGATATGCTTTGACTCTGTAAAATTCTTGGGAGGCGCTTTCAAAGTACGAACGCGTCGTCTCCGATACATCAGTGGCATGAAAATCAAGTTTCCCGGTAGGGTCTACACCGATTTCATCCCAGAACACGAGCAAATCATTGTAATCCCGTGCAATCGCTCCCGTCCAAATTTTCACATGTGCGCCTGATGCATCTACACTAGTAACTACGGCATAGGGCTCTTTGGAAATAATCATGCCTACCTGCCATCCAGCAGGAGAAAGCTTCATCGTTTCGTAATGCCCATTCCGAGCTTCATAGTCAAGTCCTTGCAGGACGGCAAATGGATTGCTCGCTTGAACTGTAGTTGTCGTGTTGACCGTTGCTTCGCTTGCAAGAATGGCAGACGGTGACATGATGGATAATACGAAAAGTGCGGTAACGAGTGCATGTTTACTTCGTTTCATTTTTAATCCTCTCCTAAGCTCATCTCATATTCTTTGATCGCATCTCGGTGGATGATGCCTTCTTCTACAAGCTGCTTCAAGCTGGAAACCATCGTTTGCATCCCGATTTGCCGATTCGTTTGAATAACGGATTTGATTTGATAAATCTTTTCTTGACGAATTAAGTTGGCAACAGCAGGTGTATTGATTAATATTTCCAGCGCCATCGCTCTCCCACGTCCATCGATACGTGGAACCAATCGTTGGGACAAGACGCTAATGAGTACGGATGCGAGCTGTACGCGAATTTGTCTCTGTTGTTCTGTCGGAAATACGTCTATAATCCGATCGACGGTTTGGGGTGCATCCGGGGTATGGAGTGTCGCGAGGACAAGGTGGCCTGTTTCAGCGGCTGTAATCGCTGTCTTAATGGTTTCTAAATCCCGCATCTCACCAACAAGAATAACATCTGGATCTTGACGAAGTGCAGCACGCAAACCATTTGAAAATGTTAACGTATCGATGCCGATTTCTCGCTGTGCAACGAGACAGTTTTTACTCGGATGAATATACTCAATCGGATCTTCCAGGGTAATGATATGCTTTTTCTGGGTTTCATTAATAAAATCGATGATAGAAGCAAGTGTCGTCGATTTCCCGCTTCCTGTAGGACCTGTAACTAACACAAGGCCTTGATGCTTATGTGCAAATTCCTGCACCAGATCAGGTAGATGTAAGCTGAAAAGAGAGGGTACGGTCGTTGACAAAACACGAAACACCATGTTAATACAACGCTTCTGTTTGAACACATTGCCCCGATAACGAGATAAACCGGGAAGTTCGAAAGAGAAGTCAACTTCCCCCTTTTTGGATAACGTTTCGTACTGTTCTTTCGTCAAAATTTCTTTCGCCATACGTAAGGTATCCTCAGGCGAAAGCACAGAATCAACCACCTTCATCAACTTCCCATGTAGCCGCATAAGTGGTTCCGTACCTGCATTGATGTGCAAGTCAGAAGCCTTCGATTCGTAAGAAACACGCAGCAGATCTTTCAGTGATAACGTGTCAGACGTAGTTGGTGCTATCATACTCATCGTATTTCCTCCTATATGTACATGGTTTTAATTAATAGAGTGGATTCGTCTTTCCGGCAGGTTTACTATAAGGTACCGGCAGCGGTGCTTTGAAAAACTTCTGCAAACCAGGCGCGTAATACGAGACTAAGGATACATTGAGGGTAATTTCTCGTTTCACTGCATTTAACTTCACAGGCGCTGCACCTTTCACAGCAAAAGTCAACTTATCCACCTGCATCAAGCGATTCGTCGTTTGCAGCTCGTCCAAAAAGCGATGAATCTGCGCATAATCCCCTTTGGCTGTTGTGTTGAGCTTGATGGGGATCGCTAATGATGGCAGCGGTGGTGCAGCCGGTGTGGCGGTCGCACTTCCGTTCGCAGGTGCTGGACTGCTCTGTGGTGAGCTTGCAGAAGCTGGAATCACAGGTTCCGCTGCTTTACCAATTTCAAAATTATAGCTAGCTAATGGCATTTTCGTGATGATCTCCAGCATGCGAACCTCACGAATGAGACCTTCCACATCCGGCACTTCAGGAACACGTATGCGGGTTTTCGAGAGGCTTACTTGCTCCGCTGCACCAAACGCACTACCTCCAGTAGCCCGCTTATTCAAGGCATCAAGCTCTTGCTTCTTTTGAATCAATAAATTTGCTTTAGATTCTTTTTCACTCTGCAGCGGAGAAACGAAGTTTATATACACCATCACGAGCGCCAGTGTGAGGATGATAGCCACGATGATTTGATTTCTAGTGGAGCTGAGCATACTCATTCGTTCGATCAACCTTTCTTGTTGGCATCAGACTTGTATTGAAGTTCGAAAGTCGCTTGAATGACGGGCAGTGGTGGATCTGTCACCACTGGTGCATTTTTATCCTCTGGCGCTGAGGCCACTTTGTTCATCCCGCTTGTAGAAAGTAATGTAAACGAGGTGGAAGCTTTCGTCGCCTGCATGAACGTGATGACATCTTCACTAGTTGCAAAGTTGCCCGTCACCTTAAGCTTATTACCGTCCCCAAAGGAGAGAGCGGTTAAATTCGATGTTAGAGGCATTAAGGCTGAGAGCTTATCTAGTACATCAGTAGCTAGTGGTTTGCTTGCAATCAATTGCTTCGGCAGCGCAACGAAATCGGCAACTGCCCCTGCTGTTGGGGAACTGGCAAGCTTCGATTGACCTTCCTTTATTTGAAGATTTACTTGCTCCAATGCAACATTCGTCTTTTTGATTTCAGACTTAGCGCTCATATACATCCAACCTATACCTCCAACCACCAACACAATCGCAGTCATGAAAACATAACGGAGAATAGGACTCGTTCCTGCTTGTTCTTCTTGCCGCATCTGCAGCAGGTTAATTTCGATGGACTGTAGCTTCTGTACGGCTGTGCTCATCGCACTCTAAGCCCCTTTCATCGCCAGCCCGACGGGAACCGCAAAGGCATGACAGGTTGTATCTTCATCTTTCAGAATGGCTTGTAATGGAAACGAAGTAATTTCACCAGTGAAGGCACTTTCAAGATGCTCTGGGAGCGCTGTAATCCAATCATGTGCCCCAACCAAATAAACAAGCTCAACATGCTTCTGATCTGTAGAAACGGTATATTGGAAATAATTGAGGACTCGGCCCAGCTCCATGGATAAGTTTCGACCATATGCAGCAAGCTGATCCGTTCCCGTGTCTAAAAAGAAACTCGTATTTATTTGAATGGAACGGAAAAATACAGGTATACCATCCACGAATATGCTGACATCCGCATGATCTGGCTCGACATGCAGCAGCATGAATCGATCCTTCATCGCGGAACTAGTTAACCGAGTATGACGTACCAACATGCGATGAAGGGCCAGCGGTGCCAAATCAACGGACACCGGTACCAAGCCTGATTGCTTGACGACGTGCGCATAGCTTTCAACTACCTCACCAGGCGTTGCAAAAATAAGAACTTCCTCTTGTGCTGAAGTTTTAGAGGATTTCGGCCCACCTTCCGTTGAGGCAGCGGCCTCATCTTTCGGTGCCCCTAGTCTGACAAAGTCAAAAACGGGATTCTTGAATGGAAGCTGTTGCCCCCCATGCAATTCAACGTCAATCATGTTGCGTAATGCTTTATCTTTTAAGGCCGAAAAGACCGATTTACGCAGCACCACATTAGATAGCGGTACCGTTACATTGATGTGTGCACCTTGCAGCCCGATTTGCTTCACTAAGGTTGAGATGCGACCAATGACCGAGTCCTCGTCCACGAATTTTCCGTGTTTAATACTGCCTCTATCCAGCGCAATCGAGTGCCGCTGTGTCAGGGTAACCTGCCCATTCACGTTCATAATTTCAACTAGCTTCGCTTCTGTATCCGAAATTTGCATGCCGTATGTGTACTTGCTTGTTTTCTTAGCGAACATTGCGGTAACCCCTCTCGGTTATGCATGACTGGAAATGGGCGCGCCGCCCGAAGACGGCGCGCTTGCTTGTTTACTCTTGAACGTCTGCTGCAGTTGTACCGAATTTCAATGCATCAATACCGGCTTCAGCGATATTTGTGATGTGAGTAACGGCTCCACCTTTTTTAACAAGTGTGATGCTGTACGTATAGTTACCTGTAGTTGCATCTTGTGTTACGACAACCTTTGAAGCAGTTTCATCGTAAGCATTCGGTTTATCAGATGGGTTTTTTGGAATAGTTTCTAAAAATCCGCCTTTAAATAATTGATCCAGGGACCAGCCAGCAGCTACTGTTGCTTCAGCAGGACTTAAGCCTTGTCCTGTAATCATTAATCGCGTTGCATCAACGACCATATGCGCATTTGATTTATGAGCACTTACTCGTGTATTTTTAATAATTCCGCCAACGGAAGGAATCGCAATTGCCGCAATAATGGCGATAATGACGATAACGGCTAGTAACTCAATCAAAGTCAAACCTTTTTGGTTTTTGTTCAACTCTTTCAAAGAAAATTTCGAAAATTTCGGTAAACGGAAACTCATCTTTTGGTTGTTGTTAATAGTCAATTCGTTCATTGCATTCCCACCTCTAGGTTTATTTTGGTTATGTACCTGATCTTGCCAATCTGCTCTTACGTTATGTTGTATTGCAGTTAAAACCGGCGACACGTGTCTATATCACCTCCCTTCATGCTAGTCTGCATTTAGTTCAAGAAATTATCGTACATTTTGAACATCGGACTCATGATCGCTGCTACAATCACACCAACAATGCTGGAAACAAACAGCAACATGAGAGGTTCAATCACCGCCTTTAATCGATCTACACTTTGATCTACATCGGCTTCAAAAAAATCCGCAATCTTCGAGAGCATATTATCGACTTGCCCGGTTTCCTCACCGATGATAAGCATTTGTACAACCATCTTCGGGAAAATACCACTTTTCTGGATCGGTTCGGAGAGCATCTTACCTTGCTGCAAACTGTCTTTCGCCTCTCTCAGCACCTTCGATATAACACGATTGCCAACGACCTTCTCAGTCACATCCAGCGCCTGCAGCACAGGCACCGCACTGACGAACAGCGAGGACATTGTACGCGCCATACGGGCGACAGCCGCTTTTTTGAGAATGATACCAAAAACAGGAATCTTAAACTTGATGGTATCGATCCAGAACTTCCCTTCCTCCCCGGCAGCAAAACTCCGATATAAGAGAATAACGCCGAGCAGTCCAGCCAAGAACATCCACCAATAATGAACGATGGCATCACTAGAACTCATCACAAAACGCGTAATCAGCGGTAATTGTGAACCCTGCTCAAGAAACATATCTGCGAAGGTTGGCACAATTTTCAGGAGAAGGAAAATGACGACGCCGATTGCGATTACCAAGACAACGATTGGATACGTCATGGCTGATTTCACCTTTTGAACCGTTTTGTGCTCCTTCTCGTAATGGTCAGCCATTCGTTCAAGAACTTCATCCAAATTACCGCCAGTTTCACCCGAAGCCATCATATTGACGAACATATCGGGAAATACTTTCGGATGCTCACCCATTCCTTTGGATAAGGGGTGCCCACTACGAATTTGCTCCGAAATATCGCCTAAGGCGGCTTTCAAATATTTCGAAGTGGATTGATCTTCCAGGATCGAAACTGCTTGATCAATTTGAATCCCTGCTCGGATCAAGGTGGCGAATTGACGACAGAAGATTACGAAGTCTTCCAACTTCACCGCCCGTCCAATATGGACCTCCAGATCCATCGTGGTTGCCCTTTTCTCCTGAATGCTGCGGATGGTGATTCCACGCCCTCGCAACTCCGTAATGGCCAGCTGCTTATTCTGGGCTTTCACCATTCCTTTCACCTTCTTGCCGCTTTCGTTGACCGCTTCATACGTAAAGTTCGCCAAGTTATTGTTCACCCCCATTCACGGCTTACTTTATTACTGCTATTATTCGTCCGCTACAGCTTTCAACACTTCTTCGATTGTTGTGTGGCCTTGGCGAATCTTGAGCAAACCATCATAGAGCATATTCTTAAAGCCATGCTTAACCAAATGCTGCTCCAGCTCACTAACCGGGCGATTCTGCACGATTAGACTGCGCAGCGGTTCATCAACAACGAGCAGCTCATGAACGGCAATACGTCCTCTATAACCTGTTTTGTTACATGTACCGCAGCCTTTACCTCTTGTAACCATTAAAGGTTTTTCTGTCGCCCTCGGAGATGTCATCGGAACTACAACGCCTGTTCCTGTACCAGCCAGTTGTTGCTCATTGCCATTCAGCAGCCCATGCGTTTCCAGCAGCTTAATTTCATCTTCTCTCGCCGGTACCTGCGCTGCGCATTCCCGACATACACGTCGGACTAAACGCTGTGCGACGATACAAGAAAGCGAAGAAGCAATTAAATAGGAATCGATCCCCATATCGACAAGTCGGCTAATTGTACTTACCGCACTATTCGTATGGATTGTACTTAGTACCAAGTGCCCCGTGAGGGAAGCACGTACCGCAATTTCTGCCGTTTCCGCATCCCGAACCTCCCCGACCATGACAATGTTTGGATCCTGTCGAAGGATAGACCGCAAGCCTGATGCAAAGGTCAGACCAATTTGCGAGTTCACCTGTACTTGTGTCACACCGTTCATCCGATACTCAACTGGATCCTCAACCGTGATGATTTTGACATCGTCTCCGTTTAATTGTCCGAGTGCTGAGTATAGGGTTGACGTTTTCCCGCTTCCCGTAGGTCCTGAGATCAACATAATCCCATTTGGTTTCTGAATCATTTTGTCGAATTTCACCAGATTAGCTTCGCTAAGTCCTAATTCGGCAATTTTTTTAACACCCGCTGATTGGTCCAAAATCCGGAGTACGATACTTTCGCCATGCACCGTCGGTAAGGTTGACACCCGAATATCAATTCTTCGGTTATCCACTTGCATCTGGATTCGACCATCCTGCGGCAGCCTGCGTTCCGCAATGTTCAACTTCGAAATAATTTTCAATCTTGCGGTCAGCACGCCTTGCATATGTTTCGGCAGCGCTTTCTCCGTACGCAGCACACCATCAATTCTGTACTTCACGATCAGTTGTTTCTCTTGAGGATCAACATGAATGTCGGACGCCCTCTGCTGCACGGCGGATTGAATGATTTGATTGACCAGCTTTACAATCGGCGAGCCTTGATCGTTGGCCTCCGACTCTTCGTCTTTGATCTCGATTTTATCTAAGTCGACCATCAGCTCATCGACGGATTCTTTCATACCGTAGTTTTTCGTGATCGCCTGCTCGACTTCCGAGCGTATCGCAATCACAGGCTGCACACTCATATTCGTCGCCATACGAATTTCTTCAATGGCACCATAGTTTAGCGGATCAACCATCGCTACCTTAATTTTGCCATTCTTTCGTTCGATTGGAATGACGCAGTGCTTGCGAGCAAGCGATTCTGGAATTAATTGAACCGTTTGCATATCGAGATGCGTCTCAAACATGTTGACGACTGGAAAGCCTAGCTGAAACTCTAGAACTTCGACCAGTTGTCTTTCCGTGATCAATCCTTTATCAATGAGAATCTCACCGATTTTCTTTCGGGTGTGCACTTGCTGCTTCAGCCCTTCTTCGAGCTGATCCTCCGTGATGAGTCCGTTCATGACAAATAGTTCACCTATGCGCATTGGGGGGTCCTCCCTTCTGTTGATAGAGTACGTAACGGATCTGTGCAACCTACTGACTTACGGCGCTTTGAGCTCTTCCGCTGTCGGCGCCTTCGCAATAACAACGGGATGTGGTGCGTAGAAATCTTTATATATCAGCTGGTTCTTGCCATCATTCTTCTCATCAGCAAACACCTTGACCAGAAGTCCTGATTGACCTTCACTCCGTTTAGCATCACCTTGACCCGTCAGCGTAAAATCCGTAAGAACCATGCTTTCTGGTGCGAATACTTCTTTACTAATCGTAATTTTCGGAGCTTTCCAATCCGCCTTTGGTTTCCCATTGAGTGTAACGACTGGTGTTTCTCCGTTGTAAATCACGCCTACTGTAACGGGAACGCCTAGCGAATTATAGAAAGTTAAATCTTTCTGTTCAGTTTGAAAATCAACATCAAATCCTGCTGCTGCATAGGTTGGATTATCCGGATGAGCATAACGCTCACCAACTTGCATCCCTGTACGCAGTGCGGCTTCATACAATAACGATGCCACATGTGACAGCTCATCGGCCTTCTTCTCAGGCACCTTGCCCTTGCTCACCTCGGTTAACCACGCTTGAAAGGAAAATAACTTCCCCGCATCAAGCTTAATCAAACCAGCCAGCTCCAACCACGCTTTCTCATTCGCATTCACGGTTACAATACTTTGTGCTTGCGAGAGGAGCTGCAATCCTGCTGTAGAAGTCTTGTCTGTCGCTACCGCTGCAGGCGTGCTTAATGGCGTGCTTGCAGGTGTAGCTGTCGGTGTTGCAGTTGCTGTTACTCCAGCAGTTGGTGTTGGAATTACTGTTGGCTGAGGTGTATCCAATCCAGCCGCTTGTGCTATTCCTTTCGTTGAAACATTGTCCGTTGTTTTCCAGAACATAAGACTTTCCAATTTGTGCTCGGAATTCCACTCGATGAACCCTGCCGCCGATAATCCATATACACTTCCAGAACCGACGACGCCTAGAAGAAGAATCCATTTAATAGGCTGCAGGATCAAGGCCTTTCTTCTTTGTCTCATAGCCTACCGTCCCTCAAAGCTCGACATTTTCCCTCCCGTTTCGGTGGGATGCCTCAAATATAGACGGTAAATTCTGTAGAGCAAATCATACATATTTATTAATTCGAATGACCTAATGCATTTACTATAATTCTTAAGCCACGCTAGTTGTTAAAACGCCATTTTATAGGGATTTCAAGCTATTTGTACGCATAGTCAGGGGTCTGAAGTCAGGACAAGAATCAGGAAGTCGTGCTAACGAATCTGCCCTAAGTAGTTCTTTCGGAGCGTATGCAAACGGAAGTGATGATAAGCCTTGTATATACCACTTGCATATATAGGCGATGGAACGTGTTATTTCCTCATTTTCTTCAAAAAATGGGTCTTCCGCGTATGCTGCTCGACAAAAATTGCATGGTTTAGACCAACGAAATGTCACCGCTTCTGCCTCATCTAGACGAAATCCCGATCATACTCGGGCTTATTCTGACTGTTCAACTAGCTTGATAAGAGCCGATCATACAAAAAAGCTCCCATCCCCACTAACACAGTGTGAGATAGAAGCTTTTTCCTTACAAAATTGAACTTTTTCTTAACTCGATTCGTCCTTATGTATATAGCAAGTGTATGTACTGCTTGATTCCATGTAATGCATATGTATAGCTACTGGTTCGTATGTCTATATCGCGCCAAGAACACTTAAAATCAATGAAGCTTTGGAATTCACCTTCAGCTTGCGATTGATCTTCGTTACATAAACGCGTACAGTGTTCTCACTAATGCCCAAAACCTTGCCAATTTGCTTATAATCGTAATCCAGTAGCCAATACGTCGCGACTTCTTTCTCACGCAGCGTCAGTTTGAAAGCTTTCAATCTCTCCTCCAGCATTTCCTCCACGAACCATGTTTTACTTTGCAGCTCCGTCTTCCGTAACTCGTACTCTAAGAGAAGAGCAATCGATTTAATGCATGGATACATGAAAGGAGCCGATATGTGCTGAAATGCTGTCAAAACTAAGTAGCCTATACTTTGATTATCAGCCGTATGGATCGGTACGCACATGGTCACCCAATTGTGCATCGTATCCAAATAGTGATCTTCACCGCTGATCCACACCGGTCGCCCAAGATCAATCGCCGCCGATACGGCATTCGTCCCTGCACTAGAGAGCGATAAGGAAGATCCAATACCAATATTATTTAGATTTGCAGCTTGCAGAATCGATCGTTCATCCCCGTTAATTGTTAAAATGACCCCATGATTATCCGTAACCATCAACAAATTAGGAAAATAGAAGGTGTTCGTCTTCAGGTGCGCTTGCCGAAGGATGACATCCATGAGTACTTGGTTTTTAGCTAGCAGTCGTTCCATCATCTTGCCTTGCACACGAAACCTCACGCGCGTCGAATCTCTTTGAACGCCATTAAGAAATGATTTCTCGTGTAACTTGGCAATCTCCGCTTGTGAGATGCCGATTCTCTCTGTGAATTCATGCATTTGCGTCTCTTCAGCTAATCCTGTCATCAATCCCACTCCCTTTCCCTATGTAGCTTTGAAATGAATTGGCATTTATGCTCTGAGTCAAATAGAAAACGATGTCGCATGCGGTTGTTTCGATCATCACCTTTACAAAATTATGGTTATTTCGCGCATGTGACACTAACTATAAGGCTCAAATCAAATGCTTGAAATAGTGCAAAGGTAGTAATTCTAAGAAGATAGTATACTTGTACTACAAAAAGACAGCGTTTGCATGAAAATCACCGTGACTAAGGATTTCTGGCACGTGCCATTCGTAGGATAAAACGTGATCACATGTCCCAACTTAGGAACGATCTAAGAAAATCGTCTCATATGTTTACGTTTCGGTTACAATAATGAAAGCTAATCTCACATGATTATTCACTATTAATTCCAATTAAAGATTCCATTAGGAAAAGAGGACAGGTAAAATGGAAAAAACTACATCGCATGGTCGCTTTGGTGACAGGCGCTAGTCGGTAGAGCTGTCGTCGCTCTAACCTTAGATTCACAAGTAAGCCAAAAAGCCGGACAACTACTCGAGGTTGGTACGCTTGCAGCGGAATATGGCTTCACTGACATTGATGGCAGACGAATACCGCCATTTCGAGATTAACTTGTTCGTGAATCGACTCTTTCAACTCATACCGCTAGAGTAGGAACAAATCCAAATCCCCGTCCGCAGACTGATTCCCACTTAAAAAGTGTTGCAATTCCCCCTAACATTTTGAAACTCAGAGGCATATTATATAAAAAAATCTTATCCTTTCCCAAATTAATTTTGATAAAGAGATAAGAATGCCTTGGAGGCGGAAGCCGATGACGCTCATCAAAGCAATTGAACAGACGTTCTGTAAGTTGCAAAGCCCAACACTAGATCAATTGAAAGAGGCTCTTCAATCGATAGAGCGAAACCTGGTCTTCGTCCCTGATTTTAAAACCGAGCCTAAACAGCTGCCATATGGTAGAAATGTCGTGTATAACACACCCGATCTGGAAGTTATCGTCATTCACATCCCAGCTTCCTGTGCGACAGCTATCCATAACCACGGCTTGTCCATTGGCGCAGCATGCTTAATCACAGGAGCCTTAGTGAATTCAACCTTCAACTTAGATGCTAATGGATATCCAGTTGCTCAGAAAGACGACTTTATTCAAGCTGGCGAATATTTCACGGCACCTGTAGAGCAAATTCACCAACTTAGCAATCCCTTTCATGAGCCAGCCATTTCCATCCATGTATATACACCGCCGCTACGTGAAGTTAGACGCTATTTACCTTACAGTGAAGTCTTAGACTATGTTATCTAGAGAAAAACCCCTTGTAGGCTTGCGTCTTTCGACGTGCTTACAAGGGGTTTGCTATTTGCTATTTAAACTATACATCTCCAATTAGAATAGAAGAGAATTCTCGATAAAGGCTTTCAATTCGGAAATCGGCATACGTGTTTGTTCCATCGTATCACGATCACGTACCGTCACTTGACCATCCGTCTCGGATTCGAAATCGTATGTGATACAGAACGGCGTACCGATCTCATCATGACGACGGTAACGTTTACCAATCGAACCTGTATCATCGTAATCCACCATGAAATGCTTCGCAAGATCTGCGAATACAGCTTGCGCACCTTCGCTCAATTTCTTGGAAAGCGGGAAAATCGCTGCTTTCATTGGTGCTAATGCTGGGTGGAAATGAAGCACTGTACGGCTGTCGTCACCTTCGAGCTTTTGCTCTTCGAACGCATCAATCAGAAGCGCCAGAGTTACACGGTCAGCTCCAAGTGAAGGCTCGATACAATAAGGAACATAGCGCTCATTCGTTTCTTGATCGATGTAGTTGAAATCTTCGCCAGAATGCGTCATATGCTGCTTCAAATCGTAATCCGTACGATCCGCGATGCCCCAAAGCTCGCCCCAACCAAACGGGAATTTGTACTCGATATCTGTTGTCGCATTGCTATAATGGGACAACTCATCTTCATTATGATCACGAAGGCGAAGGTTATCCGCTTTGGCACCAAGGGAAAGCAACCAATTGTGGCAGAAGCTTCTCCAGTACTCGAACCATTTCAAATCTTCACCTGGCTTGCAGAAGAACTCAAGTTCCATTTGTTCGAATTCCCGTGTACGGAACGTAAAGTTACCTGGCGTGATTTCGTTACGGAAGCTTTTTCCGATTTGACCGATACCAAATGGCAGCTTTTTACGCATCGTGCGTTGCGCGTTTTTGAAGTTAACGAAGATTCCTTGCGCTGTTTCAGGACGTAGGTAAACAACGTTTGAGCTTGCTTCTGTTACGCCTTGGAACGTTTTGAACATCAAGTTAAACTGACGAATATCTGTGAAATCTTTGCTTCCGCAATCTGGACACACAATGTTGTGCTCCACGATCAGCTTCATCATATCATCAAATGTCATACCATCAACGATGATTTCGATATCTTTCTCAGCCAGCTTGTTTTCGATCAATTTATCCGCACGGTGACGAGCTTTACAGCTTTTGCAATCGATCATTGGATCGTTGAAGTTCCCGACGTGACCGGATGCCACCCATGCTTGCGGGTTCATCAAGATTGCCGCGTCTAACCCTACGTTATATGGGGATTCTTGAATAAATTTTTTCCACCATGCACGTTTAATGTTGTTCTTCAATTCAACACCAAGCGGGCCGTAATCCCACGTATTTGCCAAACCGCCATAAATTTCAGAACCTGGGAAAACAAATCCTCTGTGCTTCGCTAATGCGACAACTTGCTCCATTGTTACACTCATTGTTCAATCGCTCCTTAAGCTTCTAGTTAGTGGGACTTCGCCCGATGACGACCGTTTGGACATGAGCAGACATCAAAAAAGCTCAACATCCAAAGGCATCAAATAATGCCTAGGGACGAGAGCTTGAGCACCCGCGGTTCCACCCTAGTTGATACATCTGAAAAAGCATGCATCCCCTTTATCGTATTGGCTCCGGATAGCCGTTTCCTTGAGCTTCATGCTGGGCTTACACCATTCCCCAACTCGCTGAATATGAAGTAATTCAAGTACTATTCATCCTTCACAGCCACAATTGATCATTCAATTGGTTTTAGTTTACAGAATATCGTTACAAAAATCAACTTCCCTAATACAAATGGGGCCGACGATCTTCAAAAACGGGTATTTTACCACGTACACGGACAACTTCTTCTAAATCAATCGTCGTTCGTAGAATCGCTTCGCTCTCATCACCTTCGACCACGATCTCGCCCCAAGGGTCGATGACCATCGAATGACCGAAGAAATCCGTCGTACCGCTCGTCCCTACACGATTACAGGAGACCACATACATTTGGTTCTCAATGGCACGTGCCGTAAGCAGTGTACGCCAATGATGCAAGCGTGGATGCGGCCATTCCGCAGGTACGAATAGAATTCGCGCGCCCTCCAGCGCCAATTTGCGGGAAAGCTCGGGGAAACGGATATCGTAGCAGATCATCGCACCAGCAGGTACGCCTTCGAGTTCAAACAACCCAAGTTGATCCCCGCTGTGCAGGAATTTCTCTTCATCCATAAGGCGGAACAAATGGATTTTGGAATACTCCGCAATCTCGCGACCTTCGCGATCCCACGCATAAATCGTGTTGAGCACACGATCTTCTTTTTTATCAGCTATCGAGCCGCCAATAATATTCACGCTATGTGTACGAGCAAAGCTGCTCAAAAACGCCTTCGTTCTCTCCCCATTCACATCAGCAAGTTGATGAATTTCATTTAGGGCATAGCCCGTATTCCACATTTCAGGAAAAATAAGCACATCTGGCTTCTGAGCCGCATTCACTGCTTCGAGGAGCAGTTTCTCTAAGTGTGCAAAATTCGCATCGGGATCACCAATGGTAATATCCATTTGAATGAGAGCAAGATTAAGTAGTTGTGATTGAGACATTCTGAAGACTCCTTCCGGCTAAAAGAAAATGCTTTTATGTGTACATATTAGTCGAAATGATCGCCTAACTCAACAAGAACTCTCACTAAATCGTAGGTTTGAAGAGTTTGGACTGACCTCTAGCAATACTGAGCGTTTGCCATTCCTGAGACGACCAATGCTTACAGAGCAATACTATTTGTCCGACATGGTACCCGTAATGGGATACTTGACGTTGAATGGCTTGCAGCACAGTGTGTCTCTCACCACGAATACGCACATGCGACAGCACATCCGCAGATGTCAAGGATTGAAGCGTTGTCAATAGCACTTGCCAGCCTTCTTCCCAAAGGGCGATCAAATCTTCACGGGAAATGCTGTCCCCCGCAAATTCGCCATCGCGATCTCGCGTCTCTTTTTCCCCATCTGAGGTTAAAAAGTCAGTCCAACGGGACAACATATTCCCATGCATGTGCTTGATAAGTACCTCTAGCGAATTCGACTCTTCATCTATAGTCTGATAAAAAGAAGAATCCTCTGTTTGGGCAAAAGCTTTGTCTGCCAACTTCTTCATACTCTGAAAAGCCCGAATCGATTCCTGCAGAAAAACGTCAGCCACTTGGGTGTTATCCGTCATCCTCAATCATCTCCTTAGTCCTTGGTTGCCTTCATTGTATGTCATGACCAAAATGAAGTACAATCGAATATCTTCATCGACTATGAAAAAAAGTTTAATCATGTTACATTTAGGGTATATATTAAAATCCCGACCTCCGGAGTGTGAATTAAACCGTGACAAACGTATCTTCAACATCCTCTCGTTTTACCATACAACCTGCTGAACGAATGAAAGGTCTACCAACCCAGTTCTTCGCTACGCTCGTTAGTAAAGCTAATGCACAAATCGCCGCTGGGCACGACGTCATTAATTTGGGACAAGGAAATCCAGACCGCCCAACGCCTCCACATATTGTGACATCCATTCAAGAAGCTTCGGCGAATCCGTTGTATCACAAATATCCGCCTTTCAGCGGTTTCCCATTCTTGAAGCAGGCTATCGCACAGCGTTATAAGGAAGATCATCATGTTGATCTGGATCCTGATACGGAAGTCGCGATCCTTTTCGGCGGTAAAACTGGCTTAATCGAGATTGCCCAATGCCTATTGAATCCAGGCGATGTCTGCCTTGTTCCAGACCCTGGCTATCCGGATTATTGGTCTGGTGTTGCTCTAGCAGGAGCTGAGATGGCATTCATGCCGCTTCGCGAAGAAAATAATTTCTTGCCTGACTATTCGCGACTGAAACAATCTGACCTCGACCGCGCGAAGTTGATGTTCATCAATTACCCGAACAACCCGACAGGTGCGACGGCTCCCGCTTCTTTCTATGAAGAAACCGTTGCATTCGCTGAACGGAATGGTGTCGTTGTTGCGAGTGATTTCGCTTATGGCGCAATCGGTTTTGATGGTCAGAAGCCAATCTCCTTCTTACAAACACCAGGTGCGAAAGAAGTAGGTATCGAGTTCTATACGCTTTCCAAAACCTACAACATGGCCGGCTGGCGTGTAGGCTTTGCCCTTGGTAACAAAGAAGTCATTCGCCTTATCAACTTGATGCAGGATCACTATTACTGCTCATTGTTCGGCGGTATTCAAGTAGCGGCTGCCACAGCATTGACAGCTTCCCAAGACTGTGTGACAGAGCTTCGCGATGTATACGAAAGCCGTCGCAATGCGCTGTATACGGCACTTGCAGGCATTGGCTGGAACGCAAAGCCATCGCAAGGTTCATTCTTCTCGTGGCTCCCTGTACCGAAAGGTCACTCGTCACAAAGCCTTGCCGATTTACTTTTGGAAGAAGCCAAAGTCGTGGTTGCACCAGGTGTTGGCTTCGGAACGCATGGTGAAGGCTACGTCCGACTAGGCCTCTTATCTTCGGAGGAACGATTGGCTGAGGCTGTGCAACGGATTGGGAAGTTGAATCTGTTTTAGTTAATACCATATGAGACCTAGCCTTTTGCTCCTTTACAAAGTCTCGCGTACCATGCTATTCTAGATAGAATTAAAATTCCAAACAGCAACGTTATGATGGGAATAGTACGAATCGTGCCGCACGTAACCAGGGAGTAAGCTCCATTGACTGAGAGAGCTTGCCGTGAACCGAATCCGAACCCGCCCCTGAACCGTCAACGATGAGTTGAACAGTGCCCTACTGTTATGCAGGGATCTAGAGTTGAGTGCATGTCGCCATCGGTATGTGCTAATCTAAGGTGGTACCGCGGAAGCAACAGACTTTCGTCCTTATGTTATAAGGACGGGAGTCTTTTTTGTTTATACATAGCAAACCAAAGGATGGGATTAGTTATGACTCAGCGAATCGTCGTCAAAATCGGCAGCTCCTCGTTAACTTCAGATACGGGCGGCCTCAATCCGGATAAAATACGTTTTTTCGCGTCGGAGCTGGCGCAGTTGCAGCGGGACGGCAACCAAGTGCTGCTCGTGACCTCAGGCGCAGTAGCCGCAGGCTTCACGTCCCTTGGCTACCGCACACGGCCCAAGGTGCTGCACGAAAAGCAGGCCGCAGCAGCCGTCGGCCAAGCGCTCTTAATGCAGGCGTACCATGAAGCCTTTGCATCCCACGGCGTGAGCGTGGCGCAAATTCTGCTGACCCGGTACGACTTCTCGAACCGCAAGCGCGTGCAGAACGCGATGATGACAATTGACGAGCTGCTGCAGCGCGGCGTCGTCCCGATTATTAACGAGAATGACACCGTCTCGGTCGATGAACTGAAATTTGGCGACAATGACACGTTGTCGGCACTCGTAGGCAATTTGGTCAAGGCGAACAAATTGATCATCATTACAGATATGGACGGCCTGTACACGGACGATCCCCGCAAAAACGCGAACGCTCAGCGGATCGATCGCGTAGACGCCATCAGCGATGAGCTGTTCAGCTTCGCTGGAGGCTCTGGGAGCGCGGTCGGCACCGGCGGCATGCGCTCCAAGGTCGAGGCCGCCCGCATCGCGATGCGGGGGGGCGTGCCGGTCTTTATCGGGCGCGTGTTGGAGCCCGATGATCTGAACCTTGCCGTGAACGGCACCGGCAAGGGAACGTACTTTGACACGGCGCTGAACAATCTGCCGGTCAAGAAGCAGTGGGTCGGCTTCCACTCGCTGCCCCAAGGGCAAATCATCGTTGATCAAGGGGCCAAGGCGGCCCTGATCAACGGCGGCAAGAGCCTGCTTCCCGCTGGCATCACAGCAGCGGTTGGTGACTTCCACCCCGGCGACGTCGTCGAGGTGATATGCAGTGAAGGCACGCTGCTTGGCCGCGGCGTCGTCAATTATGCGGCTTGGCAAGTGCAAGCCGCGGCAGGCCTTTCGACCGATGAAGTCCAGAAACGTGTCGAAGTGTCACGCATCGAAGTCATCCACCGTGATGAATGGGTGCCTTTGACTTAAACTTAGAAAGCGAGGATCTCCCAACGATGAGACAACAACGATTACTCAATCCTACCTTACGAGATGTACCGGGAGATGCAGAAGCTGCTAGTCACAGACTCATGCTGCGTGCTGGATTAATTCGTCAGCTCTCCAGCGGTATTTATTCCTACTTACCCATGGGTCTTAAAGCCCTCCAACATATCCAATCGATTGTACGGGAAGAAATGGATCGAGCAGGCGCGCAAGAAATGCTCATGCCCGCTCTCCATCCTGCCGAATTATGGAAAGCCTCTGGCCGCTGGGATGTCTATGGTCCCGAATTGATGAGACTGGAAGACCGAAATGGCCGTGAATTCGCGCTTGGCGCCACACATGAGGAAGTTATTACGACGTTAGTCAAAGATGAAATTCATTCTTATAAGAAACTACCTGTGACGTTATATCAAATTCAAACGAAATATCGCGATGAGCGCAGACCACGTTTCGGCCTGTTACGCGGACGAGAGTTTCTAATGAAGGATGCCTACTCCTTCGATCGCTCGGCGAGCGGTCTCGATGCCAGCTATCAAGCGATGTTCGATGCGTATGTCAACATTTTCACACGCTGCGGTTTGCAATTCCGTGCCGTTGAAGCTGATTCAGGCGCGATTGGCGGAACGGATACGCACGAATTCATGGCTTTGGCGGAGGTTGGCGAGGATACAATTGTTCATTGTCCCTCCTGTCAGTATGCGGCCAACTTGGAGAAAGCGGCTGGAAATATCTCTAATGTCTCGGCATCATCATCTAGCGATATTCCTAGCTCACTTCCAACGAGAGTTCATACGCCAAGCATCACAAGTATTAAGCAATTGAGTCAATTCCTGAGCATTGAACCACAACAAATCATCAAATCCATCGCGGTTCAAGCGGACGGCTCGCCAGTGATTGTACTTGTACGAGGCGATCTCGAAATCAATGAAATCAAGCTTAAGCACGTTCTTGGTGTTCAAGAAATCACGATGCTTTCGGAAGCTGAAATCTCTGCGCTAGGTTCGATAGCCGGATTTATTGGACCGATTGGTCTTACAACCGTCAAACTGATCGCAGACACGTCAATTCAAGGCTTGACGAACGCTGTCGTTGGCGCCAACGAAGCCGATTACCATCTTCAGCACGTAGACGTTCAACGTGATTTAGGTGAACTAACCTACGCAGATGTACGCAATGTCGGTCATGGCGAAAGCTGTATCCACTGCGGCCATGAGCTCGCTTTTGCCAAAGGTATCGAAGTCGGGCACGTTTTTAAGCTCGGCACCAAATATAGTGAATCGCTTGGTGCTACCTTCAGCGACGAAAACGGGCTTTCCGCGCCTATGATTATGGGCTGCTATGGTATCGGCGTATCGCGCGTCTTGGCGGCTGTCATTGAGCAGCATCAGGATGAGAAGGGAATTATTTGGCCAAACGCAATCGCCCCCTATTCGATTCATCTTTTAACCGTTCAAGTTGCTGATGAAGCCCAAATAGCCTTATCTGAAGAGATTTATCAAACCTTAACTCGTGCTGGTTACTCCGTCCTCTGGGATGATCGGGAGGAACGCCCTGGCGTGAAATTTAATGATGCCGATTTACTTGGCTTCCCATTGCGACTGACCGTTGGTAAGAAAACAAGCGAACGCATCGTCGAATGTAAAGAACGGCGTAACGGCACTGTCTTTAAACTTAGCGTGGATCAATTATTATCGCATTGCCAAACCTTTTTCAACTAGGAGGTCTTCCCATGAGTGAAGTTATTCAAAAATCCAAACTTGCCAAGCATGCAGCCCAATTGATGGGTAATCTTACAACGGAACAGAAAAATGCCGCTCTGCTTCTTATGGCAGATGCTTTAATTACAGAGCAGCATGCGATTATAGAAGCGAATGCCAAGGATTTGCAGCGTGGCAGAGAATTGGGTACCAGCGCGTCACTGCTCGACCGATTAGCTTTGAATGAATCACGTATTGCAGCTATGGCCGAAGGCTTACGCCAAATTGCTGAGCTTCCAGATCCAATTGGGGATATGCTCGAGTCTTTTGACCGTCCTAATGGTTTGCGGATTCGCAAAATCCGTGTGCCACTAGGTGTCATCGGCATTATTTATGAGGCAAGACCGAATGTTACGGTCGATGCCGCAGGCTTATGTCTCAAAACCGGTAACGCTGTTGTGCTGCGTGGTGGTTCTTCAGCCCTATTTTCCAATGAGAAAATTGTTGAGGTTCTACATACAGCACTAGAGCGTTCGGCCCTCCCGGCAGATGCCCTGCAGTTAATCCTTAGTGCTGATCGCAGCTCTGTAGATGAAATGCTCAAGCTGAACGGACTTATTGATGTGCTGATCCCACGTGGCGGACACTCACTTATTCAAAATGTTGTCAATAACGCCTCTGTCCCAGTCATTGAAACAGGCGCAGGGGTATGTCATACTTTTATAGATCAAAGCGCACAGCTCGATATGGCTGTTCGCATCGGGATTAATGCCAAAGCGCAACGCCCATCTGTCTGTAATAGTATGGAAACCTTACTCGTACATGAAGCAATCGCCGAAAAACATTTGGCTGCTATTGCAGAAGCGTTCCAAGGTGCACATGTAGAGCTGCGAGGCGACGAACGTTCCCGAGAACTCGTTCCAAGCATGCTGGTTGCTGAACAAGCGGATTGGGGTACGGAATATGGGGATTATATTTTATCTATTAAAGTCGTCAAAGATTTAGATGAAGCGCTAGCTCACATTCGTGACTATGGCACCATGCATTCTGAATGTATCGTTACAGAAAATGCTTCCAATGCCGAGAAATTCCTACAGGAAGTAGATGCTGCAGCGGTGTACCATAACGCGTCGACGCGCTTTACTGATGGCTTTGAGTTTGGATTCGGAGCGGAGATCGGCATCTCCACCCAGAAGCTTCACGCGCGTGGCCCTATGGGTCTACCTGCTCTAACTTCGACGAAATACCGCATCTACGGAAGCGGACAAATACGCGAATAGCTCATCTATTTTAAGGAGGAATGCCCGATGTCCACACTTTTATCTCAAGCGAAAATTGCCTTTGTAGGCGCCGGTTCTATGGCGGAAGCCATCGTTCGCGGATTAATTCAGACAGAAGTCGCTAATCCACAGCATATATATATGATGAATCGCTCCAATCAAGACAGACTGGCCTTTCTTCGTTCGGAATATGGGTTGCAAGCCACTTCTGATCCGGCAACGAAAGATACGTATATTCGAGAAGCAGATGTTGTCGTTCTCTGTATGAAGCCAAAGGATGTGGAGTCATCTTTCGCAGAACTTCAGCCCCTTCTTCATGAGGGTCAATTGCTCATTTCCGTGATTGCCGGCTTGTCCATCGCCAAAGCTGAAATGCTGCTCCAATCCAACATGCCAATTGTTCGCACAATGCCTAATACTTCCTCGACCATCGGATTAGGTGCAACAGGAATGAGCTTCTCATCAAAGGTTAATGATACATTCAAGCAGTTTGCTATCCAAATGTTTGAAGCTGTTGGAACGGTTACAATCGTAGAAGAAGATAAGTTAGAAGTACTAACAGGCGTTTCCGGAAGTGGACCTGCTTATGTCTACTATTTCATGGAAGCGATAATTAAAGCGGGTATCGAAGGCGGGCTATCCGAAGAAGATGCAAAGCAGCTAACGCTTCAAACCTTTCTTGGCGCAGCTCATATGGTGCAGCATACGAAAGAAGATCCTGCGGAGCTACGCCGCAAGGTTACATCACCTAATGGTGCAACACAAGCTTCAATCGAGGCCTTGGATCGCTTCCAATTCAGCGAAGCCATTGCACAAGCTGTTTATCACTCCGCTGCACGAGCGAAGGAAATGGGCGAACAAATTGCCTCATCTAGTCCCGTAGGTAAATCTGTCTAAATCGTTTAATTCGTTATTTTGATTCTAGTTAAAGCAGGTGAATGTTCGTCATGAGTATGAGTTCCTATTGTTTAGCCACCTATCGGAGTTTCGATGAGAAAGCCGATTTCCATAAAAAAGCAACAAGCATCGCGGTCGGTCTGACCGTTGGCAGCTGGACGGAATTGCCTGAGGCACAGAAAGCTTCTATGGAGAAGCATCTAGGCAAAGTCGTTTCCGTTGAGGTACACGAATCCGCTCCAGGTGAGCCCGCTTCTGGCCGCTATGCGGATATCACGATCGCTTATCCTGAAGTCAACTACAGCCGGGATATTCCCGCTCTTTTAGTTACGGTATTCGGCAAATTATCGATGGATGGCAAAATTAAGCTAATCGACCTTGCCTTCTCATCCGATTTCCTCGCTGGCTTCCCTGGCCCGAAATTTGGGATGCAAGGTGTTCGAGACCTGTTAGGCGTGCATGACCGTCCGCTGCTCATGAGTATCTTCAAGTCCGTTGTCGGGTATGAGCTGCCAGCGCTTCGCGAGCAGTTCTACTTGCAAGCCGCTGGTGGTGTCGATCTCATCAAAGACGACGAGATTTTATTCGAGAATCCGTTGACGCCGATGGAGAAGCGTATCGCGATTTGTCTCGAAGCAGCCGAGCAAGCTACTCGTGAGACGGGTCAAAAGCTGCTCTATGCGGTCAACTTAACGGGACCTACGTCGAAGTTAGCATCACAGGCGAAGAAAGCCATCGCGGCTGGCGCAAATGCATTACTGTTCAATGTGCTGGCATACGGCTTTGATGTGCTGCACGAATTAAGCGCGGATCCGGACATTAACATTCCAATCATGGCTCATCCTGCGTTGGCTGGTGCCACATATCCATCGCCGCATTACGGCATCTCACCATCTGTCCTACTGGGCAAGCTTATGCGACTTGCTGGTGCCGACTTGGTGCTATTCCCTTCTCCATACGGCTCCGTTGTGATGCCGAAGGAAGAGAATTTGGCCATTAAGCATGTGCTTTTAACGCAGGATTTACGTAAAGATTACACCTATCAGGCGCCGTCTGATGTAGAATTGAAATTAGCTCCAAGCTTCCCTGTCCCGTCCGCAGGTATTCATCCTGGTATCGTTCCGCTTATCCTGCGTGATTTTGGACAAGATGTCATTGTTAACGCTGGCGGCGGTATTCATGGTCACCCGATGGGAACGATTGCTGGCGGACAAGCCTTCCGTCAAGCGATTGACGCGACTTTACAAGGAAAACTACTTCGCGATTACGCCCAAACACATCCAGAGCTTCAGTCAGCTATTGACACATGGGGGATTAAAGAATGAGTAAGGAACGTATTGTTTTTTGTGACTTTGACGGTACAATCACCGTTAACGATAACATTGTAGCGATTATGAAGCATTTCAATCCCGAAGGTTGGGAAGGCATCGTCGAGCAAATTGTGACACAACAAATCTCGATTCGTGAAGGGGTTGGAGCGATGTTCGCCCTGCTGCCAACGTCACGTAAGGCTGAAATTGTGGAATATGCCATCAACAATGCTGTCATTCGTGATGGGTTTACTGAGTTTGTTTCCTATTGCAAGGAGCAAGGGGTCACACTTTTGATTACGAGCGGTGGCATTGATTTCTTTATTTATCCGCTTCTTTCTGCTTTCCCAATTCCAGAGGATCATATTTATTGCAATGCTAGCTCGTTTGATGGGGAAACCATTGAAATCCTATGGCCAAACAAGTGTGATGCCCATTGTAAAACGGATTGCGGCATGTGCAAAACAAGCATCATTCGCTCATACGATCCTCAGCGATATGAGCGAATTATTATCGGAGACAGCATTACGGACTTTGAAGGAGCCAAGCTGGTTGATACGATTTTTGCTAGATCACATCTTATTGACCGTTGTGAACAACTCGGCTATGTGTATCACCCTTTCGAAACGTTCTTCGATATCATTAAGCAATTGGAGGCTGAACCGGTTCTATGAGTATTTTACTAGAAGAAAAACAACGTGCATTCGCTGATTTACGTGATATCAAAGCTAATCTTGCGGCGCGAGGTTGGTTCCCAGCAACAAGCGGCAACCTTTCTGTCCGTGTTGGCGGTTTTGAGCCAAGCGCGTTCACCTTCGCTATCACGTCTAGCGGTCGAGATAAATCCGTCCAAACTCCCGAAGATTTCCTACTCGTGAATGAAAAAGGCTTACCAACAGAAGCTACGAGCTTGAAGCCTTCCGCGGAAACTTTGATCCATAGTGAAATTTACCGTTTAACAGGCGCAGGTGCCATTTTCCACGTGCATACGATCTTCAATAACTTAGTTTCGGAGTTGTACGGGGAGCGTGGAAGCATTCCAGTTGATGGCGTTGAGCTGATCAAAGCCTTCAACATTTGGGACGAGGAAGCTCAAATTGAGATTCCGATCCTGCCGAACTATGCGGCAATTCCACGCATTGCTGAGCTTGTAGAAGGCGCGATTGTGCCCCGTATTCCGGGCATCGTTCTGCGTAAGCACGGGATCTACGCTTGGGGCGCCAATGCGTTTGAGGCGAAGCGTCATCTAGAGGCGTTCGAATTCTTATTCGAATATGTGTACCGTTCGCATTTACTTCAGAAGTAACTCTGATTCTCCTCCAGAACTATTTCTTCGTGCAATTCTATGCTGCAGCTGACCGCTGAGCACTTATCCATAATCTTAAGATATTCATAATTTCCTATATAACAAAAAAACGTCCAATCTCCCTCCCTTTTGGAGTGAAGAATGGGACGTTTTTTCTTATTATCTCGTCTGTCGGAAGCGCTGCGAGTATTCCTTGGCTTGATCTACCGTCGAAACGCGGTTGCGACTCCAATCCAGCAAAATCCGATCAATATAGCGGAAATGCACTTTCCCCGCAAAAACCGCTTCTTTTAAAGCTGTCATGATGAGCTCTTCCTTGTACATATCCTTGTCTAACCAATTGCTGATTGTTTCCAGCTCCATTGGTGTCAACGGTCTAGCGAATTCATTTTCAATCGTTGTATAAATGTTTTTCACACGATCATCTGCAGGCGCCTGCGTTTGAGCCGCCTCGGCTAATTCTTTGAGCTGCTGCTCCGCGACGCTTTTCGCTAATTTCTTATAGAGCGGCGTCAGATTGTACTGCTCGCTTCGAAATCCTGTTGTTTCGTGCGTTTCCTCATCGATCGCGATAAACTGCTCTCGAATCAGCTTCTGCACACTTGCGATGACCACATCAGGTGAAGCTGACATCCGATCCTGGATTTCATCCAGTGTCGGGAAGTTATTCCTCTCTTTTTCAACAAAAGAAATGAAATGGATGAGCGTCATGACGTCAACTTCACTCAAGAGCAGCGCGCGGTAATGCTTGAGCAAAAGACTCGGCACCGCGACACTCCCCTCCATAAAGCTATTCATCAGGATGGCTTCAATCTTCATCTGTGTATTCGTTTGAGTACTCATGCGTCGATCCCCTTTCTCCCCATGGACAATGCCACTACTTAAGGGTATAGACGGTATAACAGACGTGGGAACGGAATCGTTTCACGTACATGATCCAAGCCACAAATCCAAGCAACTGTACGCTCTAAGCCTAACCCGAAGCCGGAATGCGGCACAGTGCCGTATTTACGAAGGTCTAAGTACCATTGGTACGCCTCTTGGGAAAGCTCGTGCTCCTTGAACCGCTGCTCCATCAATTCGGGATCATCGATACGTTGACTTCCCCCAATAATTTCGCCATAGCCCTCTGGCGCGATCATATCGGCACAAAGCACAACTTCCGGACGGTTTGGATCTGGCTTCATGTAGAAGGCCTTAATTTCAGTAGGCCAGTGCGTGATGAATACCGGTGTTTCATATTGAGCAGCAATCGCCGTCTCATGCGGTGCTCCGAAATCCTCGCCCCATGCGAATTCATGCCCGTTCTTTTGCAAATAGTCAACAGCCTCATCATACGTAATACGCGGGAAGCTGCCTTTGATTTTCTCCAGCTTCGATGTATCTCGTTCCAATGTCTCCAGCTCTGCCTGACAGTTCTGAAGCACCGTTTGCACGATATGCGATACGAACTGCTCTTGCACCTCAAGGTTTTCCGTGTGATCCACGAATGCCATTTCCGGCTCGATCATCCAGAACTCGATCAGATGTCGACGTGTCTTCGATTTCTCTGCACGGAAGGTTGGTCCGAAGGAATATACGCGGCCTAACGCCATTGCTGCTGCTTCCATGTAAAGCTGTCCACTTTGTGTTAGGAATGCATCTTCATCGAAATATTTGGTGTGGAACAAATTGGTGGTGCCTTCACAGGAGGATGGCGTCAAGATCGGCGGGTCCACCAAATGAAAGCCGCGGTCATTAAAAAATCCTTGAACGGCTTTAATAATTTCAGCGCGAATGACGAGAACCGCACGCTGACGCGGGCTCCGAATCCATAGATGACGATTGTCCATCAGGAAATCGACACCATGCTCCTTCGGTGTAATTGGATAATCTTCAGTAACTTGAATGATTTCAACACCGGTTACGTCTAACTCGAACCCGCCTTTACTGCGCGTGTCTTCTTTGACTTTTCCTGTTATGTACAGTGAGCTTTCTTGGGTTAGCTTGGAAGCTGCTTCCCATACTTCTTCACTCACTTCGCTTTTAACCACAACACCTTGTATATATCCCGAACCGTCTCGAAGCTGCAAAAATTGAATTTTACCACTCGAACGCTTCTTGTTAAGCCAACAGCCAATGGTGACTGACTCGCCGACATGATGTTTAACTTCACCTATTGCGCTTTTCATATATATCCTTCCTCCCTGAAACTGTAGATCACTTCTATTGTACACTACTTGACTATTTCCACGAAAGATTCGATAGAACTCAATCGGCCAGCGATTGAACGAGACCATACGTATCCTGAGCGATGACCCATTCCTCATTCGTTGGAATCACAAGCGCCTCAACCCTTGAGCCTGGCTTTGTAATCCGTTTCTCCGTTCCTCTTCCCTGCAAATTCGCTTCCCCATCAAAATCCACACCAAGAAAGCTCAACCCTTCGCAGACCGCTTGGCGCATATGCGCTGAATTCTCGCCTACGCCTGCTGTAAACACAATCGCATCGACGCCGTTCATCGCTGCAGCATAAGCCCCGATGTATTTGCGTATCCGATACACATACATCTCAAAAGCCAAGATCGCGTTCTTATCGCCCGCTCCCATCGCCTCCACGATCTCCCGCATATCGCTCGAGATGCCAGAGATCGCCTGCAGACCGCTATGCTTATTCAGCATGGAGTTCACCTCACCGATCGTCAAATCCTCCTTGCCCATCACATAGGGCACGATGGCCGGATCCAGATCGCCGCTGCGCGTGCCCATCATCAGCCCTTCGAGCGGGGTCATTCCCATGCTCGTGTCAACCGACTGACCGCCCCATACAGCGGCGCAGGAAGCTCCGTTACCAATGTGACAGGTAACGAGCTTCAGCTGCTCTAGCGGGCGTCCTAGGAAGGCAGCGGCACGCTCGCTCACATACTTGTGCGACGTTCCGTGGAAACCGTAGCGGCGCACCTTGTGCTTCCGGTAGAGAGCCATGGGCACCGGATACAGGTAGGCCTTCGCCGGCATCGACTGATGGAAGGCGGTGTCGAAGACGACAGCCTGAGGTACGCCAGGCATGTTGGCCTCCACCGCGGAGATGCCGAGCATATGCGCGGGGTTGTGCAGCGGCGCCAAATCGAAGAGGCGCCGGATCTCTTTCTTCACCTCGTCTGTGACGAGGACGGAGCTCTTGAAGGATTCACCGCCGTGCACGACACGGTGGCCGACGGCGTCGATCTGCGAGATGGCGGTCAGCACGCCATGCTCAGGATGTACAAGCACATCTAGCACCTTGCGGATAGCCGTGGTGTGCTCAAGGATTTCATCCACCTTATGATAATCTGGTTTGTCTGTTGGTTCATGCATTAGGATGGCTGAATCCATCCCAATCCGTTCCACTCTTCCTTTAGCTAGCACAGTCGCGTGTTCCATATTGTAAAGCTGATACTTCACCGACGAACTGCCTGCATTTATCACAAGAATATTTATAGTCGGTCACCATCCTTATCGTAGCGGAAGAAGCCTTCACCAGTCTTCGCCCCAAGATGCCCCGCACGAACCATTTGTTTCAACAGGTATGACGGACGATATTTAATATCTCCGTATTCACGAAACATACCTTCCAATGCCGCTAATACAGCATCGAGTCCAAAACGGTCGCACATTTCCAACGGACCATGCTTAAAGTCATAGCCGATCCGCATCGCTTGATCAATATCTTCTGCGGAAGCAACGCCTTCAGATAAAGTGTGAAGAGCCTCATTGATCAGTGTACAAATCAATCGCGTCGTAATATAACCAGGCGATTCATTTACTTTAATGCTTTTTTTCAGGAGCAAATCATCAACAAACTGACGGGTATGGTTATACGTCTCATCGGACGTTTTCATGGCGCGAACAATTTCAACAAGATTCACCTTCGCAACCGGATGTAGAAAATGTAAGCCTATCACACGCTCTGGATGTGTTGTAATCGCAGCAATCTCCGTAACGCTAAGTGTGGACGTATTGGTTGCTAGAATGATATGAGGTGTACATATTTGATTGAGTTGAAAGAAGACATGCTTTTTCGCATTCAAATCTTCGGAAATTGTTTCAATGACAAGCTCACAGGAAGCCATATCCTGAATGGAGTCTGCTCGCTTGATTTTCGAAAGGATGGATTTCTTCTCCGCTTCCGTCAAAGCCCATCGCTCAATTTGCTTATCTAAACTAACCGTGATTTGCTCGATCGCACGGTCTAACTTTTCAATTGTTTTTTCAGCAAGGATCACGTCAAGTCCCCGGGCTGCAAGCATTTCCGAGATACCCTGACCCATTGTTCCTCCGCCGATTACACCAATTGTTCTGAATATCATAGCTTGTTTCTCCTTCTTCCATACAGCTTCCCAATCGAATCAAAAAAGGTTTCCCCATAAGTATATGTATGCTTGTGTACAGTGTAAAGACAAGAACCGTTGACCTAATTGGCCAACGGTCATTATTATGCACTTTGTGTCACAGAAGCGTCAAATAAGGTACGGAATGTATCTCCTGAAAGGACTTCTTCCTTCATCAGAATAGCAAACGCATGGTTAAAAACACTGCGTTGCTCCTCTAACATCGCTTTTGTCTTCAGCATTAAACTATCTAAAATCATTGCGTTTTCTTTCATCAACTGATCTTTTGTGACCATCTCACGATCAATGATACCTAAGCTGGTAAGACCAGAGTCCATCATATTGCGTACCATGGATAGTGATTGTTCAAAATCGTTACGAGAGCCCGTACTGCGACCTCCGTAGATCATTTCTTCTGCTGCCGCACCGCCCAGAGCAATCATAATCTGCTCCTCGATATAATCCTTCGTGTATAAGTAATGATCCTGAGGCGGGTTATGACGCACATACCCTAAGGCTTTCCCGCGCGGGCTCACTGTAACTTGGGATACGGAGCCAGGACGAACAAGCTCTGCAATAATAGCATGGCCCAATTCGTGGTAGGCCACACGTTCTTTCTCGTCATTGGCTGTCTCTTTATCTGTTCGTTCACCCATCATAACCTTATCGATCGCGGAGGCCAAATGAGGCTGCTCAATCGCTAGCTTATCTTCACGTAAGGCATAAATCGCCGCCTCGTTAAGCACACCTTCAAGCTGAGCACCTGAGAAGCCAAAGGTTTGCTCAGCCGTCATATCTAACGAAACACCTTTAGCGAGCGGTTTGTTCTTAGCATGAATATGAAGAATGGCTAATCGCCCCTTCTTGTCTGGCAGATCGACCTCGATATGACGATCAAATCGACCTGGGCGCAATAATGCGCTATCCAACATTTCCTTACGGTTCGTTGCGGCAATAATAAGAATGCGCGGCGCATCATTCGTATGAATGCCATCCATTTCGGTTAACAGTTGATTCAACGTTTGGTCATACTCACGCTGTTGTCCGCCTTCCCTTTTACCGCCGATCACATCAATCTCATCAATAAAAATAATCGCGTTATCCTTGCCCTCTTTAACAGCACGAGCTCTAGCTTCTTTAAACAAATCGCGGACACGACTTGCTCCGACACCTACGTACATCTCAACAAACTCACTACCTGATGCAGCCATATAAACAGAGTTCGTATAATGCGCGGATGCTTTCGCCATCAAGGTTTTCCCTGTCCCAGGAGGACCTGTTAGTAACAATCCTTTTAGCGGACGAATGCCTAGCTTTTTAATTTCCTCATGTTTAATCAAAAAATCGAGAGCTTCCATCAATTCTTTCTTCGCACGATCTTGCCCGCCAATTTCATCAAAAGTCAAAAAGGACGGCGTCCGATTCTTGCTCTTTCGATCGCCACCACCTGCCGCGGCACCAATGCCACCGCGACTTTTCATCATATAGAATAGCGATACTCCGAGTGCACTTACGAATAAAATTGGAATCACGTTCACACCTTGAAAAGCTAAAAAGACGAGAAGAACAGGAATAAATCCGATACCAATTTCTTTATATATTTTACTCATTCGGCCACACTCCGATCTGGGAGATTCTAGGCAGCATGATAAATTTCGTCGCATCACCATCTGTTAGGCGAATGTACACGTTATGCTCATCCATTTCACTATCGACTTTCATGTTGGGTACACCATCTGCGTATTTTTGTAACGTTGTTGGAATATCGGCATAATGCTTCGTTTCCATAGCCTGTGCCACCTCAAATAACGCTTTGGACCACCACTGATCTAGCTGTGCAGATGAATTATTTTTCACTGATATATTCACAGTACGCTTGCCAATAATGGAAGCACCGTCTTCTTTAATCTGTTCAACGACATTTCGTAAATTAGCATCTGGTTTTAAAGTCAATTCAATATCTACTTGGTTCGAAGACAACTTCATCGTTGAGCTGGTAACACCAGTAACCGCACTAATTTTATTGGATAATGGATTTTCCATCGCAAAGCTTGTATAAGCGAACCAGCCTCCAAAAAGTACTCCGGCCGAAATAATCACGCTCAAGATAACAGGTAAAAGGCGCAGCTTCATCTTCATGGATTGGCGTCCACCTTTCTGTATAGATATATTTTTATGCCTCAAAAGCTATACGATGAGTATATCACTTGTCATATACATCTTACCTTATGTAATCAGTGGAAACACCGTGTAATACTTCCTCAAACAAAAAAGCTCAACCTTCTTAATGAAGGCTGAGCCGATACGTATCGAGATAAGAACCATCTTTGAAGGTATAATAATCATAGAAATAACGAGTACCTCTAGCATCATTCGTCTTGTAAAATACTTCCCACACATAGTCATTGCCAAGCTTGCCAGGCATAACACGTTCAATTTGACTGCCAGGCGCCTTTTTCAAAACGGCCTCTTTGGCTTGCGCTTCCGTGAAAGCTTCCTCCGTCATTTCCGTATGAACCACTTTCTCTGAAACCCAAGCAATTAACTTTTGTCCTAACTTATTTTCCCCATATACAATCTGAAATGCCTCATCGCCATAGAAAAAATCTACCTTCGTGGCCTTCGTCATCATACTGCCCTCATAGGCTTTCTCGACAGCTACTCGCTTCTCATCCCAGTGTTCATTCTGTACATTGAGGTAGAATCGGCTAAGCACAACACCTAGCGTTGCTACAATAAAAACGCCAAGTGTAATTGTTCGCTTTGCATTCATGAACGCCGCGCACCTCCCCAAAACACCTTACTTAGCCAAAGCATTAGCCTTTCAGTTTATCAAAGCATTGTTCGAATTCACGTTTAATTTTTTCTTCATCTAGTGTTAGACATTCACCTTTACGTACGATCCAATTGCCATCTACGCAGACATCAACGACATCCTTCGCACAAGCGGAGTAAACGATGTGAGAGACGAAATCCGTCTTCGGCAAGAAATGGGGTTGATCGATATCTAGTGCAATGAAGTCTGCTTTCATACCCGGCTCCAGTAACCCGACATCCTCTAACCAGATGGATTCTGCTCCCATTCGCGTACCAAGCAATAAAGCTTCTTTCGCAGGAACAGCTAGCGGATCGCCTGTTACTCCTTTATGAATAAGGGCAGCCAGTCTCATTTCCTCAAACATGTCTAAATTATTGTTGGATGCCGCACCGTCTGTACCTAAGGAAACTTTGACTCCAGCACGTAATAATTCTGGTAAACGCGCAACACCGCTGGCAAGCTTCAGATTACTACCTGGGTTATGTGACACACGTACATCATATTTTTTGAGAATTGAAATTTCTTCATCATTCAAATGAACACCATGCGCGACAAGCGTCGGACGGGTAAACACGCCTAGCTTCTCTAAATGAGCCACAGGTCTAGTTCCATACTGCTCGACATTTCCTTCAACTTCACGTCTAGTTTCTGACATATGTGTATGAATCGGAAGATTAAGATCATGCGCAGCTTGTACAATGCGTTCGATATAATCAGGAGGACATGTATATGGGGCATGGGGTGACATCATCGTTGTAATCCGTCCACTTGCTTTACCATGCCAATTCTTTGCGAATTCAGTTGCTTCTCTAAGCTTAGCTGTTTGTACATCCGGAGGACAAAGCCCAATCACGCCGCGGGTCAAGACGCCGCGCAAACCGGAATCCTCAACAGCCAATGCAACTTCATTCATATGGTCATACATATCAACGAAAGTTGTTGTGCCGCCTTTGACCATTTCAAGAATCGACAAACGTGTTCCCCATTTCACGTCCTGCGAGGTGAATTTCGCTTCCATTGGCCACATTTTCTCTTCTAACCAAATTTGCAGAGCCAAGTCATCACCATACCCACGTAGGAGGGACATTGCGGCATGACCGTGCGTATTCACAAGCCCGGGCATATACAACTTATTGGTGCCGTCGATCACTTCATCATAGTTTTCTAAGGGCTCTGGGATTTCTTCCCCAATATATGTAATCTGACTGCCCTCGATAACCATGCAGCCCTTAATGGATGATTTAGCTTCCTTAATTGAAATAAAAAGACCGTTCGAAATTAATGTTTTTTTCATACTAAAAAACCCTCTCTATGCTCATTCTATAAACAGTTACTGCTCCATAAACTTTACATCTTGTAGCTTGTAAAATCAAGGAAGCTAAACACTATTGAAAAGATGTAAAGAAAATGTAAAATGTCACGGAATTTTCGTTGCTTTAGCCCTAATGAGTATGATATTTTAAACATTGTGAGTTTTTTCTACAATTTGGTCATAGTCGGTTAACAAATTCGTTCAAAAACTTGTACATATAGTAAAAATTAGGAGGATTCTATGACAACGTTATTCACCAAAAAGAACGAAGTCGATTTCTTGCAACTTCTTATTCGTGCTGCAGAGAACGCTTTGCAAACAGCTCAACTGTTTCGCACGGCCATGATGGGTGACAAACCCCCAATTGAATATGTCAAAGCGATTCATGATCTGGAGCATGCAGGCGACTCCATTACACATGACATCTTCAGAGGTTTGAATAAAGTATTTATCACTCCGATTGATCGGGAAGATATTATGGTTCTGGCTTCCAAGGTGGATGATGTCACTGACGGAATTGAAGCAACGATTGCTCGTTTCGACTATTTGAGCGTTTCCCACACGGACTCCTATATGAAAGAATTCTCTGCTGTAATTGTAGATTCCTGTCAGCATATGCTTGATGCCTTCAAGCTGTTAGCTAAGAAAAAATATATGCAAATCCCGGAACACACCGTTGCTATAAACGCATTAGAAAATGATGGTGATCGCTTGATGCGTGAAGGAATTCGTCAAATTTTCATTACGCGTAAAGATATCTACGAAGATTTTAAACTTAAAGAGATCTATGAGCGCCTTGAAGAAACGACAGATGCTTGCGAAGATGTTGCCAATATTCTAGACAGTGTAGTACTTCGTTACTCCTAAGACACAAAATGTCTCTGTGTACGAAGAAAGTTTTCCAACTGGAAAACGCTAGGAGGAATTCATGTTAATTTATTTGATCGTTATCGTTGTATTAGCCCTGCTATTCGACTTCATCAACGGATTTCACGATACAGCCAATGCGATTGCGACTTCGATTTCTACACGTGCATTAAGCCCGCGAGTCGCAATTATCATGGCGGCTACACTTAATTTTGTGGGAGCTATGGTATCCTCTAAGGTTGCCAAGACCGTGGGAGGCAGTATTGCAAATCCAGCCAAGATCGAAAATGGTGTAGAGGTTGTCATCGCAGCACTTCTTGCGGCTATCATTTGGAACCTGCTGACATGGTATCTATCCATTCCCTCCTCTTCCTCACATACACTGCTTGGTTCATTGGCAGGTGCAGTTATCGCGGGATCTGGCTTGGGAGCCGTGAATTGGAATGGTTTTACACAAATCATCATTATCCTGATCTTATCGCCTATTGTTGCATTCGTTCTAGGCTATCTGATAATGACTTTGATCAAATATATTGTTATTTGGTCAGGAAATACATCACGATCTAAGCTTAATCGGATGTTTCGCTCGCTTCAAATTTTATCTGCTGCCCTGCTTTCCTACTCCCATGGTGGTAACGATGCCCAAAAAGCGATGGGAATCATCGTCTTCGGTCTTGTGGCTGCGGGTGTACAAGATGATTTGAATGTACCAATCTGGGTTAAAATTGCTGCAGCACTCGCTATGGGACTTGGAACCTCCATCGGTGGATGGCGAATCATCAAAACAGTTTCAGGCAAAATCGTAAAAATTGAGCCGATAAATGGTTTCGCTGCTGATTTAACGTCATCCATCGTTATTCAATTCTCAACGTTCGTCGGTAAACCATTATCCACAACACATGTTATTTCCTCTGCGATTATTGGAACAGGAAGCGTTATGCGTTTCCATGAAGTCCAGTGGGGCACAGTGGGACGCATGCTTGTCACCTGGATAATTACGATACCGATTAGCATTGCACTTGCGTTCTCGATCTACTTTGTACTATTCAGACTTATTTTCTAAAAACAAAGGCACGACCCGCTGAAGCTGCGCGGGTCGTGCCTTTTTCTTACTAATCCAGATAATAAGCTAAGCTCTGAAGCTCTGTCGTAAAATCAGCATAATGCACACGTACCTCTGCGGGAACCTTAATAATGACTGGCGCAAAATTTAAAATGGCTTCTATTCCGCAAGCTACGAATTCATTTGCAACATTTTGAGCTTCCGTCGCGGGCACAGTGATGATACCAATCCGTACGCCCAGCTCGGACAATACGGACTTCATTTTATCCATAGGAAGCACAACTAAGTTATTAATAACTTCTCCTGTTTTGGACGGCATTGCATCGAAAAGAGCCACAATTTTCATATCATTTCGTAAGTACGTATTATAATTGCATAGGGCTCTTCCTAAATTCCCCGCACCAACGAGCGCAACTTGGATATGGCGATCTAATTTAAGAATCTGTCGAATCTTCTCAATCAAATAATTGATATCATAGCCGATTCCTTTTTTACCAAACTCTCCGAAATAAGCTAAATCCTTGCGAATCTGAGCAGGATTCAGATCCAACTTCTGACCTAAATCCTGAGAAGAAACGGTGGATACATTATTCATTTGCAACTCGTTTAAATAACGTAAATAAATCGGTAATCTACGGACAACAGCTTCCGAAATTTTTTGTGTTTTCACGAATCTAGGCTCCCCCCATCCATTGCTCAATCCTCGGTAACATTTGTTCGCACGTCATGTGCTCGATCTTAGGACCAGGCAACGAATAGAGGAAGTGCTTCCCGTAATAGGTTTCAATAACACGCGTATCATAGATGATCACGATGCCTTTATCAGACGCTCTCCGAACAAGTCTGCCGAAGCCTTGCTTAAACCGAATAACCGCCTGTGGTACGGAGAATTTCATAAATGGATTCTCATTACGCTTCTTGATATTCTCGCATTTGGCTTCCACAAGAGGATGATTTGGCGGCTGGAATGGTAGCCGTATGATCGCGAGACAGCTTAGCGCATCACCTGGAATATCTACTCCCTCCCAGAACGAACTGGTGCCCAGTAGGACGCACATCTTGTTATCTTGGAACATTCGGGTCAGCTTACTGCGATTGCCGCTGTCAACGCCCTGTCCAAGCACTGTGATTCCATGAGGACTCAGTCTCTCCTTCATACCTGCATGAACAAGCTTCAGCATCCGATTCGATGTGCAGAGGACTAGCATTCGGCCCTTCGTTACCTGCGCTACATCACTAAGCGATGCGATGAGTGCTTCAATAAAAACGGGATCACCCGCTCCTTTAATCGTTGGGAAATCTCGCGGAATCACAACCAACGCCTGCTCACGATAATTAAAGGGAGATGGTAATTGAACAGTTTTCAGCTTCCCAGACTCTTCATCTTCCGGAATTGCTAATCCTAATTGCTCTGCCGAATATTGGAACGATTTATTCACAGACAGTGTTGCTGAGGTCAGGATGATACTATCTTTCGTTTCAAAGAAGTGCTGCTGCAGCAACCCGCTTACATCCGTTGGTACCGAATTAAGCTGGACTGACTTGGCCTTCGCATATGTGCCGGCTTCGATCCAGTACACATAGCCCTCATCTGCCATTTTCATAAAGAAATGCAAGGCATCTCGATGCGCATACAGCTCTTTCACTGTGCCGTTCAGATCGGTGACTAACCCTTGAACCCCGAGTCCATCCTGCTGTTCCTTTAGCTCATTCAGCAATTTATCCAATGTTCGCAGGAGCTCATTCGCATTCAGATAAATGTTATCCTCCATGATCAGCAACTCTCGCCAATTTGAAGGTAAAGTTTCTGACTTCAAGCGCAGCACATATTGCGAAGTTTCCGACTGGGACGGATCACTTCCGGAAGAAACTAACTCGTACATGGCTTCGCTTAAACGTTCCCAGTCCTCTTTGATTGAAATAATTTTCGGGTATAAACCATCAATTGTTTGACTCCAACCCGCTACACGCTCTTGCGCTTCATCCGATTTCTGTAATCGGAAACGAAGCATTGGAAGCTGGCCGCTGCGATTATCCTTGTACAACCATAATAAGGAATGATAAAAAGCCGAAGCGTGAAGTTCAATTCCAAGATGTTTACTCGCCACTTCTTCAAAGTGATGTGCCTCGTCAATCACAAGGTGCTTGTAAGCAGGTAGAAGGCGGTTCTCCGCTTTCATATCCGTAAAAAGGAGGGAATGGTTCGTGATGATCACATCGGCCGTGTTGGCATCATTACGCGCGCGGTGATAGAAGCACTTCTTATACCACGGGCACATGCGATTTAAGCATGAATCTGTATCACTCGCAACGGTATACCAGAATTGGGCCCCTTTGTTACCAAAGTGTAATTCTTCTTCGTCCCCATGCTCCGTTTCACTCAGCCAGACAACCATTTGCGCCGCGGTAATCGGGTCTTCTCTGCCATTCTCGTAATCCCGCGTTGTCAGCTTCGTCTCGAATTTACGCAAGCACAGGTAGTGACTTCTCCCCTTGAGGACTGCCGCTTTGAAAGGCACAGGAAAGATTTCTTTTAATAAAGGAATATCTCGCTCACGAAGCTGCTCCTGCAAATTAATCGTATGCGTGGAAACGACCACTTTCTTCTCATACTTCAGGCCATAATAAATCGATGGGATCAAGTATCCTAGTGATTTCCCTGTACCCGTTCCTGCTTCGATCATCAAATGCTGATCGGACTCAAGGGACTTTTCCACTTCCAGAATCATTTGATCCTGAGATTCCCGATCCTCGTACACCTCAAAACGCTGCTGCAGAGCGGACTTCAATCCCTGCTGAAACGCTTGAAAAGATGATCCGAGCGCCCCAGTCACTTCGAATTCTGAGCGCAGCTCCTCATCCTCGCCCCAATCCGCCACATTCAAGGTAAATTGGCGGAAGTAACGATTCGTATCCATATCAACACTTGTCACTGACTCTTTATATACACAAATCTCGTCGAGGAACCACCCTAGGTCTGTGTTAACGTTTTCGAAAATGTTGTTCAGTCTTTGCACCGTTAAGAGAGGAAGACCCAATAAGCGATCCAAGCAATGGATCCAAATCAAGGCCGTGACTTCTGCATCACTGTCTGCTTGGTGTGGTCTCTCATGGTCAATGCCGAACAATGCGGCTACCATGCTCAGCTGGAGACTGGATATGGACGGAAATAAGATCCGCAGCATATCCATCGTGTCTAATACGCGTCCTGAGAATGGCGGATATCCCGTTCTCGTAAGGCCCCGTTGTAGAAAAGACAAGTCAAAAGCAGCTTGATGCGCGACGAGCACACAGTCAAACAACAGCGGGAACATGTCTGACATCACCTGATCAAGTGACGGCGCATCAGCAACCATCTCATTCGTGATTCCCGTTAAGGTTATAATCGAAGAAGGTATACTTATCCCTGGGTTCACCAGAGAAGTATACCTGTCTGTTATTTCAAATTGATCTATAATGACGAGTCCAACCTGTATAATTTCGTCCCCAGGCTGACTTCCTGTCGTTTCAAAATCCAAGACTGCAAATTTCATAATGTCTATCTTCAATCCCTTCGTCCTGCACTTCTCCTAGCATACCAAATCTGATTAGGAAAAGGGAATACCTTGTTTTGCCGTTCCGGGTCAGGATTCATCAAGATTGATGAGTGGCTCCATACAAGTAGGGTCGGTATGATACGCTTTTTGAAAATATTCGAAAGCCTTCTCCAGGTTCTGATTTTGCACTTGAATACAGCCCATTGCGTTATAGGAGATAGCTTTCATCTTCGTATTCTCCGTCAATGGGAGGAGGAATTTGAAATGTTGATAGGCATCGCCAAACTCCCCTTTCCGCAAATGACCCATCGCTAAGTAAACCCGAGCTAACAAGAAATCCGGCTGCCTTTGAATCAGCACCTCAAATTCTTTGATCGCCTGATCATACATGTATAGCTTATAATACCCTTGTCCACGCATGAATTCTTCCGTTTGCTTGCCGGACACATCGAGCTCCATTAGTTCCTCATGTAAAGTTTTGGTACTGAGGACCGGCACCGCCCCATAAAACTTTCCCAGCTTCTCCTCAAAAAGCAGCCAAGCCTCGATGAATTCATCACTCATCGTTTTCAGTACTTGTAGTTGTTCATCGAGCTCCGCTTTTTTCTCTACATCACTGTTCGGATATTCCTTCTGGATTTCTTCTAAAACCTCATTCATTGTGGAAAATAAATGCTTAAACATTTGGCATCCCCACCTTTGCTTCGAAAGCTTACCCTCATTCTTTGTAAACAAAGCCGATTTCATGCATGACATGTTGAGTCTTCGCGCTTACAGAACAGTCGAATGTTCCTCTTCTTTCAAGAGCTGGGCTACTTTATTGTTCGCACCCATAAAGGCAATCGTTGGATGATGTTTTTTGGCTTCTTCGTCACTCATCATGGTATAAGAAACGATGATAATCGTATCACCAGTTTGGACAAGCCTAGCTGCCGCACCGTTCAAACAAACAACACCAGAGCCCCGCGGCCCTGGAATAATGTACGTTTCAAGACGTGCACCATTGTTGTTGTTTAAGATTTGTACTTTCTCATTGGGCAGCATATCGACGAGATCAATCAAATCCTCATCAATGGTGATACTGCCGATATAGTTTAAATTCGCCTCCGTTACTGTGGCGCGGTGAATCTTGGCTTTCATCATTGTGCGAAACATAAGACGTCACTTCCTGACTTGTAGAATAAGATTATCAATTAAACGTGTTTTCCCGAACTTAACAGCCAAGGCAATAATAAGAGAAGATGTAGTATGGCTATGGTCAAAAGGCTCTAAAGTTGGGTAAGTCAATACTTCAACATAATCGATAACAGCTAAGGGCGCCGTTTGAATATGCAAGCTGACAAGACTTTGCAGTTCTTGTGCAGTAAAAGATGTTGCTGACTTGCTTAGGACGAACTCTTTCGCTTTCTCTAACGACTGCGACAGCACTAACGCTTGCTTACGCTCTTCTGCCGAAAGATAAACGTTCCTTGAGCTCATCGCAAGTCCATCTGCTTCTCTTAAGGTAGGACATGGAACGATCTCTACGGCAAGATTTAAATCCTGCACCATCTGCTCAATGACTGCAACCTGCTGGGCATCCTTCAAGCCAAAAAAGGCTTGATCCGGCTGAACAATATGAAACAGCTTGCTCACAACGGTCGCAACGCCATCAAAATGACCAGGTCTGGAAGCCCCACATAGTCTAGTCGTCACTTCTGAAACACTGACTGTTGTCCTATTAGATGATGGGTACATTTCACTAACCGATGGCATGAATACGAGATCCACGCCCGCGGCTTCTGCTACCGCTAAGTCCCGCTCCGTATTGCGCGGATAACGTTCAAAATCCTCACCAGGACCGAACTGCAAAGGATTTACAAAAATACTCAACACTACCAAACCGCTCTGGGATCGTGCTTTTTTGAGCAAGCTAGCGTGACCTTCATGTAAAAAGCCCATCGTAGGCACAAAACCTACGGATTGCTCACTTTTACGACGGTACGCTCCAATCCGCGAACGCAAATCAGCAATTGTATGAACCACTTCCATTGTGTGGATCGCTTCCATGGCAATCACTCCTTATCGCCGTAGAGATATTGAACAACATCGTTGTCCATATGAAATGTATTTTTTTGCGCCGGGAATGTCCGCGCCTTCACTTCTTTTACATACTCGCCAATACCTACACGGATAGTTTCCCCGATATTTGCATAGGCTTTAACAAACTTTCTGGGAGCACTGTCAGAACCATACTGCAACAGATCATGATACACGAGTACTTGCCCATCACAATGTACGCCAGACCCTATACCTATCGTAGGAATCGAAAGCTGCTTCGTGATCCAAGCCGCCAATTCATCGGTTACGAGCTCCAGTACAACCGCAAAAGCGCCAGCCTCTTCAATGGCTTTAGCATCACTTAATAACTTCTTAGCTTGATCCGAACTGCGTCCTTGCACGCGAAAGCCACCCAATTGGTGAACCGACTGCGGCGTTAAACCCAAATGACCAACGACAGGCACGCCTGCATCCGTAATCGCTTTGACAGTAGCTGCGATCTCTGCTCCACCTTCTAATTTAACCGCTTTAGCCCCGCCCTCACGCATCAAACGTCCTACGCCTTGCAAAGTAGCATCCAAGCTGCCGTGGTAGGTTAAGAATGGCATATCAGCGACGACAAATGTATTCGCGGCCCCGCGCACTGCAGCACGTGTGTGATACACCATATCATCCAAAGTTACAGGCAACGTCGAATCATAACCGAGCACAACATTCCCAAGTGAATCTCCAACTAGAATGACATCAATGCCGGCTTCCTCCGACAAACGTGCTGAGGGATAATCGTAGGCCGTCACCATCGTAATCGGTACGCCATCTTGTTTCATTTTTCTCATCTTTGCTGTCGTTAGCGCCTTACGTTGTTCCACAGTAATCCCAGCTTCCTCATATAAAATAAAAAACCTTTTAGCTAAGAGCTAAAAGGAACGCACGCAGAAAGAATCAATGATCCCTCTGTCTCGGTCCTATAAGGCTCAGAGCAGAATCCAACATCTTGTTCAGGGGTTATTCCTTTGTCGTAGGTAGAACCGACAGTGCATGAATGAATTCATGCAACACAACGATTTACAAGATCAACTTACAAGTGCAGTTCCTATAAGGATACCGCCTTATGCTTCTATTATACCAAAACTTGCTTCTGGAGGATACCCTTTATCTCCCATTACTTAAGCTCGATATCCCCAGAGTATATTTTAATCCGCTCACCTGTTGGTGTAATCACCGTCAACGCCCCTGTATCATCTAAAGAATCTGCGATTCCCTCTATCAATCCTGATGGAGATTGTGTACGGATCGGCCGTTTCAACGTCACACTCAAAGCTTCCCAAAGTAAGCGAATCGGGGCAAAGCCCTTCTCCAAGTAGAGGGCATACATGTTCTCAAATTCCATAAGAAATGCTTGTACCAAACCTTCTCGAGATACCTCACCGCCAGACTCAATAGCTAGGGAAGTTGCAATGGAACGGAGCTCCTCCGGATAGTCCTCCACCTGCAAATTCACGCTAATGCCAATCCCAGCAATGACATATTTAAGGCGTTCATCCTCGCCGCTGCTCTCCAGCAAAATGCCGCTTACCTTCTTCCCATGAATCAATAAATCATTCGGCCACTTAATGCCAACATCGACCTGACAAACTTTCTGGATCGATCGGCATAGTGCAACCGCGCACAGCAGCGTAAGTTGTGGCATGAAATAAACCGGAATCCGTGGCATCAGGATGAGACTCATCCATATCCCTTTACCCGCTGGAGAATACCAGTTGCGGCCCATTCGGCCCCTCCCTGCCGTCTGCCTCTCAGCAAGCACGATCGTCCCTTCAGTCGCCCCTGAGGCAATTAGCTTATGCGCAATGGTCTGAGTGGAGTCCACTTCGTCATAAATATGTACCTTTTGGCCAAGCACCTTCGTATTCATGTCTTTCATGAGCTCGCTAACTTGCCATTTCGCTGGCTTGCTAAGCAAACGATAACCCTTGCGCGGGGCAGCCTCGAATTCATAACCCTCCGCTCGCAGTTCCTCGATGTGCTTCCATATCGCCGTGCGGCTCACGTTAAGACGACGACTGATCTCAGCACCCGACACATACGTTTCCGCAGCTTCCTCAAACAATTCTAAAATTCGTTCATTCATACGAATTCACTCACAATCTTTTAATTTGATCTATAGGGCGAACTAAAACTATCAACCCGCGCGAGGTTAAAAGAAAAGCCGCACAGCGCTGCTACTTCGCAGCCTGCGCGGCGTTGATAAGAGCCTCGCGCTCATTCGAGATTTCCCCGAGCGCGGCCCGCTCGAGCAGCTCCTGCAGCAGCCCTCCCATCCATGGGCCCGGCTGCCGGTCCAGTGCCTCTGCCATATCATTGCCGGATATGGCGAGTTCCTTCAGGCTGAAGCAGGGAACCTCCTTCAGCCACGACTCACCGCGCCGCAGCAGCTCCGGCGCAGTGGAAACCAAGAAGCGCGCCAACTCGCCGCGCTTCCCTGTGGCCATCGGCAGCTCGCGCAGCAGCCGCAATAACGCGCGGGCTGCGGCTTCGCCGCGGCGCACCGCGCCAAGCTTCCAGACCCGCTCCAGCGGAGCCGGGTCTGCCGTACTTACCTGCGCGGCGATAGCGTCGCGCAGGGCTAGCACTTCCGCGACCGCTGCGCAATCAGCGCGGGAGAAGGTCAGCTCCTGGAGCGCCGCGCGGACTGTGTCCGCTGGCACCTCCAGGAGCATCAACAGCATGGCCCAGCGGTCATGCTGCTCGTCCAGCGCGCTCACCGCGTCTAGCGCGTCGTCCCAGGCGAGCCAAGCCTCAAAAGGCAGCGGAAGCTGCTTTTTGAGGTAGGCCAGGAGGCCGCTCGCCAGCAGTAGCCGCACAGCCCGCGCAGGGGCTGGGCCTTCAACCATACGCTGCAGCTCGCTGCGCACGCGCTCCATCGCGATGTGGCGCAGCAATGGCGCATTCGCCAGCAGCGCTTGCCAAGTGCTAGCCTCGATCTCGAGACCGTAGGTCGAGGCGAAACGAATACAGCGAAGCATACGCAAGGCATCTTCGCCGAACCGTTCCTCCGCTACGCCAACACAGCGGAGGATTCCCGCGGCCAGATCCTGCTGCCCACCAAAAGGATCCTGCAGCACGCCTGCCCCATCCAAGGCCATAGCATTCATGGTGAAGTCGCGCCGTTTCAAATCCTCGGTCAAATCCGAGATATATTCAACAGAGGCAGGTCGGCGGAAACCCTCATACGCTGCCTCCTTGCGAAAGGTTGTCACCTCATAGGTTCCCTGAGCCATCAGAACGGTCACTGTGCCATGTTGAAGACCCGTTGGCACTGTACGTTGGAAATTCTGAATAACTTGCTCAGGGAGCGCTGAAGTCGCGATGTCAATATCTTTAATGGGCCGACTGAGTACAGCATCTCGCACACAGCCGCCGACCAGATAAGCTTCATACCCAGCCTCTGATAGCTTCGCAAGTACTGCAGAAGCGCCGGCATCATCTATGTTCATATTACTTGCATTCGGCATAATTCTCCTAGCCAGCTCGTATCCTTACTGACAGGACGAGGCTGAAATCCGATGTGATTCAGGGAGTTCTCTCCCTAACACGCGATAGTAAATTTCTTCATATTGAACCGTCGTAATATCGTTACAGAACGTATATCGCGCACGATTCAAACAATTTTGCGCCATTTGCTCGTACAGCACCTGATTTTTCAGCAAATTGATAGCATGCGCGGCCATTTGGTCCGTATCTCCTACTTCGGCCAAAAACCCAGTTTCACCATGAGTAATTAACTCTGGAATCCCACCGGCATTCGATCCAATTGTCGGTACGCCACAAGCCATCGCCTCAAGCGCGACAAGGCCGAAGCTTTCTTTCTCGGAAGGAAGCAGCATGACATCTGCAAGGGAAATCACTTGAGCCACATCATCCTGCTTCCCGCAGAACGTTACTTTATCCGAAAGCCCTAGCTCCTTCACCTTCGAAATCATTTTCGACAGATCCGGACCTTCTCCAACGAATAAGAGTCGCGAAGGAACTTCTTTGCTAACTTTTGCGAAAATATCCACAACATCCTGCACCCGCTTCACTGGTCGGAAATTGGAAATATGAATGAGAATTTTCTCATCCGGTCGCGCGAATTCGCCTCGCAGCTTCGATATATCTCGCGGGTAATACACCCGTTTATCAACAAAGTTATAGGTTAGATCAATATCACGGTCAATCGCCAACAGTTCCCTTGTTTCTTTAATCAGATCCTTGGAAACAGCTGTAACGGCATCACTTTCATTTATAGCATAACGGATGAGATCCGAAATCGATTGATCCTGCCCCAGTACTGTAATATCCGTTCCGTGCAAAGTCGTGACAACCTTCAAGTTCGAACCTACCATTTGTTTCGCAAGTAAAGCGCAGACAGCATGAGGAATCGCATAGTGAACATGCAGCAAATCAAGTTCTTCCATTTTGGCAACCTGAGCTAGTTTACTGGCCAGTGAAAGATCATACGGCGGATAACGGAAGACATAATATTGACTGACTTCGACTTCATGATAATAAATGTTTTTATGAAATTTGCCCAAACGAAACGGCATGCTATGTGTAATAAAATGAACCTCGTGACCTTTTTCAGCAAGCAGCTTCCCAAGCTCTGTCGCAACAACGCCTGAGCCGCCTAGCGTCGGATAACACGTAATACCAATCTTTAATTTGTCTTTCATCTCACACCTCTTTCAGATCAATCAAATCAATCAAAATGTTCTATCACCAAAGGGAGTTTGGAAACGAACCCTTCGGCGTACGTAAATTGACGCTTTTGACCCATGAGTCGATCACGAGCTTCTACACGTTCAACATAACCTTGATTGAGTGGGGTCGCAACCGTGTTCGTACCTGTTACAAATTGTGACCGGTACGCACGCAGGGCTGCCATTTTAATATCGTAAGTATTTGTTACATCTACAATTGCATTCGCTTCATACACATCATTGATAAAATAAAATAATAGTTGCTCAACGTTCACAGCTTCTGTTTCCGGTAAATATTTGCGCAGCTTCGCATTGAAAACCGCCTCCTGAACAAGCGTTGAACACGCAATATGATCAGGATGACGATCTTGCCAATATGGGGCGAATACGATTCTCGGGCGAAACTTCCTGATCTCTTGCGTAATCCGTTCGATGTTCGCTGCTGTGACAAATAACCCTCGATCGGGTAATCCTAGATTCGTGCGAGCTGAAACCCCTAAAATCTTCGCAGCCTCATCTGCTTCTTCAAGTCTGGTTTCAACTGTCCCATTCGAGGACATCTCCGCATACGTCAGCTCACAGAGTCCAACTCGCAGTCCACGCTTTGTATGCTTGGCAATGGTAGCTCCCATCCCAATCTCAGCGTCGTCTGCATGGGCACCAAATATGAGAATATCCAGTTGTTCACTCATCTTACTCTATACCTGGCTTATATTTATGTACGAGTTCTCTCCACGCAAAATCTCCACGATCAAGCGCCCTTACAAGCAACTCTGCTGTTGCAATATTCGTGGCACACGGAATCCCCTGAACGTCACATAAGCGAAGCAATGCTATAATGTCAGGCTCATGTGGTTGAGCCATCAATGGATCACGTAAGAAGATGATAAAATCCATTTCATTTTCTGCCACCATCGCACCAATCTGCTGATCTCCGCCAAGTGGCCCAGACATAAACCGATGAATACTTAATTGCGTATTTTCCATTATTCGCGTACCTGTCGTACCAGTTGCATATAGTTTGTGACCTTCGAAAACATGCTCATAGGCCGTAACGAAATTCACCATTTCATCTTTTTTCCGATCATGGGCAATAAGTGCGATGTTTAACATCTGACTTCCACTCTCCTAGGGGTCTTTAATCTATAAAATGCTCAAATCCATAAATCATTCCGGTATACGTCATAACTTTACGAACGGCAATCGCCACACCTGGCATATATGCGGCGCGGTCATAAGAGTCATGTCGAATTTTAAGCGCTTGGCCTTGCTCTGCCATAATGACTTCTTGTTGTGCAAATACACCTGGGAGACGCACACTATGTATTCTGAATCCATTGTAATACCCGCCGCGGGAACCTTCAATTGTTTCTTCTTCTTTCGGATTACCTTGACGAATTTCCTCACGCACTTCAGAAATGAGTTCAGCGGTTTTGACAGCTGTACCTGAAGGTGCGTCTAGCTTTTGATCCCCGTGGTACTCAATAATTTCTAGATGTGGGAAATATTTTGAAGCTTGGGCAGCAAATCTCATCATCAGAATCGCGCCAATGGAGAAATTCGGTGCAATTAATCCGCCAATATGGTTATCTCGGCATAACATGTCCAATTCAGCAATAGCCTGAGGGGTGAAACCTGTCGTCCCCATCACGGGCCTAATCCCTAGGCGAATCGCAAGATTTGTATGTGAAACCGCCGTTTGCGGCCCTGTAAAATCAACTAATACATCTGGTTTGGATTCTGTCAGCACCTGCTCGATATCGTTACCCATCAGGATACCGCATTCTTCCATACCAACCATTTTTCCCAGATCAATTGGGCCGGAGGTACGGCTAACCCCTGCAACTAATTCCATGTCGGATTCTCGCAGAACGGTTTTCACGACCTCCCGCCCCATTCTTCCACTTGCACCGATAACTGCTACTCGTATTTTTCGCTCCATATTGTGTGGATCTCCTTTATCTTTGTTTCGGGCCCATTTCTGATTTCATCTTGTGTTGATAGATCGTAGCATGCTGCTTAGCAAGTTCGTGATGCGGCTCTAAACGAATAGCCTCCATGACAGTTTGATAAGCTCTCGTATAGTCTTTTCTCAATGCGAAGGCTTCCCCTAAAATAAGATACGCTTCAATCGCGAGCGGATCAAGGACAATCGCTTCTTTAAGTAGAAAAATAGCGCGTTCCGCATGCGTCGATGGATTCGTAAGCTGTCTTCTAGCTTGTTCAACGAGCTCTCGTGCATTCAACACTTGTAAATGGAAGCGAAATGCTTCATTTGTTGGTTCTAGTTCAATGGCTTTTGACGCATGTTCCACCGCTTTAATGAGTTTATTGCTTCTCGCGAATGTGATCGATAGTTTGTGGTGATAGGCAGCATTGTTTGGTTCTTCAGCAATTGCTTTTTCAAACCATTCAATGGCCTTTTCAAAATCATGCCCAAGTATGGATTCGTATGCTTTCTGTATTTGATTTTCTCCATTCATCTGCCCATCCTCCTTTGCCTTTAGCGGTTTTCCCGATAAGTGGGGATGGTTTAGTTTATGAAGGTCAATTCGTTTCGGTGTTAATTTTAGTCCAACGCCCCGCGTCTCGTGTATTGAATTTGTGCATGATTTTGTCATGCGCTTCCGTCAAATCAATGCCAAGTGAGTTGGCAAAACAGATCGTAATGAACAAAATATCGCCTAACTCCAGCTCGATTGAGTTGTCCGCTTCCGTACTTTTTTTCGGCTTTTCACCGTAAGAATGGTTCACCTCACGCGCCAATTCACCAACTTCTTCCGACATTCTCGCCAGCATGGACAGGGGACTGAAATATCCTTCCTTAAACTGGGAAATATAAGTATCAACCTCTTGTTGCAGGTCTTTGAGTGTGCGTTCTGACATCGGCATCCTTCTTTCCATCTTCTTCACAAAGGTTATCCTCCTTATGTTAAACTAAACGAGAAAAGTTGACAAATTTTTTGTTAGATTTAGAAAGTATCTTAGGCATGGAGGAATAAGCATGATTTTCAAAGAAAGGTTCGCTGATCAATTTCTGAATGTACTGGGTATTGGGATCGGAACCGCGATTTATGCGTTTGGCTTGCATTACTTTGTCATTTCCAATGAACTGATGGAAGGCGGTTTGACGGGTATCTCCTTATTACTCAAATATGTACTCAATGTACCGCCATCCCTCTCCACACTGATCTTTAATATCCCCTTATTTTACTTGGGATGGCGGAATTTCGGTAAAGGTCCCATGCTATATACGATCTTCGGTGTTGTTTGTCTTTCACTTTTTCTATGGGTGATGGAATGGCTGATTCACATGGGTTGGATCATCCCTTTCCACACAACACAAGACTATTTTCTGGCTACTCTTTATGCGGGGATTACACTCGGAACAGGACTTGGGCTTGTATTCCGGTTCGGCGGAACGACCGGGGGTTCTGATATCTTAGCTCGCATTGGACATAAAAAAAGAGGTTGGAGTGTCGGACAAGTCATTCTCATCATTGATGTCGTCGTTATTGGTTCTTCACTTATTTACCTGCCGAAAGAAAAAGTGCTATATTCCCTTGTTGCCGTCTTTGTAACTTCAAGGATAATTGATTACATATCGGAAGGCGCTTATGCCGCGAAAGCTTTTACCATTATCAGTGAACAGCCGAGTGTTTTAGCCGAGTCCATCACCAAAGTCCTAGACCGAGGAGTGACGCTATTCCCCGCTAGAGGTGCCTACTCAGGCAATTCTAAAGAAGTTGTATATTGTGTCGTTTATCGGCATGAAACCAGACGACTGCGGGAGTTAATCCATGCGGTTGATCCACGCGCTTTCATCATTGTTGGAGATGTACATGAGGTCATAGGCGAAGGATTCAAAACGCATTAAGAACTCTCCCATCGATGACAAACCTAAAAAAGTGGGTTAAGCAGCTCTTTGAGCTAACTTAACCCACTTTTTTGTTATCTATTTTCACTTTCCTTTGTTTGCTTAATGGGTACGATATGTTGCCCCGATTGATACATACGCCAACCAACATAAGATAAGACACCTACAATGATGAATCCCATACTGAGCGACCAGATAATCGGCTGATTTGGATCCGTAAAGGGTACGTAGGCAAGAGCATCTTTGTGTTTCATAAAAAGGTCGTCCAGCACCATGTTTAGGTTCACCAATCCAGCTTCTAGCTGCCTAATAGGCATTGGTTTGGTGTTCACATTCGTGCGGATAAAGACTAATAAGGAATCCAGCTTTTCGATGGATGAAGCATCTCGGCTAATAATTAATGAAGGATGAATAATAGCAATATGCTGTGACAACTTTCCAAATTCCTCAATGGCTTCCTGCTGCTTATTTGCCTTTACTTGTTGACTGAGCATTTGACTATCATTTTGCAATACCTTATAGTACTGCAGCCACATCGGCTGGTTCTTGTGTGAGAGTGCATCTGTGGCTAGACGAATTTTGGCAACAGCAAGTTGTCCTTCTGCTGGCGAATAGTTGGCCGCATTATATACTCGCATTGCCCCAGTAACGGTTTCTGTCAAAGCATTCAAGCCCTCAACGGACGTAATTCCTTCAAAAGAAATTTTCGGAATTTGATCTGAAATTTGAATCAACTTGTTTCTCGCTTCAGCTACTTGACCAGACATGGTCATGGTGTACATGTCTTCCGCGATTTGATTCAAAAAGTTGATCCGCTCTAATTGCGCTGGGTCTATTGGCTTATTGGCTTGTCCAACCGTACTTTGGCTTGCACCGCAAGCCGCAAGTAAACTAAGGACAACGCCGAATACAAGCGTTAACGCCAGCCCTCTAGTGGTTCTAGCGAAAAACATGGGACATCCCTCCTTCACCATCATCATATGGAGGTTCGTCCCACTTTAGACCATCAAGAGGCTGCTTTCAACATTCTTTTCTCTCTCAGCAATAGACATGTAACGGCGATCCATATTCCAATGATACTCAAGCAAATCGTAAAGAATTGAATCGTACCCAAATAGGGGTGAAGTTCTTGCTGTAACCTAGGAAAGACGCCTTTTTCATAGTCCATATAGTCATTCCAGAACGTCCAGATCGCTACAAGTACGATGGCAGGCAAGCGGTAAGAATACCAACGAACAAATAACAGCGCTTCCACAGCCATAGCTAAATGAGAAGCAGTCAGCATCCAGCCGTCCCATCCTACGGATGCCCCTTGTGCGGCTCCTGCCCAAATCATCGTAACCGCCCAAACCCCATACTTAAACGATGTTATTAGTGCAAAGGCTTCAATAAAGCCGCGTATTGCTCTGTATAGCTTACTCGCAGGCCTGGAAGTGGAGGAATCCAAGATTAAGTAGCCTATTGATAGTGTGAAAAACAGGCTGGCCGTCGGGCTGTCTGGAACAAAATACACATACCACACTGGACTCTCTGCAATCGTATCGACCATCTGTGCCCAGTACCATTCATAGCCATAAACTGTCCCGAGCAAATTGCTTATAAAAAGCAACCATAGCATCTTCTTACTAAGTAAGAAGTCTCTGCTCCAAAAATAGGAAACGGACATACAGGCTCCTCCTTCTCCTTAAGAATCAAGTTCGAAACATAGAACGTCTTATATTTTCAAAAAAAACCTGATCACTTTCGCGACCAGGTTCTGTTCTTATTGAGTTTTTTGTTTGGATAACCACTCAGCCAATTTATCGATATCGGCATCTGTTAAGCCTTTATCAATATTAGGCTTATACATGGCAGGCATGTTGCCTTTGCCATTTTTGATGATACCCATAATGTCATCCTTCGTATGTGTATCGCCTACACCTAACAAAGCAGGTACACCAGAAGCTGGCATTCCTTTTAACCCCGCGCCATGACAAGCTAAGCAAGTAGCTTTAGCGAAGATCGCAGCACCTGGATCATCTGCAGCAACGATCGCAGCAGCTTTTTTCGTTTCTTTCTTCGCGCCTGTACCAGCTGCAGCACCTTTGTTCGCGTGCATTTCTTCTTCACGCTTAATGTGCTCTGGAATAATATTTTTCTCTTTAAGCTCGACTTGGTAATGTGACCAAGACGTGTACGTTAGGTATGTACAAGCAATCAAAGATAAAATCATTAGGCTTGATGCGATTGGTCTTCTATAGAAGCGACGCTCTTTACCTGTATCCAGGAACGGAGCCAGAAGTAAGCCACCAAAGAGTAAACCTGGTACAACAACCGCTCCAAGAACAACGTAGCTACCCGATGTGTATGGATACTTCAGCAATTGATACATGAACAAGAAGTACCAGTCAGGCATCGGAATAAATGCTGTGTTCTTCGGATCCGCAGGATAACCTAACGGAGCTGGGTCGGACATAACTAGTACTAGCATCCCGACCAAGACAACGACACCAACCATCCACTCTTTCAACAAGAAGTTTGGAATGAAGGCTTCAGATTTACCTGGGTAAGCAGAGTAATCTTTAGGAATGAGTCGTTGTTCTTGCGTTTTCTTTATTACGCGGGAATCCCCTACGTAAACGATTTTTTCATCAGACTTATGACCATGCGCCACGCTATTCGCCCCTCCCTAAATTATAGCGGTCCGGAAATACCTTGTTTGCGAATCATGAAGAAGTGTCCGGCAAGCAAAGCGAGCAGAACGCCAGGCAGGAAGAACACATGAATAGCAAAGAACCGTGTTAGTGTTTGTGCACCAACAATGCTTCCGCCTTGCAGCAATGTTTCGATGTACGGACCAGCGAATGGTACCGATGCTGCAATTTTCATACCTACTTGTGTTGCAAAGTAAGCTTTGTTATCCCATGGAAGCAGGTATCCCGTAAAACCAAGACCTAACATAACGAAGAAAATGAGCATGCCTACTACCCAGTTCATTTCACGTGGAGCTTTATACGATCCTGTGAAGAACACGCGCAGGGTATGTAAGAACATCATTACGATAACTAAACTAGCTCCCCAGTGGTGCATACCTCTGACGATAACACCGAAAGCTACTTTATGTTGTAAGTAATCAACACTTGCATAAGCATTGATAATATCAGGTGTGTAATACATCGTTAGGAACATACCTGACAGAATTTGAATGACTGTGATGAAAAACGTCAATCCGCCAAAACAGTAGACGAATGCGGAAAAATGATGAGCAGGGTTAACGTGTTCTGGTACCTCGTGATCCGCTACATCCCTCCACATAGGCGTAATATCAAGACGTTCGTCAATCCAGTTGTATACGTTTTTAAACATCTGATCGTGACGCCCCCTTATACTCTAGTGTTAGCATGCAGTTGTCCAACATACACGAAACCATTCTCTACTTTTGTTGTGTATTCGTCTAGCGGTTTAGGTGCTACTGCAAGGTTCTTGCCGTCTTGCGTATAATGCGCACCATGACATGGACAGAAATACTGATCTTTGTAAGCAGGGTTATCGTTCCAGTTAACGGTACAACCAAGATGCTTACAAGTTGGATTTAACGCAAAAAGAGCACCTTTGCTGTCTTTGGAAATCCATGCTACTAGCTCAGCATCACTTTCGTACCAGCCATCTACTTGATGGACTTGGAACGTAAACGCTTGTGGAACATTCGTAATTTTACTTTCTTCGACAACTTTAACCCAGTCCGATGCTGCTTTTGGCTGAAGGACTGGATCAATAGCAAACCGAATCATCGGTATGATAATTCCGGCTCCCATGAATCCACCAGCGCCACCAAGGGTATAAGAAAGAAATTGTCGACGAGACATTTCGCGTTTGGTCCCGGGTTTCTTCCCATGCTGTTCTTCCTTGTGATTGTTATGATCACTCATTCTCAGGTCTACCCTCCTACATTGGCTAAAGTCCGAACCCTCTCGAACATCAGCTACCTCTATCACGTGTCGTTCGACATTACACTACATAACTAGGACATTTCTAATAATAGCCTACGACTACTAGGTCGTCAAGAATTCATAACTCCTTTTATTGGATTGAAATCTTCGCTTTCGGACAAATTTTAACGAAATTGTCACAACTTTTTGGAAGCCACATTCATCCATTACTACCCTTATCTTGCACATTTTTTTTCCAATAATACACGACATCACCAAAGTTAATCTCCAGGGTACCAAAGTTGCTGTACTTGTTTGGAAATACCTGATTTAATGAGGTCGGATTGACCTGCCCATTGTTCTTTATCGACAACAATCAACAAATCCGTTTCTCTTGATTTCCAAGCAACAGCTTCCGCATGTAAGGTAATCACGATTATGTAACGAAACCCTGATTTCTTTAATTGATGAGCGATTCCTTCCAATTGTTCACATGGTTCTGCACCCGCTATGTAGTGAAGAGCTGGATAGGTAACAACTCTGCCTTTGTATGGCATCTCAATAACATCCATGACATCTCGCAGATACTCCAATGCCGTGGTCACTTGCATCGGATCCTCGAATCCTGTCAACCCCGTTATAGGCAGTAGACAAGTATCCAAATAGGGTTTCAATTCTGTCCATTCATTTGCAACAATATCATTAAACTTCAAGGTTTCACGCCTCCCTAGCATTTACCAAAACAGCATGGGCTATGTAGCACAAGCTCAACTTGTACTTTAATCCGTCCTCTCTAACCTGTCAATCACGAATGGACGCATCAAAAAGACATGGGAATGAATTCCACATGTCTTCGTTTGATACGATGTAATGCGCAGCTTATGGTTACCCTAGTGATTGTAAAATCCTTAGTTCAGAAGTTAGCGCTAGAAAGGATGTTTGATCTCCCTTAGCCAATGCGCTGTCAATTTCCTTATAAAGACTTTCTTCTCTATATTTGCGTAAGGCATTATCCCAAATCATTTCCGCGAAAAGTGCCAGCAGCGCATCGTTAGATACATTCATTTTTCCCATGAGACCTACCTCCAAATGTTGTCCGCGGTTTGTCAGGAGCTTCTTTTTCGCAAAAATATGTGTCTGCATTTTGGTGTGTGCCAACCCGTTGTTATGCTCCTACTACATCATATTCACTCACTAATTCAACGCTTCATTCAAAAGCCCGATTGAACGGGAATGTGTTAGTACCCAGTTTTTTAAAAGAGCACTACTTTGTCTTCCTCTGCAATACTGATGCCTCGAATGACTTTGGAGCCAAGCTTAGTGACTTGGACGACAGCACCATATGTATGATCTTCCCCGATCCGAATCAACCCCAAGTGCAACATCATTTGAAGGATACGCTGTTCGACAATGGATTCCGAGCTATCATAATAAAACGGTTTTACGAGTTTACTAAACAGCTCTACCAGAGAAGCCATCGTGACCCATTGATCGCAAAGCCGTTCTAACCAGCTTGATAGACTTTGCAAATTGGGGATTGGATTTTTGTAAAGCCTTAACCAAAATGTGTACACATCCGTAATTGACTCCTTCTTCCCCTCCATTAATCGTGCCTTACCTTTTTCGGTAATTCGAAGTGCCAGGTCATGATCACTAATTAATTGGTGGTAATAGCAATAGTCATAAATAAATGAAAATCGATTCGGATATTCTTTAAACATACGTCCGTAGCCGAATCGCCATGTTCCTTTTGGGACCATCGCTTCTTGTACGGATAAAGTACTTAGGAGTTGCCCAAGTTGTCTTTTGTACATAAAGCCTTCTGCTGTTAATGGACTTTCCTGCCCCGCAACTGCCCTTAAGAAATGAAAGATGTCGTCAACTAGAAGTAATTGCTCATCACGATAAACCGTTGGTTCCTCTGTTTTTACCAAAGCTTGCTTGAATTGATTCGCCAGAACATCACTAAATCTCCGCTTTAAATCTGATGGGACATGAAACAAGAATTTGGTTTGCTGTGAATACCCGTTAAATAACCAACCTAATTTCTTGAATTTAAGGATCATATCCCGAGGATTCCATGCTTCTGAGTCTTCCTTCTGAAAGCGTGACTGTTGGACTCTAGCGATGAGCTCCTCCAAACTGAAAGCATTACGAGGATCGGAGAGTAACGAATTGAGGAATCGAATGTTTTCCAAATTAAGACTTTTAATGTGCTTTTCGAATACTTCTTTGCGCATGGCCGTGCTCAGGATCGATTGGATTAATTCATTCTTAGAATGACCATTACACTCACACTCGTAGGTATGTGCAATTCGGCCTAATTCATGGATATCGGCATAACTGAGCATATCCGCTAGGTTCATTTCCATCCTACATCTCCCATCTGGCGGAGCTATTGGCCCCGATGTTTCTAGTAACCATTATGGGATTTTTTTCCGAAAATATTCCATGAACAACAAAAAAAGCATGACTCTGATCGAGTCATGCTTTCTTTTAAATCATCGTTTCCGATGACGTTTGCAAATGAGTTAAGCAATTATATAACTGGAGTTCCCATTGATCAGCTTGTCGCAATAATAGGGTCAATGACGTATTTTGCAGAAACTCCTCTTGATTTAACTTCAGTTCACGAAGCACTTGAACGATAAAGCCACCATGAGAGATTAATAGCACCTTCTTATTCGGATAAGAATTCAAAATCTCAGTCTCTAGCTCTAACCATCGTGCCCATAGCTGGCTATCAGACTCTTGACCCAGATCCTGAAGCTTCCAGTCGGCTCCCCAGCGTTCTTCGCGTTCTGTGACTGTAGTCCCTTCGACCAGCCCGTATTTACGCTCTCTCAAGCGTTTATCTGTGCGTAGAAGCGGAATACCAGATAGATCAGCAATGATGTGCGCGGTTTCACTTGCTCGCTTCAAATCACTGGAGATGATTCCGTCCCAATGTTCTTGCGCTAATCGATACCCCAGCAATCTTGCTTGTTCTCTGCCTTCATCTGTTAAGTCAGTATCTAACTGACCTTGCAGCTTGCCTAGGCGATTCCATTCTGTACTTCCGTGGCGAATGAATCCAATAGTTGTCATTACTTTACCTCCAGCGCTTAAATGCGAAAATGCTCCTTTAGGAGCATTATGTTTTCGTACGTGATAACCAGTTCATGATGATAATAGTTGCTACTAGTCCTAGTAAGGATACGACTAATAAATAATGAGGATACGAGTGAATGGGTCCAACATGAAATCGTAAAGGTTCCATAAAGCTGGGATTCAAACTCGCAACCGCATCACCCAGCTTGTGACCATTCATAGATTCTGTACCGCTTGACTTCAATGCTTGCGGTGCCTCTAAATCATATAGTGAGTTATCCGCGGAAGCCATCGTCGACTGAGGGGAACCATCATAAACAATGGCAAACAAAAAGCTAAATACAAAAAGAGCTAAGCAAAATGCAATTACTGCAGTTAAATTACGTCTTAATTTATAAGAAATCGTGTACATCCGTTCTGAAACTGGAATACGCCAGGATTCATCCTCGTAAATACGACTCATTACTTTCGAAGAAACCACAGGCTCAAAGTCTGTAAACTCTTCGTCTGTCGCTGCTGTCCGAATGAGAATCATGCTTTCTTCCCATATTTGAAATTCCTCTCCACAGGAGTCGCAAGTTTCTAAATGCTTATCAACTGCTGTACGACGCAGGTCATCATCCGGTAAATCCCAGTAGACTCCAAATAATTCCTGGATCTCACTACACTTCATCGCTTGTCATCCCTTCGATTCTTCGAATATTGGTTCACTGAAATAAGGATCCAGGTGCAGCTTGACAGATGCCCTCGCTCTAAATAGGAGAGATTTCACCGAGCTAACGGTTTGGCCTAAAATGTTGGCAATTTCCTGATAATCCATCTGATCATATTCACGTAAAATCAAGGCAGACCTCTGCTTTTCAGGTAAGCTATTGATCGCATCGCGAACCATGGATACCTTCTCATTCCTCAACATCGCCTGCTCTGGCATCGCATCAAAAGAAGCGTGTGGCGTAAGACCACTTTGCTCCAACGACACCTGGACACTTTTATTTTTGCGCAGCTCACTCAATACGGTATTACGGGCAATCGTATATAACCACGTAGAAAAAGATGCCTCGATCTCACGGAAAGAATGCAAACTGCGGTACGCTTTATAGAAAGTTTCGTTACACAAATCTTCTGCAATTGCTTCCATCTGTGTACTCTTGAGCATGTGATAAATAAATGCAAGGATTTTACGCTCGTAACGACGCATAAGCTCGTTATAAAGCTGAACATTTCCATCCTTGATTTCTCTAATCAATTGGGAATCGGTCATTACGTGGCGACCCTCCTCGCGATTCCGGGTACCACTCCAACTGTTCCTACTTGTTTTACTTGCGTTGGAGTGAAAAGTTGCGATTATTTGTAAAAAATTTATGAATACCAAATAGAGCAAAGAATTAGCCTATTACTTATTCTTGATTGGGCACGAGATTCCTGCTAGATTCGACAAATTGTTGGATAAAGTTCATATTTATAGCACTAATATACCATCGACATGCTAAGGCTTTCGTTTTATATGTATTTTAAAATGCAAAATAGACAAAAAAAAACCGCCGAATCGGCGGTTGCACTTATGGTGCGATTATCGGATAGGAGTGGAGAGAAACCATACTGTACTTTTATTATATGTATACGGTTTCATTCTGTCAACACTTTTTTGAAAACGTTTACTAAAGATCACTTCGCACTTGCGAATTGAGATTGCTCTCTCTTCGCTTTCTTAATCAAATTGCTTATGGAATGCGGCCGAACAAAGGGACTTCCACCGTTGATTCGCGGAATTTGCATCGGATCCGTCCATTCAGAAGCCATTCCAGCTTTCGTCGTAAAAGCGTATTGGATTCCTGCTTCTTGTAAATACGAAATTGTCGTATCATCGTAGCTGCCAAATGGGTAAGCATAGGAATCCACATCTTTTGAAGCATTTAACTCCCTAAGCTTAGAAATACAAATACGTGTGTCTTCTACAACCCTAAATTTAAATTCAGCATCCGTTTCTAGCTTTCCATTTTGAATAATTTTGTTGGAAAGCATTGGTTTACCATCTTTCATCGCATGTAGCTCATCCGAGTGGCCTTGGAATTCAATATCGGCATCTTCTTTACGCATATTTCTAATCTCATCCTTGGATAAAGACGCCAACTTTGGCCTCTTGGGATCGTCCAGATCTTTGGTGATGACGAAATTCACTGCAGGGATATGAAGTTTTTGGAGAATAGGATATGCATTGGTATAAAAGCTTTCATAGCCATCATCAAATGTAACGAGCAGTGCATTATCCGGAATGGCCTTACCTTTGCTTTTAAAATCCTTAAATTGATCTAAAGTAATGAACTGAAAGCCTTTACGTTGCAACGATACGAGTTGCCTTTCAAACAACCTAGGAGTGATTGTAACCGAGCTCTGATCATGTTCGTCAATATGATGATAGACAAGAACAGCAACCTCATTGGAGTAATACACATCTTTGGCACTTGCTAAAATGGGAGAAAAATTAAGAAGAACAATCATGACTGTTAACAAGCTGACTATCAGCATTCGGTATTTCAGATCAACCGCCCCATAACAATAAATAGTTTATAATTAAATAATAAGACCCATTATAGCATGAGGCTTTAGACCTGTGAATCCGTTTACAGAAATAAAAAAAGACTCCTTTCGCTTTGGCAGGATACCAAATCACAAGGGAGTCCAAGGCTTATTAAGAGTAAGAATTTAAACATGCACCGCATATTCTTTGCCTAGCAGCTCAGAAGCTCGATCCGCTTCCTCTTGACTACGGAAAGACAATCTAAGAATGCCAGGAACATCTTCACGACTTTCAATAATTTGAATATTGCTCAAGTTGATTCGTTCATTTCCAAGTAACGATGTGATTGAGCCTATGATACCTGGGTGATCTGGAACATCAACATAAATATCAAATAAGGATGTGAGGACACCTTTTCGACGTTCTGGTAATTTGCTGCGAAATTCACCTGCAATACGGAACTGCTCCGCAATACCTTCTCCATCGCTTTGCTCGATCAGGTTAACGAATCGGGAAATCTCCACATTCCAATCCTTCAACAGCTTGAGTAAAACATCACGATTATTAACTAGGATATCCCGCCAAATCGTCGGTTCACTTGAGGCAATCCGAGTAATATCTCGGAAGCCTCCAGCAGCCAAATTTTGATACAACGGATTACTCTCGTTATACCCTCTTACTTGATTAACAAGTGCCACCGCGATGATATGCGGTAAATGGCTGATTGCGCCAACAATATCATCATGCTCACGAGCATCGACTTGAACGATTTGAGCCTTAGTTTGACTAAGCAAACTTGAAAGACGATCAACTTCAGCTTGAGGTGTGCCCTTAGCAGGTGTCAACACATAAAACGCATTCTCATACAAATGTGAGGAAGCCGCCTCCACTCCATGCCGCTCAGAGCCTGCCATCGGATGACCGCCAATAAAAAAGTAGCCTTCCTTCAAGTGTGTTGCTGCGCTTTCTGTGATTGAAGCTTTGGTACTGCCCACATCCGTGATGATGCAGCCTTGTTTCAATGGCAGCTTCATGAGCTTCTGCACATACTCTTCTAGATTACCTACAGGTACACATAGAAAAATATAGTCAGCCCCATCTACAGCTTCGGCCATATCTGTTGTTGCATAATCAACAACATTCCGTTTCAGTAGTTTCTGAACAGAATTCGGATTAGGTGAATGACCAACAACAGTATAGTCAGGTTTTCCTTTGAAGCATAAGGCGAGTGATCCACCAATCAGCCCTACTCCGAATATCGCGATTTTCGTCATGAGATGAATCAACCTTTATCCTCTGAATTAGGCTTGAACAGGAACCTCAGCAAGAACTTCCGTTAAAGCCGCAATGAATTTAGCATTTTGCTCGCTTGAACCAATCGTGACTCGCAGCGATGTCGGGAATCCGAGCATGTGTCCACCACGAACGATAATACCGCGACGCATTAAGCCATTGAACACGTCTCCAGCAGGGCGAGATACGTCCACCATGATGAAGTTACCATGTGCGGGGAATGATTGCAGGCCAAGGGATTCGAACTGATCTTTCAAATACTTCAAACCAGCCGTATTCGCTTCGCGGCAGCTCGCGATGAAATCTTGATCCTTGATCGCTGCAAGGGCAGCGGCTTGTGCGAAACGCGTAGTGTTGAATGGCTCACGCACTTGATTAATGGAACGAATGACATCGGGATGTCCAATTCCGTATCCAATGCGAAGTGAAGCCAGCCCATAGATTTTGGAGAAGGTGCGCAAGGAAATGACATTCTTGTATTGACCAATAAGTTCAATACTATCTGGGAACTCACCCGTTGTGTTGTACTCACAATAGGCTTCATCCAGAACTACAATCGTATGTGGAGGGACTTTGGCTAGAAATGCTTTGATTTCAGCATCCGTATTCATCGTTCCCGTCGGATTGTTCGGATTACAAATCCAAATAATTTTCGTGCGATCGGTAATCGCAGCTGCCATTGCATCCAAATCATGTGTTCCATCTTTCAATGGCACCTCAATGGAGATCGCACCTTCGATTTCACAATTGTGTTTGTACTGAGGGAATGTGTGTGAGGCCATAACAGACTCATCACCAGGCACTAAGAAAGCACGAGCCAGCATAAGAATGACTTCATCTGAGCCTGCGCCAAAAATAAGTTGATTCGTCTCAACACCCAAGGATGCTGCTACAGCTTCCGTTAGTTGTACAGCCCCTCCATCCGGATATAGACTAATATTGGCTATTTCCGCTTCAATGGCCGCCTTGACATGCGGTGAAGAACCAAATGGGTTCTCATTAGAAGCAAGCTTAATGACTTCGGTTAGCCCCAGCTCACGCTTCACTTCCTCAATTGGTTTACCTGGTTGGTACACGGGTAGATGTATAATCGTTTGTTTCGGTTTCATGAAGTCACCTCATCAATTAGTTGTTCGAACGTTTCAATTGACCTACAAAGTTGCGTATTTGCGAAAGACCTTCCGGATGAGCTGCATCTGCTTCGAAATGTGGCAATGCACTTTCAATCGTGCGTACAATCGCACTCCCCACAACAACACCATCACACAGCTTCTCAAAGCGTTCAACCTGCTCACGCGACGAAATGCCGAACCCTACAACAATGGGTACAGATGCAGCATTACGAACGGTAGTAAGGAAGTCCTCAATCCCACCAAAAAATTCAGCACGCTCGCCCGTTACACCTAGAGAAGACACACAATAAACGAAGCCGCGAGCCCCCGAAGCAATACGTTGAACCCGCTCATTCGATGTTGGAGCGACTAGCGGGATCAAATGAACACCATATTTCTCCGCAATCGCTTTAGTCTCACTATCTTCTTCTAACGGAAGATCAGGAATAATAATGCCGCTGATTTCATTCTCCTGCATCACTTTGAAAATACGTTCCAGACCAATTTGCAGTACCGGATTATAATACGTAAAAAGGATGAAAGGCAGCTCGGAACCTCGGCTTCTCGCTTGTCGAGCCACATCAATAACATCAAAGATGGAAATCTTACGTTTTAAGGCGCGCTCGGAGGATCTTTGAATAACAGGACCATCTGCAAGCGGATCCGAATAAGGTACACCAAGCTCGATTAAGTCAGCGCCTGCTCGTTCCATTTCTAGAATAAGCTCTAACGAGGCCTCAATCGATGGGTCACCGATCGTTAGAAAGGGAATCATTGCGGTTTCACCGCGCGCTTTGAGTTCTGCAAAACGACTATCAATACGGTTCATCGCCTATACCCCCTCGCCTAGATAACTAATAATGGATTCCACATCTTTATCGCCGCGTCCGGACAAGCTTACGATAATGATTTGATCCTTCGACATCGTTGGCGCTAATTTCATCGTATGGGCAATCGCATGTGCGCTCTCTAGTGCTGGTATGATGCCTTCCGTGCGGCTAAGCAACTGAAGTGCTTCCAATGCTTCCTGATCCGTAATCGGATAATAGGACGCACGCTCCGAATCTTTGAGGTAAGCATGCTCAGGACCAATTCCCGGATAGTCCAAACCTGCTGAGATGGAGTGAGCTGGCAATACTTGGCCATACTCATCCTGAAGCAAGTAACTGAGAGAACCTTGGAATACGCCTGGCGTTCCCTTGGTCATGGTTGCTGCATGCTCCTCTGTATTCACGCCACGGCCTGCAGCTTCAACACCAATCAATTTGACTGAAGCATCTTGGACGAAAGGATAGAAGATCCCCATCGCATTACTGCCTCCGCCTACGCAAGCGACAACCGCATCTGGTAATCTACCTTCGGTTTCCAAAATTTGCTCTCGGGATTCATCCCCGATCACACGTTGGAAATCACGAACCATCATCGGATAAGGATGTGGGCCTGTTACTGATCCAAGGATATAGTAGGTATCTTGCACGTTACTTACCCAGTAGCGAAGTGTTTCGTTACAGGCATCTTTCAACGTACGAGTTCCTGAAGTAACTGGAATCACTTCGGAGCCTAGCAATTTCATACGGAAAACATTTAATTGTTGACGCTTCGTATCTTCCTCACCCATGAATACCTTGCATTCAAAGCCCATCAACGCCGCTACGGTAGCAGAGGCAACACCATGTTGACCAGCGCCAGTTTCTGCGATAATTTTCTTCTTTCCCATACGTTTTGCAAGCACGGCTTGTCCAATGGTGTTGTTAATTTTGTGTGCACCTGTATGATTTAAATCTTCACGTTTTAAATAAATTTTTGCTCCGCCTAGAAGCTCAGTCAAGCGCTCTGCATAGTACAGCGGCGTAGGTCTCCCTGAATACTGTTTTTGCAGATAACGAACCTCAGCAATAAATTCAGGATCATCTTTATATCGCGCATAAGCTTCTTCAAGCTCATGTAGGGCATTCATCAAAGTCTCAGGCACATAGCGGCCTCCGAACTTGCCAAATCTACCATGCTGATCAGGTACTTGTGTCACTTACGGGTCACCCTTTCCACAAACGCGGTTATTTTCGCAATATCTTTCACACCATCTGTCTCCACGCCGCTCGATACATCAACGCCGTCTGGACCATAGGCACTCACTAATTGATCTACATTATCATGTCGAAGTCCGCCAGCAACTAGCAATTGTACACCAGCGGCACGCGCCCATTCTTGATACACGGGAATACAATCCCAGGCAAAAGTTGTTCCTGAACCGCCCCCATAAATAGGGTCGAAGGTATCTAATAAAACGGCGTCCACAGTTCCGATATATGAATCGAGCTGTGCAGCCACCTCTGCCAATGAGGGGACCCGATCTTCTGTTTTCGAAATGGAAACAGATTTAAATACGCTTACTCCGAAATGTTCACGGACCCACCCACAAAATTCCGGCGTTTCCTGACTATGAAGTTGGACGATATCTAAAGGAGCAACCGCTAAAATCTCGATCAACTGCTCCTTCGTTGGATTGACAAAAACACCGACTGTACGCGGAATTGTCTGTCCATTTGCCTCTTCTGATTTCAAGTATGCAATCAGCTCTGCAGCCTTCTCAGGCGTAACCTGGCGCTTGCTTGGTGCAAAAACAAAGCCGATATGAGCTATCGGCAAATGTACGATTGATTTTAACACTTCAACGCTTTGAAGTCCACAAATTTTTACCGTTGGAATCGTTCCCACAGCCATCAAATTCGCCTCTTTCTTCCCTGTTCCTAAGCCTTTTTGACAAGCTCACCCATCAAATCATGAACGGCTTGCTCAACGACCGGCTGTCGCATGAAATGCTCCCCGATTAACACGGCTTGTGCGCCAACTTGCCCTACATAAGCCATATCTGCAACGGAGGAGATCCCGCTTTCACTTACGACCGTTTTACCCTTAGGCATTAACTTAATCAACTCTTCCGTTGTTCCTAGATCCGTTACAAATGTTTTCAAATTCCGGTTATTCACACCGATCAGTTGGGTATCCAGTTCCAGTGCGCGCTCCAGCTCTTCACGATCATGTACCTCGACTAGTGCATCCAAGCCAAGATCCTTCGCTAGTGCTAGATACGATTTCATTTGGTCAGTAGTTAAAATCGCAGCAATGAGCAGAATAGCATCCGCACCGAGAAGCCTTGCTTCATAAATTTGCTTAGGATCAATCGTGAAATCCTTACGCAATAGTGGAACATTCACCGCTTTACGCACAGCTTGCAGATAGTCATTGCTCCCTTGGAAATACGAAACATCGGTCAAAACCGAGATGCAATCTGCGCCTGCACGCTCATAAGCTTGAGCCAAACTGACCGGTTCAAAATCCTCACGGATTAACCCTTTGGACGGTGATGCTTTCTTCACCTCGGCAATTAGCCCCATTGCGCGGTTTTTCCTAGTCGTCAGCGCTTGCTCAAAGCCTAAGCAAGGCGGAAGCAGCGAGATCAGCTTCTCCGCCTCTGCAATTGAAAAGCTGCTCATAGCTTCGACTTCTACACGCTTAGTAGCAACAATTTTATCAAGAAACATGGCATAATTCTCCTGTGTATTGGATTAAATCGTTCAATTTCTGCTCCGCGCGTCCCGAATCAATAACTTCCGCTGCATATTTAACTCCCTGTTGAAGAGTGCCTACATGACCGGTTACATAGAAACACGCTGCTGCATTCGCAAGCACGATGTCACGGTATGGTCCTTTTTCACCGGCAAAAATATGGCGAATAATTTCAGCGTTTAGTGAAGCATCTCCACCTGCTACATCTTTGATACTATGTGCACGAAGACCTAAATCATCCGGCGTTACGGTATAGGTGCTTATGTTCTCCGATTTCAATTCTGTCACCTTGGTAGGTGCCGAGATACTGAATTCGTCTAAGCCATCCTCGCTAGCCACAACCAGCGCTCGTTTTAGGCCTAGTGCTTGAAGCGATTGTGCTAGCATCTCTGTTTTGTTTCTGTCAAAGACGCCTAGAACTTGACGATCAGCACCCGCAGGATTGGTTAGCGGCCCAAGTAAATTGAAAACCGTTCTAAAACCGAGCTCCTTACGAGGCGCAGCGACATGCTTCATCGATTGATGATAGGCTTGCGCAAACATGAAGCAAATCCCCGTCCGTTCCAGACACTTCGCTGCTTGTTCACCACTCAGTGTAATCTTTACGCCAAGAGCTTCTAAGACATCAGCGCTCCCGCTTTTACTCGACATCGCTCTATTACCGTGTTTGGCCACACGAATACCACCTGCTGATGCGACAATGGCAGCAGAAGTTGAGATGTTAAACGTATCTGCACCATCTCCACCCGTTCCACACGTATCAAGGAGATCGCTCTGGTGTACATTCACCTGCAGCGCTTTACTCCGCATCGTCTCGGCAAAACCGGTAATTTCTTCAAAAGTTTCCCCTTTGATGCGCAGCGCCGTCAATAAACTCCCAATTTGCGCAGGTGAAGCCGCTCCATCCATAATCTCAGACATGACGCTTCTCGCTTCTTCCCGGGACAAATGACTACCGCTGATTACTTTTCCAAGTGCTTGCTGTATCGAACTCAATCCGCTCATGTTCTTTATTCCCCTTCCTTCTAAGAGTTAACAAAATAATCTTTGTTAATATCACTAACAGGTCTAGGCTCAGGACTGAACATGGCTTCTGCCATTCGAATTGATTTCAGCAAAGCCGTCGCTTTGTTCACGGTTTCTTGATATTCGTTCTCTGGAACGGAATCCCATACAATGCCTGCTCCAGCTTGCACATATGCTTTACCTTTTTTGAAAACAATCGTACGAATCGTAATACAGGTATCCAAATTCCCTGAAAACCCAAGATAACCGATCGCTCCTGCGTACGAACCTCGAGATTCGGGTTCAAGTTCTGCAATGATTCCCATTGCTCTGAGCTTCGGCGCTCCAGACACCGTACCTGCAGGCATGCATGAAAGGAAAGCATCGAAGAAATCTTTATCTTTCGCTATTTTACCAGATACATTCGAAACGATATGCATCACGTGCGAATACCGTTCAATATCCATGAAGGTATCGCATTTGACAGTACCAAATTCCGAAACACGTCCGATATCATTACGCCCTAGATCAACCAACATCAAATGCTCGGCACGTTCTTTCTCATCGGCTAGCAATTCTAGCTCTAGTGCGTGATCTTCCTCTGGCGTTTTGCCACGAGGTCTTGTTCCAGCAATAGGCCGCGTTTCAACCTTCTCTTCTTCCACACGCACAAGAAGCTCAGGAGACGTTCCAACGATCACCTCATCATCCATTTTCAACACATACATATATGGAGAAGGATTCATTGTACGAAGCACACGGTACACCTGTAACGGTGAAACTGTTGTTTCCATCTCAAAACGCTGCGAAAGTACGACTTGGAAAATGTCGCCGGCACGAATGTATTCCTTCGCTTTGTTGACGTTGGCGATATATTTTTCTTTCGTAATATTGGAGCGGATCTCGCCTAACTCAGGCTCTGACACGATTGGATTGTGTGTCATCGTATCTGACCCCAAAGGACGTTTGATTTTCTCGATTGTCCCATCAATTTTCTCGCAGGTTGCTTGATAGGCTTTAACGATGTCGGCATCCGTTGCATATGGAGGAACATGGATGTTTGCAATCACTTTAATCTGCTGTTTGAAATGATCAAACACGATAACCTGATCACAGAACATGAATTGAATATCGTTCATTTGTAAATCATCAATCTGATGAGCGGGTAGTTTCTCATAGTATTGCAATAAGTCATATCCGAAGAATCCAACAGCACCGCCTGTAAATCGCGGAAGATCCGCAAGCTGAGGGCTGGAGTAGGAACGAAGATAAGCTTTCAACACTTCGATCGGTTTCTCATCCGTGATTTTTTTCTCGGATTGGGTTTCTACCGTTGTTTTTCCATGCTTCGCCGTAATCATCAAGAAAGGATCGCTGCCGATGAAGGAATAACGGGCCCATTTCACTCCTCCCTCTACGCTTTCTAATAGAAAAGCACGGGGCTCTTGATATAAATGCTGAAAAACACGTATAGGCGTCTCAGTATCTGCTAGTAAATGACGCACGACTGGGATTAGATTATAATCTTTGGACAAACGAATGACTTCTTGCAATTCTGGTGTATACATGGAAACATCCCCTCTCAGCTTGTGAGCTACTCGCAGGCAGCGGCGCTCAAAACTCTATTCGAATACAAAAAAACCTCTACCTAGGGTAGAGGTTGACTTTAGTTTAGTAGACGATCAGGATGAATGTGAAAAAAGAAAATGATGGCAAGGTATGAACAAATAAACGATCCCCTATGGGAACGATCCTATTGATCACACAACAGCTACTTTACTTTTTCTCATCTCAACTGGGCTCTGCTCTACTCGACTAAACTCTGCTCTACTAACCTAAACTCATCTAATTTCACTATACTACCGGGTAGCTTCATTTGTCAATTTAACAATATCAGGTCGAAGCGCTTTCGCTTCTTTTAAGTACACATGGTTAATCTCCGCTTGGGTTTTGGTCGTGTTGACCTGCACCATCAAACGAATACATTTCGGCAAAGCATTTTCAACTGGCACTTCCAAGGAACACATCAAAGGAACAAGCTCCCAGCCAATAAGCGTACGAATGGCTCTTGCTGGAAACGTAGCCGTAATATCTTCGGTTACCGTGATGAATACCGATCCGATATCTTCGGGACGGAAATCATTCGCCTCTACAATTGCTTGAAGAAGCTCACTCGTAGCAGAAAGAATTTCTTCTGCATCATTCTTTTGAACTGTTGTCGCGCCACGAATTCCCCTTAAGTACATCGGTTATTTCTCCCCTTTTAGAAGGTCAACAATCTCTCTGACTTGCTGTTCTGTAACATCCTTGCGGATCTCGACTTTACCAATTTCGGTAGGGATGATATAAACCATCGTACCTTCTTTGAACTTCTTGTCATGCATCATGGCACTCATAATGCGATCCGTATCCAAATGCGACGGTACGCTAACTGGCAGTCCATATTTAAGGAATAAACCTTGGGTCACGGTATGAATGTCCTCACTATAACCAAACTGCTGAGCAAGCTTTGCAGCGCCGACCATGCCAATGGCAATGGCCTCACCATGCAGGAGCTCACCATAGCCAGCTACGGCTTCTAGCGCATGTCCAATCGTGTGCCCCAGGTTTAGAATCGCGCGGAGATCATTCTCGCGCTCATCTTGTGACACTACGATAGCCTTCACCTGACAACCTATGTAAAGCGCATAGCTTAACGCTTCTGGATCTAAAGCTAACAGCTTGTCTGCGTTCTCATCACACCATTGCGTAAAGGCTGCATCCCAGATCAAGCCATGCTTAATCACTTCGGACAGGCCTGCCTTCACTTCGCGATCAGGCAACGTCAATAGCAAGTCGATGTCGAAGAGGACTAGCTCCGGTTGGTGAAACGCCCCGATGATGTTCTTCGCCATCGGGTGATTGACCGCTACCTTGCCGCCGACAGAACTGTCGTGGGCAAGAATGGTCGTCGGGATCTGCACGAAGCGGATCCCTCGCATGAAGCTCGCCGCAGCGAAGCCGGCGAGATCGCCGACCACGCCTCCTCCGAGGGCAACGATCGCAGAATTGCGATCAAGGCCTGCCTGGAGGGCAGCGGTTACGATTCCCTCGAGCTGCGCGAGGGATTTGGAGGTTTCGCCTGCAGGCACGATGCAGGCCGTCGCGGCGAAGCCGCCATCACGGAGCAGCGTCAGGACGCGCTCCAAGTGCAGTGCCGCCACCGACTCATCGGTGACGAGGAGCAGAGGCGACTTGCGGCTGAGCTTCGCACGATCGAACAGTGCCGCGATATTGGTAACAATGCCTTGGCCAATATAAATGGGATAAGACCGTTCTCCAAGCTCTACGGTAAGTTCTCTCATCTTAGTAGTTCTCCACTTGCTTGAGGAAATTCGCTAGGTTTGCACGGATTTCTTCGATGGAGTCTCCGCCGAATTTATCTAAGAAAGCATTTGCCACTTCCCAAGCGATCACGTTCTCCATGATCACGCCTGCTGCTGGCACCGCACAGGTGTCAGAACGCTCAACCTGCGCAGTAAATACTTCCTTAGTATCAATATCAACACTTTGCAGCGGTTTGTACAAGGTCGAGATTGGCTTCATCACACCGCGAACGATGATCTGCTCGCCTGTAGTCATGCCGCCTTCAAATCCACCAGCACGATTCGTTCTACGTCTAAAGCCAGTTTCTTGCGTATATAAGATTTCATCGTGAACATTAGAGCCTCTGCGCTCTGCTGCTTCGAAGCCGATTCCGAATTCAACACCTTTGAACGCTTGAATGGAAAGTACGGCTTGAGCGATTTTGCCATCCAATTTGCGATCCCATTGCACGTGACTACCTAGACCAACCGGCACGCCTTCGATAATAACTTCAACAATACCACCCAAGGTATCTCCATCTTCTTTGGCAGCGTCGATTGCAGCGATCATTTTCGCTTCTGCTTCTTTATCAACTACGCGCACTGGTGATTCTTCTGTAATGCGAATAAGTTCATCGACAGGAAGCTCTTGACGCTCTACTTCGACATCGCCAATACGGATAACTTGTCCTGCTACTTTGATCCCGAACTCAGCAAGCAATTGACGCGCAACCGCACCTGTCGCTACACGCATCGTTGTTTCACGAGCACTTGATCTCTCCAAAATGTTACGCAGATCTTTTTGATTATATTTAAGGCCACCGTTCAAATCAGCATGTCCAGGACGCGGACGATTGACACGACGTTTGCCTTCATTATCTTCTTCAACGGGTTCAATGCCCATAACCGAAGTCCAGTGCTTCCAGTCATTGTTCACGACAACTAGTGCAATTGGAGCACCTGTTGTTTTGCCGTGACGTACACCGCCTGCAATGGTCGCTGTATCTTTCTCAATTTGCATCCGACGACCACGACCGTAGCCTTTTTGACGTCTATGTAATTGATGGTTTAAATCTTCAAAGTTGAGGGTTACATTACTTGGGAACCCTTCAATAATCGCAGTGAGCTGCGGGCCATGCGTTTCACCAGCTGTTAAATATCTCACAATCCGTTACCCCCTAAGAATTTTACGAAGAAAATCGAACTCCGTATATAAACATAATAGTATGGAAAAACCGAGCATACTTGCTTCGTGAGCCACGATAAAAGCAGCACCACCAAGCACTTTAGCGCTTTGACGCGCGATTATCTGTTGTCATTATAGTATAGCTAATCTGGTTTGGCAACAACACAAATGCAAAAACACGCTTCACACGTCAGGGTCAAACCCTTCCGCGTAAGCGTGTCATCATCTAGATAGGAGCTGGCATTACCCGTGCATAGGCTGCTTGTGGACGACCCTCAGAGGCTCACAAAGCTGAGGATCATTCATTAGACCCGTAATTTGTGAGGAATCGACTCCTAAAATTTGAGCACATTCTTGAATGGAGATCATTCCCCTGCGATAAGCGGTAATCACCTTGCGTTTGTCCATGATAGCCCCCTAAGCGTGTATGCATTGTTCAAAGATTGGCGTTAACCTAACTTTGCTTTGCTACATCTTAGTATTGGAAGATATGGAAGTTCTTATACCCCCTTCTTCCGATAAAAGAAAGTATCCGCCGCCTCCAGGTCATATTGACCAGGTGAGAAAATTTGCTCAGTAGAGCCTACGAACAGTAAACCACCTGGCTTTAAGGCTTTGGCGAATTTCTGATAGAGCACGTGTTTCGCTTCTTCCGTGAAATAGATGATTACATTACGACAAACGATAAGATCGTAACCGCTATCAAATGTATCTACAAGCAAGTTCTGCTTTTGAAATTTAATCGTTTTTTTGAGCTCATCAGCAATGTGATACATGACACCATCTTGTTTAAAATACTTTTTCACGTAAGCAGGCGGCACATCACGCACTGAACGATCCAGATACATGCCTTTACGCGCTTTCTCCAAGGCACCATCATCAATATCCGTGGCGTGCAAGTTCGTCTCATGCAACGCTCCTTGATCGGCCAAAATCATCGCTAAGGTATACGGCTCTTCGCCGGTAGAACATGCTGCACTCCAAATTTTCAGCCTGCGATTGCGTTTCAGCATCTCAGGGATAAATTTCTGCTCCACGAGTTCCCAACGGTTCGGATTTCGCCAGAACTCGGAAACATTAATCGTCATTCGATCCAAAAACTCATAAAATAATTCTTTATCTTTCATCATAGCCTCGAAAAAAGCTACAAACGTATTGTAACCCCGCTTCATCCGCAAGGTAGTTAAGCGTCTCTTCATTTGCGCTTCCTTGTATAGCGCAAGATCAATGGACGTATGTTCCTTTATTTTTTTAATAAATAACAAAAAATCTTGATCCTCCATGCTGTCCACCCACCTTGATCATTTTCTACCCTGATACATTCTGTGTGGATTTACCAAATTCCTTCATAAAGCAACAAAAAAAGAACCTGTATCCGTTCAGATACCAGATTCTCCGTTTAACAAGAATTAGATCCAATCTTGTATGTTTTTCGAATACATAAATATTTCGTCAGACCGAAAGAAATTACTAATTTCACGTTCAGCGCTTTCAGGTGAGTCAGAACCATGAATGAGGTTCAGATGCGTATGTACGGCATAGTCACCGCGAATGGTGCCAGGTGCTGCCTCGAGCGAATTGGTTTTCCCAATCATGGTACGGGATAAAGCAATGACTTGATCGCCATGCCATACCATCGCAAAGACAGGGCCTGATGTAATGAAATTCACGAGTCTCTCGAAAAAATCTTTTCCTTTATGCTCTGCATAATGAATCTCCGCTTGCTCGCGAGAAATAACCGTCAGCTTGCTGCCAATCAATTGGAAACCTTTCTGTTCAAACCGTTTAACAATTTCGCCGACAAGCCCCCGTTGTACGCCATCTGGTTTTACCATTAGAAATGTTTTTTCCATTGAACGACTACCCCCCTAAAAGTTTGTGGAACAAACTTACTTCGTAAGCATAATCTCTGAGTTTTCGTTAATACGATCGATTCCCGATAAAATGAGCGATTTCGATGAGATCCTTCTTCGCTTGAATAGCAGGCAGTTTGTCCAATGACGCTATCGCTTTATCGATATAGGCTTGAGAAAGACGATCAGCCTCCTTGATGCCTGCACTGCCGCGTATCATATCTAGGAATCGACTAACATCCGTTTGTCCATCCAGTTTATGTATTCGATCAAGTTCTGTCAATATCATTGGCTTTAAAGCAGGGTCTTGCATGGTAAGCAACACAGGCAATGTGATATTCCCTTGCTTGACATCACTCCCCGGCGGTTTACCAATTTGCTTTTCGGTCCCAATTAAATCCAGAATATCATCTCTAATTTGGAAGGCCATACCTACATTATAGCCAAAATTATACAATTTAGTGCTGACCCAATCAGGGGCATCCGATGCCATCGCGCCTAATTGGCAGGAAATTGCAATTAATAGTGCGGTTTTGCGCCGAATTCGCAGCAAATACTCGCGAATGGTTTGTTCCGAGTGAAAAAAGAAACGAATTTGTTCCATCTCGCCAATGGACATTTCAACAATCGCTTTAGACATGATCTGATGGACAGCAGGTTTAGGTATCTGAGTAATAACACCTAACGCTTTGGCAAAAATATAATCGCCCGTGAACATCGCAATGCGATTATCCCATTTGGATCGAACCGTTAGTTGACCGCGGCGCGTATTCGCATCATCAATAACATCATCATGCACCAGCGATGCCATATGAATAAGTTCCAGAGGAACAGCTACGTTCTTCATCGTTTGAAGCTCATAGCTGCCAAATTCCCCTGAAAGCAGAACAAAAACGGGTCTAATGCGTTTCCCTCCTGCTTTAAGGAGATGTATGGAGGTATCTCTAAGTACGGAATAATCGCTATTCACGCTCTCTTCAAGCTCTTTTTCAATGGCTGCGATATCTTTTCTCTTCCTTGAATAAATGTCCAATAAGTTTTTCATTCGGTCACCCGTGCCACTTTTTTCTCGTCCCATATCTCAATTTGAACTGGTTTCGGCAGGAAACCTAGCTCGTAACAGTACTTATAATACGTAGTAAGCCCTTCCCACTGTTCAGCTGCAAAATCATAACACAAGGTATGAAAATAATGATTCCAAAATTCAGGTGTGCCCCCTACGGTAGCCTGCGCTTCCTGAATCATGTTCTGCGGTTCTTGATGAGCCTTCTCTTTACTTGCTTTAAATGCTTCGTAAATCGAAGAAACGAGTTCTGGATATATACGAATGGTTTCCTTACGAATGGCCCATACGGCAAATGACATCCATTGCCCTGTCCATTTTGCCCACTCTTGCCCGAGATCCGTTATCATATATGTTTGATTCCGCCAGCTTTCTTTGATTGCATCGTCCCCAATGAGAAGAGCAGCATCTGCTCCCTTCATCATTTGGTCTAAGCTGGGTTTCGCATATTCATACGTTGGTTTACCATCATAAAATTTCTCTAGAATGATTTTAAGCAAATTTACGGACGTTGCTGAAGTCGTTGGCAAAATAATCTTCCCATTGACGATTTCACGCAGCGGCTTGTCATGGAAAAGCAAGATCGAATTGACTTCGCCATAAGAGCTAACCGAAAGATCTGGGAAAAGCATATAATCCTCAAAATATTGTCCATATGAAAAAGATGAAATGGGACCCATATCGATCTCGCCTGCTGCCATAGCTTGATTCAGCGATGTGGGTACTTGCTCAATAATATCGACATCAGAACTTTTCATCAGCTCTGGGAAATAATAATAAATCGGCCACACATTTGTATAATTGATCCGACCTATTCGGATTTTAGGGTCTAGGTTGCTCATCGATATCTCCCCATCTACGGTACAAGGAATGTTCAATCTCCATGCTATCCATTACTTTACCTACCAAAAAATCAACCATCTCATCGATTGAGCGCGGACGATTATAGAAGGCTGGCATAGCCGGTATCATTCGCACTCCCATTCTTGTTAGGGTAAGCATATTTTCTAAATGTATGGCATGTAATGGCGTTTCCCTTGGCACCATAATTAGTTTTCTTCCTTCTTTCAGCATGACATCCGCGGTACGCTCTAATAAGTTATCTGAGGAACCATGAGCGATGCCTGATAACGTGCCCATTGAGCATGGAATTACCACCATCCCTTTGGTACGGAAAGAACCGCTTGCGACAGTTGCTCCTATATTCGCAACAGGGTGGTATTCAAAGGAACCTGTCCGTCCCCCAAATTGCTTCTCAAGCATGTCTTGACGTTTGGTGACACTCCAGTCCAGTTCATCTTGCAGGACACGCCAGCCAGCATCCGTAATGATAAGATGCACATCTAAACCAAGATCCAACAACACTTCGCATAATCGCACACCGTATTGAGCTCCACTAGCGCCTGTTATTCCAATGACCCAATTCCCGCTGCTCATGAGTGCTGACTCACAAGTACATCAAGAAGTGTGAAAGAGAACATGACTAAGCTTAATACGCCATTCATCGTGAAGAAAGCCGTGTTTAACTTGGACAAATCTTGAGGAGTAACGAGTCTATGTTCTTTAAACAATAAGATATAAGCGATAATGAGACCAATCAGATACAACCAACTCAAATGCGTAATAAAGAATAGCGAAACTAAACCGATTGCTGTTAATACATGTAGTACCCGCGCAGTAATTAACGACGCTTTAATGCCAAATCGACTTGGAAAGGAGTGTAACCCTTCCTGGCGATCAAAATCGGCATCTTGACAAGCATAAATGAGATCAAAGCCTGCACTCCAGCAAGCTACAGTGAGGAAAAAAATAATAGACGACCATGTGAATTGACCTGTGACGGCAATCCAGCCGCCGAGTGGGGCAAGTCCAAGTGTCAAACCGAGCACGAAATGGCAAGCCCAAGTAAATCTTTTGGTATACGAATAGATCACCAGAAAAAATACGGCAATCGGCAGCAGCTTCATAGACAAGGTGCTTAAATGAGATGTTGCCCAAAAAAGCACAGCAAACGAGATAATGATATAGATAATGACTTGTGGTATTGATATGAGCCCCGCAGGGATTGCTCGATTCACTGTACGTGGATTTCGTTTATCAATCGCTTGATCAATAACACGATTTAAAGCCATCGCTGCGGTTCTTGCCCCTACCATTGCCAGTGTAATCCACCCAATCTGCGCCCAGCTTGGCAAATGACCTTGCAAAACAACAGAGCCGAGAATGGCCCCCATAAAAGCAAATGGCAGTGCGAACACACTATGTTCAAATTTAATCATTTCCAGAAAAATCTTTAGTTTAGTAAACATATGCTAGTTACACTCCTGATTTCGATTTCCCTTTGGTCCCTACATGCAACGCCGCCACGCCACCAAAGAGTGGATAGGCTTGTACCTGATCTAGACCATTTTTAGCGAAAATAGCTGCTAATTGCTTATGATCTGGAAACGTAATTAATGATTCCGGCAACCATTTATATTGTTCATATTTTTTCACAATTAACTTACCGAGAAACGGCATGACATGTCGGAAATATACATAGTAAATGGATTTGAATGGCTGCCACGTTGGTTTCGATAACTCCAAAGACACAACTAGTCCTCCGGGCTTAACGACGCGTTGCATTTCTCGTATGACCTGCTCTAGATCGGGAACATTACGTAGGGCAAACCCGATTGTGGCAAAGTCAAAAGAATTGTCGTCAAACGGAAGACTCATCGCATTTCCTTGAATAAGCTGGATCTGCTGATCTAATTGCAATTGATTAATTTTCACTGCACCAAAATCTAGCATATTCTGACTAAAATCCAGTCCCACCATTTTGCCAGTCCCACTAGCTTGAGCTAAGCTAATCGTCCAGTCGCAGGTACCGCAGCACAAGTCAATCGCCGTATCCCCTGGTTGTACATTCATCTTCTTCATTGCAAATTTACGCCATGTTTTGTGCCTATTAAAGCTAATGATATTATTCATTAAGTCATATTTGGGAGCAATGCTTTCGAACACGCCATGTACGAATTCTTCCTTGCTTTTCCCTTTTTTGTTCTCACTATTTGTTTTACTTAAACTCATCGCCACGGTCCCCTTAAATTTCTTCCAACACTTTGGGCTGCACGCCAGCAATCCGTAAAAAGTGCTCTCCCATGTGAAAGAGTTCACTTTGTAGCTTATCGGATTCAAGCCTCTTTACACTGTCCTGCAATTGCTTCGTTTGCGCATTGAGCAACTGATATAGTTGAGAAGAGATGTTATATTTATGTAAAAGCGTACGAACTTTCGTCGTATCGGCTTCTTCACCTTGTAACTGCTTCCGCTCATCTCTTGTCCCATGCTGGTTAATATGCCAATATCCCCAACTGCCTCTGAACTGAGCGATTGACTCCATGCTGAAGATTTCATCGAATAGGAGTTCACATCTCACAAAGCCTCTCAGAATATCAGGCCACACCTGTTTGTAGGTTTCTGACATGGCATCAGAGAAAGACAAAAACAGCTGAGATTTAATTTCCACCGTGTGGTGAATGTAATCTTCTGCCGTCAGTTTCAGTTGTTTCATTTTCATATAGCTGCTCATCTTCAAACGATTCACTTCACAAATGGCATTCGATAGCTGCTTGATCATATCAATTTGTCCAGTTTGGGCAAGGAGATGATAAAATCTGGCACTAAAATAGTCCCCTGCAAGCACTTTAAGCTGTCGTGATCTTGATGCCTTTTTCTCTTTGAGGTCATTCGACGCTGTCACAAGATCATGGGTATCAAGTCCTAACTGCACAAGCGCAGTTGCTAACGTAAACAATTCACTTAATGAACTCCCTTTATTATCTCCATTCAAGAATGCAAACAACAGACGAGTGCGCAACTCGGGAAAATCAGGCAAGTCTGTGTGAATTTGGATCATATCATACTCAGTGTACTGCTTAGCGATCTCAGGGATCCGATAAGAATTCATGCAAAAGCCTCCGTAACCGTATGCCACATCTCTATTTATGAACTTCAATGTCTCAATCCAAATTATTATAGCATAACCCGTTAATAGAAGCACAATTAATTATAGTGGATATTTTTGCTGCCATTTGGAGGTGTAAGTGATGCGAAATCGGTTCTGCAACTCCTGTTCCAACTGAATCAAGCTAAGGTCAGATGGTTTCTTCTCCATATCTTTGCCAAACTCACGCTGGGCAACCATCGCGAGGACGAGCTGGGTTGAGGTAGTTTCTGCCCCACCCGAATAATCAATGATACGTATCCAAACTTGGTCGACGTTTTTTGTTTTAACTAGCATTGTCTGCGCAATTGTATACAAATCGCGATACACTGCTATCGTTTCCGCGTTTTTGGGCAAACTTAAATCGAGTGATAGGCGCGATGAGCTTAATTCCACTTTTCGTATTCGCAGCTGCAGTGGAATTTGTACGAGAAGATCTGCTAAGTTATTTTCCGTAAGTTGTCCACCGTGATTATTGGACCACGTATAGTCAGAACCGATCCCCGAGGAAAGATCCATTTTCGGCAGCATAGATAGACTGATGGCTACAACGACCGAAACTCCTAGCGTGATTACAATGCGCATTGACCATTTCACATTCAACACCTCCTAAGCATATGCAGGAGCCAAATAACCCAAAGGTTATCCAATGTAACAAGTCCTATACACCATTGTACAAATAAAAAAAGCAGGCTATGCCTGCTTTCGTCAATTATCTATTCTTCTTCTGTATCGATTGTGCCAAACTTGGTCATAATCAAAGCCTTGCCTCTGACCTTAACCGCGGACGTATGCTCCGTGAACTGTGCAATCATCACTTCACCTTTGTCCAGTTTCTCTGTATGATGAAATCGTGTATCTTGCCCACGTGTTAAACCAATCACATGAACGCCATTATCTTTCGCTTTAATCACGAAATACTCATTACCGTTCGAGCTCGATTGATTAGACTGATTCGTTTTATTCGATTGTTCCATATCCATCCTCCGTTCTTCCCAATCCTCATCCCATAATCTAATGATGCCAAAAAAAGTAACCGGAAGTCAACATATGCTAGATGGAAAATTCACCAGAAGCTGATTTAGAGCGTTTCCGATAAAATTGTTTGAATTTCGCTGGCAAGGCATGTGTAGAGCCTAAGCGGATGATGAGATCCGTTAGTTTTACTGTACCATAAGCAAATAGCATACCCGCGAAAACATCAATCAGCCAATGAATTTGCAAATATAAGGTTGAGAAAATAATCGCAGAACAGTACGTGACCATCATATATTTGAAGATTTGATCCTTTTCTCTCAAAGCGAGAAGCAGCATCGCAAATGAAATGGAGGTGTGCATACTAGGAAAGCAATTCATAACCGCCACTAGTAAGGAATTCTCATCCGCAAAGACACGATGCAATAAATCAGGTTGTTTATTTACATACCAAACTTCATGAAGCAGGATGATATTATAAAAAGGCAGGATCAGCGGGAATTGCAGCATATGACCAGATAGCGCATAGGATAACATTTTTTTGATACTGCGCGTCCAGAAACTTCGAACAATACAAATCCAAAGTGATAGTACAAAGCCATAATTGTAAACCCACACCATCACTCTATCCAGAAATGGGGTCGCGATCCATCTCGCCCATCCTCCCGTGTTTAGCGGTATGGCGTTCATATAGCTATCCCAATGCCACGGATGTCGATTGTTTTCAAACATCCAGTTCGCAATTTTCCACCAAATTCCGTTCCCCGTCCCATAAAAATAATAAAAAATACCCAAAAGCGGAATACCTATCAAAAAAAAGCGCTTCCAATCCACATCTATCTGATCCTTGCGAACCCCTAATAAACAGATAAGCAGCAGAATCCAACATTCTTTACTCCAGTTCCCTACCGTACCAATTCGCCAGATTAAGTAGATCGATGCGATAATTCCGAACATTGTCCAATCCTGTGACTTCACAAGCTCTTTCAGTTTCAACTTATTCAAATCTGTTCCCCCTACGCCTTCCAAAAAAAAAAGTTCTGTCTAATCTGGAAAATTAAATACTTCAATTTCTTCAATAGAAAAAGACATCGAGCACCGATGTCTTCTTCGTAATCGGAGTAACACGATTCGAACGTGCGACCTCACCCACCCCAAGGGTGCGCGCTACCAGGCTGCGCCATACCCCGTCATTCCCCGTTTACAGCCAAAAAAATTACGCATACACTTTTGTAATTATATTAGGAGAATTTCAAATTGTAAAGCCATTTTCAGGCAAAACAAATAAAGCCGTTACCCGCAATTAGCGGCCACGGCTTTATAATTATGTAACGTTCAATCCTATGTATAAATACAAATTATTGAATGCCATCTTTAAGTGCTTTACCAGGTTTGAAAGCTGGGATTTTGCTTGCTGGGATATCAATTTCTCCACCAGTCTGTGGATTGCGTCCTTTACGAGCAGAACGTTCACGAACTTCGAAGTTACCAAATCCAACCAATTGCACTTTATCTCCACCTTGCAATGCTTCAGAAATTGCATCAAAAACAGCATCTACTGCTTTCGTTGCATCTTTCTTGGAAAGCTCAGAGGTTTCCGCAACTTTGTTGATCAGTTCAGATTTATTCATGCCATTCACCTCCCCCCAAGATTTCTCACTTCCGTTACTTCCTGTTTTCACCGTTTTCCCAGAAATTATACATAAACAGCTGAAAAATCGTTGATTTTCTAAGCAAAATGAACTTTGAAAGCAGACGAATAAATTCATAGTAATACACTCGGGGAGCAATTTCAAGTATCTATTTCCATTTTATGTGGGACTTTCTGCTATAAATCGACAAAAACCACTCTTTGGAGTGGTTTTTGTCCTCATATTATTACAAAATGATGGCGATTAAGCCGCCTGAGCCTTCATTAATAATCCGACCAAGCGTTTCTTGGAGTTTGTATCTTGCATTATCAGGCATTTGAGCCAGCTTGCCTTGAATGCCTTCTCGAACAATCGAGTGCAGCGATCTGCCGAAAATATCTGACTCCCAAATCTTCAGTGGATTATCTTCGAAATCCTGCATTAAATAGCGGACAAGCTCTTCGCTTTGCTTCTCAGTGCCAATGATCGGCGAGAATTCCGATTCGACATCTACACGGATCATATGGATGGAAGGCGCTGTAGCCCTTAAGCGAACACCGAATCTGGAGCCTTGACGGATTAACTCTGGCTCATCTAACGCCATCTCCGCTAACGTTGGAGGCGCTATACCGTAGCCCGTTGTTTTGACCATCTCAAGCGCTTCAGCGAATTGATCATATTCCCGCTTCGCATGCGTGAAATCCTGCATGAGTTGGAGGAGATGATCCTTCCCACGAATTTCTACGCCCACGACCTCGACGAGAATCCGGTCATAGAGCTCATCAGGTGCAAACAGATCAATTTCCGCCACACCCTGCCCCATATTCAACCCTGCTAATGCAGCCTTGTCAATAAACTCATATTCAGCAAATTGACTGACAACACGATCAACATCACGTAAGCGCCTGATATCCTGTACTGTATCGCGAACGGATGCTTCAAACTGTGTACGCAGCCAATGATTCTCATCCAGAACCATAACCCAGCTAGGCAAGTTCACATTCACTTCATGAACAGGGAACTCATACAGGACTTCACGAAGCACGGAGACCATTTCTTCTTCCCCTGCACTAGCTACACTCATTGTTACAACAGGTACATCATAGCGGCTTTGCAGCTCGCTACGCAGCTCGAGTGCTGGCTCACTGTTCGGTTTCTGAGAGTTAATGATTACAATGAACGGTTTCCCGACTTCTTTGAGTTCATTTATGACTCTTTCTTCTGCTAACACATAGGAAGACCGCGGGATATCCGAAATCGTGCCATCCGTTGTAACAACGACACCCAATGTGGAATGCTCCTGAATGACTTTCCGAGTTCCGATTTCAGCCGCTTCTTGGAAAGGAATCGGCTCATCAAACCATGGAGTATTGATCATCCGAGGTCCGTTCTCGTCTTCATAGCCTTTGGCGCCATCGACTGCGTATCCTACACAATCAACAAGGCGAACGTTCACGTTCAGCCCTTCGGCCACAGAAATTTGAACCGCCGTATTCGGTACGAATTTCGGCTCCGTTGTCATAATCGTGCGGCCAGCAGCGCTCTGCGGGAGTTCATCGGTAGCCCGGATCCTATCCGCTTCGCTTTGAATGTTCGGAAGCACTACAGATTCCACAAAACGCTTAATAAAGGTTGATTTCCCTGTCCGGACTGCGCCGACAACCCCCAGGTAAATGTCCCCTCCCGTTCGTTCTGCAATGTCCTTAAAGATATCCACTTTCTCCAAGAGAATCCCTCCTACAGTTTGGTCGTCAACTGACGCTAGTGACGGTAACAATTGACTACTCGTACATTCATTTGGACTAGTAAAAATATATGTACTTTCGATAGAAATATGATAGATGCGTTCCAACTTTTTTTCGCTCATATTTTATGAAGCACATACGGCTTTCGAAAGAATATATGATGAGTCGGTTCCGCTTATTCTATAAAGACAAAAAAACCTCTTACACGTATGTAAGAGGTTTGCTTTATGGCTAATTTTGAGGCAAGGGTTGATTATCTTTCCACGTATATGAAACGCTGCGAATCGGCACGAAATAGGATTTATCTACGAGAATCTGCCTTAAATCTTGATCTGGCTTTAACGAGTTTCCTAAAGCGTTGTTCTGAATAAACGTGTTGATATCCATGGCATAATCAATGGCTACTTCTCCCGTTTGCTTATTCAGTATATACGTGATCGCATTTTTTCGATTATAGACAGATTTGATATCGGGTTCTTTCATCCCTAGCAGCTTGAAATCAACATAAGCAAAAGCTTCATTCTGCGAAATCCCCTGTGGCATGTTCCCTCCATGCTTCGCAATGTAATCATTCACTTTCTTCTGAACATCTTCCACACTTTGATAGGCGGATAAGTCCATCAGTTTCACGACTGGCTTCGTTTCTGCATCCACAAGTACATAGATGAACACCCCGCCGCTCTCGAAAGCATTTGCAGGCACAGCGCTAAGCAGATTCGTTTTTTTCAGTTTAGGAAAATCGATCACATACTTCTCATAGAGAGGCGTTGTCATTTCGCTATTTTTGATGGGGAGCACGCCTGTTTTCTCGTGAAAGGTATCTACAGCCTGTTGAACGACTGTAATAAATTCAGCAGGATTGATTTGATTCTCTTTCCTTAGTTCTTGCGGGTAGGCACAGCCTGTAAGCAAAATAACCAAGATGAGCGCCAGAAGCATGCTTCTACCTTGGGTTCGTCTTCGTTTTATTTTCACAATCCAATCATCCTATCCTGTCTAAAATGAAAAATCGTCGTCTTCCTCTTGTCTAGCAAGTTGAGCACGAATAGCTGCCTTTAAGGGATCTTCGGGAATCGATACCAGCACAGCACCAGTTACACGCGCTTGACAAGCTAATCGAATTCCCTCATCCGCTTGGGATCCTAGCTTTAAACGTTCATTAATAGTCATAGGCGCGAGACCACTTTGATCGTTGACCTTTACTTTGCACATTAAACAGGCTGCCTTCGCACCACAACGTGTCCGGATATGGACCTTGGCTCTGTTTCCTGCATCCAATAAAGTGGTGCCAGGTCTTACTTTAATTTTTTTATCATCTGGCAAAAAATGCACGTCAAAAACACTCATTATCGTCACCTTCTTATTGGGCTTTTTATCTGATTATCGGCTCCAATCTAGCAATTCCTTCATTTTCGCATGAAATTCATGACCCCAATAATTTCGGTTCATCAAATCTGTCAACGCGGGCATATGTCTGTCAGGCTGAGCTTGCATCTTACTGAGAATCGGTTCATAGCGATCCGGGCGATTTCGAAGGACATTAAAGAGGAACTCATGTGCCAGCGGCATCAGAGGAATCTCATGATCTTCAATCGTTGCAGGAGAATGGTAGTTTTCCCACAGGTATTCAACCTCCACTTGATACAACGATGAAAGAGCCTTAACTTTAAAATCGCCTACAACTTCAACCGCTTGACCGTCAATTCGATAATGACTCAGCATGGAAGCATAGATCGGCGTCTCACTTAATTCAGGCGTATCAATCGCGAAAGGCTGTAACAACGTATGTACCGTTTGGACATCCTTATGATCTATATAAATATCCAAATCTCTTGGACTTCTACCTATATCAACATTGTGCATCAGAAGTCCACAGCTTCCACCAATCAGCCATCGAACATTATGAGCTTGCTGCTGTAACCGTGTATGAATAATCGAAATCGACGGGAGTAGAGGCTCCAACAGTTTCATCATGCCCACACCTTTCCCACCGAAAATTTAGAAATAAGGCTTATGCGTAACGGAAATCGTTCCAACTTGTTTTACCGCACACTGACAAGCTAAACGATACCCTTGCTCGAGTTCTTCAGGCTCCAGACGATCTTCTTCAGCCTCTGACGGCTCGGATAACAAGGCTCGCCCTTCAGCCACGTAACAACGGCATCTTGCACAAGTCCCTCTAGTACAAGAAAATCCCCAATCAACATCCGCCTTCAATGCATGATCCAGAAGGGTTAATCCCGTTTCCGGTGTAAGTTGTACTTGTGTTTTGCGTGTTTTCATTTCTAACATGATGATTTCCCCTCCGGTCTGTTAAAACAAAGAAGATAACATAAATAGTAAAATTGGAATAAACATTAAAAAGGCAATAAAAGATAACACGCCTCGCCATAAACCGGTCGTTCTTGTTCGTGCATATGAGATTAAAAATGATGCAACAACCATTAGTCCCATAGCTACAAATGAGGCCCACATTTTGTCTAAAGGTGACATTTGATAAACTCCTTATGTAAAATCATTGAAATGAAACACATGTAAGTATAGCACAGAATGTGAAAAAAGCATAAAGGGGAAGAGCTCCCCTTCATGCTTCTTATTTCTTCCCCATCATCATGCTCATTAACTGCTGCATGTTGTTCGTGTCAAGTTTGCTACTTTTTACGGCTTGAACGATATCATTAATAGTTTCTTCCGATACCTTGATGTTAACTAAACCAGAAACTTGTTTAATGAGAGCTCTTAATTGCACTTCGCTCTGCATCGTAGAAGGTTTCACACCACTTGCAATTTTTTCGATATCTTTAGATGTAACAGATTTACCCGTCTTCTTCTTGACCACACTCAATACGTCCTTCGACATATCTTTATTCGCCAATTGTGCCGCCTCCTATACCCTAATCTGATGAGAAATGCTGATAGGGTATAATATGAATGCGGAGAAGATCTGGTGTAGGCTATCTCCATACTTTTGTTATCAGGTCAGTGGCAATTCTTCCATTTCGTGTGTTCGGACACGTCCCATTAGATCCCGCGCTGCAAGCTGCGGTGATTTTCCTTCGAATAATACATTATGTAATTCATTTGTAATCGGCATGGTGACGTCGAATCGACGTGCCAAGTCATATGCTGCTTTCGTCGTTTTCACGCCTTCTACAACCATGCCCATCTCTTTAAGTACTTCGTCTAATGGAATACCCTTGGCCAATTTATTACCTGCTCGCCAATTACGACTATGTTTACTTGTACATGTGGCAATTAAATCACCAATTCCGGCTAGCCCAGCAAAGGTTAGCGGGTTTGCCCCCATTGCCGTACCTAGACGTGTAATTTCCGCTAGACCGCGCGTAACCAGCGCTGCTTTGGCATTATCACCAAAATCCAGCCCATCCGTAAGTCCAGCGCCAAGCCCAATGATATTCTTCAGCGCTCCGCCAACCTCAACGCCTGTGACATCTGGATTCGTATACACACGGAAATAATTAGTTATGAGTAAATCCTGCGCAGCCTCCGCAGCTTTCAAGTCCTGTGCAGCTACAACGACCGTAGTAGGCATTTTACGAATGACTTCTTCCGCGTGACTTGGGCCTGATAAGACGACAAATCGCTTTGCATCATGCTCTGGCAGCTCGTCAGCAAGCACTTCGGTCATTCGCTTCAGCGTCCCCGTTTCAAAACCTTTGGTCGCATGGATAACAAGCGCATCCTTCTTCAAAAAAGGGCGTATACGTGAAGCAACGTCACGCATGCCTGAAGATGGAACCACCATGATGATCGCATCAGCTTCTTGCACCGCATCCTGCAAAGAATTAGTTGCGACGATCGAAGAAGAAAGCAATTCATCCCCCAGAAAGCGACTATTCGTATGCTTTTCGTTAATTTCCAATACCTGTTCTTCATTCCGGGACCATAGAAGTACATCTTTCCCATTATCCGCCAATACCGAGGCGAGTGCCGTCCCCCAACTTCCAGCTACAAGGACCGATACTTTTTGTGTCACGGTTTCCCCTCCTATGCATAGATGTGTTTAGAGCACTTTCGTTAGGCTCTTTTCTGGCCTAGCTTGTTTTCTTTCCCTTGAATAAGCTTCACAATGTTCGTTCGGTGACGTAAAAAGGCAAATGCACATAGCAAGATACTTATCCACAAAATAGGTAAAGGCCGGTCCAACCCCCAAATAAGAAAAGGTAAGAGTACTGTAAGAATAAGGGAGCCGAGCGAAACGAATCGTGTGATGGCTATGATGACGATTGCTGTTAAGCCAGCGATTAACGTGGGAAGAAAGCAAAGTGTGGCCATAACGCCAATGGTCGTTGCAATTCCTTTTCCACCCCGGAAGCCAAAATATACAGGCCAATTATGCCCTACAATGGCGGCTAAGCCACACAAAACACGGATCCATATATCATCAGATCCTGGTGCAGCCCAAACCCCCAGTAAGACTGCTGCGACACCTTTCAAGGCATCCAGCAGCAGGACGAGGATTGCGGGCCCCTTCCCCAGGACGCGGAGCGTATTCGTTGCCCCAGCGTTCCCACTGCCGTGCTTGCGGATATCAATTCCCTTAAACCATTTTCCGAATAAATAACTAAAGCTTATGGATCCTAGTAAATAGCCCACTACAATTGTTATTATCGAAAGCAATGTGCAACATCTCCTATTCTTTGTCCGAAGTTTTTCTACGGCTCAAGATGCGAATGGGCGTTCCTTCAAAACCAAAGGCAGCACGGATTTTGTTATCCAAATAACGTTCATACGAGAAATGCATGAGCTCAGGCTCATTGACGAAAAGTACAAAAACTGGAGGCTTAACGGCCACCTGCGTGACATAGTTAATTCGCAGACGTTTACCTTTATCTGTTGGCGGCGGATTATATGCAACAGCATCCGAGACAACGTCGTTAAGAAGATGTGTTTGAACACGCAGTGCATGATTTTCTGCCACTTGAACGATGACAGGCAGCAATTTATGAAGGCGCTGCGTCGTTTTGGCAGATACAAACACAATCGGCGCATAGCTCAAGAACAAGAAATGATCTCGGATTGTGGTCGTGAAATGCTGCATCGTTTTATCATCTTTCTCCACGATATCCCATTTATTTACGACAATCACAATGGCTTTCCCTGCTTCATGTGCATAACCTGCGATGTGTTTATCTTGATCAATAATGCCTTCTTGACCGTCAATTACGACGAGAACGACGTCTGCACGTTCAATGGCCTTCATAGCACGCATGACACTATACTTCTCTGTGTTCTCGTAGACTTTGCCACGTTTACGCATTCCCGCGGTATCGATAATAACGAACTTCTGTCCATCTCGTTCAAAAGGTGTATCGATCGCATCCCGGGTTGTTCCAGCAACGTCACTCACGATAACTCGCTCTTCGCCAAGAATCGCGTTCGTCATGGAGGATTTCCCTACGTTCGGACGGCCAATCAGCGCGAATTTCACAACCTCATCGCCATACTCATCATCTGTTTTATCCGGAAACAAATTACAAACAACTTCAAGTAGATCACCAATTCCAATCCCGTGCGAACCGGAAATCCCAACTGGATCACCAAAACCAAGGGAATAGAACTCATAAATGTCATCTTGCCGCGCTAAATTGTCCACTTTGTTTACAGCCAAAACCACCGGTTTCTTGGAACGGAACAATAACTGCGCTACTTCTTCATCCGACGGTGTAACACCCGCCTTCGCATCAACCATGAACACGATGACATCCGCTTCTTCGATCGCAAGTTCAGCTTGTACACGAACAGATTTGAGGATCGCGTCTTCACCATCAATTTCAATACCGCCGGTATCAATTACGCTGAAAGACGTATTCAGCCATTCACCTACACCATATAAACGATCCCGTGTGACACCTGGTTTATCTTCTACAATCGCCATGCGATCGCCTACGATTCGATTAAAAATGGTGGACTTGCCGACATTCGGTCGGCCTACAATTGCAAGTACGGGTCTAGCCAATTTACATCACTCCTTCGAATTCCATGATCAGACATGGAAAATTACGCAACTTACATCATAACAAAAAAGACACGCCTTGGCTAATCTCTTTTGAGACTTCACCAATTTAAGCGCTCTTCTAGGGGAAATTCAGGAATGTTTAACCAGAATCATTGTGCCATTTTTCAAATCATGTGCATTCGCATCTAATATTTTCTCCAATGAGAATGCAGTTCTCTGCAATTCATTTTCGCCATCAACCACAAAGATTGGGGCACCGCCGGCAATACGATCTTTCGACAATGTCACGATAGCAAGAATTTGCGACATTAGGGCATTACCCCTCCTTCTTTTTATTCACACCAGCTTCAGAAGGCATACGTACCGCACTTTCGAGGACAGGCACACGATGAAGCGCTGTGAAAGTTTTCTCTTTTTCATTTTCCTGCAAAAGAAGGAGCAGTCCAATCGTACCCGAATCCATGTCCAATTTAGCCATAGGGCGCAAGGAAGGCTCTCCCTCATCTCGGTACACACCAAATAAAGTAGACATATCATACATGATCGCTTGTCGCTGACCTACATGGGAAATCGTTACTCGTGCATTGCGATTTTTAGGTTTAATCAGAAAACCTTGACCGTACTTCATTATTTTTTCACGTGTATCAACAAGCCCAACATTCATGATATAAATAGAGCCAACGGAGACATCTGGTCCGTCCATACGAATTTCCACCGGTTCAATATCAGCGATATCACCTAATTGATTGCCCGATTTGAAAAAGTTTGCTAGCCAAATTGATATTGTACCCGCAGCTATTCCCCAGTACCAAGCGAATAAGATGCTAAATAAGGAGGCCACAAATGCCGTCATAATGACCAAATAATTACGACCCTCGAAAACCATCGCAATCCCTTCAATATAAGCAGCGCCTCGGGGTACTAATTCTAATTCATCTACTTTGGTTAAGCTCTGTCTCTCCATATTGCGCACATCTCTAAATTGCTGAGCGGCTAGCGAAAGAAACGTAACCGCTGTATAGTTTTTCTCCAAGAGCGCAGGAACGGCTACAGCCCCAAGCCCGGCTGCGATAACGCCAAGCGAGATATGAATGATTTTACCATGCGGATATGTCGGATATTGCCGATAATCTGTTCGCAGCATATTAATCCGCGACAATATACCAAAAATTACACCAACGACAATCCCAATCGTATACCTATGCGAATGAAACCAATCCATAGCCATAGCTTTCATCTGCCCCCCTTACGGTCTAACCAACTTCTCAGGATTGTACGACACCCACTATACGCAGCTTGTATCATGATCGTTACTGTTCTCGCAGTGAAGACGGACAGCCACCATTGATCTTGAAAAGAGGCCATGCCGAGTTGATGAAATCCATCCACCTCATGAATACCAGCTTGATACATATCACCGAGCAGGTATCCGATCGAAAGCGCTGCAATTTGCTCCCATGCATTACGCTGTAGAACTACCGCTACGATAGCAAGCAACAAAGCCGTCTGCCATTCAGAGTTTCGAATAATCAGAATAGGGTCCATCTCGAGAAGTTGCTGAAATAAAAAGTGGAGCGAGCCAATTAAAAGACCGATGGAAAGCAGATGAAGCTTATGTATAAAGCCCTTTGTAACATAAAGAATACAAAATGAAAGCGTAAGTACAACCACATAGACAAGCTGGATATGCACGTTTTGTATGGTTACGGAAATTCTCGTTCCGACAAGCCATGAGACAAAAAAAAGAAGCATGCCCTTATGCGATATACTTCTGACGTACAGTTCCTTCCAACCGCTAGCGAGTAAGATTAACGTGATGCAAAGGAGAATAAGCGACAAATAACCGGCATTCATAATCAAACCACCCTAGCCTGCGTAGCCTTCGATAACTTCCTCACATCATCGGTCGGTTAGCGGATCTTCAGGCCCCCCTCCATATAATCATAAGGGAGATCTGCCTGATCCTTAGTATGGCAATATTTTGATTATTTACTCCAAGTGCTTCTCGCTGCGTATGAAGTTATGTCAATGTCTCTTGCACGGCACCATTCTGCGGTATCCCCAACGATGACCAGTGGGCATTGTGTTAAGCCTTGAATGGAATTGGCGCCTAGTGCGGTCATGATTAAAATGAGTCCTTGATGAAGCTCTTCCGCATAAGCGTGTAGGGCTTCTACGCCGTCCGTACGCAATACTTTGAGAAACGCTCCCGCCATACCGACCGCAGAAGCTCCTAAGGTTAACGCTTTAGCAGCCTCCAAAGCGTTGGTAATACCACCTGACGCGATGACAGAACCCCATGGATACACTGAAAGCGCCTCTAACAAAGTGATGCTCGTAGGCGTACCCCAATCGTTCAGCCAATCAAGTGAAGCCGAACGCCTTGCATTCTCAATCGCTGCGAAATTCGTGCCTCCTGAGCCTCCTACATCAATGACTTGAACGCCAATATCCTGCAATTGCTTAGCGTTATCACGTAAAATGCCAAAGCCGACCTCTTTTACGATCACAGGTACAGGCACATGACGAACAATACTTTCAATGCGTCCTAGCATTCCTATGAAACTGCGATCGCCTTCCGGCATGATGAGCTCTTGCATCACATTCAAATGAATTTGAAGCGCATTCGCTTCGATCATATCTATCGCGCGAAGCGCTTGATCTGTTGTTGCCTCGCTCCCCAAATTAGCGAATATGATGCCATTTGGATTTTCGTGTCGTACGATTTGGTAGCTTGATGCCACTTCGCTATTTTTAATAGCAGACATCTGGGAGCCAACAGCCATTGGCAAGCCTTTCTCCCTGGCGAGAATGGCCAATTCGCGATTAATGCTCGCTGTCTCATGAGCGCCGCCGGTCATTGCATTAATTAAAATCGGCGAACTCATAATGAGATCGCCGATTGTTGTGGTTAAAGCAATATGATCCGTCGATGTCTCAGGAAGACAGTTATGCACAAGCTTGACGTCCCCCAGCCCTTGCTGACGGGTTTGACCAAGCTCCAGCGCGTAATGGACATGCTCCATCTTGCGTGAGATGCGCATTCCTATACCCTCCTAGAAGTTGGATCTATTCTTATTTTTTGAATTTAGCTAGTTTATCTCCAAAACGCTCACCAAGTGTCATGGACAAACCTTGGTTGCTAAGGGAAACATTTTCGTTGCCAGCAATTTCTTTTTGATGACTTGCACTGTTCCCACGGTCACGATCGCCACGTGGTTGTCTTTCTCTATCTGGTTTACCAGCCGCAGGAGCCGCTGCACCTGCAGGCGCTTCAGGAGCATCTTCTGTATCTTTAATGCTCAAGCTAACGCGTTTCTCAGCCAAGTTGATTTCCAAGATTTTCACTTGTACTTCTTGACCTTCTTTCAATACTTCATGCGGAGTACCGATGTGACGGTGTGCGATTTGTGAAATATGCACAAGGCCTTCAACACCAGGAGCCACTTCAACGAACGCACCGAAAGCTGCAAGACGCTTAACTGTTCCAGTTACGATATCACCAGCTTTGAAATCACGCTCAACATTTGACCAAGGGCCATCTTGTGTAGCTTTGATACTCAAGCTGATTTTGTCATTAGACGGATCCAATTTAAGGATTTGCACCTTAACTTTGTCTCCTTCTTTAACTACATCAGAAGCTTGTTCTACATGGTGCCAAGCAAGCTCGGAAATGTGAACGAGCCCGTCAATACCACCGATATCAATGAATGCACCGAATTGTGTCAAGCGTTGAACTGTACCATCCAGTACTTGACCAACTTGAAGTCCTCCGATGATATTCTTTTTGTTTGCTTCGAACTCTTCATCCAAAACATCTTTTTGAGAAAGGATAACTTTGTTTTTCTCGCGATCGATTTCTTTCACACGAAGACGCAATGTACGACCTTTATACGCGGAGAAATCTTCAACGAATTGACGCTCAACCATGGATGCAGGTACGAAACCACGAACACCGATATCCACTACAAGTCCGCCTTTAACAACTTCAGCTACTGCAGCTTCGATAATTTCTTTGCTTTCCAGTTGACCTTGAAGTGTTTCCCAAGCTTTCTCATTGTCCACGACACGTTTAGACAATACCAACGTTTCTTTCGCATCGTTAATGGAAACGATCTTTAATTCAACTTCTTGACCAAGTTCAACCGCTTGCGCAGCATCATTCAAGCTTACGGATGAAAGCTCACGAACCGGGATGACACCATCGTATTTGTAACCGATATCCACGAAAGCTTGATCAGCGTCTACTTTAACGATTTTGCCTTTAACTGTAGCGCCTTTCTTCAGCACAGCAACATTATTAAGCGCATGCTCTGCTTCTGCTTGTGAAACGGCTGTTTCTTGAGCTTCCTGTGATTGATCTTCAACTTTTACTTCATCTGACATGAGATTAGCCTCCTCTATTTACAACCAACAAAAATAATTTATAAGTCACAAAGCAGCAGACAAGCTCCTGCTCTGTTTCAAACACAACAATAAGTTCAAATCGCTTTAAGGTTAGTATAATTCCAAGCTTTCGATTCCATACATTTCTTAATTAGGCTTTGCTAGTTACCGTATGTAGTCGGCGAATTTCTTTCATGATCGCTTCCGTCGCTTGTTCAAGATCTTCTGAGCTAGCGCCTGCATATGCACTCATATCAAGTGGAGCCCCATAAACAATCGTCATACGGCGGAAAAGTGAATACGTGCCCACAATGGCTACTGGAACAACTGCTGCACCGGATTTCAATGCAAGACTGGCTGCGCCTTTCTTGCCCATCCCCCCCGCATTACTTCTAGATCCTTCTGGGAAAACACCAAGCATATTGCCGTCACGAAGCAGCTGTACAGCGAGTCGAATCGACTCTCTGCTTACACCTCCGCGTTTAACTGGAAATGCCCCTACTTTGGAAATGATAGAACCTAGCACCGGGATGTCAAACAGCTCCGCTTTTGCCATAAAATGAACTTTCCTCCGCAGAGGAGTTCCTAAGAATGGGGGATCCAAGAAACTAGTATGATTACCACACAGAACAACAGCTCCCTGTGTTGGAACATTCTCCATTCCTATAGCACGCATACGGAAAAATACGGTGAAAATAAATCGAAATAAGGCTCTTCCGATGCGATATAGCATCTTTATTTGCCACCTCCGACTTTGTCCTTGCAAAGTCCAAGGATTTCGTCCACAACTTCTTCAATCGTCATTGACGTACTGTCCATTAACACGGCATCATGTGCCCTGCGAAGCGGCGAAATTTCCCTCTGCTCATCGAACTGGTCACGACGCGCAATATCCTGCTCTAATTCGGAAAGAGTCAGTGTATTCGTACCACTGTTTTGTAACTCTTTGAATCGGCGCTCAGCACGTTCCTTCACACTCGCAGTTAAGAACACCTTGATTTCCGCATCTGGCATGACATGTGTTCCAATGTCACGGCCGTCCATAACTACGCCTTTGGAAACGGTCATTTGCTTCTGCAAAGCAACTAACAGATGACGCACAGCACCATAGCTGGCAATTTGCGATACATGTGTCGTAACGTCCGCTGAACGAATCGCTTTTGTCACATCAACACCATCTACGATTACCTGTTGTCCTTCGTCTCCAGGAATGAGCTCAATCTGCATACGATTGGAGAGCGCAGCCACTTCTGTTTCTTGCTCAGGTAGCAGCCCTTCTTGCTGTACTTTCCACGTTACTGCTCGATACATGGCTCCTGTATCCACGTAAATAAAACCAAGTGCACCAGCTACTAGCCGTGCAATGGTGCTTTTACCGGCTCCAGCAGGACCATCTATGGCAATATTGAACTTATCCAAGCTACTGTTCCTCCTAACAATACTTCACAGTACCTTACGTACAAAAAAGCAGGCACTTGCCCGCTAATTAATTGAAATTATACCACACTACATGGTCATATGCAAAACTTGGGTTCCGTTGCACCTTGATTTCATGCGCTTATGAGCGTTCTTTTAGTGAACGTTCTGGCATGATATATGGCTGTCCTTCTAAAGGTTCCGCACGGGTGAAATGCTTACGGATATACGCATTTTGAAGCAAAGCTTGTACACAAACGAGCATAATAATCACGACTAACACAGCTCTTATGATAACTTTCTCAACTTTAGCAGAGAATCGAATAAATAACTGCTCATATGACTCGCTCTCTTGATCCTTCGACATGAGATCACACTCCTGCATGCATACAATATGCATAGCAGTATACCCTTAGCGTCGCTCTCTCAATCCTTAGCGTTTACGGAAATCCATTTGTCTCTCAAAGCAAAAACGAATCAATTTCTGTCTCTCTCTGTCTGCAATTTCTGCAAACCTGATCATAACAAGTTGCTTGCCGGTTTCTGTTGATTTCACGCGTACAACTTCACCAGTGAATGGAATATGTTCAATTGTGCCATTCTTGAAAGGCGCAAGCACCCAGCAGGAAATGATGGCATTTAGACCAATTGGGATATGACCATCGCAGATAAATGATATGCCGCCACCGCCAACATCGTCAGTTAGACCAATAAATTGAATCTGGTCATTCACTTTAACGGCGATTTCTAACTCTGCCAACACGCGCAGGAAATTTCTTCGCTGAACTTGTGTAATCGCACTGAGTTCAGGTAATCGCAGTTCAACTAAGCGAATAACATCCTCTTTAAAAGCAACAACCTCCGTTGTGAAATAGTGTTTCACACCGCCTTGACCTAAGAAATGAGCGCTAATTTCATCTCCCTGGTACAGCTTTTTCAGACGTCCCGTCTTCTCATTAAGCGGAACTTCGATGATGATCGCGTTCTCCGTCACATCAGCAATTCTCGACTTATATTCGATTTTGGACTCTTCTTCATCAATACTATTCATTTGCATATGTAAAATCTGGTTGACCTTAGGAAGCAATTTCCCGCACCTCCGCGAAGTAATATGTATTAATTATACCATGTCATCACCAATTAGATAGAAAAAAAAGAAGCAGGATCATATCCCGCTTCTAACCTACTAAGATTTCCCTTTTGCAGCTTCAACTTGTTCCTGACGGATGGTTTCAATTTTTTCTTCCATACCAACATCCGCATTCACATAGATCCGATAGATGTTGTTATTTAAGGTACCAATAAATTCATGGCATAGCACTTCTTCATCCAGATCATTCTTGATGATCGCTAGCGATTCACCAGTTACTTTCATCTTAGAATTCAGCTGCTTACGCGCTTGTTCCACACTAATTTTCGGTTGACCAATGACACGTTGCTTCTGAGAATAAATATAGTTAGTGGCCTGAAGGCCTGTCACTTCAAGCGTATCTAACGCAACTTTGACTGTAACTTGTTCAGGATAAATGGTGACATTCTTCTCTTTTTTGGCGAATTGAATCGTCGCCACGTTCTGATATTGGTCATAACTGATCGCACTCAAATCTTTGTATTCATGCTGATCTAGAAATTCATTCGCGATATCACGCGCTTGACGAAGATTAAATTTGGACGATGGCACATCACGCGACTTCATAAAATAGATCAAGTGACCGCCCTTTTTGGTAAAGTCCATTTGTGTATCATTTTTGGAGGCATCGCTGCTCGACACAACAACACTATAACTTTGAAACTCGGGAGCACTTCCGCCATTTTCGACAACTTTAATCCCATCTGAATCTTTAATACCAAGAAATTCTACGGCTTTCTTTTTAATTTGATCGGCCGTCATATCATTGCCTGTAAGCATTTTGACATCATTTTTGGAGAACACATTTAAGCTGCCTGTCCCCCAATTCAATTCATCATATCCGCCAACTTTCTTATCGACAATCGTAAAGCCATCGATAATGGCATTGTCGTGCATTTCATTCTCAGAAGCCAGTGCAGACTCGACATCCATCCACCTTAAATTATTCGCAATTACTTTATCTTGTACGCCGCGAATTTCTTTCGTAATGTCGGCAGAATGTGTGTAAAGTGTATTCAATGTATTCATTTCGGCCTCAGTCAGAGGCTGTTTCGTCATGTCTCGAACCGACATTCTGTAGGAGAAATTAGCCATATTCGCCAAGAAATCCTCTGTTTTATTGAATGGCAGCAGCATCAAGGGCAATTGCGTAATGTCGCTTTGCGCTTGACTTGTTAGACGCCAAACATTCACCAAGCCTTTTCGATAAGACGGCTCTGAGGTTTCATTTACAGCCAGTGTATTCCCGAGCTCCGTATGTAACTTATCCATGTGAAAGGACAGATCATGAAACGCGCGTTGGTATTGATTCTCTGCTTTAATTAGAATCGTGTTTTTCTCCTGATGCTCCAAATACCCCCACACAGAAGCTCCGATTAATGCTAGCAAAAGAAATGGAAACATGACGATGCTTAATCTTTTATACACAGAACTGCTCCTTTCATACCCAATCTTGCGCTTAGTTTTTACGTGAGGAGACAGGTTTATACAGGATTGACAACAAAACAAAAAGAGGCCCATTCGAAAGAATGGCCTCTTGCTAACTTTCAGTCTCTATTTCAAAATCATGCTCATTGCTACATATACATTGACGAAAACCTGTTTCAATTTTGTCTTTTTCCTTTTTGCCTCTCAGCACAAACTTCTCACCGCATAATCGACATCGGATCTTCACTTTCACACGCATCGTTGCTGACATCTATACCCTCCCGGTCGTCCCCATACTTGACTATGAGTTCGCCTTTTATACTGTCAGTATGACCCAATTCAACCCATTTTAATCTTTTCATCAACGGTCACAACGCGTAAAGGAGAGTGTGCATTGGCACGATCAACGCGCCAGATAGAACGAATCCACAAGAAAGTCATAAGTGGAATCATGATCCAAATCCAGCCGGTTTTGAAAATAAGCAAAATATAATCAAATGCGCCGTGCCAACCAATAGGAAGTAGCAGCGATATCCATAAGTACCTCATTTGCTTGTGGGGAACGAATTTGGCCTTCCCCATGTAATAGCCCATCATGACACCAAACAACGCGTGTCCCGAAACTGGCAAGAGCGCCCGAAGCATTAATGCTGAGAACGAAGATGCGTGAAGAAAGGCATAGATAATATTCTCTAGAGTAGCAAAACCTAGACTTACAGCCACCGCATAAACAATCCCATCATAGGGTTCATCGAAAGCTTCGTGCCTGAAAATCAAATGATATAACAATAGCCATTTCAGAAATTCTTCGATTCCTCCAGATAGAAAAAAGGAAGACATAATTGTGCCGTTTCCAAACTCCTGTATAAACGCATTCTGGAGAACCATCGTCGGATACACAAGGAGAACGCCGAAAAGAAACATCCGTATCACTAAGTGAATAGGTTCCGTTTCGTAACGATCCTTCAGATAAAAGTAAGCGAGCAATGAGAGACCTGGGGCTACGGCTGCCAGTAATATAGGCACGATATGCATGTTCCAGCTCCCCTCTTTTTTTGAAATACATACCTTTATTATAGTCGTTCTCTCATGACATATCTACGTCTAACGTCAGATGCCCCTTATGCGTATTATGGAAAACAAAACAAGCATCCTCAAAAACGGTTGTTTTTGGAGATGCTTGTTTCATTCTAGTGCAGAGGGCGCGAGTCATTGTTTATTTGAAATGGCGGCAGAGCACCTTCACGGCATCATCTGCAATGATCGTCTTCCCGTATTCTTCAAGCACAGCTTGAGTTATGGAAGAGGCTTCACCGAATTCAGACAAAACAGCGATTAACGCCTGATACTTGGTTTCTTCTAGTTCAACAGGTTCTAGCTGTAAAATATATTTCCCTTTATACGAATAAAGGGTACCGCCTTCCATAAGAAGGGGATTAATTACTTTGGACACACGCAGCAGATCTTCAAAATCACGGAAAGCATAGGAGATTAAATCGCTTTGTTCAAGCGTAACTTCCATTTCGTACACTTCTTCAGCTTCGTGATCGTCATATGCATCAGAATTCGCATACAAATCAAGCTTACCTCTGGTCACAATTACAACCATACCTTGCGCTGGGAGTGCGAATACCTCAACAGCAAGCGGGCCGGACGGGTCAAATCCGAGCTCTGAATATGCTTGATCCATCATTTCGCTAAACAACTCGTGTACTTTCGGAATTTCTCTCCACATGTCGTCTTTTTGAATTCCACGTTCAGTTAAGTCATCGAATGTTAGGAAAATCCGTATCTTATCCTGACTTAAGCGTTCTATTTTCATGATAGGATCCTCCTTTGAGCTCTCCAATCGGAAAGCTTGCATCGAAAGCATGGTCACCTTATTTCAATCAGAATATGTTAGAAAAATGAAAAGGTGAACCCTTGATAAATAAATGGACATGCATCCATCTATTGTTTTCACCTATCATGTTAACACTAAATCTGATCAATTGCACGCGATAGTTATGTATAAAAAGAAAAAGCACAGCCGGCCCCGTGGGTATGCCAGACTGCGCTAAGAGCTTATTATTATTGAATTGTTGCGGTGTTTATTTTATTATCCTGCAAAATTTCATTCACCGTTGCCTTCAAATGCGGGTCTTCTTTCACAATTTTCTCCACTTGATTTAGACCGTTTGTGCTCGTGGACGAGAAATTCCGGGCCATTGAATCTCCAAAAGACTTAGTGACGAAGCTGTCTTTGGCCTTATCAACAACCTTCCCCATCGACTCACTCGATGAGCTAAACGCCGAGAAAAGCATGGATTTACTTTTACGATTGAGATAAATAACAGCAGCCGCTCCTGCAATACCACCGAGCATAAATGTACCTAATTTCATTGGATCTCCCTCCATGATAAGTAGTAATGAATCCTTCCTAGGTTGTGCGAGTTTAGAAGTGGACATACGCGGCATCAGAAGGAAAACATAGGAGAATGGACATCTACGAAATGTAATGGTAAATGTGTTACTATAAGTGTTGACCACAACGCAAGGATCTGAGGAGAAGACGAACCATGAAAACAAAAGCAAGCACATTATTAGTGACAGTCATGCTTTTATTGGCTGCCTGCAGTGCAAATCAAACCGAAACAAGTCCTGCTGCTACAACTAGTTCTGCCCCAGTAACGCAAGCGACAGCAAGTCCAAGTCCATCACCAACGCCCACCGCGGCTCCGACGCCTTCACCCTCTCCAACGCCGACGGTACCTGTTCAAGAAACCGTACAGAAGAACTATCATATGAACAAAAACTATGACATCGTTCCGAATGACCCAAATGGCAATAAAAAAGTCATCCTCTTAACCTTTGATGATGGGCCGAAAGAACAAGCAATGAATCAATCTCTCATTGATATTTTGAACAAACATAAGGCCAAAGCGATCTTCTTTATGAATGGCTATCGCATTAAGCAGAAGCCTGAGCTCGTAAAGCTCGTGCACGACAGCGGGAACATCATTGGTAATCACGCTTGGGATCATGACAATCTAAAAGACATGCCGGGTGAGAAGATCGATAAACAAGTGGATGATGTCCAACAAATCGTGAAAGATATAACGGGGCAGGCCCCGCAGTTTTTCCGCCCTCCATATGGCTCGGGCAATGATTATTTGAAAGCAAAAGTTAAAAACAACAAAATGCTTTACATGACATGGTCAAATGGTTCCTTAGATTGGGAAATGACGAATAAAAATAACGATTCCAATAAAGTGATTGAGAACGTTATGCAGCAGCTCCATAGTGGCAGCAATATTCTTATGCATGAACTTCCATGGACTGTGAACGCTCTTGATACGTTGCTTACCAAATTGGAAGAAAAAGGATATTCCTTTGTAGATCCCAATGCAATCGAACTTGAAATGAGATGAAAAAATAAGAGCCTTACGGATACCACGTTATTTCGTGGATGCGTATGGCTCATTTTTTTATCACAGCGAAGAGTACTTAATTCCCCAAACAGTTAAACTCACGACCAACGCAATAAACAACCAAAGTAACGTTATATAAAAAAGATTCGTCCATTTACCCTGTTCAGATGGATGAACGGCTCTGCGCGGCGGTAAATAGGTATCATCTTCCTGCTTCTCCTCCGCTAACGGGTTCGACCGCGAAGTTAATCTTTCTCCTACACTCATGAACCTAGATCTTCCTCCTTACTAAACCGAAGTATGCATCCCATCACCATATCAATCATAAAGTGAGCCATTATCGGTGTCCATAGGCTTCCCGTACGAAGGTAAATCCAACCTAAGCCATAGCTAATACAGAAAACCATCCCTGTCATGAGCCAATGTTGCAGATAGCGAACATGAATCGCAGCAAACAAAATACTAGTCCAATAAGGCCCCCATGCATGCTGAATCGCTCCACGGAATAGGACCTCCTCACAGACTGAAACAATAAAAGAAATAAGTGCAATATGCCAAAGGGCCCTATTTCCAAAAATCTTTTGGTTAATACCGCCATCATCCGACACTTCTTTGGGTACCCAACGTGAGATAAGTAGGTCTACACCAAGAACAACAAGGGCAAATATACAGCCCCAAATGAGGATTCGCCAACCGCCTTGAAACGAGAACATAGAAAGAATCTTTGAATTGCTCTGAAAAAACAAGATGATAATTCCGATAATAAGCGTAAGCAGTTGTGTAATGTAAAGGTTCAGCAATAACGTCCTATCATTTAGTTCATTAATGTCGACTTTCCCAATACGAAGGTTTTTAAAATCGAATTTTTTCAAAGGAGTAACCTCATTTCCTCATATTATTCCTTTTTAAAGATGTATGACCTATACTAAAACAAATAAAAGAGACAACAAGGAGCTTGAATTATGGAGAAGCGTCTTACCCGCACAGATTATTTATTTGCCCTCATGTTTATCTTTATGTTGGTCTGTATCCTCGGAGCATTTTTCTATGGCTTGCGATTAGGACAAACGAAATCAGATTTAAAATACAATAAAAGTTTACACGCTGAACAAGCAACTTCCCCTGAAATAGGAGCCTATGACCAACAAGTGCTAGTGTCATATTACCATACCATCTTTTTACCCTTTAGGGAATTTCAGAATAAATGGTTTGAATTATTGAGTCAAATTGAGATGGACAACTCGGCTGTGGATGCTTCCGCTGTTCTTAAAGAACTAAGCAAGATCGCGTCTGAGAAATATACAACTCTTCAAAGTAAAAACATGCCAGCTTCTTCTCCGCTTTTGGTGCAATCACACCAAGGCTATCTCAAAAGCTTAAAGCTTTTCGCAGATGCTTTGAGTAATTACCAATCCAAAGCCAATGCGCAAAGCCATGCACAACTACTTGAGGCCATTCAGAAGGATGCGTATTTCGTAGAAGCCAAAACACAAGCCTTAATCGCTCAGAAGAACTATTTCGATTCTATACTTGTTTGGAATGGGACGATGGATCCTGACATCGAATATTTCGATCCGAACAACAATGCTACTCTGGATCAATGGCGATCCATGAATTTCAACGTGAAGAATGTGTATATCACAGCTAAATTGCTGAAAAACAAAGCATTCTCGCCTTTTTATCCGCAGGATTTAACCATAAGAATTGATGAGTTCATTGCTTCTGGACAAGCAAAGAAACTTAACGTGAACGATGTGAATCAAACGATGGAATTATTGCTAAGCACGAATGCCGTACGCACGGGCGACTTTGTCAAAGGTAAATCCAAATGGTACGCCAATGATATGTTACCTCAGTTACCTTTTTTCTCGGATGTCAATTAAAAAAAGCTGAGGATTCGGTTTGACAACCAAGTCCTCAGCTTTTTCTACTAATCGTACTGAACGCCGCGGAACATCGCGATCGCCGCCATGCCGCCGTCTACATTAATCACTCGTTCGAAACCATTCTCTTTCAAGAACTCAGCAACGCGTAGACTGCGCACGCCATGTGCACAAACCAGATAAATATCTTCATTTTCGGGAAGTTCACCCATGCGATGCGGGATCTGACCCATCGGAATCAATTTCGCTTCCTCCATGTGATAGTAATCCCATTCATGAGGTTCTCTAACATCGATTATGACGCTATTTCCCAGTGTTTTCTGATTGACACCTTGAAGAAAAATTTGCGGATAAATGCGATCGATTTCCATTTTCGTACACGCTCCTACTTCCTTGAGTTGAGATCTTACATTCACTGTACCATACCCGAAAAAGGGGCTCAAATACAAGCAAAATGTCATTGCTTTCTGAACATTCTTGCATTAAAATAAACGAAAAGCTTCTGAAACATTTTAACTTGAAGCAATTATGACTTTCATGCGAAAATGATTCGACATGTATTGACACGATTTCGAACGCATGGTAATCTATTAAAAATTCTATATCACAGTACAGCGTTGACGGAGCCAAGCAAGTAAAGTAGCTTTCAGAGAACCGATGGTAGGTGAGAATCGGTAGCGAACATTTTGCGGAGCACTCCAGAGTTATTGCATTGAAAAGTAAGTAGATGCAATCGGGTTAGGAACACGTTACAGTTCCAGGTCGCAAGACCAATTGAGGCTACCCATGCGAATGGGCAGCGAACTAGGGTGGTACCACGAAAGCAATCTCTCGTCCCTTTGGCTACAGGCTAACTGTCTGTGTCCGAGGGCTGGGAGTTTTTTTATGTTCAAATCTAAGGAGGAACCGAATTATGTACAAAGTTCTAGTATCCGATCCAATTAGTGACATGGGAATTCAAATGCTTTATGATGCAGCCGACGTTGAAGTGGTTAAGCAATCTGGTCTATCCGAGGACGAACTCATCGCCATTATTGGTGAGTACGATGCCCTTCTAGTTCGTAGTCAAACCAAAGTAACAGAGAAAATCATGAATGCCGGCACAAAGCTTAAAGTGATTGGCCGCGCTGGTGTTGGTGTCGACAACATTGATTTGGAAGCAGCAACAAAACGCGGTATTATCGTGATCAACGCTCCTGATGGGAATACAATCGCAACTTGCGAGCTTACCTTTGCTATGATGATGGCAACGGCTCGTATGATTCCACAAGCGTACAAGAAAACAGTTGGCGGCGAATGGGATCGTAAATTCATTGGCGTCGAGTTGCGTAACAAAACACTCGGTATTCTCGGTATGGGACGTATCGGAAGTGAAGTTGCTAAACGCGCGAAAGTATTCGGGATGGACGTTATCGGGTATGACCCGTTCCTAACGGAAGAGCGTGCTGAGAAAATGGGAGTTAAGCTTGGTACTGTTAACGAAATCGCAGCACAAGCGGACTTCATTACCGTTCATACACCACTTACGCCTGAAACACGTCACCTGATCTCCAGAACGCAATTCGAATTAATGAAACCAGGCATTCGCATCATTAACTGTGCTCGCGGCGGTATTATCGACGAACTAGCACTTGTTGAAGCGATTGACCAAGGCATCGTTGCAGGAGCTGCTTTCGACGTATTCGAAGTAGAGCCACCAGCGAAAGATCACCCATTCTTAACAAATCCGAAAGTAATTGTAACACCTCATCTTGGTGCATCAACCATTGAAGCACAAGAAAACGTGGCTATCGATGTATCCGAGGAAGTTCTTCATATTCTTCGTAACGAGCCGTTCAAGAACGCAGTTAACATGCCACCTGTACCTGCTGATGTACTAAACAAACTACAACCTTACTTCGGTCTTGGTGAAAAAATCGGTTCTGTGCTAGGTCAGATTGCCCAAGGCGCTGTATCTGAAATCGTAGTTAACTATGCAGGTGACTTAATGGATGTGGATACAAGTCCTTTGACGCGTTATATCGTAAAAGGAATTTTCCAAAATCAATTAGAATCCATCAATATTATCAATGCGATGCATCTTGCTAAATCACGCGGGGTAAACATCGTGGTACAGAAATCGAACGCATCCAATAGCTTTACAAACCTTGTAACAGTTACAGTTAAAACGAAACAAGAGGAAAAAACTCTTGCTGGTACATTGCTTGCTGGCTTTGGCGAACGAATCGTTCGTATTGATCAATATCCAGTTGACTTCGCTGCTGAAGGTAATTTGTTGTTAATCTCTCACAACGACAAACCAGGTATTATCGGACGCGTTGGTACGCTTCTAGGTAGCAATCAAGTCAATATCGCAACTATGCAGGTTGGTCGTAAAGTGATTGGCGGTTCAGCAATCATGGTACTGACGATTGATAAAACAGCTCCAGCAGAAGTTTTGGCTGAGCTTACAAAACAAGACGAAATCGTGAATGTTCGTGCGCTTACGCTGTAATAAGCACAAATTGTTTCACGAACAACAAGATTTTGTCTGAATATTCTACAAAATAAAGGCGTTTGCCGAGTGACAACTCAGCAAACGCCTCTTCTTTATGTCGAAATTGGCACAATTTTCAGCTTATTTGTGCTCACGGGGCAAGCAAATGGTAAATGTGCTTCCCTGCCCCCATGTACTTTGTACAGTTACACTGCCATGGTGTGAATCGATAATGTTTTTGACAATTGCGAGGCCGAGTCCAGTCCCTCCCGAGGATCCACGTGTACGCGCTTTGTCTGCTTTGTAGAAGCGTTCAAAGATGAACGGCAGATCCTCGGCAGGGATCCCCTGCCCCTCGTCGGCGATCTCAATGCGGATTGCTGGCCGATCCTTATAGAGGCTCGGCTCCGCCTTCAAGGCGATACGCGCCCCTGCGGACGTATGCCTGAACGCATTGTCGAGCAGGTTCGTCAGCACCTGCTCCAAGCGATCCTCATCCGCACGTTGCAGGATGAGAGGCTCTTCCGGCAGCACCACGCTTAGCGAGATGCCGCGCTCTTTGGCCAGCACCGCGAACTTGCGGTGCATGCGCTTCACCAGGGAGTCGATTTCGACCTCCCTGAAGACAAGCTCGAGATGGCCGGCTTCCATTCGCGCCAGATCGAGCAGGTCACGAACGAGGCGCCCCATCCGGAGCGACTCGTCGTGGATAACCTGCACCAGTTCCACGCGTTCTTCCGGCGTGGAGGGAATATCGTCCAGCAGGGCTTCACTGTAGCCCTGCAGCATCGAGATCGGCGTACGCAACTCGTGTGAGACGTTTGCCACGAAATCTTTGCGCAGCTTATCAAGACGTTCCTCCTCCGTGACATCACGGAGAACAGCCACAGCGCCGCGCACATGATCTCGGGAGTAGAGAGGCGTCATCGCCACCGACCATACGCCATTCTGTACATGAAGCTTTGTAGCTGCTTCTGCTGACTCATCGACAACCGCTTCAAAGAGAGGAATCAACGGCACGGGAATGGGACTGGCGGAGGACGGGTTGCTAAAGCTCATGAGTCCCCAATCCCCCAGAGAGGTATCCGGTTGAGGGAACCGTCTAGGCTCCCCCTCATCTTCCGACCACTCAATCGTCCCCCACTCTTGAATGATCTTCTCTCCTTGCGGGTTGGTCAGCATAACTGATCCACTCACATCTAAGGTAATAACGGCATCCGTCATACTGCCAAGGATGCTAGACAAATGTTCTTTCTCCTGGCTAAGAGCATGAATGCTTTCCTGCATCTTCTCACCCATATGATTAAACGTTTTCGCCAGCTCACCAATTTCATCCTTGGACAGAATCGGAACTCGCGTGCCATATTCCCCTAGTGTGATGAAATCAGCCGCTTTTTTCAGTTGCTGCAGAGGTCTTGTAATTTTCGAGAACAAGAAGAAGGCGAAGAACGTTGTCATGAGAAATCCAACGATCGAAACATAAACAAACAATCTTAACATATAGGATTGTGTGGCTTCTAAAGACTGCAATGACTGGTAGAGCAAGGTGGCACCAACGATTCCACCCTCCAAATTGGATAGAGGAACCGCCACCACAATATATTCAGTCCCCGATTTAAATCGGCCTGTGCCTGGTTTATTCACTATCTTATCGATCGTTTGTCCTTCAAAGACTGGTTTAAGCTCCTCAGGCTTGTAAAAATCCGATACATGGAAGTTTACTAAATCACTGCCTTGCGTTGTGGGAATCACCATTTCTTTCAAATCCGTAGAAATGACGAGCATACGAGAATCCTGAAAACTAAGCAGTTCATTACTTAACCTATAAAACTGCTCATTGTACATATGTTGCGAAGCTTCTTCGGAAAATTTGGCAGCCATCGTCTTCATGTTTTTCGTTTGATCTGTTGCCTGTGCGAAATAAGTATCCATATATTTGACAAGAAAAAAGCCTAGTATGAGCAAGACAACCCCAACTAGGCCAATAATCGTTAACCAAAGTTTACCTACGACACTTCTGAAAATAAACACTTATTTAGGCACCTCTAGCTTGTAGCCTACACCCCATACAGTCGTAATCATTGCTGCAGCATCCGGGGATACTTTGTTTAATTTTTCACGGAGTCTCTTCACATGCGTATCAACGGTACGTAAATCACCGAAAAATTCGTAGTTCCAAACATCCTTCAGAAGCTCCTCACGCGAAAAAACCTTATCGGGAGAAACCGCCAAGTAATGAAGCAACTCATATTCCTTCGGCGTTAGAGCGACTTCCTGACCGCCAGCCGTTACACGATGTGCGTCATGCTCAATAATCAAGTTCGGGAATACAATGTTATTGCTGGAGCTTGCATCCTTGGACAAGTAAGCTGTCGCCGAAGAGCGACGAAGAATAGCTTTTACCCGGTAGATCACTTCACGAGGCGAGAACGGTTTGACGACATAGTCGTCCGCTCCCACTTCAAATCCACTAACACGGTTCGTCTCTTCACCTTTCGCAGTCAGCATAATGACCGGCGTGGATTTCACTTGACGCAGGCGAGCACATACTTCGATGCCATCGATGCCAGGCAGCATAACATCAAGCAAGATCAGATCAAAGTCCGTTTCTGTTGCCATCCGCAAGGCAGATTCGCCATCTTCTGCTTCTTCAATGAGATAGCCTTCTTTCTCCAAATACATGCGGAGCAATCGGCGAATACGTTCTTCATCATCTACAACGAGTATACTAGGCTTCAATTCCATTGAGCGTCACATCCCTCTCATAATGTAAGTACTTGTATTAAACACCTGCATAAGAATGCAGTCCTGCAATCACTAAGTTCACACCTACTAATGTAAACATAACTACGATAAAACCAATAACCGTTAACCAAGCGGATTTCTTACCTTGCCAGCCTTTGGAAAGACGAAGATGGAGGAATACCGCGTAGAACAACCAAGTGATCAGAGCCCATACTTCCTTCGGATCCCATCCCCAGAAACGTCCCCAAGCCTCTTGTGCCCAGATCATCGCGAATATGAGTGCTCCTAGTGTAAAGATCGGATAGCCTATCGCAATCGCGCGATAACTGATTTCATCCAGGTCTTCAGGATCCATTCCCTTCACAATCGGACCAATCGCTGCTCCTAATGGTTTACGAGCCACCAGACGTGCTAGCACATAAAGGATAAGACCACCAAGAATAGACCAAATCACTGTGTTTAATTTGCGACCTGCGCTTGCCCCTTCCATCCAAGATGGAGCAGTGAATAACGGTTCAGTCATACCTAGGAACGACTTCATGTCTACCACTTTCGTATCATACGGTTGAACAATCGGAGGCAATACATAGGTTTCCGTTGTATGATTCGTTTCCTGTACACCCTGAGCATTCGTGACAATCAGATCTTTGGAGAATACAGCTTTGTACCCTGATCCATTAAATGTAAAAATCGACGCGATAAATGCGACAAGCATTAAGATGAAGAAGAGGGTAAGCTCAACACCTTTTTGCTCTTTTTTATCGTTCTTCGTCGTCCCTTTATAGTCAACTGCACGAAGGAGATACATCAAGCCACCGGCAAAACCTACGGCGAAGAAGGCTTCCCCTGTTGCTGCGGTTGTAACGTGAATTTTAAGCCAATAGCTCTGCAAGGCAGGAATCAATGGCTGTACTTCACTTGGGAACACAGAGGCATAAGCGATAATGATAAAACCGATCGGTAAAGCAAAGACTCCTAATACAGGTGTACGATAAATGAGATACACGATCAAGAAGGCGCACATGATCATCATCCCTAAGAAGGTCATGAATTCATACATATTGGACGTTGGGATATGATCCCCCTCTGCCCATCTAGTAAAGAAGAACGTCACATGACACGCAAAGCCGATGACGGATGTTAGAAAAGCAACAAATCCCCACTGCTTCGTGTGATCTTCCGGCTTCCGGTTGCTCCACTTTTTACCGGTAATCGAAAGGACGAACAGAAAGAATGCGAGCAGATAGATGAAAAATGCGATAAGTAAAAAGGTACTGCTGACAGAGTTTACATTCACCCCTGGTTTCCTCCATTTGCTAATGTTTTCGGTGAAACTTCAAAACCATTCTTATTCAATGCTGCTGCAACTTCATTTCGTAAGCCAAACCAGTTCTTGTTCGTGTGACCACCGAGTGTAAGCTTGCCATCATCAATTCGAATCCAAATGCGGCGGTGCTGCCAGTAGAAGCCCATGATGACCCCGATCATAAAGATAGCGGCTCCTACCCAGATATACGGCATAGCCTTATCAACGCGAATGTTCAAGTAAGTTGTATAATTTGCAAACTGAACACCTTCCATGGAACCAACTGCGATTTTCAACTTCTGGCTAATCGCACCGTTAATGGTATCTTGCGAGAAGGTTTCTTTATCAATTTGCCGAGGGAAATACAGATAGGGTTCACCTTTTTCGGCAAGGCCTGGTCCTGTGATACTAAAGATAAAGGCAGGTGCTTTCGGCTCATTCGACTTGGAAATCGGTTGACCATTCTCGAGTCCGAACTCCGGGAAAAACCCTTTCAATGTAAGCTTATAAGGCCCAACTTGATAGGAATCCTTGGGATTATTCATCGGTAAATCGAAGCTGCCATAACTCTCACCTGTTGTCGGATTACTAAGCGTTGGCTTCACAGAGATCAGCAGCGGTGTCGCTTTGTAATCAAACTGATAGGCTTGAAGCCCTTTATAATCCATCGGATGATTCACTGTGATATTGGATTTATCGACTTCTTCCAAGACGGGTGCACCCGAATTCACATCACAGTTCGCCGTACAATGATATAAGACGGCTTGCGTTTCATACGTCTTAGGAACAACCTGCCCTTTCGCTTTGATGCTTGCAGGAAGATCCTGCTCATCATAAAGCGTAAGTGTAAACTTCTCATTTTTGATGTAATACGAGGTATATGGGATTGGCTTCGTTTCGCCTTCCAGGATGCCCATGTATTGATCCATATGCCAGCCAGGAATACTCCGCATTAGCACACCAATTAGGAAAATGATGAGTCCAATATGATTGATATAGGGACCCCAGCGGCTAAAACGATATTTCTCAGCTAGAAGTGCAGATCCATCGGTATGTACGCGGTAATATTTTTTGCGCAAAAGTGCGCCTAACTTGTTCGTCCACTCAACCTCATCCGTATCAGCAGGCAAGTCAGCTACGAGTGTAACATTTTGCCTAACTAGAAAATTGATGTGCTTGCGAATTTGCTGCTTTGACAATGCCCGGTACAATGGGAGTACACGATCCAGACTGCAAATCACGAGTGAAGTCCCAATCATGAATAATAACGTAATAAACCACCACGAGCTGAAAGTATGGGAGAAGCCGAGATAGTGATAAATGCTTCCTAGTTTGCCATAATTTTCGGTGTAATATTGGGAAGGATCCATGTCCAGAAACGTATTTTCTTGTGGAAAAATCGTACCTACCGCCGAAGCCAGCGTTGTAATGAAAATGATCCATACTGCTATTTTGACCGAGGAGAAGAAATTCCAGACTTTATCGAGCAGGGATGGATTCGATTTCTGAGAGCGGCGAGCCATGCCATCATAGCGCATTTCCAGAATGTCTCTGCCATCGACATCGATCAGTGGATTGCCACACGATTCGCACAGCGTAGTGCCTGTGGGGTTCTGATGCCCGCAATCGCATTTGGTATTGTAGAACATGATGACCTCCTAAAAACGTTGAGCATGCATATGAATTACGATTTACTAACCAAACTAGACAACGTCTCATCAATAAAAGACTCTTCCATCTGGCCTATTTTTTTCACAGCAATCTTGCCATCTGCCCCTACGAAAAAGGTAGTTGGATAATCCATGACACCATACAATTTACGTACAACCTCATTGGCATCCAGCAGCACTGGCATGTTTAAGTTGTACTGTTCCATGAAGCTCTGAACCGTAACTTTGTTCTTGTCCACGTTGACCTCTAAGAAAACAACACCTTGACTCTTATACTTGTCATACATCTTCTGAAGATCAGGCATTTCTTCTTTACATGGTGGACAAAACGTGCCCCAGAAATTCACCAGCACGATTTTACCCTTATAGTCGGAGAGCTCGTGCGTTTGACCATCTAACCCAATCAAGGAAAAGTTTGTAGCTTTATCTCCCTGCTGTGGGTACTTCTTGCTGGCTGAAGCAGACAAATTAGTAATAATCGTAAACACACCAATAATGAGCACGATTGCAAAGATCCCAATCTGTACCCACTTCTTATTTCGACCCACTGATAATCACCTTCGCTTTTTCGACAATGTTAGTTTTTGCATATCGAATTATACCCTTATTATAACGAAAAGAAGGCCAATTCTTATTGGCCTTTTTGAACGTTATGTGTCCTTAGAGCTTCGTTCCTAAGCTCTTCAACCTCTTTGGGTGTCAAGTGGCGATACTTCGCTCTTGGCAGGCCTGTTAAGAAGATGGGACCAAATTTAATCCGCTTTAATTTGATAACCGGAAACGAAATCGCCTCAAACATCCGTCTGACTTGGCGGTTTCTTCCTTCATAAATCGTGATCTGAATGATCGACTCATTCTTCTCCATATTCACATCGGCATACTCGACCTCTGCAGGCGCAGTCATGCCGTCTTCTAACTGTATGCCCATTTTGAGCTTATCTAATAACGTGCCGTGCGGCACCCCTTTTACCGTCGCTTGATACGTCTTCGGTACGTGGTGCTTCGGATGGGTGAGCAAATGTGCAAATTCACCATCATTCGTTAGAATAAGCAGGCCTTCTGTATCATAATCCAAACGACCGACAGGATAAACACGTTCTCTAATCCCTGGCAAGAAGTCTGTGACAACTTTACGTCCTTCTGGATCAGTTGCACTTGTAATTACACCTTTGGGCTTATTTAAAATGACATAGATCTTCTTCTGTTGACCTATTGCACGTCCATCGACCCTAATTTCATCTTCAGCTGTATTCACTTTCACACCCAGCGTCGTGACGACTTCACCGTTCACTTGCACGCGTCCCGCTGTAATGATTTCTTCACATTTCCGGCGGGATGCGATCCCAGCTTCGGCTAATACCTTTTGCAGTCTTTCCATTATCCGCTTTCACCTCAAGTTAATGATAACGGACTTAACCGCAAATCTCAAGCGGCAACCCACAATAACTGACAGAAGGTGACAGAATGATGGCATACACGATTTATGAAAATACCAAATAACAAATAAAAAGGGAAGCAATGAAGCCAACTGCATCTGAAATCAAGCCAACTTTGAGGGCGTAACCTGCTTTCCGAATGCCGATCGCGCCAAAATAGACCGTAATCACATATAAAGTCGTATCCGTGCTCCCTTGTACCGTTGACGCGATGCGTCCAATCATGGAATCAGGGCCAAATTGTTCAATCAAATCCGTTGTAAAAGCTAAAGAGCCCGCTCCGGTAATTGGCCTCAAGATAGCTAACGGCAGCACCTCTGTTGGCACACCGATGCTTTCGAAAAAAGGCCGCATCCAGCCAATCAACATGTCCATCGCGCCGGATGCACGAAACACCGAGATGGCAACCATCATGCCAACAAGGTGGGGTATAATTTTGATCGCCGTATCGAACCCATCCTTGGCTCCCTCTACAAACGACTCATAGACAGGAACCTTGCGATAGGCTGCGTAAAGGGGGATGAAAACAATCATGATCGGGATTGCCCATGCCGATATGAGCGAAACGAGTGCGTACATGCAGGATCATCCTTTCAGCGGAGGGATAGGTGAGCGCGATCTGCGATACCATCGATCCACGAAAATGGCCGCTGTTGTTGAGATAATGGTCGCAATGAGTGTTGTGCCTACGATTTCTGCTGGGTTCATCGAATTGAAATTCATCCGAATGGCGATAAGCGTTGTCGGAATCAACGTAATACTTGATGTGTTGAGCGCAAGAAGCGTACACATCGCCGCACTCGCCTCATCCTTATTCGGATTCAGCTTCTGAAGCTCCTGCATCGCTTTAATGCCCATCGGCGTGGCTGCATTTCCTAAGCCAAGGATGTTTGCACTCATGTTCGACATGATATAGCCAAGTGCTGGGTGATTCTTAGGAATGCTTGGAAAAAGGAAGCGTACTGCGGGCTGAAGAAGTTTGGCCAGCTTGATTAAAATACCCGCATCTTCCGCTATACGCATCATCCCCATCCAGAATACCAACACACTAATTAATCCAAAACACACTGTAACGCCATTCTTTGCACCGTCAAAAGCCGCTTGCGTTACGGATTCTACATCTCCATTGATGGCCGCGACGATGAAACCAACGACAATAAAAAACAGCCATATCCAATTCACCATAGGTTAACACTCCTTACCCCTTTTGCTCGAATCGCGTTCCCCACTTAATCCGCCCATATGGATCCCGATATGTTGAAAAGACCCTGTACAAGCATCCTGCAGATGTAACCATACCGTGTCACCATCGTTTCCTGATAAGGCTTGCTGGACTGAAAAGAAAACGTCGCTTTCTCAGGTACTTGCAGCAGCGGATTGGTCTTATCATAAATCGGAATAGTCTGAACGAGCTTATTTTTCAAAGAAATCTGTAGCGATCCACGCTCAGCTAACCTATATTCAGTCGACATCGGATCTACCAAGGTCACTTGTTTTGTTAAGCTAGCATACTCCCCTTCTGCTAATGGATAATTGAAAGTTCTGCTGGCTACCCATGGCGTACCTTCGATTGCATCTCCCTTTTTCACAAGGGTTTGCAACGGGAAATTCTTAAAGCCGTACTGGAGCAGTCTCGCGTGGTCCGCCCAGTCATCCCCATCATTCAAAGTAACTACAACAAGCTGCTGTCCGTCACGCGTTGCAGAAGACACTAAACAGCGCTTAGCCAGCTTGGTGTAGCCTGTTTTCACACCATCAGCACCTTCAAACATGGAGAGCATTTTGTTTTTATTCAGCCAGGAGTAGTCCCAAGGCTCATTCGGATTGGGAACTTTCTTCAGCTTCGTAGATACGATATCTGCAAATACACTATTTTTCATCGCATAAGCCGTCAGCTTGGCCATATCATTAGGACTAGAACGATGACCCTCACCCTCGTCTAGTCCGGAAGGATTCGTGAAATGAGAATGATCCATGCCCAGACTCATTGCTTTCTCATTCATCAGGTAGACAAAGCCCTCTACGCTGCCTCCAATATGCTCAGCGATTGCAGTCGCGGCGTCATTGCCCGAGCGCATCATGAGTCCGTAGAGCATGTCATGGAGTCGCATTTCTTCTCCCAGCTTTAAGTAAATCGAAGAACCTTCTTTCCCGAAAGCATTTTTACTAACTTTGACCATGCTATTCAGGTCCCCTTGCTCAATCGCAATAATGGCCGTCATAATTTTGGTCAAACTGGCTATACGCATAGGCGTGTCCCCTTTTTCGCTATAAAGGACACGCCCTGACTCCACATCAATAAGGGAAGCTCCAACCGCATTGGTATGAATGGCTGGCGGCGCGGCTTGTACATTGGTCCATGGTGCAACAAGCAAACCAAGTATGGCACAGCAAATGAAAATGAACATGACTTTAGTTTTCATCGGTTTCGATTTCCCCCTACACCTACGAACTTGTACACGTTTGGCACACTTTCAACTGACAAAACTTTGTACAAGTATATGCAGGTGGACGGGGGATATGTCCGAGAATTGGTTGCATATTCTAGAATAAGAGAATGCAGGCATGACACAAAAAATAGCCTGTTGAATGAATCAACAGGCTAAACAAGATAACAGGCGTCTCCGCCTTTTGTATCGAATTTGATTTTTTCTTAGTAAGCCGTCCAGCCCGCATCAGCCGTAACAACAGTACCGTTAACAAAGCTTGAGTCATCTGAAGCCAAAAATAGAGCAACCTTTGCAATTTCTTCTGGCTCACCGTTACGTGGGTTTAACCCCATCCCAGTCATCGCTCTTTCCATACCAAATGGATTTGGTGCAGTAAGCGTTGTTCCAATGTTCGTACTCACGCCGCCAGGGGCGATTGCATTACAGCGGATACCGAGATTGGCATATTGAAAACCGACATTCTTCGTAAAACCAACTACCGCATGTTTAGATGCAGTATAAGCTGCACCCGCTCTGGACCCTTGTAATCCTCCTGCCGAAGCAATGTTTACGATCACACCGCTTTTTCTCTCTGTAAAGATCGGAAGAACTTTACGTGTTGTTCGCATTACACCTGTTGTATTAATCGCAAAAATCCGCTCCCAAAGCTCGTCCGTCAAGTCTCCAGCAGGAACAAAGTTGTCCATAATGCCAGCGTTATTAATCAAAATGTCCACAGTGCCGTATTCCTTAACAGCCGTATCTATTAATTGCCCAACATCCTCTTCTTTCGCTACGTTAGCTGCAATGGCGATTGCTGTTCCGCCGTTAGATTCAATCCCCATGACAACTGTTTGAGCCGTCTCTACGCGAAGATCAGAAACGACAACTTTAGCTCCCTCTGCTGCAAACAACTCCGCGATTGCTTTTCCCATGCCTGATGCTGCACCTGTAACGATCGCAACTTTTCCAGAAAGTTTCATGTGTAATTCCTCCAAATGTTAGATATTTTGAGTACGAATTAATCACTGAATGTGCATATAGAACTTCTTTCACTTGGAGTATAATAGAGTATCAAGAGTGAAACAATCAATAAAAAATGAGCATTTGTTAGCTAACGAACAAAATTATTGTTTTTGTTCAATAAAGCCAAGAAGGAATGAATCGACATGTCTGAAAATAGTAAAAAACCGGATCGTCGTATCCTTAGAAGTAAAATCGCTTTAAGAGAAGCTCTACTCTCTTTAATGTCGCATAAGACCTTTGCTTCTATTTCCATAACCGAAATCGTAGAAATTGCGAACTATAATCGGGGAACATTTTATGCCAACTATGAAAGTAAAGAGGACTTACTGGACGAAATTATTACAAATTTAACTGGGCAATTTCTCCAATCCTTTCGTGCACCTTATGAAAAAGTTGAAGTGTTTCGCATTAATGAGCTGCCTGCCAAATCTGTCATGATCTTTGAACATTTTTTCCAAAACGCTTCCATTTATACCGTGTTAATGAAAAGTGATGTGTTACCTAAATTGAAAGAAAAAATGTTTACTGGCCTAAAAAAAATAACCCAAGAAGAATTAATCTATTCAGAAAAAGACAACGATATGGATCAAGAGCTTCTTAGCATCTACTCGATTAGCTCTTTACTAGGTCTCATTTTCCACTGGGTTGAAAGTGAATTTAATTATTCACCCTCTTATATGCAAGATCAGCTTATTAAAATCATTAACTGGCGGCCTACGGTCGCTAAAACGATTTTGAAAAGCTCACCCGATTAAAAGGTTTGCATAGAAAAAGCTGTCCTCAAAGGACAGCTCATAATGACCAGTTGCTACACGATAAAATTCTGATTCTCGATATTGGTGACATTGTTCCCTGCGGTCGTCGCCACTGGAGGCTTCGATGACATGCCTCTGATCATACTTTGGATCCTATCGACAACTTGCGGTGCAGAATCGATCAGACGCTCCAAGATATGCGTTTGGTTGTCCAGCGGCACGACTTTGACCCCATTTTTGCCAACGACAAGGAATGCAATTGGCGTAATGGACACCCCACCGCCGCTACCGCCACCAAAAGGTAGCGCAACTTTGGCATTGAGCGCATCGCCTCGGTTCATAGAACCGCCTTCGATTTCGATTTCGGAGTCTGTCACAAACTCACTACCGCCTGCAGCGAAGCCAAAACCGACTTTCGAAATCGGCATGATCACACTGCCATCTGGCGTTTCGACCGGGTCACCGACGATCGTGTTTACGTCGACCATTTCTTTTATATTTTCCATGGCGACTTTCATGAGGCCTTGAATCGGGTGTTCGGACATCTTCTTATTCCTCCTTAACGGTTTTCGCCATACGATCTGGCATCGAAATCTCAAGCAACAAAAGAACAATTATTGGTTCATTTCTAGAGTGCCCTTAGAGGCATGGGGTTATGTACAACTCACGAAGCAGGTTTAAATCTGGCTCTTGCCTTCAGTACAAATTGGATCCAACTGCGAATTCCTCCTTTGACTTTCGCTGCACGGTACAGTAAACGCACGCCAGAAACAACTGCAAACCATACGCGTATGCGCCCAGCGAAGCGGAATTCTGTTGCAAATTGTTTCTGATTATATTGTGGAATCACATCAATGCGCGGCTTCGCAGTTAGCTTCACATACCGGATCGAGAATCCGAGTAAAGACGACTTGATTCCCCAAATTGCCCCGGTCGTAATGGCCGTCTCAGGAGCATCGCCAAGTCCAACCCGCGTAATCCATTTGAGCTCCGTACATTCTACTTTAGCTAATGTTTGTTTCATCCAGCCATATAAATTCAGTGTATGCACGAGAACATCCTTCGATTGTTTATAAAAGGTGATGACTTTATCTTTCGTAATATGATCTTTCGTCTCATCTTTCAACTTGGCGTTATGTTGGGTTACCGTTTCTGACTTAATTAATATCCCCTGCGTAAACCCTTTAAACTGAATGATAGGGATGACATAACGGTATCGTACCAGTCCAAACAAACCCCGCATCTCCACTGAAAGCGTATCGTTATCCTTCACTCGAGAGAAATTAAATTCCCCGCGTAAATAGCTGCATAGCACGACGATAACAGCGATGATGACAATTACAATGGCCAATCCAACCCACAGCACCACTTACGCCTCCTTAACCAAAATAAACGACTATACCGTCCTTCTTGGACGGATACGTTTATCCAGAAATATAGCCGACTAAAAACTCCACCTGCAAGAATAAGTCTTCTCGCAGGTGGAGTTAGTATGACCTCTAAAAGGAAATGAAATGCATGTTTGGATAAGCTTTATGCTGTCACGATCTACTCCGATTGATCATCACTTAAATCACTTACATCTTCAAGCGTCAGTTGTTTCTGGTCTCCGCCTAAGCGATCGAAGAGCATCCGAGTTTCTTCTTCCAAGTCGAAGTTACCCTGAAAGCTTGCAGAGTCAGGCAACTCCTGAATCGAACTGAGACCGAAATATTCTAAGAACTGCTTGGAAGTTCCGTACAAAATCGGTCTCCCCACCGCATCCGCACGTCCAACCTCCGTAATCAAGTCTTTACCAGTTAATGTTGCCAGTGCGCGGTCAGACTTCACGCCGCGGATCTCTTCGATCTCGACTCGCGTGATAGGCTGCTTATAAGCAACAATCGATAGCGTCTCTAGGGCTGCTTGGGACAACGAAGATCGTGAAGGCGTATAGGCGAGTCGCTCAAAATAAGGTGCATGCTCGGCTAAAGTTGTGAGCTGATAGGCTCCAGCTACCTCAACGATTTGGACACCGCGTCCTTTACGTTTGAAATCCGTGCGCATATCTTTAAGCAAATCTTTAATCACATAGGAATCAATCTCCATCACTTCAGCAAGTTGCTTGAGATCTAGACCTTCGTCGCCAGAGGCAAAGAGAAGTCCTTCAATAATTGATTTCATCTGTTGGAAGTTGAGTGTCAAGGTCAGTCCCCTCCTCTTTGGCTTGAATGACGATATCATCGAACAGCTGATTCTGGTAGCACATAATTTTCTTCATTTTCATCAACTCAAGGATTGCTAGAAAGGTGACAACAATCTCTTCACGCGTCATCTCATAATCAAACAGCTTGGAGAATAACAGCTTACCGCCTTTTATTTTAAGCAAATCAACAACCTCACGAATTCGATCTTTCACCGAGATCTCATCACGTCGAATTCGCGCAACAACGTTACGATTGGCTAATTTACGCAGCGTTCGTTGAAAAGCAAAAAGCAAATCAGCGACATCGAGACCTTCCACAGGGTTCTCTTGTGTTTCAGGCAAATAAGGTGTTAAATCCTCCGGTTCCCGTGTATAAACGAGACTGCGCTCTACCTCTTTATCACGAAGCATATCGGCAATGGATTTGTATTTCCGGTATTCGATCAGCTTCGCAACAAGCTCGGCGCGTGGGTCTAACGAATCATCCATATCATCAAAATATTCGTCAAATTCAATGACAGGCGGCTTAGGTAGGAGCATTTTGCTTTTGATGGAGAGCAGTGTGGCTGCCATGACCAGAAACTCGCTCGTTATATCCAACTCCAACTCCTGCATAGCTTGTACATACCCAAGGTATTGATCTGTAATTTCTTTGATCGGAATATTGTAAATGTCGAGTTCATTTTTATCAATCAGATGGAGCAATAGATCAAGGGGACCTTCAAATGCTTCTAACTTATACGTAACCTTCATGTCGTTCTTCCCCTTGTCATAGTGAATAAAGATGCATGATTAGCTGTACGGCGTATGGATAAATGTGACTGAGAACCCATTGACCAATGGGGGTGACCATTAAAACGATTACAAGAATAAGTGCTTTGATTTCGTGCCTTGCCAACCATCGCTGTTTCGGAGGAGAGACAAGACCTTTCCAAATAAACCAACCATCTAATGGATAGAGCGGCAATAAATGAATGAGGCCGATCATTAAGTTAACGATGACACAATACTGCAAATAAACGCGCCATTGTTCCACGACAATCGATTCGGTTGCAGCACCGAGCAGGGTGGGTAAGAAGAAGTATAACCACCAAAAAAACAGAACAAGCACGAAATTCGTGAAAGGTCCCGCAAGATATACAAGCGTATGTGATAGTCTTTTATACTTGGGAAAACGGTCAGGATCGACCGGCATTTTCTTCGACCAGCCGTAAGGCCCGAAGACGATCATCGCCAACCCCAAGACATCTAAATGTGCCAAGGGGTTCAGCGACAAACGTCTGCCGTCACGAGCCGTTCGGTCTCCAAGCAGCCAAGCAACCCCAGCATGCGCTGTATCATGCAGGGTCATGGCGATTAGAAACGCGAACAGCCGTGGCAGCAGTGTTTCCAAATGATAATAAGACAGCATTAGGAAGTGAATTGCTTCGTCAAATTCGCCATTTCAATCGCAGTTACGGCAGCTTCCCAGCCTTTATTGCCTGCTTTCGTTCCCGCGCGTTCTACTGCTTGCTCAATGGAATCTGTTGTTAGCACACCGAAGATGGTAGGTACGCCTGTTTTCAAGTTAATCGCCGATACACCTTTTGCCACTTCGCTGCACACAAAGTCAAAATGAGGCGTTGATCCACGTATCACCGCACCAAGCGTAATAACAGCGTCATACTTGCCGCTTTCCGCCATCTTTTGAGCAATTAGGGGAAGTTCGAATGCACCTGGAACCCAAGCGATGTCGATTTCATTTTCATCCACACCGTGACGTTTAAGCGCGTCTTGTGCGCCTCCAAGCAATTTGGAAGTAATAAACTCATTGAAACGTCCTACGACGATCCCGTATTTTAAATTTTGCGAAATTAAATGTCCTTCATAAATCGTTGCCATGGTAAGAAACTCCCTTTCTGTTGAAAGCGTATTGGATTGAATGCTATTACAATTAAATGCCTTTGCCTACGTCTTTAAAACTCAGCATGTGGCCTAGCTTCAGTTGTTTGGTTTGCAAATAATTCAGGTTATCTTTTTTACTCTCCATTTGAATCGGAACACGCTCATCCACTTCAAGACCATAGCCTTCTAAGCCTTTAATTTTGCGCGGATTATTCGTCAAAAGACGGAGCTTTGTGATGCCAAGATCTTTCAGAATTTGAGCACCAATGCCATAATCACGAAGATCCGGAGCAAATCCAAGCTTAATATTCGCTTCTACCGTATCTAATCCCTCCTCTTGAAGGACATAAGCCTTCAATTTATTGATTAAACCGATGCCGCGACCTTCCTGTCGCATATATAATAATACACCATTGCCTTCTTCATCAATCTGTTTTAGTGCCGCCTCAAGCTGCGGACCGCAATCGCAACGATGAGAATGGAAGACGTCTCCCGTCAAACACTCGGAATGCACACGTACCAAAGTTGGTTTGGAAGGATCAATTATCCCCTTTACCAAAGCTACATGTTCTTTGTCATCCAGCTGATTCGTATAAGCAATCGCTTTGAATGTACCGAAATCCGTTGGTAGATCCACTTCGACTTCTCGCTTGACCAATTTCTCTTGTTGATTCCGATATTGGATTAAGTCCTGAATCGTGATAATGCAAAGATCATGCTTCGCGGCAATTTCCATCAGATCAGGAACTCGAGCCATGGTGCCATCTTCTTTGATAACTTCACAAATGACACCTGCCGGATACGAATCACAAAGAATCGCTAGATCGATTGTTGCTTCTGTATGACCCGCTCTGCGGAGAACACCGCCTTTTTTGGCGATCAAAGGGAAAATGTGACCAGGTCTACGGAAATCTTGCGGTTTCGTCATTGGATCAATTAAGCCTTGGATCGTTCTGGAACGCTCATGGGCAGAAATCCCCGTACTTGTATCGGTATGATCGACAGAAACCGTGAAGGCTGTGCCATGATAATCTGTATTGCGCGCCACCATCGGAGGCAATTCAAGCTCTTTGGCTCTGTCTTCGGTGATTGGTGCACAGACGAGACCGCGGCCTTCTTTGATCATGAAGTTGATTACTTCAGGTGTTGTTTTATCGGCTAGGGCGATAAAATCGCCTTCGTTTTCTCTATCCTCATCGTCTACGGCAATAATTACTTTACCTAATTTCAGATCCGTGAGGGCCTCTTCAATCGTATTAAATCGAATGGTTTGTGTCATATACACCTCTCCTAACTACTCCAAAATAAACGGCTACACTGTCCTTCTGGGACAGGAGCGTTTAGCAAGAAATTTAGCCAACTTATCATGTGAAACATATATATTCTATATTTTACATAAAGCCGTTATCTGCTAAAAAGCTTGCAGTCAGCGTGCTTTTCTTAGGTTCCCTGCTATGGGAAGTCTCTGAAGGACCGAATTTGAGCAGTCGCTCCATATATTTACCAAGAACGTCGCATTCGATATTGACCGTGTCTCCAGCTTTCTTGTCATGGAGAATGGTTTGCGCAAGGGTATGCGGGATAATCGAAACGGAGACATCCTGATCTGTGACATCTACAACAGTTAAACTAATGCCGTCAATCGTGATCGAACCACCAGCTATGATGTAGCGGAAAATATGCGGATTCTCCGGCGCAAACCGGTAAACAATAGCATTCTCTTCCGATATGCGGGAAAGGATCGTCGCCGTTGCATCCACATGACCTTGCACGATGTGCCCGCCAAATCGACCATTTGCTGCCATTGCCCGCTCCAAATTCACGCGTGTGCCGGATTGCAACTTACGAAGATTGGTCTTTCGATACGTCTCAGGCATCACGTCAACAGAAAACGAATCACTATCATAAGAAATAACCGTGAGGCAAACGCCATTTACAGCTATACTATCCCCCAGATGGACATCTTCAAGAATTTTTTTGGCGCCAATGGTTAGTACCATGGCTTGCCCTCCACTATGAATGCGGCGCATGTGGCCGATTTCTTCAACAATGCCGGTAAACATGCCACTCCTCCATTCTCTAGCTTTTATACATCGGATAGCCGGTCATACAGACGTCCGGCCCGAATTGCTCGACACGCAATCGGTCGAGTGTAATGGCGTCATCCATCTTCGCGAAGCCGTCGAAGTGGATGTTCACAGGTGCTGCTGAACCTCCGCCGATAATTTTCGGCGCAAACATCAGCACCAGCTTATCAATCAGGCGCCGCTCCAGCATGGCGCCGTTCAAGCGGCCTCCACCCTCGAGGAGGATGGAGCCGATCTCGCGCTCGCCCAGCTGCTGCATGGCGAGCGTCAGGTCCACCTGCGGGCCGTCCCCGCAGGTGAGGACCGTGATGCCGCGCGCTTCCAGCGCGGCAAGCCGCTCCGCGGGCGCCTGTGCGCTCGCGAGCAGGATCGTCGGCTGACGATCCTGCTCCGTGAGCACGCGGGCGCCGAGCGGGACTCGCAGCTGCGAGTCCGCGATGATGCGTACCGGCTGCACAGCCGGTACGTCACCGCGCGTGCTCAGCTGCGGGTCGTCGGCGATGACGGTGTCCACGCCGACAAGGATCCCCTGATGCCGATGGCGCAGGGTATGAACAAAATCACGCGACGCTGGGGATGTAATCCACTTGCTGTCGCCGGTTTTGGAAGCGATGCGACCGTCCAGCGTGCTCGCGGTCTTCATCGTCACGAACGGCATGCGTGTGACGATAAACTTGTTGAAAGCCTCGTTCAGCTGCGCAGATTGTTCGCCTAGTAAGCCTTCAACGACTTCCAAGCCATGAGCGCGCAGCTTCGCAATACCTGTGCCAGCCACTAAAGGATTCGGATCCTTGGTAGCGACTACGACACGTGTAACTCCTGCCTCAATGAGTCGATCGCTGCAGGGCGGTGTTTTACCGTAATGACTACAGGGCTCCAAGGTCACATAAGCCGTACTCCCCTTGGCTTCCTCTCCAGCCATTTGCAGCGCCAGAACCTCCGCGTGACCATGACCACGCTTCAGATGTGCGCCCATACCGACAATTCGGCCCTCTTTGACGAGAACACAACCTACGACAGGATTAATGCCTGTTTGTCCGAGCGCGCTTTCTGCCATCTGAAGCGCAAGTCGCATATAGGCTTCGTCGTTCAACACCTGCATGGATAATCACTGCCTTCCTAGTCCAGTCCTTGAATCTAATGCAAAAAAGCCCCTTCCGATTTCGGATGGGGGCCAGAGATTGTTTAGATAACACGAATAAGCTTCAGCTAATACACCTGCCGCATTTTTAATCAAATCAAACAATACCGACGTGGTTGCCTACGAAGGCAGACCTGCCGAATTTTTGGTTAATGTGAAAAAATGAACAAGCATGCTAGCGAATTGGCATTCGCATTTTCCTTCTCCCATCCAGACTATACTGTCGGTCCCGGAGTTACACCAGGTCAACCGTAGCGAAGCTGTTGTCAGGTACCGCTAGCTTCACAACGGGTCACGGACTGATCGCAACCATGTACACGTACATGCTTACGAATCACCGCCGGTGTGGAATTTCACCACGCCCCGAAGGTTTTGCATACTAGTAAAGAGAGTAGTAACTAAACCTTAGTTACTAATTTCTTTATTAAACAAAAATTTATCACTCACGCATGAAAATTGCAAGGCCTTTTTTCAATTTTTCTGATAAAACTTGTCGGAATTATTGGTTTTTAGCATTTTTACAGAGTGTACTGAAAAATTTCAACAACAAAAACTGCCCAGACATTCACATCTGAGCAGAGTTGTTCCTTTAAACAGAAATTATACTTCTACAACTTCTACTTTTTCCATCTTGTCTTTGCCTTTGAACGCATCAACAAGCTCCATACCTTTAGTTACTTTACCGAAAACCGTATGTCCACCATCCAAATGCGGTTGTGGTTGGTAAGCGATGTAGAATTGGCTTCCACCTGTGTTACGACCCGCATGTGCCATCGCTAAGGAGCCGCGCTCATGTTTGTTCGGGTTGATTTCACAGTTGATTTGGTAGCCAGGGCCACCAGTTCCTGTTCCTGTTGGGCAACCACCTTGTGCTACGAATCCTGGAATTACGCGGTGAAAAACAAGTCCGTTGTAGAAACCGGAGTTTGCTAGTTTTTCAAAGTTAGCGACAGTGTTCGGTGCATCTTTCTCAAAAAGATCGATAAGCACCTCTCCGCCACCTGCTAGTTGAATTTTTGCTTGTTTTGCCATATGTGGTTCACTCCTTTAGGAAATAATATCTTATTCTACTATGAATAACTCCATTACACAAACAACAGGAGGATCCCTAAGCGAATAGGGGCCTCCTGCTTATACGTAAAGGCATTATACCGTCTTGCTAACTTGTTTCATTCTCGCTGGAATGACGTCATTGCCAACGATTTGATCAAAGGTTTCACGATTTACGACAAGGTCACTTTGACCATCTTGGACGAAAACAACACCAGGTCTGCGAATACGGTTGTAATTACTCGCCATCGAGTAATTGTAAGCCCCTGTACTCGAAACGGCCAGAATATCACCTGCTGCTACTTTCGGCAGGTTCACATCCCAGATCAGCATATCGCCGCTTTCACAGCATTTCCCGGCAATAGACACAATCTCAGCCGGTTGTTCCGTCGCTCGATTAGCAAGCCCCGCTTCATATACGGCTTCGTACAACGCAGGACGCGGATTGTCCGTCATTCCGCCATCTACCGCGACATACTTACGCACGCCTGGAATATCTTTGGTTGTCCCTACAGTGTAAAGCGTAGTCCCAGCATCGCCGACGATGCTGCGACCGGGTTCAACCCAGATCTCTGGAAGCGGATAGCCATTACTTCCAAAATTCGTTTTGATCGCATCCGTGATAGCTTTCACGTAAACAGTGACTGGAAGCGGTGTATCTTCACTTACATATCGAATCCCGAAACCGCCGCCAAGGTTGATTACCTTGAACGTGACATCCAATTCTGTCCTTACTTGAATTGCGAATTCAGCCATTTTCTCAGCCGCTATGCGGAAGCCTTCGACTTCGAAAATTTGTGAGCCAATATGAGAATGAATACCTAACAGTTCTACATTCGAAAGCTGTGAAGACTCTTGAATGGCACGGAATGCCGAACCATTCCCCAAATCGAAGCCGAATTTCGAATCCGTTTGTCCTGTTGAAATATATTCATGCGTATGCGCCTCAACACCTGGCGTAATCCGCAATAAAATTTTCACTTTTTGACGTTTCTCTGCTGCAATCGCATTTAACATCTGCAACTCGATAAAGTTATCCACAACGAAGCAGCCAATTTTGGCGTCAATCGCCATTTCTATTTCAGAAATCGTTTTGTTATTGCCGTGGAAGTGAATACGTTCAGCCGGAAAGCCCGCTTGAAGCGCTGTATACAGCTCGCCATCGGAGACAACATCTAGAGACATGCCTTCTTCTTCTACAATTCGGCACATCGCCATCACGCAAAATGCTTTGCTTGCATACGCCACTTGAAACTTCAGACCTGAGGCTTCGAAAGCTTCAACGAACTCACGACAACGCTGACGTACAAGCGCCTCATCAAACACATAGAGAGGTGTGCCATATTCGGCAACTAACTTTGTTGTATCAACACCGCCAATTTCGAGGTGGCCTTGGTCATTTATTCTACTGGTACCATGTAAGTACATAGCTATATTTCCCCTCTCTACTCCAACCTTCCCTTTGCCAAATTCCGCTAAAGAGGTCGCACACATACTAATAAAAGTACCATAGTGCACGCGTATTTGACAATACATGCGCCTAGAACAAACAAAAAAGGGCAGGAAGAATCCAGCCCATTTTCACACTATGATTTAGGTTGACGTGTACCATCAATCGGCTTCGTAATACTAAGCCTTGTTTTGCTAGCTAACAAAGGTCGGCGAAGAAGGATAGAGAAGAAGCTCTTGGCATTAAAAGGGATGAACGGCCACATATAAGGAGCATCATATGATTTCTTCGCAGTTAGAAGAATCAGCCATAATGTTGAGCCTATCACAAATCCAGGTACGCCAAAAATGGATACTGTGATTAGTAAGGCTAGTCTAACAATTCGATTCGCCAAACCTAGTTCATAGCTCGGCGTAGCGAACATCCCAATCGAAGCAAGGGCTAGGTAGAGAATAACTTCATTGATGAAGAGCCCTGTTTTTACGGCAATGTCTCCAACCATAATGGCAGCCACCAAGCCCATTGCAGTTGCAAGTGGTGTTGGGGTATGCACCGCTGCCATTCGCATCAGATCAATCCCAATATCTGCAATCAGGAACTGGAGGAGGAGCGGTAATGTGCCTTCTTTCTGTGGTCCTAGAAATTCTAATCCTGCCGGCTTTAGCGAAGGCTCCATCACCATCAGATACCAGAGTGGCAGCAAGAAGATCGACATGATAATGCCAGCAAAGCGCACCCACCTTAAATAGGTACCAATAAACGGTGTATTTCGATATTCCTCCGCGTGCTGCACATGATGGAAAAAGGTCGTGGGCAAGATCATGACACTCGGAGAGGTATCTACAAAAACGCAAACGTGCCCTTCCAATAAATGAGCGGAGACAACATCCGGCCGCTCCGAGTATCGGACCATGGGATACGGATTCCAGCCCTTATTTACGATCATTTCCTCCAATTGTTTCTCACCAAGCGGCAAACCATCAATTTCTACTTTTTTCGTGCGGTCTTTGATTTCTTGGACGAGAGCGGCATCCGCAATATCGTTGATATAGGCAATACAGACATCCGTCTTCGTTCGCTTCCCAATTTGCATGATTTCAAGTTTGAGCCGTTCATCACGAATTCGGCGTCTGACGAGAGTAACATTCATTAAAAGCGTTTCTACAAAACCATCGCGCGAACCTCTAACGACACGTTCCAAATCTGGTTCAGCAATAGATCGGATAGGGAAACTCTTCGCATCAACGGAGATGGCCGTTGTTTCTCCTTCGATAAAGAAGGCCGTCCCGCCCATTAATACTTGTCCCACGATTTCAGACATTTTCTTATAGTGTTTCACTTGGATGTGAGGGATGAGTTTATCAATGAACGCTTCCAAGGTGTGATGCGCCACATCTTCTTTATCTGCATATGAAAGCCGAGTGATAATATCTGTCAACACAGTGTCTTTCGCAAACCCGTTGCAGTAAAAGATGGCTACGCGTTTAGAGCCGAATACCATTTCTCTAAGAACCAGATCAAAGCTTCGATGCAGGCCGACCCGTTCTTCCAGTACTCTCTGTACTTCTCGAAGACTTTTCGGAATATCTTCTTGAATCTTCAGTGCCTTCTCCTGCGGCGTCATATTTGTAATCGGATTGTATGCCGATAGATTACCTTCCTCATCGACAGCTAGCTTTTCATCTTGATTGCCTTGCTTCTCATCTTCCTGCGATTCTTGTGCCTTCCCCTCTTCGCTGTGTTGACCCTTTCTAACAATAAATTTCACTGGTGCGCCTCCTTCATCCACCCGCTAATAAAATAACCATTCAAACAAAGAGCCAAAAACCTTCCCGAATATCATGGCCATTAATAATCCAATCCGATAGGAATCCATCCCCACCCGTTTAGCCAATATCGGCAGCACATTTACAATTTCAGTCAGTGCCGCGGCAAGCAAGCCTACAAAACAGCCAGCAAACAAGCCAATAAGCGCTGCTCCCATTGGAAATAAATGCATATGCAGATCACTGAAATCTACCCAAGTAAACATAAGCGAACCCAGTACTACGGCCGCTTCATAGGCATGAATTTTGGAAAATGATCGTGTGATTTGCGCTAATCTAGGAATGATATCCAGAACAACCAAAAAGGCTACCATGCCGCTGCCAACCGCAATCCCTCCAGCTAATCCAATAAATGCAGCTAGGAGTCCCTCTCCAAGCAGCGTAATCACTTCGCGTCGCCTTCTTCATGGATTTTCGAATATTCTTCGGTAATCACGTAATGATTAATATTTTCTTGATACATAAACATCTCAACTTCAAGTGGACTCGGCTCTTCATTGAATTTCTTTTTGAACAAGTGATTAAAGAAAAGCACCATCCCAGCTCCGATCCCAATGGAATAAGGAATTTGCAAAATGAGCGGATGATCCACCTTTTTCCCCGTCATTAATTCATAAATTCTCTGATGTACAGCCAGCATGGAGACGTCAGCATGGAAATTCATTATAGCTAGCCCTGAGCCGATGAATAAAAGCAACCAAACAATGCCGATAAGTAATGGATTTACTTTCTTATTATCGGTGTATATTTCCAGAAGCACATGCGGTTCTCCGAAATGTTCAACCTGCAGCTCTGGAAACAATTTCTTCACTTTACGAATGATCAATAACATATCAATGAGCACACGATTACCATCCTCTTGTTGGGGCTGGTGAATAACCAATTCGTTCAGGGCTTGTTCATATTCGGGTTCTACAAATAGTTGTGCAATATGATGCAGTCTCACGATGTGCCCTTTACGCACACGAGCTTTGCGGCGAAGTCGAATGTACAAATACTTGCTAAGTACCTGGACCATGGTTCACTCCTCTCAGAGCTTGGGCGATGTCAATTTTGCATGTAATCATCCATGTATAGGAATAGTATGCAAAATCTTTCCTTGCCATAAACAATACGAGCATTGGTAAATTCTCCATGCATAAAGTCTGTTTTGACAAGGCATGTTAAATAAGGAATACGAATCACTTATTCCATATAAAGAAGGTGATAACATGGCAAAATTCGCGTTAACACTGGTGATCATCGGTGCGCTGAATTGGCTTCTAGTTGGGCTTTTCGAATGGGATTTAGTTTCTGCTTTGCTCGGGGGAGATTCTCACCGTGAATCTTCAGGTTTAAGTCGTATCGTCTATTCCGTTGTAGGCTTATGCGGGATCTACTGCGTGAGATTTTATTCCGTCGACCGATACTCGACTAGGTAACGTTCGGTAAGGAATGGCACGATCATGTGTATGATGAGTCAAGCCGCATTTAATCCATAAGCCCCTTTCGGGAAATTCGCGGCTCCATGTGTATACATGCAAACAAACCGTCCTCCTTTAGGGAGCACGGCTTGTTCACGTTAAGCTGTTATTGGGCAATCTGATCTTTAATAGATTGCAGTATTTTCTTCTCCAACCGTGACACCTGGACTTGGGATATGCCAAGTCTGCTCGCGACCTCAGACTGTGTCTGATCACGGAAGTATCGAAGATACACAATGAGTCGTTCACGCTCGGAGAGCGTCCCTATGGCCTCATTCAAGGCCAGCTTCTCGAACCATTTCTCACCGGATTCATCCGAAATTTGGTCCATTAGTGTAATCGGATCTCCATCGTTCTCGAACACCGTCTCATGAATCGACGAAAGTGGTTTATTCGCTTCTTGCGCGAAGACAACCTCCTCCGGTGTAATCAATAGCTCCTCGGCAACCTCTTTAATCGTAGGGAGCCTGCCCAAACGCTTCGACAGTTCGTCCTTCGTCTTGCGAATTTTGTTCGCCAGCTCCTTCAAAGAGCGGCTCACTTTCAATGTCCCATCATCCCGCAGGAACCGTTGGATTTCTCCGATAATCATCGGCACCGCATAGGTTGAGAACTTCACATCATACGAGAGATCGAATTTGTCAACGGACTTAAGCAGTCCGATGCATCCGATCTGGAACAAGTCTTCGGCTTCGTATCCTCGGTTCAAAAAGCGCTGAACCACTGACCAGACCAAACGGATATTGCAGCTGACAAGTGTTTCTCTGGCGAGTCCATCTCCGGATTGGCTGAGGGCGATTAACCGTTTGACTTCCGAATCGTCTAAATAACTATGAGAAGCATGCTTCAGATCGACATCCATAGATCCTACCCCTAATTGTATAAAGCTTTTTTAGATTCAATTCGCTTCAACATGTTTATTTTGGTTCCGATTCCGACGGCCGTCACAACTTCCACTTCGTCCATGAAATTTTCCATAATTGTAAAGCCCATACCTGAGCGCTCTAGCTCGGGTTTAGACGTATACAGCGGCTCCTTTGCTTGCTCTAAATCAGCAATTCCTTCGCCCTTATCCTCAATCGTTAAACGAATCGTGTCATCATCAATTTCAGCTGAAATGGTAATGACACCATCCGTTTTATTGTTATAGCCATGTATAATCGAATTGGTAACGGCTTCTGAAACAACTGTCTTGATATCCGTCAACTCATCTAAGGTTGGATCCAATTGTGAAACAAATGCAGCCACAGCTACACGAGCAAAAGCTTCATTCTCCGAACGACTGGCAAATTGCAGCGACATAAAGTTACGTTCACTCATAAAGCAACCTCCAGACTGGACATTGCATTACGTTCGTTATCCTGAATCGATACGATCTTGAACATACCCGAAAGCTCGAACAAACGATAAACAGCCGGTGACACGTCACAGACGACCATCTTGCCGCCTTTACTCGTAATTTGCTTATAACGACCGAGAATGACGCCAAGCCCCGAGCTATCCATGAAGGAGAGGTCCTTCAAACTAAGAATCAAGTGTTGCGTCTGCTCCTTCGCAATCGCTTCCTCCATCCTCGCCTTCACACTATCCGCTGCATGATGGTCCAGTTCGCCTTTCAATCTAACAATCAGCGCTCTTCTGCCTTGCTCAAACTCAATTTGCAGGCCCAATATGTTCACTCCCTTCAGGTCATGAACACTAGTTTCTACAACTCATCTGGTATTTCCTGCCACCCGACAAAACTAGAAGAAAACCGCTAAAAGTAGGCAAAATAATCGGCTCCACCGTTCTTTTACGACGGTGCGATTGTCTAGAAATATATCTAATTTATCGAGTGAAACATATAACTCCCAATATTTTGAAATCCGTGTTTATTCGCAAATTCTCGCCATTAGTCCGTGTGAAACAAATTGGACGTTGTCCGCTTAAATAGCTTCCACCAGGAGGCTTTATCAACGGCTAGAGGAGACTCTAAAGGGTACTCTGCTAGGACATTATCCCCATTATAGACCATGATTTTTCCTATCGGCTGACCTAAGCTAACAGGAGCTCTTAAGTTGGGATCGAGTTGCAGTTCATGTCGGATATTTGCTGTGTCTGTCCCTTTTTTCATTAAAATACTATAATTTTGCTTCGCAACTAATGGCACTGTCGATACTTGGCCTTTATTTATCGTAAAATTACCCAAGCTATCCCCTGTTTTGAACAATGGATAATTCGTGTATTGAGCAAAAGCGTAATCAAACAGCTTCGTCACTTCAGCGTTACGCGTTTTGGTATTCGGTTCCCCTAGAACGACGGCCACGACACGTAAATTGTCCCGTTTGGCAGTTGCCGATAAACAGAACTTAGCATCACTTGTATAGCCGGTTTTCAATCCATCTGCTCCGCTATAGAAACGAACCAGCTTATTCGTATTCACCAACCAAAATGGCTTAGGTGAGTCTTTGCGTAAATAATCCTGGTAGGCACCTGTAAAATTCGTTATACCTTCGTGCTTCAGCAGCTCTCGTGACATAATAGCGATATCATTTGCTGTTGTATAGTGATTGGCTACAGGCAGACCATTACAGTTGGAGAAATGAGTGTTTTTCATCCCTAGCTGCCCTGCGCGTTCATTCATCATAGCAACAAAATTTTCTTCCGAGCCTGCAATTTTCTCGGCCATAGCCACAGAGGCATCATTACCAGAAGCCATCGCGATTCCCTTCAGCATTTCTTGGACCGTCATTTGCTCACCAGGCTCAAGGAAAATTTGCGATCCTCCCATTGAGGCAGCATACTCACTGACGCTGACTTTTTCATCCATTTTGATCGTGCCCTTGTCGATCGCTTCCATGATGAGCAGCATCGTCATGATTTTCGTAATACTCGCTGGCGGAAGCTTCGCATCCTTATTCTTCTCCGCAATCAATGTGCCTGTATCGGCATCCATTAGAACTGCAGATTGCGCATTCGGTGTTAGATCCACAGGTTGTAACTTGGTTTCCGCCGCATAAATCGCTGGCAGGAACAGCTTCACACTAAGTTGTAAACAAATAAAACTGATTAGCCCTTTTTTTCGCATAGCAATTGTACCCCTCCTGAGATGTATAAAGTGAAAGTTTGGCATTTTGCAGCATGAATGACTGCTAATCAGTGTTGACGAATTCCCTGTAAATTATTCCATCCGGGTGAAAATAAGCTTAAACGAAAAAGAACACCTCCCCTTGGGAAAGTGCTCTCTCAAATCATTTATCCTCTATACAATAACGTCATAGATTAATTGCTTCGGTGCTGGCTGCTCCGCTGTGATCTTGTACGCATCTAGAATCATCGCTTCTACCCCAGAAACATCTACGCGATTCGCATGGATAGTGCAAATGGATTCTCCCACTTGTATCGCATCACCGATTTTCTTATTTAACGTCAGTCCGACCGCATAATCGATCCTATCTTCCTTCTTCGCTCGTCCTGCTCCAAGCACCATAGCTGCAATACCGATGTTTTCAGCTTGAATCTCATTAATGAAACCTGCTTGTGTTGCTTTCACCTCGACATGATAGGCAGCTGTTGGCAGCAACTCTGGTTGGTCAACAACACGCGCGTCACCGCCTTGGCTGGCTATAAAGCGTTTCAACGTATCCAAAGCCTTCCCACTCATTATGATGTCACGAACAGCTTCCTGTGCCTCCTCAAAGGTGTTAAACACCTTGCCCAGCAATGACATATACGCCGCGACTGAAATGGCAACTTCCGTTAGATCACTGTCCCCTGTCCCCCGCAGCACGTCAATCGATTCTCGAATTTCATTCGCATTCCCGATTTCGCGGCCAAGAGGCTGATCCATATCGGTAATCATCGCAATTGTTTTCCGATTCAATCGCGTTCCGATATCCACCATCGTACGAGCGAGAACCCTAGCATCCTCAACTGTTTTCATGAATGCACCTGAGCCGATTTTCACGTCTAATACAATCGCTTCTGCACCTGAGGCAATTTTCTTACTCATGATAGAGCTAGCAATCAAGGGGATGGAATCCACTGTTGCTGTTACATCGCGTAAGGCATAGATTTTCTTATCGGCAGGGGCCAAGTTACCGCTTTGTCCCACAATCGCTATTTTATTCGTGTTCACGGCTTCAATAAAGGCTTCCTTCGATAATTCAATTTGAAAGCCTGGAATGGACTCCAGCTTATCCAAGGTGCCGCCTGTATGCCCCAAGCCTCTTCCCGACATTTTGGCGACAGGAATACCAAGAGACGCCACCACAGGTCCTACGATCAAACTTACTTTATCGCCTACGCCGCCTGTTGAATGTTTATCCACTTTAACACCATCAATCTCGGATAAATCAATCATTTCACCAGATCCTGCCATCGCTAATGTAAGGAACGAAGTTTCTTCATCCGTCATCCCGTTTAGGAACGTTGCCATTAAGAAGGCAGACATTTGATAATCAGGCACATTTCCAGCGGTATATTCATTGATAATAAACGTAATTTCTTGTTCAGTTAACGCATCACCGACACGTTTCTTATGAATTAAATCAACCATCCTCATGAGAATACCTCCTTTAAATTGCATTTTACATCACAAATGGGAAAATGGAAAAAAGGGAGCTTTATAAGCCCCCTCTTTATCTTACCCTATCATTATTCAACTACTAACTTGGCTTTCATTTTAGCATGTCCTTCGCCGCAAGGAAGAACACAATCAATTTCATATGTACCCGGCTTGTCAAAGGTTACTTCTTTCGAAGGGTTATCTTTATCAAGTTTAACACCAAGCCCAACGATTTCAATCGCATGGACGCCTTCTTTTAATGACAAGGAGACTTTGGTTGGTTGTCCACTTTTCACTTTGTAATCCGTTGAATCAAACTGCCAGTTAGATGCAGTTACTTTTAACTGTGGCAGCTTACTCGCGGCAGCCGCTGCTGCTTGTGCATCTTGGCGATCAGAAATATCTTGAAAGAGGACTCCCAGCCCCAATGCGCCCGCAAGTATAAATAGTACAAAGAAAATCCACTTTTGCATGCATATCCCCCTCATCGTGTGTTCACTTCATCTATTCTACCTAACATCAGAGAATAATCCCATATCTAGTACGTGGCAAAACTTTGACTATTTCGTGACAGAATTGTGAACTGAACTCCATCTTACTATTGCCCATTCACCTGCAAATTACACCCGATTCCATCGATCTCCAATTTGGAAGCCTCGTGACGATCCTTGCTGTTTCGTTTCAAGCTGCATAGCGATACGACCTGCTCCGCTCTCATTAAGCTGTCTAATATCACGGCTTAAACGAGTGCTACAAGAAACACATAACTTATGTTCACGAATCGGCTCCGCACAGAACGCACATGGATAGTTCAAATTGGGATAATCGGATAGTTGAAGCTTTCCTTCTTTCATCCAAACTTGCAATTGGAGATTCGATACACCTGTCGCTTCACAAACCTGTTCGTTCGATGAACGATAGTTTCTACGAAGAAAATCAAGGCTATTCTTCAATTGATCATTTATGCTTGTACTACACTCCATGCATTGATTGCGTAAATTTCTTTGGAATACTTTCCCGCATCGCGGGCAATTAGCCACCATGAGCCCAGGGACTGACATGCTCCAACACATCCTTGTATGGAATAGGTCATCTCTCTTAGAAGATTACCTTCGAATATAGTTCTAATTAACTACATTCTACCATGTGTCCCTCATGAAGGATAGGTCTTTAGACACTTAACATCATTAAAATTCAAGTTAATTTATCCCAGTTGAACCTCGCGAACAAATGCTTTGACCAAAGCAATAAATTTAGGCTTAGTCCGATTCGCTACAGCCACAACTTGCTCATGGGTCAATGGCTCCAGCTCTTCGCCAATGGCCATATCGGTAATACATGAAATGCCGAGCACCTTAAGCCCCGCATGGCGCGCTGCAATAACTTCACCCACCGTAGACATGCCAATAGCATCTCCACCAATACGTGCAAGCATGGTAAGCTCTGCTGGTGTGCAGTAAGTAGGTCCTGTGATACCAGCGTACACGCCTTCCTGCAGCTTGAGGGGAACGCCGTCCTCTCCAACCACCGTAGACGCTAACTCACGAGCAAGCGTGCGATAGTCACGGTTATAAGCTTCTGACATATCCGGGAAACGAACACCGAGTTCTGCATGGTTCGGCCCAATCAACGGGTTATCTCCCGTCATATTGAGGTGATCACTAATCAACATCAGATCGCCAGCCTGGAAGGAGCGATTCATCCCTCCCGCTGCGTTCGTCATCACGACCGCCTCAACGCCAATTGCCTTCATCACATAGACAGGGAAAACGACTTTTTTCATATCGTAGCCTTCATAGTAGTGAAAACGACCCTGCATGACGATAACTTGTTTACCTTCCAATGTACCTACAACAAAGCGGCCTTCATGACCTTCAACTGTGGATACGGGAAAGTGAGGAACCTCGCTATAATCGATCGCAATGGGCTGTTCAACCTGATTCGCCATATCGCCAAGTCCTGAACCTAAGACAAGTCCAATAGAAGGAGATACCCCGCCCAAGCGGGATTGGATGAAGCTTGCAGCCTCATTGATTTTTTGTATGTAAGACAATGTCATGTTGATCTCCTTTTCTGCTTAGAGCGCTTCGATAATTCCTAGTACAAGTTTCAAAAACTTAGGTTTAACCTTCTCTGTCGTTTCCATAACTTCGGCATGCGATAACGGTTGATCAAGAATACCCGACGCCATATTGGAGATACAAGAGAAGCCCAGCACCTCAATGCCTGCATGACGAGCGACGATGACCTCAGGAACAGTTGACATCCCTACCGAGTCTCCACCCAACGTGCGGAACATACGAATTTCAGCTGGCGTTTCATAGTTAGGCCCAAGTAGACCCACGTATACACCTTCTTGCAGTTTAAAATCTTGCGTAGCCGCTACATCGTGCGCCAATTTACGCAGACGTTTACTATAAGCTTCAGACATATCTGGGAATCGAACGCCTAGAGCAGAATCATTCGGTCCAATTAACGGATTACGGAACGTCATATTCAAATGGTCGCTGATGACCATAAGATCGCCAACCTGGAAGGACTCGTTAATTCCGCCTGCAGCATTGGTTACAATTAAGGTTTCAACGCCAAGTTCTTTCATAACACGCACGGGGAAAGAAACAGTTTCAGCCCCATAGCCTTCATAAGCATGGAAACGCCCTTTCATCATCAGGACTTGCTTGCCTTGAATGGATCCAACTACCAACTCTCCAGCATGACCTTCAACGGTAGATACCGGAAAATGAGGGATACGGGAATAGTCAATTACGATAGGCTGTTCGATCAAATCCGCTAGTACCCCAAGCCCTGAACCGAGAATAAGACCTATTTGCGGTGTAACATTTGTTTCTTTCTTAATAAAAGCTGCTGCTTCTTGAATTTCTTGCATCATCAATGTTCCTGACATGGTTCCATGCCTCCTCTATTATAAAATGAATTATTTCAACAGGTGCAGAAAGCTCTCACCATTCTTGGTTGGTTCTACACCGAAGTTCTCAGCGATTGTTGCGCCCAAATCGGCAAAGGTTCCCCGTATTCCCAAGGAAACTGGCGATTGGAAGCTTGGGCTATACAGCAATACAGGTACGTACTCGCGCGTATGATCTGTCCCTGCATGTACAGGGTCATTCCCATGATCCGCCGTTAAAATAAGCAGATCCTTCGGTCCAAGTCCCGCTTTCAGCTGTGGCACATACGCATCAAATTCCTCCAGTGCTCGCCCATAGCCTTCCGGGTCACGTCGATGTCCATACAAGGAATCGAAATCAACTAGATTTGTAAAAGCAAGCCCTTTGAACGATGTTCCAAGCACATCTATCGTCTTCTGAATGCCGTCCAAATTACTTTTCGTCGAAGTTGCTTGCGTAACCCCTTCACCGTCAAAGATATCATTAATTTTGCCAATTGCAATGACATCCCATCCTGCATCCCTCAGCTGATTCATCACAGTTGGCTCAGGTGGTTTGACCGCATAGTCATGTCGATTCGGCGTTCGTTTGAAAGCACCTGGTGTACCCAGATAAGGTCTTGCAATCACACGTCCCACCGCGAATTCATCCTGCATGGTTAATCTTCTAGCAATTTCACAAGCACGGTAAAGCTCATCTAACGGGATGATGTCTTCATGTGCGGCCAATTGAAATACGCTATCGGCAGACGTATAGACAATCCATGCGCCTGTCTTCATCTGTTCTTCGCCTAGCTCATCTAATATCTCCGTACCTGAAGCCGGTTTATTTCCGATGACCTTACGCCCTGTCTCTTCCTCGAATTGAGAAATCAACGCTTCGGGGAAACCATCAGGGAACACTTTAAATGGGGTAGAAATACGAAGTCCCATTAGCTCCCAATGCCCCGTCATCGTATCTTTTCCAACAGAAACTTCTGCCATTTTGCCATGGTAACCTTCCGGTGACGTCACAGGCGGAATTCCTTGAATGTCCGCAATGTTTCCTAAGCCCATTTGCTGCAAATGGGGCAAAGCGAAGCCGCTCACCTTTTCTGCAATGTGACCCAGTGTATGTGCACCAAGGTCGCCAAACTGTTCAGCATCCGGTAATTCTCCGATGCCTACGCTATCCAATACGATTAAACTAATTCGTTCAAAGCGCACCGATGTCCCTCCAAATCAATCCCTAATGTTAATGATATCCACCCTTCATTATCCCACTTTCACCCCATGAATGCAAAACAGCAGCAATTCCTGAAGGAATTGCCGCTGTCTTCTCACAAATGAGCCCTAGGGTGTGCTCGATTATACACATCTTTCATTTTAACCTTCGTAACTTGCACATATAGCTGCGTTGAGGAAATATCGGAATGCCCTAGCATTTCTTGGACTGATCGCAAATCGGCACCGTTTTCAATAAGATGAGCAGCGAACGAGTGCCTCAGCGTATGTGGGGTAATCTCATTCGTAATTTCTGTCTCAGACGCGTATCGTTTCATGATTTTCCAGAAGCCCTGCCTCGTCATACGAGTACCCAGATGACTAATGAAAAGAGCATCTTCATCCATCGATCTTTTCAACAGTTTCATTCGATACTTCTGAATATATGACTCCATAATCCTTATCGCAATCCCACTAAGGGGAATCATTCTTTCCTTCTCCGCTTTGCCGATACAACGAATGAAGCCCATCTCTAAATTGACATCTGTCACATTTAAAGACACAAGCTCTGACACTCGGATGCCTGTTGCATAGAGCAATTCAAGCATGGCCTTATCGCGCGCGCCATTCACCTGTTCAGACTGAGGTGCCTCAAGAAGCTTCTCAACCTCAAGAATACTCAGTACTTTAGGCACTCTTTTCTCCAGTTTAGGAACTTCCACGAAAACAGACGGATCCGAATCTAGGAGTCGTTCTTTCACCATATATTGATAAAAGGAGCGTAATGAAACGCGAATTCGCGAAAGGGTTGCTGAGGCTCGTCCAAGCGCTTTTAACTGAGATAGATAACCTGCAAGATGCGTTTTCCCTGAGTCTCGCCAGCTGGTAATGCCTTGCAACTCGAGATAGGCAACAAATTGAAGGAGATCCCTTTCGTAGGATTCGAGTGTATTCCGTGAAAGTCCTCGTTCAGTCGTCAGATATCGGATGAAGGATTGTAGCTCACTCGTCATTATGTCAGTCTCTCCCTCGTTTACCTGCTATTACTTCCGACATATAGCATTCCACGATGGGGGCAGATTCTCCTCTATTTTTCGCTTTATTCGCCATACCAGTAAAACAATCGCAAACGCTCGCTCATTGAATTCGAATCAAAGGAGACATGCTCTCCTTGTCCAAAAACCTTGACGGATTTACCCGTCGGCGCTTTGTACTTGTTCACAGGTTGAATCCAACCGGATACAGCCATCATGACTTGATATAAAATAACAGTCAGAGCCACAAAAATTAAAATATATTGCAAGCGAACAATTAATTTTCGATACGAAAAAATCATAGCCCGTCCTCATTTCTATCCCGTTCTTAGGAACAGAATATGAGGCTCGGCCCACGATTATGACAGGTTACTCAATTTGGTATAAGGCATCCCAAGGGCTTCAGCGACAGCTGGGTGGGTGACATTGCCTTTGTACGTATTCACACCAAGTTGCAGCGTGTAGTTCTCTGCTAAGGCCTGTGTAAAGCCTTTATTGGCAAGCTCCAGTGCATACGGTAAAGTAACATTTGTTAAGGCAAGCGTTGAGGTTCGAGGTACGGCTCCTGGCATATTGGCAACTGCATAATGCAGCACACCAAATTTCTCATAGGTTGGATCACTATGCGTCGTTACGCGATCGATCGTTTCGATGGATCCACCTTGATCGACCGCGACGTCAACAATAACGGCTCCTGGCTTCATACTTTGGACCATCGCAGCCGTCACTAACCGAGGAGCTCTCGCCCCTGGTATGAGCACCGCGCCAATGAGCAAGTCTGCCTTCTGGACTGCGCTCGCAATATTATACGGGTTGGACATCAAGGTACGAAGATGTCCTCCGAAAATGTCATCCAACGCGCGCATCCGATCCGCACTCCGCTCGATGATCACGACATTTGCACCAAGACCAAGTGCCATTTTAGCCGCATTCGTGCCTACAATACCGCCGCCAAGAATGATAACATCCGCCGGTGGCACACCGGGAACCCCGCCTAGCAGAATGCCGCGCCCACCATAAAATTTCTCCAAATAATGCGCACCAATTTGCACAGACATTCGCCCAGCTACTTCACTCATTGGAGTCAATAATGGCAATGAACCATTCGGCAGCTGGATCGTCTCATATGCAATGCCTGTCACTTTTTTCTCTAACAAATGATTAGCCAAATCACCTGCTGCAGCTAAATGTAAATAAGTAAACAGAATCTGCCCTTCTTTGAAATAGCCATACTCTGCTGGCAAAGGCTCTTTCACCTTCATAATCATATCGCTCTGTGCCCATACATCCTCTGCACGCGGGATTATTGTGGCACCTTCTTGCTTATAATCCTCATCGGAAAAACCACTGCCAATGCCCGCTCCCGCTTCTACAAGCACGCGATGGCCAGACATTTGCAGCATCCCTGCACCACCTGGGGTTAAAGCGACCCGATTTTCATTGTTTTTAATTTCTTTAGGAACACCAACGACTAGGCATGGTTTCGACACATTCGCCACCTTCTTCCTTTGGTCCATTCGTCTATAATGTACCCAGACTCCCTTGCCAATTATGTGAAGGAAATTAATCATCTTCCTACTTGCTATCATATGTGAAAAACAGAAAAATGCCTGTATACACTTCGTGTGCATACAGGCATTTTCATCATATACACAGCGTCCTTACGGATACTGTTAGTGGGATTTGTCCAATGAGTCCGGTTTCCCTCGTTCGGTACAGCGATAACATATACCTTGAAAATCAAGTCGATGATCGAGTACTTGGAAATGAAATTCAGTCTCTAACCGTTCTTCGAAAGGTCCGAGCCAATCTTCCATGATTTCATCTACGGCTCCGCATTGCACGCAGATTAAGTGATGGTGATGATGACGTGAATTGTCGTCACGCAAATCGTAACGGGCAACACCGTCGCCAAAATTCATTTTCTCTAAGACATGCAGCTCGCTCAGAAGCTCTAAAGTTCGGTAAACAGTAGCTAGTCCGATCTCTGGCGCTTTATCTTTTACAAGCATAAACACATCTTCTGCACTGAGATGATCTTGTTCATTCTCCAATAAGACGCGAACTGTCGCTTCTCGTTGAGGCGTAAGCTTGTACCCTTGGGATTGCAATTGTTGTTTAATTTTCTCGATCCTTGCTTCCATATGCCTCCCCCTCAGAAAGGTGGGCATCCTAGCCCATTTTTAGCCACTCTTTTCATTATAGGGGGAGCGAACTTACAAAGTCAAACAGAATCATCATTCATTTCGTTACCCATAAACGCCCACCAGCATTGGGGTTACCCATTTCATCATGTATTGGGAGAAGTAACCTTCTAATAACGCCGCCGCGAGTAGAAAGCCGCCCATGGCTAAAGTGATCGTTGTATATCTCATGAAAGGTTGGTAAATGTTACCACCACGACTCATGATTCTGTGTTTGATCATATAAATCGAGAATGACATCGCGGCCACGCTGCAGAATAAGATCGCGGGAATCACGATTAAATTTTGCGGAACAACAGCCACAAGAGCAAATAGCATACCTTTCCATGACATCTGACCGACAAGGTAACCGACTGTAAAGCCAATCAGTACTCCTTTTAGAAAATCCAGCACCAAGATCAGCGGCAAGCCAATAATCGACAAACCAAATAGCCATATCAATAAGATCCACTTCATATGCATGCCAAAAGCTTGCGTGAACGATTGCTGACTATTCATTTCCACGCCATCGTTAATTTCATGAAAAAAACTGCCTAAATGACGAGTCATTTCCGTCCGTTGTTCCAAGGAAAGGGCATTAACCATGACAGCTCCGAAAACAACGCCAATAACAAAGAGCACAGAGACGAATATAAATAACGGCAAATTATCCTTCATATATTGTTTCATCGTTAAGTTCCTATTCACACTCGCCGCTCCCTTCTTTGTATACCACCTCTACAAAGACAAGCTTATGAACGAAACTTGCAAACTATGAATGATTTTTCACTTTGCCGTACTTTCCTCCGCCTCCAACCTCAAGTTGCAGCGTCCCTTCTCGTGCCTTCACAATGTAGGTTGCAATTTCTTCGCCAATGACCGAGACCAGTTCTTCGTAAGTTGCACGATGCAACACATTCATCTCCGTTCCAAACTGGCTAAGTAGCTGCTCTAGCTTCTTCGGCCCTAAACCAGGGATATACTCTAATGGGATCTGAAAATGGTAAGGAGGACGATGAGCCGGTTGATAGGACTGCTCACGATCCGCGATAGCCATGATTCGATCCATCACACCGCGAACAATTTTGGGACTGCCGCAATTCACGCAGCGCTCTACAGCGGTATCCCCATCATCTAGAACAGCCTCACAAACACTGCAATAGGTACGATGGTACTTGCCTAATCGTGAATTCAGGCCATAGTTGGCTGTGACACAACGTCCTTCATGGCGCTGAAGCGCTTTGACCATCTCCTCGAAGGTCGGAGCAGCAAGCCGCATTTGGTTGTATTCACGCCCTATTTTCGCTAAAGAATGTGCGTCTGAATTCGTCACGTAGGTGAAGTCATCCAGCTCCGATATGTATCCAGCCATCTCTGAATCGGCACTTAAACCGAGTTCAACCGCAGGGATTTTGTTCACATCGAGCAAATCGTTCATACTGCTAGCAGCACTGCCGTAAACGCTTTTGTGCGGTGTGAAAATATGCGCAGGGATGAGGATCCCTCCCCTACCCAGCACCTCTTCCTGAAGCGTACGTGCTGGCACATAGATACGCTGAGAGCTTAGCTCCACATTCTTCATATGTTTACTCATCCATGATGTAAACTCCTGCATAACCTGTAGCGTAGGCATATAAGCGAGTAAGTGGGCAGGCCCCATCCCAGGGTCTCTCACTTCAATTTCGCTGCCTAGAATGATGGATGTATCCCCATAACGAATTCCGCCGCCTTCTAGTTCCTCCATGTCTCCCTGATCCAAATACATCATAATCTCCTCTTGGACGGAGGGAGAATGGGTATCGATGATGGAGATCATCTCCATCCCTTTGCGGTTCGCAGCTTCATGCGCAATATTTAAGAATGTGAGGTTGTTGGCGGCGCTGATTTTGACCGCTTGGCCTTTCTCCGTTCGACCAATATGAATATGAAAATCAGCATAATAATCTTTCAGCATTTAAATTTTCCCTGTTAATTGGTATAGCTGCCAGGCATAAACGGCCATGATCGTCTTGGCATCACTGATGCGCCCTTCACGCATATACTGCTGCGCTTGCTCCAACGTAATTGTTTCTATATCTAGGAATTCGTCCTCATCCGGATTCGCGGTCCCCTTCACCAGATCCTCCGCGATATACATGTGGATAATCTCATCAGCGAATCCCGGTGATGTATAAAAGGAACTAACCAAACGGATGTTATCCGTCCGATAGCCAGTCTCTTCTTCAAGCTCGCGTAAAGCCGCTTTCAAAGGCTCCTCACCGCTGTCGAGCTTACCCGCAGGGATTTCTACCTGACTCTTCTCCAGCGGCTTACGGTACTGCTCAACGACGATCATCTTGTCACCTAAGAGCGGGATAACCGCAACAGCACCAGGATGCTTGACGATCTCGCGTGAAGCTGTTCCTCCATTCGGTAACGTAACCTGATCCACTTGCAGAGAGATGATTTTCCCCTTGAATATCATTTCACTGCTTATCGTCACTTCTTCAAATTTCTTATGGTCTGTCATCTAAGCACCTCTCCTCGTTAAGTTGGTCTAACTTGTCCACTTCTTGCATATCGTTCATTATATCAAATATTTTCCTGAAAAGAGGGACTCCGATATGAAGAGCTACGTGAGCGATAAGCAAATCCGACTTGTGGGCAAAGCCTGGGAGATCAAACATCAGCTTCTGCAAATGCTTCTGCAAGCCGGTCCTTCGGCCAATGTAGCTGATTATCTAGCTGGCTTGTATACATCTCAGACGTCTAAATCGCAGGAAACTCCACTTAGGTCTGATGTGATCCCTTTTCCAATAGCACATACATAGGCGTTCTGACAGTATCATCAGCACAAATGCACCCTATTAAAGCGAAAACCGATTAGCCGCGCCAGGAGGCGGACGAATCGGTTTTTTATTGTTCTACGGCTTAACCCTTCGCAGCTTCCTTAACAAGGGCCACCACGAGCTCAGCTGTTTTGACAAGATCACTAATCGCGATACGCTCTTTGACCGTATGTATCTCTAAATAACCAACGGCCAAATTCACTGTAGGGATGCCCATACCGTTGAAAATATTCGCGTCACTTCCACCACCGGAGTGGAAGGTATTCGCTGTTAGACCTATCGTGCTCATCGCACGAGATGTCAATTGAACGATCGGTGCCGAATCATCGTGCATGTACGATGCGTACACGATGTCCGCATGAAACTCACATGTAGTACCAGCTTCGGCTGCTGCAGATTCACAGGCATTTTTCATCGCCTCAATCTGCGCTTCTAGCTTGTGCTGAACAATACTGCGCGCTTCAGCTTCCATCTTCACTTTATCGCATACGACGTTTAGCGGTCCTACGCCAGAAAAGCTTCCAATATTTGCGGTTGTTTCATTATCGATTCTACCCAATGACATACGCGAAACGGCTTTGCTTGCCACTTGGATGGCAGAGATGCCATCTTCCGGATTCACACCAGCATGCGCTGATTTGCCATGGAAAATGATTTCAATTTCCGCACGTCCAGGTGCTGCTGTTGCAATAGCGCCAAGGTTACCGTTCGAATCTAACGCGAAACCATATTCCGCTTCCATGCTGCTGCGCTCCATCGCGCGTGCCCCTTTTAAGCCACTTTCTTCGCCAGCTGTAATGACGAATTGAATGCGACCATGCGGGATGTTTTGCTCTTTCAAAACTTGAATCCCTTCAAGCATCGCAGCGATTCCTGCTTTATCATCGCTACCTAGGATCGTTGTCCCATCGGATCGAATATACCCATCTGCGCCGATTTGCGGCTTGATGCCATTACCAGGAGCAACTGTGTCCATATGAGATGTGAAGAATATAGTTGGGATCGCGGGGTTACTGTCCGTCGCTTCAAGCGTACAAATCAAGTTCCCTGCCCCATGGCCGCTTTTGGCCATCGACTGATCTTCTACAACCTTTAAACCAAGCCCACTGAATTTTTGTTTGAGAACGACGCAGATGTCTTGCTCGAATCGAGTCTCACTATCCACCTTCACAAGGGATATGAACTCTTGAACCAAACGATCTTGTTGAATCATGTACTTTCCTCCGATACACACTTTGAGTTACAATAAAATAATACAAGCTGTTGAAAAAGGAGTGAATCCTGTGCTACAGAACAAGAAAATTTTCAAAGTTGTTATTTACATTATGCTCATCGTTATGTTGTTATCCAGCCTATTATTTACAGCCGGATTATTTTTCAGTTCGTAAGAGTCTTTAGTAAATTTTAGTATCCGCGTTGTAGCTTTCTAAATTTTCTTTCACTCTTTGTAGAAACCTTCCACAGATCACACCATCAAGAATCCGGTGATCGAGCGATAAGCAAAGGTTGACCATAGAGCGCACCGCTATCATATCTTGAATAACGACAGGCTTCTTCACGATCGATTCGAACGTCACAATCGCCGCTTGCGGGTAGTTAATGATTGGGTACGAGAGAATCGAACCGAAGGAGCCTGTATTATTAACAGTAAACGTACCACCAACCATATCATTCAGTGATAATTTCCCCGCACGTGTCTTCTTCGTTAACTCATCAATTTCCCTTGCTAAACCAGCGATATTTTTTTGATCGGCTTTTTTGATAACCGGTGTCATCACAGAATCTTCCGTACCTACAGACAAGGAAATGTTAATATCGCGTTTCACGATAATTTTATCTACAGCCCAAACGGAGTTAATGATCGGATAGTCTTTGATCGCGTTGACAACAGCCTTCAACATAAATGCCAGGTAAGTTAGGTTAATGCCCTCGCGGCGCATGAACTCGTCCTTCACTTTGTTACGCAGAACAACTAGATTCGTCACATCGACTTCAATCATGGTCCAAGCATGCGGAATTTCCGTGACGCTTTGGCGCATCTTCGTGGCAATCGAATTACGCATTGGCGTTACATCAATGAAATGCTCATTACGTGCGTCGAGGTTGTGACCTTCTGCTTCGATCAGCGGTGTTTGTGGGCTCGCTGACAAATGGATACCAGAGCTGCGAACAGGTTGGCTTGCAGGTTCTTCAGCAACGACTGGTGCTGCTACAGATGCAGCAGGTGCCGCCGCTTGAACGGCTGCAGGAGCTGCATTTGCGCCGCCAGAAGCGATGAAGGTCTCCACATCCTTGCGGGTGATTCGCCCACCAAGGCCGGTCCCTGCAACGCGTGACAAATCCACACGGTTATCTTGGGCAAGTTTGTGGACCGCTGGTGAGAAGCGGCCACGCATGCTTTGATCCGTGTCATCGGAGACAGCCGACGCGGTTGGTGCACCTGCTGGCGTCGCCGCAGTGTTACCTGAATAGCCAGTTGGCTCTTCAATGACACAAATCGCTTCGCCAACTGCAGCTGTTTCACCGTCGCCGACAATAATTTTGATTAGCTTACCCTCAATGGGGCTAGGCATTTCTGTATTTACTTTCTCTGTGAATAGCTCACAAAGAACTTCATATTGTTCAATATAATCGCCTGGCTTTTTCAGCCATTTGCCGATTGTAGCCGATACGAGACTTTCCGCCAAATGCGGAACAGTCACCTCGGTGAGGCGGCCGGTTTGGTTCATACAAGTACCTCCTAATTTCGGAAAAGATCAACGGATGACACAATAAACGGCTACATTGTCCAACTTGGACGTATGCGTTTATCCTGAAATATAGCCGAATTATCACGTAAAACTATAAGTTCTCATATTTGAACAGATATTTAGAACAAAGCAAGCTGACGCATAGCATCCTTCAGCTTATCTGCATTCAGTAGGAAAAACTTCTCCATCGGTGGATTGCTGCCTACAGCAGGTACGTCAGGTCCGCATAGTCTTGCGATCGGCGCATCCAGCTCAAACAGCATCTCTTCCGCGATGATCGCTGATACTTCCGCACCGACGCCGCCTGTCTTGTTATCCTCATGCGTAATGAGTACTTTGCCTGTTTTTCTGGCAGCTTCTAGAATGGCATCGCGATCCAGCGGCTGTAAGGTACGCAAATCAAGGACGTGCGCTGAAATACCTTCCTTCGCCAATTCCTCTGCGGCTTGAAGCACATAATTCACAACCATGCCATAGGCGATAACCGTAATATCCGTACCTTGACGTTTCACATCCGCTTTCCCAATTGGCACGATATAGTCTTCTTCCGGAACTTCGGCGGATAGGGCTAGGTAACACTTCTTATGTTCAAAATAAAGCACGGGATCCCCGTCACGTATTGCGGCCTTTAACAATCCCTTGGCATCATAAGGATTCGATGGTGCTACGATTTTCAGACCTGGCGTGCCAAAGAACACCGATTCTGGACATTGTGAATGGTACAACGCACCAGCGCCAGTTGCGCCGTACGGCGCACGAATGACAATCGGGCAGTTCCAGTCATTATTCGAACGATATCGAATTTTTGCTGCTTCGCTTAGGATTTGATTCGTTGCTGGAAAAATGAAGTCAGCAAATTGAATTTCAGCAATCGGCTTCATGCCATACATCGCCGCGCCGATGGCAACACCCACGATCGCTGATTCAGCCAAAGGCGTGTCCAACACGCGATCTTCGCCAAATATGTCGCGAAGCCCTTTGGTCGTGTTGAGAACGCCGCCTTTCCCTACGTCCTCACCAAGCACGAATACGTTCTCGTCCTGCTGCATTTCCTCCTGCATCGCAGAACGGATAGCTTCCAAATACGTAATAACTGCCATCGTTATTTGCCATCTCCTTCCGCATAAACATGAAGAAGCGTATCTTCCGGCTTCGGATAAGGGGCAAGATCAGCATACTTCGTTGCTTCATTGATTTCTTGCTTTTGGCTTTCTTGCAGCGCTATATCTTGTTCTTCGCTCCAGAGTTCACAAGCGATTAGGTATTCTTTGAATTTAAAAATACCATCTTTCTGACGGTTCTCTTCAACTTCTTCTTTCGTCCGATAGAGCATGTCATCATCGGAAGTGGAATGCGGCATGAGTCGATAGGACATCATCTCGATCAATGTCGGACCTTCACCTCGAACAGCTCTTTCTCTCGCTTCTTTGGTGACACGATACATTTCCAAGACATCACTGCCATCGACTTGAACACCTGGGAACCCGTATCCAATCGCACGGTCAGCAATCTTACCTGCCACTTGCTTGTGAAGGGGAACAGAAATCGCGTATTGATTATTTTCACAGACGAAAATAACAGGCAGCTTATGTACACCTGCAAAATTACAGCCTTCATGGAAATCCCCTTGATTACTGGAGCCTTCCCCAAAGGAGACAAACGTTACGAAATCTTGTTTCTTCATCTTCGCGGCTAGCGCAAAGCCTGTTGCATGCGGAACTTGCGTAGTAACCGGGGAAGATCCCGTTACGATATGATTTTTACGGTCACCGAAATGACCCGCCATTTGTCTGCCGCCACTATTAACATCTTCTGCTTTACAGAAAACCGCAAGCATGAGATCTCTAACCGTCATGCCAACGGAAAGAACGAAAGCATAATCACGATAATAGGGTAAAAAATAATCCTTCTGTGCTTGCATAGCGAAAGCCATACCAACTTGCCCCGCATATTGACCCATCCCAGAAACGTGGAACGGAATTTTACCTGCACGTTGAAGCATGAATGCTCGCTCATCATATTTGGCAGTAAGACTCATAACCGTATACATACGTATAGCTTCATCATCAGATAATCCTAAACTTCTGTGCTTATATAGCTGACCAATGGACATGGAGTTTGCCTCCTTAGTGAGATGTATTGACGACTAAAACTTAATACCTGGTCCTAGTACTTGACTCTATAAGCATATTATAAACGTAAACGTTTATGATTACAATTTTTATCCGCTAATTGCTATCCCATCAACGGCTAGCATAGCCTCACCCAATGCTTCAGAAAGTGTTGGATGTGGATGGATCGTTTGTCCAACTTCCCATGGTGACGCATTAAGCACTTGAGCCAGAGCAGCCTCCGTGATACTGTTCGTAACTTGAGGACCAATCATATGAACCCCTAGAATATCATTCGTATCCTTATCTGCAATGACCTTCACGAAGCCGTCAGAATCCCCATAAACTAAAGCTTTCCCTATTCCTTTGAAACTAAATTTACCAACTTTCACTTGGTGACCTTGATCAATCGCCTGCTGCTGGGTCCAACCAACACTGGCAATCTCAGGTCTCGTATAAGTACATCTGGATACAAGGTGCGTTTGAAGCTCATCTGGTTGATGACCAGCAATGTGTTCGGCTGCTACAATTCCTTCATGACCTGCCATATGCGCCAGCATCAACCCACCTATGACATCACCAACTGCATAGATATGCGACTCCGTCGTTTGCATGAAGCGATTAACGCGAATTACGCCTTTATCAATTTTGATATCTGTATTCTCCAATCCCATTGCTTCAATATTCGCCACGCGGCCAACCGAAACAAGAACCCGCTCCGCGGATAGCTCCTGCAGCTCACCCTGCTTGTCCACTTGTAAAGTAACCATGCCATCTGACACTTTAACAGATTCCGGCAGCAGCTTCGCTCCTGTTTCCAGCTTAATCCCGCGTTTTTTGAATAGACGCTCTAGTTCTTTCGAAACATCTTGGTCTTCTAGGCTGACTAAACGTTTATCCACTTCAACTATCGTGACCTCTACGCCAAAATCACTCAACATCGATGCCCATTCTACGCCAATTACGCCACCGCCGACGATAATAATGGATTTAGGCAATGTTTCCATCCGCAGGGCATCTTCACTTGTGATGATTGACGTGCCATCGATTTCTAAGCCTGGTAAGCTGCGCGGTCTTGAGCCCGTTGCTATAATTAAATTGCTCGAAAGGAGCGTTTCAATATCACCGTCCTCTTTCTCAACAGATACAGCACCACTGCGCGGCGAGAAAATCGAAGGCCCGATAATTCGTCCATTCCCATGGTGTATCGTAATTTTATTTTTTTTCATCAGAAACTGAAGACCTTGATGTAATTGATCAACAATGCGTTGTTTACGACTGAGAACCGCATCAAAATTCAACGTAACCGATTCTGCCGAAATACCGTAATCCTCACTATGTTTCATAGCTGAATAAACTTCTGCACTGCGCAGTAAGGCTTTACTTGGAATACAGCCTTGATGTAAGCAGGTACCGCCCATCTTATCTCTTTCGACGATAGCCACCGTCTTACCTAATTGTGCAGCTCTGATCGCTGCGGTATAGCCACCGATTCCTCCGCCTAATACCACGACATCATATCTATGTTCACTCATGAATATTTCCTCCCTATAAAACAATTACTTGTTATATGTATACGTTCGTCTCTATTATATTACCCTTTTTTGGGATCGAAGTCATAGTCTTATTTGTGAATTAGACACGCTAGAAGATTCAGAGTATGATGTAGAATAAACGGCTACACCGTCCTTTAAGGACGACTGCGTTTATCCAGAAATATAGCCGTATTATTATGTGAAACATATAAAATCTTATATTTTTAGAAAAAACATGTTTCATGTCAGGTAAGGAGTCGCTATGAAAGCACCATTTTATCGTTTTATCGCTATTCTACTACTCGTTATTCCAGGTATTACCGCTACCTATGGTTTTCTCGCGATGAAAGATGCCTTTTTCGCTCAATTCGATACGGATTCCAATAGCGGTATGTTGTGGGGGAAATTCTTCTTAGGCTTGATTCTTTTTCTGGTCGGCGTTGCTTTTATTGGCGGATGGACCTTCTTCAGAGATCGTAAGCGGAACTATCTAGCTCCTAGATTCAAACCTAAACGCAACAAATAGACCGGACCTTGTGTCCGGCCTTTTTGTTGATGCCATCATTGTGCGTTAACAAGCTTCCACACAACATGTGCCGCACGTTTCAAGATCCAGTGAAGCTGGAACAGGCTGAGTCCAATAAATACACATGAAAGTAGGATAGTTGAAGCCGCTTCTCTAAGGCATTGATGAGGCTGATGATACAAGGCTTGCAAGCTTTTGATATCCACAAGTCGTGCACCGACCTTCATCCGCACAAGAAGCGCGCTTCCCATATCCTCACGCCCTTTTGCAAGAAAATCACTGATATGCGATTGTACGCCGACAGTAATGAGCCATTCGCCGCCTTTTTCATAGGCTAACAATAGTGCTGCATCTTCACTGTTACCCAAGCAAGGCAAAATATGTGAATAGGTACTTAACGATGTCAGTTCTTCAGACCTAAGTTGATCCTTGGGATAGGTATGGATAATTATTTCTGCTCCGCACTCCCAGACTCGATTCGAAATTTGATTGGAATCCGCTACAACGATATCCGGTCTATAGTCACTCGCCAATAGGGCATCCGCTCCCTCGCCAACTCCTAATAAAATCGGCTTAAAAGCAGTAATAAACCCTTTCGCTGTTTGCAAATCCTTCTTATACCCTGTACCTGTCGAAACCACCAAGATGTGTCTGCCTTCTAATTGCGTACGGAGTTCTAAGTAAGGTAAAGGCTCTCTGACAGCCTGCTTTTCTCGCATGGCATATGCGAATGTGTGTTCAATGAATGGCTCCCATCGTTCCGCTACCTGTTCATTTGCAGCCTGTTGGGCAAATAGCCAGTCCTCACGTGTAAAGGCTCTGCAAGGTACAGACTGCCCAGACACTTGGATGTAATCTGAATAAATAATCAATTCTACATCGGGTATGAGGAGTTCGACATGAACGGCATCCAATTCATAAATTTGGATTTGTTGTTGTAAAAGCAAGAGAGGACCTTGCGTTGGGTAAATACTACTCATCGTTTTTCCACAGTGAATGATTGCCTTTACTCTTCGATCTATAAGCTCCTGTGCCATTTCTTCATCCATATCGCTTTGCATGAGCACAACAATACGACTTAGCGGGAGTTGTTTAAACGTCTCATATGCACCTGTTATTAGTGCGATTTTTCCTTTGCAGAGCGGGTTAGGCTTCGCGGCAAATAAAGATAAGGAAGACCAATTCATGGTTAGACACCTGACTTTCCTAACGTCTCCTGGCCTACCTAATTTACCCGATCCCACAAAATTCTATGTATATTTTAAGCTGTGAATGGCAAGCATTGGGTTATATTCTTAAAGAAAGGAGTGGAATCATCCATGGAGCTAAACATGAGCGCAGATGAAGTGTTAGGCCAAATTGTGCAGCTTCACAGCACAGGGGAATCACTAGCCAAAAAAAATGTGAAGAAGCTGCACCCTGATCTTATGAAAAACGCCCTGTATTACTATCCAAGTTGGGAACATGCTTTACAGAAGACTGGAGTGGGCACCATTGTTCACTAATCATACATAGGTTGTACACTGATGCTCCGTAGGGTCGATCCCCTTCGGAGCCGTTTTATTACTATCTTCAGTTAACTAGTCGATAACTTCCCATTCAACCTGCACCATCCGATCAACCCACGTTCGGATTTTCACTTCAATCGCTTGTTCAATTTCGTCGTCCGTCATTTCACCCAGCTTATGCTCTGCAATTTCGAGCACATCCGTCTTCTTCATTTCGCCATCTATTGCTAATTGGATTTGTATGCGCAATGCGTTCACCCTTTTTTAATTAATAAAATCTTTCCATTGCCTCTTCCTCATCACCTGATAGAATAGAAGTATAAACTTATATTGAAAAGAGGGAATCAACATGTCACGATCTCAAGCTCAAAAGATGCGTCAACGTTGTTTACGTGAAGGGAAACTAGATCCCGTCATGAATCGATTACATTGGCACGGCACGAATCCAGTAACCAAGACAACACCTACACGAATAGAACTACAGACCAAAAAACACAATAAACACAAATCAAGGAATTTGAACCATGTACATGGCGATGATTCCTTTTCTCATTCTTGCCCCTCTCGAATGGTGATCCCCTGCTGGTCTGCATAATGAATCATTTCTTCCTTTTCCGATGGACGGAAATTGTACTTGCAATCGAACCCATTGAAAAACAACTGCCAACTTGCAACAACCCCTCTGTCATCTACCTCTAACTCTGCTACATATAAAGAATCAGGCTCATCTTCGAACTGAAGACCGATGTGTAAATACGTCTTCCCCTCGGTTATTTCCTGTTCACAATAGTCCATGATCATGTCTAGATGACCTCCTATTGAATAAAATCTTTTTTATTTATATAATATACTAATGCAACCGAGCTAACAAAGAGAAAAGCATGCTAATTTATGAATTTGCGATGTAGTATGTGATGCTGAGCAAACTCTTAGGAGGAAATACATATGGCCTACGATCCGCAGGTAGTTGATGCAACAATAGTGAGTGATAATAAAAAGAATGGTCTTTTCGAAGTTGTTGTTTCCTTGAAAGACCGAAACAAATGTCGTCTCTTCTTCGAAAGAGATGCAGAAACAGGAATTGGCCGCGTAACGGATTTGAATCGTTTGATGAAAGAACCTTGCCCAATTTGCCGCAAAGATTATCTTTGCAATTGCCTTGATCGCTACAAATACTCCATTGCTGATCAAGCATTAACGTTCATCAAGTAATTGGAATAAAAATGACGAAACCCCTTAGCCAACTAGGCTGAGGGGTTTCATTGTTATACAGACGGCCACCGCGCATGGGGTAACCAACTATTTTTATTCATAGATAGCTCGATAAAGCCCTTCTAGTAAGCTTTGATAATTCCGCGGATCATACGTAATTTCTGTAAAGGAGACATGAATGACCTTATTGCTTGTTCTGACGATAAAGAAACTATCTCCTGTATGTGCTGGATCAATATACGTATAGCACTCCAGCTGACTGCTGCCTGTTTGCTCTCGTAGAAATGCAGTCGCTTCCTCACTCACATTCGCGAACTTTGGCATCCGCCTACCTCCTAACTTCATTCACCTATAGGCAACGTGCTTAAACCAAGTCTATAGAGCGCATCAGGTATTCCTACCTAGGATGTCTTTTTCTTCTTGAGTGCAACATATCCGCCCAATAACGCTACTGGTACAATGGCAATAAATCCGGTCAACTCATACCATAATGGAATGACATCCTGCGTTAGCATCGAATCAAATCCAATCCCCGCTCCAATGACCCCAATGATCGCTGCATTGAAAAGTTCGGCCCGCTTTGCAAACTTAGCAGTCAGATAACTGCCTAGAAACGTCCAAAACAAGCCAACTACCAGAAATAAAAGCAGAAGAGCTACGTTGGAATAAATCACACTTACATCCTGATCTCCCGTAGGACGATTTGCAAAATACAAACTGCCAATTAAACCAGATGATAATAAGGTTCCGATATTATCAACGGCGACTCCCAGCACAACGGCTAGAAAATGAAATTTACGCACACTTTTTTGTTCTGACATAGACTCTTCTTCTCTCCTGATCACTTCTGTCTCTTAACCTCATTCATAATACCATGTGAATACCCTTGTAGCCAGTTTAGTGCGAACTAACCCTGTGCCCACCAATTCGAGTTCGGGTAGTTCAGAACGTCAGATCCCTTCAAGATAACGGTTTGACCAATTGGCGGCGTCACCAACTTCACCCCTTTTGCTTGAGCAGCCTTCGCGGCGCGAGCAACGGGATCATTCCAATCATGGATGGCCAACGTGAACGCTCCCCAATGAATAGGCATCATTACCTTTCCTTTTACGTCAAGATGCGCTTGCACCGTTTCTTCTGGCATCAAATGAATATCTGCCCATCGCTCGTCATATTGGCCGCATTCCATCAACGTGAGATCGAAAGGTCCATATTTGTCACCAATTATCTTAAAATGAGGCGTATAACCACTGTCACCGCTGAAAAAGACGCTGGACTGCTTTCCTTTTATGACCCAAGAACACCATAAGGTAGCTCCGCGATCATTCACGCTGCGCCCCGAGAAATGGTTGGCAGGCGTACATGCCAGCTCCAATCCTTCAAACGCAAGCTCATCCCACCAATCATGTTCCTCAATCTGGGAGGTTGGAACTCCCCATCGGATTAAATGGGCGCCAACACCAAGAGGGACGATGAATCTATTCACTTTGTGCTTAATTTTCATAATCGAACCGTAGTCCAAATGATCATAATGATCGTGGGATAAAATAACGGCATCTATCCTCGGAAGCTGCTCAAGCTCAAAAGGCAGTCCGCCGCTGTATCTGTTTTTTCCTAACCATGGGAAGGGAGACGGCGTTCTTCCAAACATCGGATCAAGCAGCAGAGCTTTCCCATCGATCGTAAGCAAGCTTGCAGAGTGCCCAAACCATGTGACACTTGTGTCTGCATTCACTTGAAATTGGGGTGTTTCCATCGGTATTGGGGATGCCGGACGTCGCTTAGGACTTCCCTTGATCATATCTCGTAAGATCCCTAACGTCGTGGAGAAACTCATATTCATCATCGTTGGGACTGGATTTTCAAATTTTCCTAATGCATATTGTTGCGACTTCGTGTAATTTCTCGCATTCTCCTTCGAAGGCTTTTGCCCAAATACGGGGTACACCCTCATGAATATGAGAAATACAATAATCAAAACCACAATTATTTCTATCGTTACTACCATCTTCTGGCCTCCATGCCTCATGTATAAATTCAATTACTATCGGTCAACTCACTGTAAAATGAATAGACTACGTTGTAATAACGTAAGAACCTCTCCATTGGTTCCAAGTTTTCAAGAAGCTCCTTACAACTCATAAAATTATTTAAGCGGACAGGGACAATAGCACAATCAGTCGATTTGCCCAAACATTCCACGAAAATAGTCATAAGCTATCTCGAAACACAAACCAAATATCCATTGGAGGTTGATTCGAATGAGTTGTGGAATTGGCGTAGGTACTTCTTCAGCAGCTATCTTGGTACTTTTCATCTTATTGGTTATTATCACTAGCGCTTTTGTTTGGTAATTTAAAACAAATACGGAGGGACTACCTAGACCGTCTAGGTAGTTTTTCTGCTTTCTAGGCAGCTCATACAAGCTGTTTAAAATAGAGAAAGAACGCTCATCGCTGAGCGTTCTCGTTTTAATAATTTTATAAAGCTTCTAACCGTCTCAAGAAACCTTATGCTCGATGCGCAATTTGTCAGCAACCATCGCGATGAATTCGCTATTTGTCGGCTTTGACTTAGAGATGTTAATCGTGTATCCGAAGATGAAGGAGATGCTGTCGATATTGCCACGTGTCCAAGCGACTTCAATCGCATGGCGAATTGCGCGTTCAACACGGCTTGGTGTTGTTTTGTACTTTTCAGCGATGGCAGGGTAGAGCGTTTTGGTGATCGCACCTAGAATTTCGATATTGTTGTAGACCATCGTAATGGCCTCGCGCAAATATTGATATCCCTTAATATGTGCAGGAACACCGATTTCATGAATGATGCTAGTAATATTAGCATCCAAATTTTTACCCTTTGGCATGTGAACAACATTCGCACGCGGCGTTGATGTAGTAGTAGTAGTCGTTGACGCATTGCCAGCAAGCTGACGAATGCGATTCGTAAGGGTTTCCATATCAAATGGTTTCAATATGTAGTAGGAAGCACCCAATTGCACCGCTTTTTGCGTAATATTCTCTTGACCAAAGGCCGTAAGCATAATGATCTTCGGCTGTGAAGGAAGATTCATTTCACGCATTTTCTCTAGAACACCCAGCCCATCAAGGTGAGGCATAATAATATCTAAAATGAGAACATCGGGCAGCTCACGTTGCTGTTCCAGAAAACGAAGGACCTCGTTACCATTGTACGCAACGCCCATAATTTCCATATCCTCTTGCTCACCAATGAACTCTGATAATAAATGGGTAAATTCGCGATTATCGTCTGCAAGCAACACCTGAATTTTTTGCAACTGAATATCCTCCTTTAGCTACTGAAACAAGTTGGTATTTTCTCTCTTAAGTAAAGCTATTCGACAGCTCTATTTAAAATCCTTCTGTCGAATATTATTTTTCTTTCCATTTGTTTAACTTTCTTATATAATATAATATTTATCTTCTGTTTCCAACATTTTTCGACATTAAGTCACGAAAGTCGCTAAGCCCCTGTAGAAAGAGGTTAAAATGAAATAAAGAACCAAAGGCAGCTAACTCGCCTTTAGTTCTTTGTAAGTGTCTCCTGAAGTTGGACGAAGGATAATGCCGGAGTCTTGCAGCATCCATTCAATGAAGCAGCCATATCCGCTTGTTGGATCATTCACGAATACATGCGTAACAGCACCGATCAATTTACCATTTTGGATAATAGGACTGCCGCTCATCCCCTGAACAATCCCACCCGTTTTATCTAACAACCGCGGATCCGTAATTTTGATAACCATACCTTTCGTACCAGGCACGTCTTGTTTGGATACATGAACGACCTCAATATCGAATTTCTCTACCTTCTGTCCTTCGAGTACCGTATAGATTTGGGCCGGACCTTCCTTCACTTCTTCTGCGAAGGCAACAGGGATAGCCTCTTTTTCTAAACTATGGTCGGGAGCTCCATACATTTTACCGAAGATGCCAAAAGCTGTGTTTCGTTCAATATTGCCAATCACTTTACTGTCTTTGTACAAGGTAGCGTGTTTCTCTCCTGGATCTCCACCACGACTCTTGGAAATGGAAGTCACATTCGAATATACAATGTCGCCATCGCCTACAATAATGGGAGTCTGTGTGTCCATATCCGTTATGACATGTCCAAGAGCTCCGTAGACGCCCTGATCCGGTGCGTAGAAGGTTAATGTCCCCACACCTGCCGCGGAGTCGCGAATGTATAGTCCTAAGCGGTATGACTTATCTACGACGTCATACACGGGTTGCAACTTGATCATGATCTCTTGATTATTTCGTAAAATTTGCAAAACGAGTGGATTCTTGCTCTCGCCAGATTTGGCTACTAACTCTGCGACCTTGCTAACATCTTTAGAATCCTTGCCATTAATTTTGGTAATTAAGTCTCCAACTTGAATTTTAGCTTCTTCCCCAGGTGAAACTTTTTGCTCTGAGGCAACAGTCACCAAATGATGACCTACCACCAAAATACCGGCAGACTTAATTTTCACACCGATTGTCTGGCCCCCTGGGATTACTTTTAAATCAGGTACGACATTCACTTTGACAGTCTTGATTGGAATGGCTCCGAATAATTTGAGCTTCATTTCCGTTTGTCCGGAATGATCGGATTGCAGAGAAATAGGTTCATTCAAATTAACTTGAAATGAGTGCTCGGCGTTGCCATTTACCTTTACAATATCCGTATCCTTGACCGTAACCTGGGCACTGACCGGCATTGTCAACTGAAGCTGCTTCCCTTGTCCGCTAAATAAGCGAAGTTCTTGTGGAAAGGAGGCAAAGCTCTGAAAAGGCGGGGACACACTGACCAAGCAAACGAAGAAGACGAGCAAGAGTCCGAACAATCTTTTTCTTTTGTTGGATTGCACTATCAACACGCTCCTTCATAATTCCTTGAGCCCTGACGAAGAACTCGTCAATTGCGTACCTATAAGTTAACCCCAGTCCCCTTCTTTTATAACTGTAAATGATGACTATCTATACTTTCATACCCTTGCTTTCTTGTTTTTTGCCATGGTAAGCATTTCTCCCGCATGATGAAGGGTTGTTTCTGTTACTTCTACACCGCCAAGCATCCTTGCGAGCTCCTCAATTCGGCCAGCATCTGGCATATCCTGAACACGTGTGAAAGTACGTTCTTGATCCACTTCTTTCCGAATAAAGAAATGAACATCAGCAAAACTGGCAACCTGCGGTAAATGGGTAATCGAGAACACTTGGCAGCTCTGAGACAGAACGGACATTTTCTCAGCAATAGCTTGCGCCGCGCGTCCGCTAACCCCCGTATCCACCTCATCAAAAACAAGCACAGGAATTTGATCGATGCGTGCAAAAATGGCTTTCATCGCGAGCATAATACGTGAGAGCTCACCGCCTGACGCAATTTTGCTAAGTCCACGCAGGGGTTCGCCTGGGTTAGGAGCCATCAGAAACTCAACTTGGTCAATCCCTTGTCTGTTAAAACGAACCTTATTCCCATCAACCTCTACGCCGCGATCATCGATGATGTGTGCAATCTGAACACGGAACTGTGTCCGTTCCATTTGCAGGTCACGCAATTCATGTTCAATTTGAGCAGAAAGATCGCTCGCAATCCCTTTGCGCAGGTTAGACAGATCCAACGCATGAATGCCAACTTGTTTCTCAGCGAGAACAAGCTTTTCTTCTAATTTACGAATAATTTCATCTTTATTTTCAATCGTATCGACTTCATTCTTGATCTTCTCTAAGTAGCTAAGAATCTCTTTAATATTCTCCCCATATTTCCGACGAAGAGACGTGATCGTATCTAATCGTTGTTCAATAAAATCTAAGCGGGACGAATTGAACTCGATGCCATCGCGATAATCCCTGATCTGGTAAGCGGCATCCTCCAACTGATAGAACGCGGATTGAGCTTGCTCAAGCAATGGACTCAAGTTCATTGGATCCAGCTGAACAATGTCCTGTAGGCGTGACACTGCTTTACCTGCCGCATCTAATCCTCGATTGGTTGCATAAAGAAAATCATAAGCTTCAGATGAGCTCTGATACAGTTTCTCAGCATTAGCCAGTTTACGCTTCTCCTCAGCTAGCGTCTCATCTTCGCCGATTTTGAGTTTAGCAGCAGATATTTCGTCGATTTGGAAACGATACAAATCTAACATTTGCAACGCCTGCTTACTCGTTTCCTGCAGATCGTTAAGCTCCTTTTGAAGCTTCATATACTGATCGTAGCTAGCTTGATACGTTGACTTTGCAGACTCAATCTCAGCATCTCCGAATAAATCAAGCGAGTGAATGTGCTCGTCCACATGAAGCAAAGATTGATGCTCATGTTGTCCATGAATATTAACGAGCCATTCCCCGGTTTTGCGCAGCATCGTCATATTCACAAGCTGTCCATTAATTCGACTCGAGCTTTTGCCTGTTGCCGTAATTTCTCTACGAATGATGAGATGCTCAGAAGCATCCGCCTCAATCCCAAGCTCTGTAAGCGTATGCCAAACCGGATGCGAAGCAGGTAAATCAAACATAGCTTCAATCTCCGCTTTATCTGCACCATAACGAACCAATTCAGCTGAACCTCTACCGCCTACAATGAGTGTTAACGCATCTATGATGATCGATTTCCCGGCGCCCGTTTCCCCCGTCAAAACGTGAAAACCTGCCTTAAACCGAATATGAACATGTTCAATAACAGCTAAATTACGAATTGAAAGCTCTGTAAGCATGAACGCCTCCTGAAATTAAGATAATAAGGACATGACTTCATTAACAAAAGTAACGCTATTCTCTTTCCCGCGGCAGATCACTAGGATCGTATCATCTCCACAGATCGTCCCCATGACACCGTTCCATTCCAAATTATCAATCAACGCACAAATCGTATTCGCCGTACCTGGCAAGCATTTCATCACGACCAAATTATCCGTATAATCGATGCTTACAAAATGGTCACTGAGCGCCCTGCGAAGCCGTTGCATCGGATTAAAACGCTGATCAGCCGGCATGGAATACTTATATCTGCCGTCGTCTAGGGGAACTTTGATTAAATGCAGCTCTTTAATATCTCTGGAAACTGTCGCCTGGGTTACATGGAAACCAGCCGCACGAAGTGCTTCAACTAATTCGTCCTGAGTTTCAATCTCGTGATTCGTTATGATTTCTCTGATTTTTACATGCCTTTGACCCTTCATCCTTACACCTCTATGTGAAATGTGATTTTTTTGATTTTGCTATTAGTCATATCAACGTAAAGGATACCCTGTGCCTCAGGATAAATGAGGGTGTAGGGCAGCAACATGTCTCGAACAGCGCTCCCTGTCATCTCAAGTGGTTTACGATCCTTAGCCACTTTCACAAGATAAACATGATCTTCTTTTTGAACAAAATAATCAATAAATAACCGGCTTTCTAAGTGATCACGCTCGCCTACTGTCATAGTCATAGGAATTTTGGTCTTACCTGCAAGGACATCGAAGCCAGCCGCTTCTAGCAGGTCTACAACATCGTCCTCAGGAATATTCGCATGCCTTGGAATACGACTTCTTCTCCGACTTGAACCCGCCATCCACTTCTGAAATCGCCAAATGACGATACTTACAACACCGATCAGGATTAACAAAATGACTTTAACATCGCCTTGTTCCATGTCCTTCACCTCGCCATAGTATTCGCGAATTCGGTTGGGAAATCCTTTCTCTTAAGTGAAAAAACCCATCTCAGGGCCGCAAAAGGCGTACTCAAAGATGAGTTTATTTACCGTGCAGTTTCTGAGACTCTTTCACCGTCTCCGCAATAATGGTTTTGATGGATGTAGGCGCGGCAAGCGACTCGACCTCATCGTTACTTGTCCAATAAGCAAGGAATTCAATATTCCCTTCGCCACCAGTTATCGGTGAATAGGTTAGTCCCTTCAAGCGAAAGCCAAGTTCCTCGGCAAAAGAAAGTATCGTCGTCAGCACGTCAATATGTACATCCGTATCTCGTACCACGCCTGACTTGCCAACCTTTTCACGGCCTGCTTCGAATTGCGGCTTAATCAGTGCCACAACTTGACCTTGATTATCTAAGATTTCCTTAAGAGGGGGCAAAATAATGCGAAGTGAAATGAACGAGACATCGATACTTGCAAATGTTGGTCTCGGTCCGTTTAAATCCTCCAACTTTGTGTAACGGAAATTGGTCCTCTCCATCACGTGTACTCGTTCATCATTACGAAGCGACCAATCCAGTTGGTTATAGCCAACATCGACAGCGTAAACGGAGGCGGCGCCGTTTTGCAGCGCACAGTCTGTAAACCCTCCTGTGGAAGCCCCAATATCTAGCATAACCGCTCCGGTTAAGTCGATTTCAAATTGCTTTAATGCTTTTTCAAGTTTAAGTCCGCCACGACTCACATAAGGATGAATGGCACCCTTCACTTTGAGCACGGCTTTCCGGCTAATCTTCATACCTGCTTTATCAACAGGTTCTTCATCCGCAAAAACAAGGCCTGCCATAATGGCGGCCTTTGCCTTTTCTCTGCTTTCGAAATACCCTTGCTCTAGTAGCAATAAATCTAACCGTTCTTTATCCGATGACATATATGGTGTGTTACTCCTATTCAAATCGGTTACTAGACCTTGGCCCGCAGGACCTTACGAGGTACTAGCTTCTTCACTTCTGATATAAGGTTATGCACGGTTAAGCCAACCTCTTCCCGCTGTTCTGGCACAGTGCCATGCTCAACGAAGTAATCTTGAATCCCCATCAATTCAACTTGCAAACCAACAATACGTTTCTCCGCATAAAACTCTAATACGGCACTTCCGAAGCCACCTTGGATCGATCCTTCTTCCATGGTGATCACCGGCATCGATTCTTTGGCAAGTTGAAGCAAATAGGCTTCATCCAATGGCTTAATGAAACGTGCATTCACGACACGGAGCTCTATGCCCTCTTGTGCCAGTTGCGCTGCTGCCTCTTCGGCAATCTGAACCATAGGTCCAACCGCGAGAACCGCAGCATAATCGCCTTCACGTACGGTTTCCCACGTACCAAGCGGAATCGCCTTTGGAGCCTCATCAATGTTGGCGCCTGTGCCACTAATTCGCGGATATCGATAAGCAATCGGACCATCGTTATACTCAAGAGCTGTTTGCATCATATCACGCAATTCTTTCTCATCCTTCGGCATCATTAAGACCATGTTAGGAATTGTACGCAAAAATGAGATATCATACACTCCTTGATGTGTTTCGCCATCCGGACCTACAAAGCCAGAACGATCGATCGCAAAGGTAACGTTCAATTTAGGGCGGCAAATGTCATGAACAACTTGATCATACGCACGCTGTAAGAACGTTGAGTAGACTGCAAATACCGGCTTCAGGCCTTCGCTTGCCAAGCCTGCACATAGCGTAGCCGCATGCTGCTCCGCAATACCTACATCGATCATACGATTCGGGAATTGCTTCGCAAATTTCAGCAAACCAGATCCACCTGGCATAGCCGGCGTAACTGCAACCAAACGGGAGTCTTTCTCACCAAGCTCTATTAGGGTATCACCGAATACTTGTGTATACATAGGCGGTCCTGAAGACTTGAGAACTTGACCAGACTCAATCTTATAGGGTCCTAAACCATGCCACGTATGTGAATCATTCTCAGCAGGCTTATAGCCTTTCCCTTTTGTTGTAACGACATGGATAAGCACAGGACCTGCAACCTTCTCAGCCTGTTTCAGCGTTTCCATAAGGACTTGTAAATTATGTCCATCTACAGGCCCAATATAAGTAAAACCAAGTTCTTCAAACCAAACGCCATTCAACACGAAATATTTTAGACTATCCTTCAGCTTTTCCGCTGTTTTGGCCAGCGTTCCGCCGATGGCAGGAATTTTCTTCAGTAAGTGTTCAACTTCTTCTTTGGCTTTCAGATAATGACGATCGGAACGAATTTTGCTTAAATAATTATGAAGAGCCCCTACGTTGGGCGCAATAGACATTTCGTTGTCATTCAGAATGACGGTAATATTCTTCTTTTCGTGACCAATATGATTCATGGCTTCAAGCGCCATGCCGCCTGTTAGCGCGCCATCACCAATGATGGCAACTACTTTATTATGTTCGCCTTTGAGATCACGTGCCATTGCCATACCCATGGCAGCAGACAGTGATGTACTGCTATGTCCAGCTTCCCAAACATCATGCTCGCTCTCTGAGCGTTTGATAAAACCGCAGAGACCCTTATATTTACGCAGGGTATCGAACATGTCTTTGCGTCCTGTCAAAATTTTGTGCACATACGCCTGGTGACCCACATCAAAAATCAGTTTATCATACGGGCTGTGAAACAGGGTGTGTAAGGCAATTGTGAGTTCAACCACGCCTAAGTTCGGGGCCAGATGTCCACCCGTAACGGAAAGCTTCTCAATTAGAAATTGACGGATCTCTCCTGCCAATTCTTCAAGCTCCGTTAAGGATAACCGCTTCAAATCCGCAGGCCGATTGATTTGTTCGAGCAGCACGCTTGTTTCCTCACTTTCAATGTGAAAATACTGAGATTTCACCATTATATCATAGAATTGGGTATTTCGTGTAAATCTCCCTTTCGATTAGGAAGGATCTCCTTAAATTTATGCTTAGTGATCCCTTTTCATCAAGTAATCTGCAATTTGCAACAAGCGTTCTGGTTTCGCGATATTGGATCGAAGTAGAGCTTCTTTCGCTTGGTTTGTCAGCTCTTGCACCTTCTGTTCAGAAGCTTCCATGCCGATAAAATAAGGGAAAGTCACCTTTTGCTGCTTCTCATCGCTCTTCACAGGTTTGCCAAGCTTCGCTTCATCACCGATGATATCCAAAATATCATCTTGAATTTGAAAAGCAAGACCTAATGCATGACCGAATTCACTGAGCGCTTCCAATTGAGCCTCTGTCGCCCCTGCAATATGACCACCCGCACGCAAGGAAAATACAATCAGATCGCTTGTCTTGTGCGTATGGATGTAGGTTAGCTCCTCTAGCTTCGTCAGTCCTTGTTCCCCAAGCATATCAGCAGCCTGCCCACCAACCATCCCACGAGCACCAGCAAGCACGGCAAGCTCTTCCGTAATCGCTAACACGCGTTCAGCAGGAATAGCATGCTTCTTATGCGCTTGTGTAACACTAAAGAATGCATGCGTAAGCAGCGCGTCGCCAGCCAGAATCGCCATCGCCTCGCCATATACTTTATGATTCGTCAGTTTCCCTCTGCGGTAATCATCATTATCCATTGCTGGAAGATCATCATGCACTAAGGAATATGTATGGACTAATTCAATGGCTTGTGCAACTGGCAAAGCTGCCTCAAGAGAACCCCCAAGCGCCTCTGCAGCTGCTAGGACCATAATAGGGCGCAGACGTTTACCTCCAGCCATCAGGGAATAGTCCATGGACTCACGAAGAGACGCAGGAACCTCCCAGGCAGTAGGCAACGATTGACGTAATTCGGCTTCGACCATTTCAGCATGGGAAGCGATATATGTATGAATGTCGGATGTTGTGTTATTCAAACTAATTCCCCTTATCTTCCAAGACAGGCTGGAAAGGCTTTCGTGTGACCCCAGCTTCCCCTTCAACCAGCATCTCAATTTTCTTCTCCACTTGTTCTAGCTTAACACCACATAGATGGGAGAGTCTTACGCCTTCTTGATATAGTTCAATGGCTTTCTCTAACGGTACGTCGCCGCTTTCCAGCTGACTCACGATCCGTTCTAACTGTTCAATTGCGACTTCAAAGCTTACTTCCGTTTCACTTGTTGACATCAATGTTCGCCTCCATCCCCGAAACTTGACATTGTATTCTTCCGTCTTTCAAACGAATCATTAATCGATCGCCAATTTTCACTTGGGCGACCGAACGAACGAGCTGCTTCTCCCCCTCGTCATAAGCAAGGCTGTAGCCCCGCTGCATGACCTTCAGCGGGCTGAGCGCGTCCAAGTGTCGGACGCTGGACTGCCACTCCTGCTTCTTCGAACGCAGGAGGGTCTGCATGGCCGTGAGGATCTGGTGTTTGGATACATCCAACCGCTGCCTCGCCATCACGGCCTGCTCGGTTGGATTGAAGCTGGATAAGCGACGCTCCAGCTTCAATCTCCGCTGCGTGAGCTCCGTTAGGCGCTGACGCATGCGGTAACCGAGCTGCTCCGCGAGCCGGTCGAGCCGCTCCGCAGGCTGCATCAGCAGCTGCCTGCGGGGGTTCGTCAGGAACGGCGAGCGCTTCGCGCGCTCGAGCCGTTCCTGCTTGCGGCGCAGCTGCTGCAGCAGCCCGTAGTGCAGGCGCTGTGCCTGCTGCGATAGCTGCTGCTTCAGCTCGAGGTGGTGCGGCACCGCGAGCTCGGCCGCCGCCGTAGGCGTCGGAGCTCTGAGATCGGCGACGAAGTCGGCGATTGTGAAGTCCGTCTCGTGGCCGACAGCCGAGATGATCGGAATCGCGGAAGCGCAGATAGCCCGCGCTACGATTTCCTCGTTGAAGGCCCACAGCTCTTCCAGTGAGCCGCCGCCGCGGCCCACAATGAGCACGTCGGCTTCACCGAGACGGTTCATCGCTTCGATCGCCTTTACGATCGAAGGTGCCGCCTGTGTACCCTGTACGAGAACAGGGTACAGTAAAATCGGGATCGACGGGAAGCGCCGTTGCAGCGTGATGATGACATCACGAATGGCGGCCCCCGTCGGGGACGTGATCACGCCAATGGCGCGTGGAAACCGAGGAATCGGTTTCTTGCGCTCCGGCGCGAACAGCCCTTCGCCTTCGAGCTTCTTCTTCAGTTGCTCGAACGCCAAATACAAGCTGCCGATGCCATCCGGTTGCATCGCCGTCACATAAAATTGATAAGCGCCGTCACGCTCATAAACAGAAATATTCCCGCGAGCAATGACTTTCGTGCCCTCTTTCGGGATAAATCCTAGCTTCTGGTTATGCGAAGCAAACATGATGCTTTTCAGCCGACCATCGGCATCCTTTAAAGTAAAATACATATGGCCACTAGAGTGATGCGTGAAGTTCGAGATCTCGCCTCGCACCCACACATCCTGGAGACGTGAATCTCCTTCCAGCAATAGCTTAATATAACGGTTTAAATCTTTAACCGATAAAATCTTAGTCTCGTTTCTCGCCATAGGGGGGACTATACGCTCACATTCGCTTTAGCTGCACGGCTAGCCGCATCAACTGTATTGCGAAGCAGCATCGTTATCGTCATCGGACCTACACAACCTGGAACAGGTGTAATGGCACTTGCAATCTCTTTCACAGCTTCAAAATCAACATCGCCCGTTAATTTGCCGTCTGCAGGACGATTCATCCCCACATCAATAACAACGGCTCCCGGTTTTACGTGATTGGCTTTGATCAAATGAGCTTTACCAACCGCTACAACGAGAATATCTGCTTGTTTCGTGATCTCTTCCATGTTTGGCGTGCGAGAGTGAACGACAGAAACCGTCGCATGTTCACGCAATAACAGCATAGCCATCGGTTTACCGACGATATTGCTTCTGCCAACAACAACCGCATGCTTACCTGCGATTTCAACGCCTGTCCGCTTGAGAATTTCAATAACACCATGCGGCGTACAAGGTTTCATGCCGTCTTTACCAATCATCAGGTTCCCGACATTGATCGGATGGAAGCAATCCACATCCTTCGCTGGATCAATTTCATCCACAACCGCTTCTTCATTAATATGCTTGGGCAGCGGTGATTGAACAAGAATCCCATTGATTCGACTATTGTTGTTAAATCCATGAATGAGTGCGATTAATTCTTCTTGTGTCGTCTGTTCGGGCAAGCGGTGTACTTCGGAATAGATGCCTACATCATCGCAAGCCTTCGCTTTGTTTCTTACATATACTTGCGAAGCTGCATCTTCACCCACAATAACAACGACAAGTCCTGGTTGGTTTCCCTGTGCTGTAAGATGAGCTGCGTCAGATCTGATTTCCTCACGAATGGAGCTCACGAGTTCTTTCCCATTAATTACTTGTGCTGACATGTTATTTCCCCCTTAGCCTGTTAAGCCCTACTTATATGAAAGTTAATTGCACTGTGATCATTGTGTACGTAACACTTTTTCTTTCAACTCGTCAATTTCTTTGATCATCTTCCCAAGTACACCGTTAACGAATTTCCCTGATTCCTCTGTGCCGTAATGCTTGGCCACATCAATGGCTTCATTGACAACAACTTTCGGTGGCACATCATCGCGATACAGCATCTCATAGGCTCCTAAGCGCAGCACTTCCCGATCGATACGAGAGAGCCTGTCCATGGCCCAGCCTTTTAGATACTCCTCCAACAATTCGTCGATGCTTACCTTGTTGTTGTAAGTCCCCTCAACAAGCTCAATAATGTAGACCGGATCTATCTTATCCCCGGAGAAATCCAACTGCGATTCGTTATCATGTTCAGCTTCATGAATCGCGATTTGAACAGCCTCCTGAGGCGTAGCCTCATTCATCTGGATTTGGTATAAGCTTTGTATAGCAATTTCACGTGCAATTCTGCGTTTCATTCTGTTCCTCCTAAGCGTTTCGCTCCAGCAAAACGACCTTCTCCTAAAAACTCTTTCTCTTAGTATACGTCAAATTGGAAGCAATCCAAACAAAAAAATCCATGGTTGAACCAGGGATTTTAGCGAAACATTCTCCATTTTTGTGTGAGATAGCGCCAAATGTCTTCTAGCATGACGAAACTTTCCTTACGATCCAGCTTATTGCCTACATATAAACCTACAAGTACGATAAATCCAAAGATCAACATATCCCAGAAACCAAAAAACAAATAAATAAAACCGAAGAATATACCCGCTGTCACTCCGATTACTTTGCCCCTATGGAATTTCCATAGTTCATTCCACATATGTGGATTCACCTCTATTCGACCCGGCTTTTAAACGTTGGGGCAGATTGCACGATGTTCGCTACGAATACGGTTACGGAAGCTACAGGAATACCGGTAATTTCTTCTATGTAACTTTTCACTGTACCTTGCATATCTTCAGTCAGTTCCGGAATCGAACTTTCCCCATCTACAATGGTTCTAATTGTAATTTCCAGCCCAGCTTGATTCACTCTAACTCGCGCACGTAGATCCTTTGAACCTTTCGTGCGACCCGCTGCTTTCAACGAGAGATTCTCAACCGTCTCAATGGAGATACGGATATCGCCAAATTCGGTACGTTGATCAATCGATGGTGCCTGGGAACGTCCACGACGGAGTGTTACGATCAAGAAACGTACGGAAATCAGAAGCATGATCAAACTAATGATAATGCCCGGATAAGCGTAGCTCTTCTCGAAATAAAAATGACTAAGCGTTTGACTTGCTTGATCGAGTGGGATCCAGCTTGAAGCTGTGAACAATACAACGATCGATGCGACGAAAATAATCAGGCTATAGAAAAGCAGCAAGAGCCTGTCCACAATTTTACCCACTACGCTTGTCCCCTTCCTAAGTTAGAGGAAACCCCCTGCAACCTGTAGGGGGTTTCAATTGATCCATATGGCTCAGCTATACCGCCTATTTCACACGATGGGCAGCCGCTGGTTCTTCGTCAATCGCTTTATCCGCCTGCTTAAAGTGAACATCATGAATATGAACGTTAACTTCAACGACATTTAGCCCAGTCATTGATTCGATAGCCTGTTTCACGTTGTTCTGGATGTCGCTTGCAACTTCAGGAATACGATTTCCATATTCAATAATGATGGAGACGTCAATGGCAGCTTCACGTTGTCCGACCTCTACCTTTACGCCTTTGGACAAATTCTTGCGTCCAAGTAATTCAGCAATGCCGCCAGCTAATCCGCCACTCATCCCCGCTACACCTTGCACTTCCACCGTTGCCAAACCGGCAATGATTTCGATAACCTCGGGGGCAATCTGGATGCTGCCCATGTCTGTCTTGACGTAATCCGGAGCGATTGTGCTCATTGTGGCACCTCCTAAAAAGTTTGTGGAGCAAACTGACTTCGTAAGCTTAAGCTAAAAAGTTTTGCGCCAGCAAAACTGACGCTGAAATAAATGGGATAAGCCATCTTAATTTATTAGTATAGCATTTCGCCAAAATTATGACAAATGTTTGTCTATGATTCGGGATCGTTCACATCATGCTCTTCCAAGAACTTAATATCATGGTCGCCTTTGATAAATTTCTTATGTTCAAGAAGCTTCAAATGGAAAGGAATTGTTGTGTTTACACCGTCTACCGCGAACTCGTTGAGAGCTCTTTTCATGCGGTTAATCGCTTCGTCACGTGTACTTCCCCAAACAATGAGCTTCGCGATCATGGAATCATAATGCGGTGGGATCGAGTATCCTGGATAAACAGCACTGTCAACACGCACACCGAATCCACCTGGCGGCAAATAAAATTTCACTTGCCCTGGGGACGGCATAAAGTTCCGACTTGGATCTTCGGCATTCACGCGGCACTCAATAGCCCAACCATTAATACGAACATCCTCTTGTCTGAATGACAGCGGATTTCCTTCAGCTACACGAATCATTTCTTGGATAATATCGATGCCAGTAATCATTTCTGTTACAGGGTGCTCAACTTGGATTCGTGTGTTCATTTCCATAAAGTAAAAATTACCGTCTGGACCTAATAGGAATTCAAGTGTTCCTGCTCCGGAATATTTCACTGCTTTCGCTGCACGTACAGCTGCTTGGCCCATCGCTTTCCGCGTTTCCTCTGTTAGAATCGGACATGGCGCTTCTTCAACAAGCTTCTGTCTTCGACGCTGCACAGAGCAATCACGTTCGCCTAAGTGAACCACATTGCCATGCTTATCAGCAAGAATTTGAATCTCAACATGCTTCATGCCTGTCAAATACTTTTCCAAGTAAATGCCGGCATTTCCGAATGCATTCTGCGCTTCTTGCTGCGCGGCCGTGATCTGCTGAACAAGTGTTTCCTCGTTCTCAGCAATACGGATACCTTTACCGCCGCCGCCTGCTGTTGCTTTAATAATAATTGGGTAACCGATATCGCGTGCAATTACCACGGCATCATCGATATCATCTACCAAGCCATCGGAACCTGGAATAATCGGAACTCTTGCTTCTTTCATCGTTTGCTTGGCAACCGCTTTATCACCCATTCGGGAGATTGCATCCGGTGATGGACCGATGAACGTGATATTGCAGCTCTCGCAAATTTCGGCGAAGTCTGCATTTTCCGCAAGGAAGCCATATCCTGGATGAATGGCATCGCATTCCGTTAACGTGGCAACGCTCATCAAGTTGGTGAAGTTCAAATAGCTATCTTTGGACGCTGTTGGCCCAATACAATAAGCTTCATCCGATAGACGTACATGCAACGCATCCCGATCTGCTTCCGAGTATACGGCAACCGTGTAGATACCAAGTTCACGGCATGCTCGGATAATACGAACTGCAATTTCTCCGCGGTTCGCAATTAGTATTTTTTGAAATTTCATGATTTGCCCTCCTAAGAGCTCTTCGTTAGAAAAGCTTGCGTTGTCAGCATAAGCTTACAACCGCAATTACTCCGGTCTAACCAAAAATAAAGGTTGTCCGTACTCTACTAGCTGTCCGTTCTCAACGAGAATTTCAACGATCTCGCCTTTTACTTCAGCTTCTATTTCGTTCATTAATTTCATGGCTTCAACAATACAAACTACGCTCTTATCCGTTACTTTAGCGCCAACACTAACGAAAGGTGCTGAACCAGGGGAAGCGGATTGATAGAACGTTCCTACCATCGGAGATACGATCTTATGTAAAGATGAATCCTCTTGCTTGGCTTGTCCGTTAGCATGCACTGGTGCTTCAAGTGCAGCAGGAGCTGTATTCGCATAGTTAGGTTGAGCAATTGGTGCATATGTGTGTTGAACAGGGGCGGATACATAGACAGGTTCCGCTTTATTCGGCTTACGAATAGAAAGGCGTGCACCTTCATTTTCAATTTCAAGCTCTTGTAAAGAGGATTGATCGACGAGTTTAATTAACTCTTTGATTTCACTCAATTTAAACATTCAAGTCACTCCTTTAGACGTTGGTGAACCCTAAAAAATGCGTTTTCATAGCCGCAACGTATGTATTATACCCATAAACGCACGAAATGGAAAGAGTCCAGTTTATCCGGACCCTTTCCACCACCATTTTGAGAAGCCCAAAATTCTCTCTAATCCCTATGGACGTACATACTGGATCTTGATATTTTCTGGAGCTGCACCAAGCTCTTTCACGACCATATCAACGATCGAAACACCTTGGCTTTTTTCTAATTTATCGGCTTGAACCGTCACTTTCCACTTACTTCCATCTTGATTAATGACGGCTTGTGGGAAATCTTGAATGAGTAAATCTTGCAGATTTTCGATTTTATCTTGGAGATCCGTCAACGCGTTCAAATCATTCGTTGCTTTCGCAATGGCCTCAGGTGTTTTCTTGTTATCCAAAATAATTGTCATGAGATCCGTGGAAGCTTTGCTAAAAAAGTTATTTTGCTTCACTTGTTCATTCGTAAAATAATCACTTGCAGAAGTCGTTTTGGCTTGCTCTTCCACTTGTTTCAAGACTTGATCATCTGTTTTGGAAGTTGTTGTTTTGGACGTATCTTTTGTCGTAGTTTTGGAGCTATCTTGTGTTGTTGTCGCTTTAGCGTCTGTTTTTGTAGAAGTTTGCGGCGTTGTCGCTTTCGTGTCGGTTTTTGCTCCAGTTCCAGATGTCGCCTTCACATCTGTTTTTGCACCAGTTACGGGATCAACTTGGCTCATATCAATTTTCACTTCTTGCGATTTGCTGACAGTATCTGTGGTTGCTAGATCTAGCTTATTGACATCCTCGGTGAACAGATAATAAGCGGAGAGCACCACCATCAAGCTAAGCATTGAAACGAGCCAAATTGTTTGTCTTTTTGCATTCATTGTTTATTCCTCCTTAGAATTGTTGGATGATTTCCTGATTTTATTCTCCTGTCTTGCGCGGTAAAATCGAAATTTTACTTGCTTGAACGTCCATTCCTCGCTCAACGGCTTCCATAATCATTTTCTTCACCGTGAGATTTTCAGCGCCTTTCGCAACAACGATGACGCCCCTAATTTTGGGTTTAATGTATTTGAGCACAAGCGGTTTCTGGTCACCTGATACTTGATAAATAACGACTTCACCGCTCCGCGTTACCTGGGATATGTTGCGTGTTGCTCCACCATTGTCGCGTTCTGTCGTCATTGTCTGATTGTCGTTATAATTTTTGTCAACGGTCATTTCCTCCGTAGATTCAATGGTAACGAGCACTTCCACCTCGCCGACACCAACAATTTTTTGCAGGATGCTTTTCAACTGGTCACCATAAGCTTGTTCATAATCATGAAAGCTTGAGTTTTCCTTAGATGAGCTTCCTACAAATGTTTCTTTACTCACGGGTGTTGGAGACGCTCTGCCTGTGTTGATGGGATCCAGATCTTTAACATTTATAAATGCGTTTATGATCATTAGCGCAGCTCCTAAGAGTCCAACCATGATGACCCAAAGCAACGTGTTTTTACGTTTTGGTCCACCTGGTCCGCCGCCGAACTTGTGCTCCATCCATTGCAGCAATGTTCCCATCGATTCACCTCGCCATCCGTCCTTTGCTTTGCGCTACTCCGATCTCGATCTTGGCAGGATCCACTAGCCAATTCCGTGAAATCCCTTGCTTGAGTCGATCTTTTTCTTGCTCACTCGGCATCGCCATATTGATTGACTGCGTATCGCCTTGTGTAGTTGTCATTCGATCTTGCGAAGTCGAGGCAGACCCGATTTTGATGGGATCTACGGGTTTGACTGGCTCCATCGCAGCGATACTTTTAGTTGACATCGCCGGTTGTTTCTGCGCTTCTATATCATCAAGGGTTACCCTCACATTCGAAATGCTGGGTTTCCCGTTATTGTCTACCTGCACTTGAACTTGTACGTCTTTAATTGTCCATTCTGTTTGTTTCTGCAGATCTTCTTTGATCAGGCCAGCCAACTGCGTTTGAACTAATTGTTGTGTTTTCTTCTGTTCCGCATCTTGAATCTTATTAGCGTCTTTCGTGATGGCTTCTAAGGACTTCATTTGTGACTGTTTACCACCCCCACTTGCAAGCATGGTCTTCTCATTCTGCTCTTTCTCCGCTTGTGCGAGCAGCCGATCCATATTCCAATCCTTCTGGAACAGCTGAAGTACTGGGGTAAGCAGCGTCAGTAGAATAAAGAGACTCAAAACCGTCTTCACATACCGCTGCATTGTATTGCTTGGGAGAAGAAGATCAACAAACGTCGCAAGCATAATGACCATAATGACGGTTTTCAGCCATCCTGCTAACCATTCCATCGCTGGGCTCCTTTCACCTCATCATGACGGAGACATTACTAATCGTAATCATGATGGTCAGGGCAAGAAAAAACATTAAGCTTACAGCTGCTAGGGCAGCGAATACATAAATCAAGCTTTTGCCGATCGTCTGCAGACAGGCAATGATCGGACTATCTCCCAGTGGCTGCATCAGCGCCGCTGAAAGGTTATAGATGAAAGCTAGCGTTAAAATTTTGATCGCTGGAAACGCACAAAGCATAACGAGAATGACGACACCAACAAGTCCTATGGCATTTTTAACAAGTAATGATGCCCCAATCACGGTTTCCGTCGCGTCCGAGAACAATCGCCCTACGACCGGCACGAAATTCCCCGTAATGTACTTAGCTGTTCGAATCGCAACGCCATCTCTTACGGCGCCCGCTGTACCTTGAATGGAGATAACACCGAGGAATACGGTAACGAATACCCCGAGCATACTTAGACTCACGGTGCGCAATAGATTAGCCAGCTGCGTAACCTTAAACTTATCGCTGAGTGAGCTAACAATGTGCAGCACTGCGGAGAAAAATAAGAGCGGGAATACAAACACATAAATGGCTGTACCAACGGAGTGAATCATGAATACGATCAGTGGATGAAGGATCGCAACCGATGTGACATTTCCCATTGATGCCAGTAACGTTAGTAATAATGGCATGATGGCTATCATGAACTGAATCATGGATGAAATGGCAGTCTTCGCATAACCGATCGCAACGCTGAAGCTATTGATCGCAATGATGATGAGCACCATATAGGTGATCGTGTATCCGAGCTTACTAACGGTGTTTCGTTCAAACGAGCTCTGCAGCGTCTCTAAAATCATGCTGAAGACGGTCAGTACGACGATCGAAGCTAGCAGCTTACCGTTGATGATGATTTCATGAAAAACGTAGCTCAGAAGCCCTTTGAAAATGCTCTTCATACTAATACCTTTGGTTCCTAGGAGAAGCTCCATGAAGGTTGGCGGCTTGCTTTCTGGGAAATATCCCCCATAATCCTTCATCAGCTTATCCCAATATTGCTCGACCGGTTCTGTATTCAAGCGGTCCGCCTGCTCTTTGATCATGACATCTGTTGGCGATTCTGCCATTAACGATCCTGACAATCCGAGCCATAAGCCCATGGTCAGGATGAACAATAAGATCCACCGGTTGTTCAGCTTCTGGTGCGAATAAAGTAGGTGCATGCGTGTCACTCCTTAGGTGAATCTTCTAAGCAGGGAGCAGTTTAACCACAGTTTCAATAATGACCGTAATAATCGGAATGGCCATAACCATTATGAGCACCTTTCCCGATAGCTCAATTTTGGAGGCAATGGAATCTTGGCCCGCATCACGGACAATCTGTGCGCCAAACTCGGCGATGTAAGCCACGCCTATGATTTTCAGAATCGTTTTGAGGAAAACGATATTCACATTGGACTTAACAGCCAAATCCTCGAGTACGCTGATAACCGAAGAAATTTTGCCTATTAAAAATAAGAAAATCACGATACCCGTAAAAGCGGCTAATAAGAAGGCGAACATGGGCTTTTGTTCCTTGATAATGAGCGTCAATATCGTGACGATGAGTCCTAATCCTACGATTTGGATGATTTCCATCAGGCTACCTCATTGGAATAGGAAAATAGTTTTAATTTCTTTAAACAAGTTATCCAGCATACTGACGACCATAAAAAGCACGACCACGAAGCCTATGACCGTGACCCAGTGTGCCATATCCTCTTTTCCCATCTGCTTCAGCACCGAATGGATCATGGCGATAATGATTCCGATGCCGGCGATTTGGAAAATGGCATTCACATCTACATTCATTCCTGGCACCTCACTCCGCCCTTAAAATAAACGGCTACGCCGTCCTTTGAGGACGAGTGCGTTTATCCAAAAATATAAACAAATTATCATGTGAAACAGATACGCTTATATTTCAAGGAACTTGTCATGCACGGGTAAATGATCCCCACTAAAACATTAAAATCACGACTAACGCGCCGATTAGGACACCTAGGCTTTTCCACATTTTCTCGTAGCGCTGCTGTTCATCTCTGGCATCCGTCTCTTCCGATTGAAGCTGACTCATCGCAAGTCGCAGGTGCTTGATTTGATCACTTCGATCCGAAAGTCCTAGAACCGGTCCTAATTGAAGAATAACCTCTTGCTCAGCTTGCCGCATGGAGGTTCTTGTCCAGATCTCCTTGACCGTCGCTTGCCATAGATCTTTGGTCGACTCACCGTTACTCCCCAGCAATCGTTCTGACATCAACCGAAATAACGAAGACAGCGGCTCAGCTACCTGCTTGCTCAGCGATGCAAATGCCTCGGGAAGCGGCGTGAGTGCATAAGCAATTTCCGTCTCCATCCGGCCAAGCGCATTGATGAGTCCGCGAATTTGCTTAGGTCGTCTAACATAATGAGCAGCCTGTAGGAAGCCAAACATGGAAGCTGCGCCGAAAATCAGAACTCCTCCAACAAATTTCAGCATCTTCATCGTCCTTTGCGTTCGTCATAGACCTCAATGGGCTTGCCATGCCCATCTAATATTCGAAATGAGGCAGGCGCCCCGTTTCTCCGCTGGAGGATGACATATTTCATGAACACCCCTTCCTCCATCAACTGCCTGAGTACAGGCCGCCTTAGGACATCTTCATAGTTCGCTCCATGAGCCGTAGCCAGAACACGAATTCCGGTATGTACAGCCTCATGAATGGCGTCAGCATCTTCAGTACGACCGATCTCATCAACGATGATAACCTCAGGGGATAGGGAACGGATCATCATCATCATGCCTTCCGCCTTAGGACATCCATCCAGCACATCCGTGCGCGGCCCTAAGTCAAATCGCGGAACCCCTTTGACACAAGAAGCCAGCTCCGATCGTTCATCGACAATGCCTACCTTCTTTCCAGATAAGGAGCTGTTTCTAGCCCCCCACTCGCCTCGGCTAATGAGTCTAGCCAGATCGCGAATCAATGTGGTCTTCCCTTGCTGCGGCGGGGAAATGATGAGTGTGTGATGAATATTCCCCATACGCTGATCGACGAGATAAGGTAAAATCTCCTGACCCACACCTTGAATTTCGCGCGCGATTCGAATATTGAAAGAACTCACATCGCGAATTTGTTTCACATGGCCCTGGTCGAGGATGGTACGCCCAGCTAGTCCTACTCGATGACCACCAGAAACCGTGATATACCCTCTTCGCAGCTCTTCTTCAAAGGTGTACAACGAATGATTCGTGAGCATCTCGAGAAGTGTTAGACAATCTTGTCTAGTCGGTTTGTAAGCCAAAGCTTCCTGCGTGATCATTTGCCCCCGCTCACTAATGAAGGCATAACGGTCGGCCCAGCTAATTTCAAGGGGACGCGACTCTCTCACCCTGATTTCTTCCACACTAGCTTGTACGTTTGGTGGAAGCTCATTAAGCATGAATCGGATGTTCTGTGGCAACAGATGTGTAATACTCGCAAGCATCGGGAGACAGCCCTCCAAGTTGTCCAGTCTTCTATATTCATTTCTATGCTTACTAGAAAGAAATATGACCGATTACTTTTTAATAATCCCAATAAACAGACAACTTACCCCTGCAATGATCCACAGCATCTTCCCATATGATAGTTTTTCGGCTATGCCTACTAGACCAATCGTTGTCGTAGTTAATAGTACTAGAGGTCCTACTAGAGCTAGAGCTGAGTTTACCAACAGCGCTTTTTCAATCGTCGCCAGCCGCAGCATCAGAATCGCCGCAATAATTTCGATACTCCCAGACATCATTCGTAAGGAAGCCATCGTTAGTACAATCTTGTTCATGTGTAACTACACCTCCTAAATGTTTTGAGTAGCCCATGCAAGCGAAGCGGAGAATTGCAGCGTCAAAACTCGCTATCTGCAGCATACGCTTTTCCCTACCTTATGCGAGCTCGTCTCATTTTAGGCATGCTGGGCACCTCCATTTGTACTCATGCATATGCTGTACACATAATTGATCCTTCGAAGGACAGTGAGGAGAATTACCGATGGAAGTGACCTCTCAATTAAAATGGAACCCCGTTCTAGCCGACCCTACAGGACAAAGGCAAATGAAACCGAGAACGTTGGGGAAAACGATGGTGATGGATAAAGGACTCGGCATGCTTGCCTTCCAGGATTTACTCCACACCTCCAGCGCACATGTGGATATGATCAAACTTGGCTTCGGCACATCGCCGCTCTATCCGCAAGCCGTGCTGCGAAGTAAAATAAACCTGGCTAAAGAGAATAACATCCTCATTTACCCAGGAGGTACATTTCTGGAAGTGGCTGTATGTCAGAATGCGGTGGATTCTTTTTTTGACATGATACTTGCACTCGGCTTTAATGGCGTTGAAATATCTGATGGTACCATTCAAATGGATCGTAGACAGCGAAATGAGCTGATTGCCCGAGGTTTACATGAAGGGTTAGACGTTGTAACGGAATATGGAAAAAAAGGATGGGGCTCCTCCATTGAGTTAGCTGAATTAATTGAGACTGTCTTAATCGATACGGAATTAGGTGCCTCACTTGTCACGATTGAAGCGCGAGAATCTGGCATGGGTGTGGGCATCTTCGATGGGAATGGGAAATGTAAAGATGAGGAATTGCACAGCGTGCTTGCTTCCATCTCGGGAGATCAACTTCTATGGGAGGCTCCTTTGAAGACGCAGCAGGTGCATTTGATTAGCTCCCTTGGTCCCGATATTCATTTGGGCAATATCTCACCAGATGAAGTAATTGCTTTAGAAGCTTTGAGGAGAGGACTTCGTTCTGACACGTTGTCCTTAGGTGCCAGAAAGGATTAGAACATGCATATCGAGGTGATCGCCAACATCGGCGAAGCAAGAAGTGACGAGTTTCTCCATAAAACCGTCATTGTCGTTGATGTTTTACGTGCAACCAGCACTATCATCACCGCATTGATGAATGGCAGTAGGGGTATAGTCCCTGTTGATACGGTAATGAAAGCAAAGGAATTGGCTCGAGATGGCGATTTGCTTGGGGGCGAACGCTATTGCAAAAAAATTCCGGGTTTTGATTTTGGCAATTCCCCCCTTGAGTACACACGTGAAGCCGTTCAAGATAAACGCGTCATTTTGACGACCACGAATGGTACTAGAGGGATTCAAAAGGCGATAAAAGCTGATCGGGTTCTAGCAGGGGGGCTTATTAATGGCAGAGCCTCTGCAGCAGCTGTTATCGAGCTTAAACGGGACACTGTGATCGTGTGTGCTGGAACTCAGGATGTATTCTCCTTAGAGGACGGCCTCTGTGCGGGTCTTATTTTAGACGAAATTGCATCTCAGCTTGGCGAGAGTCTTATGCTTACGAATGACTTCGGCTTAGCGATGCGTGGCTGCTATCTGGAAAGCAAGGATCGGTTATTCGAGACTATTCTCGCTTCCAGCAACGGTAAAAAAATGAAAAAGTCCGGCTTCCTTGCGGACGTCGCACTTTGTGCGAAAGCCAATATGACCGATTGCGTTCCCGTTCTGGAACATGATCAGATGGTCCCCTTCCAACGATAACGTCAGCCCTTCGTTCTAAATACAAGCCCCTTTCATAAACTAAAATGACAACGCTGAGGACGAGGGGTTTTGTGAAATGAATGGTGATTTGCTCTTAGTTATTCTTATCATAATTGGACTCATAGGCCGTTCGCCAATCATTACTACTGCGGCTTGTCTTTTACTTGCCATTAAATTAATAGGTCTTGATCGCTTTTTCCCTACCATGGAACGAAGAGGGCTTGAGCTTGGCTTGCTATTCCTTACAATTGGGGTTTTGATTCCCTTTGCCAGCGACCGCATTTCCATGAAAGACATTCTATCCGTTTTTACGACATGGCCTGGAATCATCGCACTTCTTGGCGGAGCGATTGCCACTTATATGAATGGAAAAGGGTTGGAGTTACTAAAAGTAGACCCACAATTAATTGTGGGTCTTGTCCTTGGTTCTATATTTGGCATTTTATTTATGCGCGGCATCCCGGTAGGACCGTTAATGGCTGCCGGCATTACTGCCTTTTTATTGAAGCTTGCTTATTTCATTTCGGACAAACTCCACTAAGCAACCCTACTATCTGCGATCTTCAGGTCCACCAACGAATGCTTGCTCCGCTGTATCCAAGCCATACGCTGTGTGAAGTGCACGGATCACATCGGTTAGTTTCGTATTGTCGATGACACAAGACATTTTGATCTCGGATGTACTTACCAAGGAGATCGTTATGCCAAGATCCGAAATCACTTTGAACATCGTTGCAGCAACGCCTGGAGAGCTGACCATTCCTGCCCCAACAATTGATACTTTAACAAGATCTACTTCGGAAGTCACTTCACGGAAAGCAACGTCGGAACGAATTTGTTCAAGTACTTGGAGTGCTTTCTCACGATCAGCTAGGTTTGTTGTGAAAGAGAAATCAGCCGACCCGTTGATTACACCGCTTTGCACGATAATGTCAACATCGATTTGCACTTCAGCCAATGCAAGGAATACCTTTGCTAGTTGACCTGGTTTCTCGGGAACACCCAGAATACTAATTCTTGCCACATTTTTGTCATAAGCGATACCACGAACGACGATTCCTTGCTCCATCACTGCTTCCTCCTTCACGTTGGTGCCTTCATTGTAATTAAAGCTTGAACGTACCACGAGGGTCACGTTGTAGTTTTTCGCATACTCAACTGCTCTCGGATGGAGTACCGCTGCCCCAAGATTAGCAAGTTCCAGCATCTCATCATAAGAAATCTCAGCAAGCTTTCTTGCTACTTTAACGATACGAGGATCTGTGGAGTAGATACCATCGACATCCGTATAAATTTCACAAAGATCCGCTTTAATTGCTGCAGCTAACGCGACTGCTGTTGTATCTGAGCCGCCGCGGCCCAATGTTGTAATCTCGCCTGCTTCCGTCATACCTTGGAAACCAGCTACGATAACGACATTACCTTGTTCAATCGCATTTAGAACACGATGCGGCTGAATATCGGTAATTCTTGCTTTAGCATGTACAGGCTCCGTATAAATGCCACTTTGCCACCCGGTGTACGAAACCGCTTGTTCACCAAGATTATGTATGGCCATAGATAAAAGAGCTACGGAAACTTGTTCGCCCGTTGTCAATAACATATCCATTTCACGAGCCGGAGGGGCTCCATCGTAAATTTGCTTAGACAAGTCAATCAAATCATCCGTTGTATCTCCCATCGCCGAAACGACAACAACACAGCTGTGACCAGCTTGTTTTCGCTCCACGATTCTTTTTGCAACTCGTTTCATTCGCTCCGCATCACCGACAGAGCTACCGCCAAATTTCATCACTATAAGAGACAAAGCTGACCCACTCCTAACGCATACTAGTGCATAACAATTCAATATTATAGCATATAAATGGTTGACTGTGCTAAGAAATGAAAAAAAGCCTTTCGGACTCCAATGGAGTTTGAAAGGCTTCTCTAATTAGTTGCTCGCGCGTGAAAGGTATTTTCCATCATCTGTATCAACGGAAAGAATATCACCTTCGTTGATGAAAAGTGGCACCATCACATTAAGACCTGTTTCCACTTTCGCATTTTTCAAGGCGCCTTGAGCTGTGTTTCCTTTAACACTCGCATCGGTTTCGATAACTTTCAAGTCAACGCTCTTCGGAAGGTTAATCCCTAGAATTTCACCTTGATAGCTCATGATCTTGATGTTCATGTTTTCTTTCAGGAAGTTCAATTCCCATTTCAATTGTTCGTGGGAAAGAGAAATCTGATCATACGTCTCCGTATCCATGAATGTATACTCGTCTCCAGCTGCGTACAAGTATTGCATTTCACGGTTTTCGATATGGGCACGCCCAACGTTTTCACCTGCACGGAACGTACGCTCAACCGTATTGCCGTTACGTAGGTTTTTCAGCTTGGAGCGCACGAATGCAGCGCCTTTACCTGGTTTTACGTGTTGGAAATCTAGAACTGTAAAAATATCGTGCTCAACTTCAATCGTCAGACCTGTTTTAAAATCGTTTACTGATATCACTTGTGAATCCCTCCGCTAGTCAATGATAAGAAAATCTTTAGTAGAATGTGTAAGTATTTTAATGCCGGTCTCAGTAATTACAACGTCATCCTCAATTCGAACTCCACCGAAATCAGGGAGATAAATACCAGGCTCAACGGTAACAACCATACCAGGAGTTAAAATCATATCTTCGGTTTTCGACACGCGCGGAGATTCGTGAACCTCCATCCCCAACCCATGTCCGGTCCCGTGACCGAAATAATCACCATAGCCGTGCTTCACGATCACATCGCGCGCGAAAGCATCGCCTTCTCTGCCTGTAATACCCGGTTTGAGGTTCGCCAAACAATGCAATTGTGCTTCCAAGACAATATCATAAATTTCTTTATGCTTGTCTGTCGGCTTTCCTAGCATAACCGTTCTTGTGATGTCAGAGCAATAACCTTTATAATACGCTCCAAAATCCAATTTGACAAATTCGTTTAATTGTAAAACTCGATCACTCGCCTTGCCGTGCGGCAAAGCTGAACGCTCACCCGATGCCACGATGGTCTCGAAAGACGTCGAGGTACCGCCATTCTTGCGAATAAACACTTCAATTTCAAGCGCAATGTCTTTCTCTTTTACACCTGGCTTGATGAAATTAAGGATATGTGAAAACGTTTGGTCGGCCAAATCGGCCGCCTCCTGCATCACTTGAAGCTCAGCTTCGTCCTTCACCATACGAATCAATTCAACTAGGCGTGAGGTTGGTACAAACTCAATGCCTGGAAGGCCCTGTTGGAAGCTTAAAAAATCACCATAAGCAACGTCGCTTTGTTCGAATCCAAGCTTCGTCACACCCTGCTCCTGCAAGAGTTCTCTTACTGTTTCGATCGCCTTAGCTTTATGTTCAACCACTTCAAACAGTTTGGCTTGCTGCGGCGCTTGCGTCATGTAACGGAAATCAGTTAATAAAATGGCACGGTCAAGCGTAATAAGTACATAGCCAGAAGAGCCAGTGAATCCAGATACATATGTACGGTTATATGCGTTCGTGATGAGTACTGCCGGTAAATCCTGCTGTTGCATAGCCTCGCGAAGACGTTGAATACGTTTCTCCTGCATCCAAATCACCATTCCTTCTTAAAGTTTTGCTTTAGCAAAACTATCTTCGTAAGCATATGCTTACAGATGGGGTAGTAAAGCTCGTAAACCAAGCGCATAGCCATCAGCACCAAATCCACAAATTTGTCCAATCACCACGGGTGCGATGACCGAATGATGACGAAATTCCTCACGTTTATGAATATTCGAAATATGAACCTCTACCGTTGGCAATTGAACCGTTGACAGCGCATCACGAATCGCATAGCTGTAATGGGTGAAGGCGCCAGGATTAATCAGAATACCGTCCTTCGTGCCAAAGGCTTCGTGGATTTTATCAATAATCTCGCCCTCATGGTTAGATTGGAAGCTCTCCAGCTGGATCGAAAGCTCCGTTCCTAGCTCATGCAACCCCTCGATAATCGTGGAGAGTGTTACGGTTCCATAAACCCCAGGTTCACGTACGCCGAGCATATTCAAATTCGGACCATTCAAAACTAGAACCCTTTTCAATTGGACATCCTCCCGAAACAATCGACATTGGCAACTAGCCTATCGCACCTAATTAACCTTTGATATTTTACCATAAGTTTCATGTCTTGGGTATAGCATTTGGTGTTCTAGCGCTTGTATATTCAATTGCAATCGAATACCCAATAAACATCCCCCATACAAGAAATAAACAAAAATCACTAATGATTGTATTAAGCTCTAATTCTGTAATCCAATACACCATTCCCGTAATCGGCCCTACGAAAAGGTAAATAATAGCCCACCATACGGCACCGTAAGTGATCCCCCAAAAGGGACTGCGCAGTTTCCACATGGTACCCATGTAGATCATGGCTGCGAAAATCGAGAATAAAGCAAATGCCATCCACCCGATGAACAGTCCTAGCCAGGTGTTGAAAAAATCATGTTTGAAAAAAGGTTCGACAAGAAAGCCAATTCCTATGGTCGTAAACTTGAAGTAATTCTCGACTATTTTGAGGGCACCCCATATCAGCCCAGCATAAAAACCGATATATAGCACAAAAACCCAGCGATTTGTCTGTTTTTTCTCCGCAGCATGCGCACTCGTCATCTGATATCTTCCTTTCTCTTCCGTTACAGCTTGTCTTTTCATTGGCAATCATAGTATGTTCTGTCGCAATCGGTAGCATTCAACACCTGAATCCGTTACAATAAGAAAGTGAGAAAACCTTTATCGAGGCAATTCAAGAAGAGCGACCGCGTTTAGAGGTAGGTTTTATCGCCAAATAGAAAGACGTTTTCGGGAACCGAAAACTTATACTTTCTATTGTGGTAAATAACTGAATTCGAGAAAGATGAGAAGGTGAATCTTGTGGCAGAACAAAACAGTATATACGGAGGACAAGCCGTCATCGAGGGCGTCATGTTCGCAGGAAGAAATGTGCATGTAACTGCTGTGCGCAAAAAAGACGGTTCCCTTGATTTTTTGGAAGTACCGAAGAAAGTGATTCCTTGGGTTCAAGCGCTTAAGAAAATTCCTTTTGTTCGTGGAATTGTAGGTATTATCGAGTCCAGTGCCAAAGGTGCACAGCATCTGAATTTCTCGGCTGAATCGTTCGCTGAGCAAGAAGGTGACGACAACACAAATAAAAAAGAAGAGAAAACAGGTCTATTCTCCAACATTTCAATGGTGCTAGGTGTTGCGGTCGTTGGTGTCCTTTCATTTTTATTTGGTAAATTTATTTTCACCTTAGTTCCAGCTATTATTGAACAGTTTTTGTTTCAAAATGTATTTAGCAATCAAATTCTTCATAATCTTATAGAAGGTGTTATCAAAATCATTTTGCTTGTGGGGTATATCTACTTCATCTCACTTACACCTATGATTCGCAGATTGTTTCAATATCATGGCGCAGAGCATAAAGTCATTAGTGCCTATGAAGCAGGCGTAGAATTAACGGTGAGCAATGTGCAAAAATTCAACACACTTCATTATCGTTGCGGAAGCAGCTTTATCGTTTTCACTGTTTTAATCGGTGTTGTGATCTACTCGTTCCTTCACTATGACGGGTATGTCGAGCGTATTGTTCAACGTTTAATTTTACTGCCATTGGTGATTGGTGTTTCCTATGAAGTATTACGTTTTACGAACTCGCTTCGTGAAGTTCCTGTTCTTCGTTATTTAGGCTATCCAGGACTTTGGCTTCAACTCCTTACAACCAAAGAACCTGAAGACAAACAAGTTGAGGTGTCCATTGCATCTTTTAACCGCATGCTAGAAGCGGAAAAACGAATTATGGAGGGACGGGCATGAGAAGAAAGTTTTCTCCGATTGAAATTGCCATAGGCGTTTTGATTGCAATAGGCTTAATCGCTAGCTTACGAGCTTTATTCATTCCTATTCTTGTGCTTGGAGCGATTTTTGTCCTGTATAAATTTCCACCTTCCCGTTGGAAGAAGCCTACAATTTCACGTGGTTCTGCAAAAGGTAAAACGAAAAACGCCAAATTTCGTGTTATCAACGGAACGAAAGATACGGATAAGGATGATTTCCCAAAGTATCACTAAGTCAAGATTTATGCGGCGGCCGCATCACATATTTCTCATAGTTTTCCTCATAGGTGCTGGCTGACCAGCTTTTGAAGTACGCCTTAGCTGCCAGGAAGCCCGACTCGTACAGTGACATACTTAACTCCTTGGATATCGTAAACTGCGTATTCCCAACACCTAGCGTAGGGATTTTAACGGTCCGGAAGCGATTCTTTTGCTCGATGTAGCGTTCATCATGCGCACTGAGCATCGTGCTGAAGAGCGCTTCAAGCATCGTAATGGGTCCTCGTATTGTGTGTGTTGGCGTATCGCTTTTCCCAACGAGTTGGAAGCCAATGACCGGTATGAGCTTGGTGTCGCGAGGCATTTCATTGTCAAACACCCAAAGCGGGAAGTTGCTTAGCAAGCCACCATCGACGATATAATTAAACTGCTCTGTGAAAGGCTTAGCCTTCGCAGAGCTTTTTATATTGCGGCGAATGCGGACGGGATCGAAGAAATAAGGAATACTCGTGCTCATCCTCACAGCTTTGGCAATAGAAAATCTGCCCGGCTCAATGCCGTATTGGGCAATATCATTGGGCAGAACTAATAACTTGCCCTGTGTAATATCTGAAGCAATAATACGGAGTTGATTGGGCTTAAGATCTCCGAAAGTGCGTATGCCGCGAGCCGCTAGCTGTTGATTAACCCAGTGCTCCAATGCTTCGCCGGAGTAGAGCCCTTTTTTGAGCAGTAAGCGTGCCGCGGGACCGATAAACTTCGTATTGAAAATAGGAGAGCGTTGCATAAACGATTTAAATGGCGCCCTGAGAATCAATTCTCGCATTTCTTCCCCCGTATATCCCGCTGCCAATAAAGCCGCCACAATCGAGCCAGAGCTTGTACCTGCAACTGCATGAAAGGTATACCCTTGTTCGATGGCTGCACTAACGCCTCCTGCCAAAGCAATTCCTTTGACACCTCCGCCTTCAAATACACCATTGATTTTCATATGCGGCACCCCTTCCATAGCTCCATTTCATAGGGCTTCTTAGGTATGTATGCGGGGGCAGTTTGTTTCTATTCCCAAAAAAAAGACAGAGCACCGTATCCGGTCTCTGTCCTAGCTTTCTGCTTCTAATTCTTTTCTCACATTCATAAGTTCTTCTGCTCTACTCGGGTCTCTTCGAAAATATTCCAATAAGGTTTCAATGCAAGTAATGGAATCCCAGCTCAAGTGGTGCTCAATACCTTCGACATCCTTATATATATTGTCCTCATGGACACCTATTGTCGTTAGAAAATTTTCCAGAAGCTCATGCCGATCCATCAAACGCTTGCCCATCTTCTTCCCTTTTGGCGTAAGGATCAGGCCGCGATATTTTTCATAGATTAAATAATTATCTTTATCTAATTTTTGAATCATTTTAGTCACGGAAGAGGGGTGCACTTCAAGCCCTTCAGCAATGTCGGAAACACGAGCGTAACCTTTCTCATCGATAAGCTTGTATATTCTCTCCAAATAATCTTCCATACTTGGCGTAGCCATTGCTATATTTCCCCCTGCTGTGCTTATTTCTTACCCATACTGCTTTCCTATCATAATCCATCAACCCAGATGCGGTCAAATCTCCCATGATTCTTCAGGTCTTGTCTTTGGCACTCTAAAATAATAGATTGTTATTCAGATTCGATGAGGATTCGGATTGCCAAGTGAACCCTAGTCGTAGGTATCCGGGAAACGTTAAAATTCGAAACGTCCAAACCATCTGCCGAGTATGCGATCCTGATCGCGTAGGCTACCCGTTTTCGATTTAGCGTAAATGCGGATTATGTAATCAAAAACTTCGAACCTGGCACTTCTCGGTACAACGAAAGAATTGAAGAGGCAGGTAAAGTAGCCAAGGCAGGGTATCCGCTCGGCTTTATTATTGCACCTATTATTTGGCATGAAGGTTGGGAAGAAGGCTATGCCACATTACTTGTAAAGCTTCAAAACACGCTTCCTCCGGAAGCCACGCACGATCTTACGTTTGAGATGATTCAGCATCGTTTACGAAAACTGCGAAAAATATGATCGTGAAACGTTATTCCAAAACGAAGCAAGAAATGAATGAAGAAAAACGTGAATATTTTACCTGACTCCTAAAATTTCAAGAAATCTGGTGTAATGGAGTTCAACCAAAGGGTGATTTGCGTCATTTTACCCGTATAGAGGAGAATGGCGATCACAATCATCAAACCCCCGCCGATTTTCATGATGGTGTTGGAATAACGCAAGATCCATTTGGTTGAGCCGATAAAAAAGGAAAGTACAAAGAATGGAATCGCAAAACCTAAGGAATACGCGGTTGTTAACTGAAACCATGTACCGGGTTCAGTTGCCGCTAACGCCAAAATGGCTGACAAAATCGGTCCGACACAAGGCGACCAGCCCGCTGCAAAGCCCATGCCAACAAACACAGAGCCCACATAGCCTGCAGGACGAAATTTAATCGATAATTTGCGTTCTTTCATTAGCCATTGCGGTTGAAATATCCCGAGTAGAAAAAGTCCCATTACAAATATTAATAATGCCGCAATTTGTCTAAGCAAGTCACGGTAGTCAATAAAGAAGCTTCCAACGAAACCTGCCGTTAACCCTAATGCATAAAAAATGATGGAAAAGCCAACGATGAAGCTTAAAGTGTGGAGCATCGTTTGACGCCGTACTTGGGCAGTTGTTCTCCCTGACTTCAATTCACTGACTGAAATACCTGTTATATACGATAAGAACGATGGATATAACGGCAAACAGCACGGCGAAATAAAGGAAGCAATTCCCGCCCAGAGAGCGATCCATAAATTAACAGAATCCATGATTTATATCCTCAATCCTCTTTTTAAAATAATCCCTATCAAGATCGCGATGAGGCTTAGTACAACCGTACCTCCTGGTGCTAGATCCCAGATCCCTGCTACTACAAGACCTACGACTACAGCAATTTCTGAGAATAAAATCGCTAAAAAGACGGAATGTTTAAAACTACGAGCAATTAACAAACTGCAGGCGACCGGAATCGTTAATAACGAGGATACCAGTAATGCCCCTACAATTTTAATAGCAACTGAAATGACAAGTGCAGTCAGCATCGTAATCATCATATTATAAAATTTTAGAGGAAGTCCACTTACACTCGCTGCATCCTCGTCAAAAAACATTAAGAAAAATTCTTTGAAATGAAATACAATAACACCGATAACTAACACGCATACAATTAAAACCACCCATAAATCCGTGGAATCCAATGTATAGATGCTCCCAAACAGATAACTCATGACGTTCATGTTAAAGCCTTTGCCTAGTGTAAAAAGAAGTGTCGCCAGTGCCACACCGCCTGACATGATGATGGCAATCGAAAGCTCTGCGTAGGTTTTATACGCTTTACGCAATCGTTCTATGGCAAATGAGGCGAGTAAGGCAAACACGAGTCCTACACCTAACGGGTATACATTAATCAAGAACCCTAACGCCACACCGGCAATCGAAACGTGTGCAAGCGTGTCCCCGATCATGGATAACCGTCTGAGAACGAGAAAAACGCCCATCAATGGCGCTGTAATCCCGATCAACAAACCACCTATTAAAGCACGCTGAAAAAAGTACTCTGTAAATATGTCCAAAATGCCCGCTCCTTACTGAACTCCGATCATCTCTCGAATCTGGCCGAGTGAATGTGCTAAATTCGTCTCTCGGCAATCCTCGGGATCATGGGTATGCTTCACATAAAACTTAATTCCGCCGCTTATTTGCTTTGGCTCTGTTCCAAGATACGACTGAATCATGTCCATATCATGGGAAACCATGATGAAGGTCATATGATGATGCTGATGCATATGCTTGATCATTCGAAAGAAACCAATTTGCGTTTCGGCATCAATTCCTACTGTAGGCTCATCTAAGATGAGCAGCTCCGGGTTGTTAACAATGGCACGCGCTAGGAAAGCTCGCTGCTGCTGACCACCAGAAAGTTGACCGATACGTCGATCAGCTAAATCCTCGATGCGCATCGCTAGCATCGCATCTTCTGCTTTTTGCAACTCAGCTTTGGACAGTCTACGATAGACGTTCTTTTTGTTATACATGCCAGAAAGCACGATCTCCCTAACTGTTGCCGGGAATAAAGGATTGAAGGCATTTTTTTGTGGGACATAGCCTATACGTTCCCAATCCTTGAATTGGTTCAATGGCCGATCAAATAATCGGATCTCCCCACTTGTTGGCTTCAACAAGCCGACTAACATCTTAAGTAACGTAGTTTTACCTGCACCGTTGGAACCAATCACGCCAACAAAATCGCGTTCAAGCACATTAAACTGAAGATCGTTAATGACTGTTTTATTTTCATATGAAAATGAAATATGATCGATCGAAACGATATTCTGATGGCATACCATTTTTTCGCTATTCTCCATCTGCATTCTCCTGACTAACCAATAATCGTCCTATTCCCTTTATTGTAACGCGAGGACTAGGTTTTTTAAATTTTTGTTCATGATCGAAATATAATCTTCACCAGCATCTAGTTCTTCTTTTGAAAGTCCCTCAAGTGGATTGAGCACTAAGGTGTCTACTTTCGCATCTTTGGCTAACGTCTTCGCTAATTTATCCGAAACAAGCTCCTCGAAGAAAATATACTTCAACTGATGATCTCGAATAAAGGAATTAATTTGCTTTAGATCTTGTGCTGTAGGCTCTGCGTCAGGCGATAAGCCCATGATGGACATTTGAGTCAAGCCATAGTCTCTACATAGATATGCAAAAGCATGATGAGATACAGCAATTTCTTTTTTGGATGTTTGAGCAAGTTCTTTTTTATATCTAGCATCTAACTCCATTAATTTAGCAGCATACTTCTGATAGTTTTGCTCGTACGCTTCCTTATGAGTCGGATCCGCGTCAATTAAACCTATTTTAATATTATTAGCCATTTTAAGGGCATTTAACGGGCTTAACCACGCATGCGGATCAAATTCTTCTTTATTCTCATCGGTTGTGATCAAATTAGCCCCTTGACTAGCTTCAACGACACGAAGAGTTGATTTACTTGATAGACTTCCAAGAAAATCTTTGACCCAACCTTCAAATCCTGCACCTTGATACACAAAAACTTCTGATCCAGACATATTCTTGATATCTCTGCTTTTTGGAGACCAATCATGCGGCTCAACACCTGCAGGAACAAGATTAATCACATTCACATAATCGCCGCCAATTTGCTTCGTGAAATCATATAAGGGATAAAAGCTAGTTACGACATTGACTTTTCCATCTACTAATCCCTCTTTTGAGCTTCCACAGCCCGCGATACAAAATACAGCAAGCATCATTAAACCTATGTACATAAATCGTTTAGCATATTTCGTCATTTCTTGAACACCCACTCTAAATCGTAATTTTTTTTATTAACGTTTTGATTATACGAGGTGGATTTATTGAAGTCAATAATATCTTGGGAGGAAAGTCAAAAAAGCCAGCTGTATCGTTCACAGCATGGCCATTTCTATTATACTCCGTTATTTCTCCGAATCATCCGACTTTTTTTCTCCCCCTGTTCCTCCAGAGTCTTGAGAATCTCCAGAGCCCTTTGAGTCCCCAGAACCTTCGGAATCATCCCCTCCTCCACCTTTAGCATCTTTAGCTTTCTGTTTATCCTCGCTGCTGCCCTTAGTAGGTTTGTCTGATTCTTCTTTTAACTTTTTATAACGCTCTTCCGACTCTTTAATAAGTTTAGCATCTTGCTCTTTTTGGTATTTAATTACCTCATTGTACATCTGATATTGTTTTTTCAGTTCTTGATCGATCACACTTTCTTTACTTTTAGATTCAGCTTCCTTTTTAGCCTCTTCCTTCTTCTTTTGTCCACCGAATAAAGAACAAGCTGTCAAAGTGATGATCAATATCGCTATGGCTATCCCTTTTCCTATACGCCCAATAAGCATCTCAATCACTCCGTGGTTAGTTTCCTATAGCTTGCCCTTTGTCCGCAAAAATACCCCCAAAGTCAAAGACCCTGTCCCTGAAAGTTCAGGGATAGGGTCTCTGGATTGGGGGTATTATTTCACTATCGCACCGTTCGGCATCGAATCAGGTACGGTTGCAAGCGTAAGCTGATCGCCGTGTGAAGCGGCGAGAATCATACCCTGAGACAGCTCGCCGCGCAGCTTGGCAGGCTTCAAATTCGTGACGCAAATGACCTTGCGTCCTACGAGATCATCGGGTGTGTAGAATTTCGCGATGCCCGAAACGACTTGGCGCTGCTCGTAGCCGAGATCAAGCTGCAGCTTGAGAAGCTTGTCGGCGCCTTTCACAGGCTCCGCCGAAATCACTTGTGCGACGCGCAGCTCCACCTTGGCGAAATCGTCGATACCGATTTCATCTTTTGGCTCCGGCGCAGGTACGGACTCAACAGCAGCGGTCGTTGGTGCTGCTGTTGTTTCAGCGGCGCTAGCGGATGCACCACCGCCCATAGCCTCGACGATGAAAGCGACCTCTGCCGCAACGTCGAGTCTTGGGAACATTGGCTCTCCCTTTTGCACCTTGGTGCCTGTAGGGAGATGTCCGAAAGACTGCACGCTCTCCCAGGCAGTCAACCGAGGTAAATCTTCAGCAGCTAATCCTAGCTGTGCCCAGATCAGTTCAGGTGTCTTCGTCAAGAACGGACGAAGAAGAACAGACGAAATGCGCTGGGATTCAGCCAACACATACATGACCGAGCCTAGCGTATCACGCTTGGCTTCATCCTTCACCATCGACCACGGCTGCGTTTCGTCGATATATTTATTCGTGCGGCTAATTAGCTGCCACACAGCTGAAAGTGCGATGGAAAACTCCATTTTCTCCATAGCTTCCTCATACTTCGCTACGGTTGAACGAACCGTTTCCAAGAGACTTTCATCAAATTCTGTAGCTCCAGCTATATAAGCTGAAATTCTACCCGCAAAATATTTATCAATCATCACGATCGTACGGTTCAAAAGGTTACCCAAATCATTGGCTAGATCATGATTCACACGCTCTACGAAACTCTCAGGTGTAAATGTACCATCTGCACCAAATGGCACTTCACGCATGAGGTAATAGCGAAGCGCATCCAAACCATAACGATCAATCAACGTGACCGGATCTACCACATTGCCTTTGGACTTAGACATTTTGCCATCCTTCATGAGCAACCATCCGTGTGCAAACACTTTTTTCGGTAATGGCAAATCAAGTGCCATAAGCATAATTGGCCAATAAATCGTATGGAAACGTACAATTTCCTTACTCATTAAGTGTACATCAGCTGGCCAATATGTCTTGAAAATCGTCTCATCATCAGAACCGTAACCTAGTGCCGTAATATAGTTGGAAAGTGCATCAATCCAAACATAAATAACATGCTTCGGATCGCCTGGAACTCGGATTCCCCAATCAAAAGTCGTTCGCGAAACAGCCAAATCCTCTAAACCAGGCTTAATGAAGTTATTCAACATTTCATTCTTACGAGATTCAGGTTGGATGAACTCAGGGTTCTCTTCATAATATTGAACAAGACGATCCGCATACTTACTCATCCGGAAGAAATACGTTTGTTCTTTCATTTTCTCTACAGGGCGGCCGCAATCAGGACATTTTCCATCGACTAGCTTACTCTCTAGGAAAAAGGATTCATCCGGAATGCAATACCATCCTTCATACTCACCAAGGTAAATATCCCCTTGATCCAGCAAACGTTGAAATATCTTAGCAACCGCATTCTTATGACGATCTTCCGTTGTCCGAATAAAATCATCATAAGAAATGTCCAGCTTCGCCCATAGTTCCTTAATGCCAGAGACAATATTGTCTACAAATGCTTGTGGAGTCGTTCCTTTTTCTTGCGCTTTACGTTCGATCTTCTGCCCATGTTCATCAGTTCCAGTTAAGTATCTAACATCATAGCCCCGAAGTCGTTTGTAACGTGCCATCGCATCCCCTGCAACAGTCGAATACGCATGACCAATATGCAGCTTATCACTCGGATAATAAATCGGCGTAGTGATGTAAAAAGTTTTTGATTGTTCGGACATCATTCGTTCCTCCATTAGCGGATAGTTGAAAACACAAAAAACCCTCATCCATCTTGGGACGAGAGTTGAACTCACGCGGTACCACCCAGCTTCCCCCGCCTTTCACAAGCTCGGGGCTTAGTAAGTCTATGACGACTTGCCCATTAACGCTGGGACACGAGGCCAGCTTACCCTCAACATGATTGTGTGCTACTGCAACACAAGCTTATGCTGAGAAGCTCGAAGGCCTTTTCTCCGGGACCATATTCCAAACATTCTCCTATACCGGCTTTCACCTGACCCGGCTCTCTGTTCATAGGCATCCGATTGTACTTATCCGTTCATCGAAATCAACAATATTTAGCATCTTTAAGCACAATATATCGAAAAAAATAGCCGCATGTCAAGCACACAGATTCTTATAACTTAATTAATCTTCCTTGCAGGCACATGGTCCACACCACCAGGGTGAAATGGATGACACTTGCATATTCGTTTCACAGATAACCAAGACCCTTTCATGGGTCCATGAACCTCTATTGCTTCTAACGCATATTGCGAACAAGTTGGATAAAATCGACATGTTGGAGGCTTCAGTGGCGAAATAAACTTCCGATAAAAATGGATGGGGGCTTGAACAACCCTTTTCATCAGCAATCTCCTAGTTCATAGTAAAGTGTTAACCTTACTATTCATCTTGCCTGAAAATAGGAATCGCGTCAAATGTATAGGTTCTTCATGCCTCACATTTGAAAACATTTCAAGAAACTAGAGTATAAATGAATAGAAACTAATTTTTTCATGGATGAGCGAAATAGGTTTGACCTTCACTTCTATACACTGACTTATTGAATCCGTGACCGACTCCTGCTCGGCAATTTTGGTAGAAGATTTCTTAGAATTACACGAATCTAGACGGGATGTCTTCGCTTTTTGAAAGCTTTGCGCTCTATTCTCTTCTTTTTTGAATGCAAAACAAATTTTCTGTAGTAACAGCTTAGCACTTCTATAATTAATATGTAAAAGTTCGGATAGCCCGTACGCCGTAACATCCTTTCCACGCTCAAACAAAGCCTGGATTGATAAAGCAATACCATGGGCGTCGACTTGTAGATAGCTCAGAATTCAGATCTTGATGAAGTGTTGCTGTCTTTGTATTTACGTTTGAGTTTTCTCTCTTTAAGGATTTGCGAGGTTAATCCAGAAAAAGCAACTTGTAGATACTTCAGAATGCTGGATCTTGTGAGTAATACTGTTGATCACTTGTTGGTGACAATATGCAGGTTTGGGTTATAATGTTGAAGGTGGAATAATCGAAGATTTTGCGCGTGTTTTACTTTTATTTTGGACTGAAGGAGTTTATTCAAAATGATTATTGAGATATTTCAAGATTTAGTGTGTCCGTGGTGCCGTATCGGTAAGAAGAATTTGATGGATGCACTAGAAAGTTTTACTGCTGAACCCGTTGAGATTCACTATCGTGCTTATCAGCTTGATCCATCAACACCTGTCGAGGGGCAGCATTTTGAAACCCTTATGCGTAATAAATTCAGAGCGGATGAGAGTAAGTTACAAGCCATGCTCCAACAAGTAACGCAGGCTGGACAAGCATCAGGTTTACATTTTGATTTTGCTCAAGTGGAGAAAATGCCAAATACGTTAAAAGCGCATCAACTTCTTGCGATTGCACCTGAAGACATCAAAAAACAGCTTGTTGATGAATTGTTTAAGGGGTATTTTGAGGATGGAAAAGATATTGGACGACTGGATATTTTACTTGAATCAGCAGCACAGCTGGGTATGGATCCGCAGCAAACACTCACGAGACTGAACGCCAAAGAAGGTTTGGAGCAGGTTGAGGATGATCTTGCCTTTGCCAGTCAGGCTGGCGTTACGGGGGTACCCTTTTTCGTTATTAACCGTAAATATGCCTTAACAGGTGCTCAACCAGCGGCTACTTTTCTACAAGCTCTTGAGCAAATTAGTGCAGAGGGTTCGAACGAAGCTTGAACTCATTTAATTTCATGCCAGCATCTCCAACACGGAGACTCGGGTTTTTATAAGCTGATAAATAGGAGTTTTATGAATGACTACTTTACTTAAGGCACTCAAGCAGCTGCCTACTCGCGCAATGATTGTGATTCTTCCTTTTGTTTTGATGTGTTTTGTTGAATACTTGGAAAGAGGTTCTTACAAGGAGTTTCATCATTGGTTCACGACTTATCCGTTAGCCATGGTGCTTGCTTATTTCGTTGTTGGAACATTGTATTTGTTTCTTATTGCTTTGACTGGTCGTACTCGGCTTTCGTTCTGGCTCCTCTGTGCCATTTTGTTACCTTTGGGCGTGATTAGCGGCAGTAAGTTAAAGGCGATTGGTTCGCCTTATTATCCTTGGGATCTTTATTTTAATAATCAACTCATGGAATATAAGAAGTTTTTGCACGGCTACTTGAATGCTAATCTCATTGGTTATCCTGCACTTTTTCTAATTGTTGTGGCATGTCTATTTCATCTTATTTTGCGTAAGCGTACAATTCGGTTCAATTGGATCGAACGCAGTGTATATGGTGTAATCGCAATCGTTATGGTGACCAGTTTGTATATGGATAAACCTATTTCATTTACAAATGTATATGGGATGTACACGGTTCCTTGGGATCAAACAATTACATATGATGAGAATGGCTATTTGTACGCTTCCGTGCAGATGCTTAACTTTCTGAATGTTGCGAAGCCAGATGGTTATAGTAAAAAAGCAATCACAGCCCTACTTGACCAGATCCCTGATAAACCAGCTGCGAGTGATAAAAAACCGAATATTATCGTTATGTTGGGTGAGTCATTTTTTGATCTAACGACAATGAAAAACGTTACATTCAGTCGCGATCCTATTCCGCATTTGCATGAGTTACAGAAAAAATTCACAAGCGGTAAGATGTTATCTCCGCAATTCGGCGGAAGTACAGCCAATGTTGAATTTGAGGTTTTGTCCGGGAACTCGATGCGTTTTTTTGGGAAATCACCTGATAAAATCATCCCTTATATTGAGTATATGAATCACGGTGTAGACTCTTTAGCGAGCATTACAACTAGGCAAGGTTACACGGCAACCGCGATAAATCCCTTCTTTAGCTATTTCTTCGACAGCAGAAAGGTATATAAGCATTTCGGTTTTTCGAGATTTATTGCGAGCGAATATTTCCCTAATGATTTCTCAGGACCGAACTATGCTGATCATGCTGTTGTGAACAAAATTATAGAGGAAACCGAAAAAAGCCCTGGTCCTGATTTTGTTTTTGCCAATACGATGGAAAATCATCATCCTTATCCTCCAGGAAAGTTTAGCAAGAATACGATTCAGGTTACTGGTGATATATCGGCAGAATCCAAAAGTATTCTAGAAACCTACGCTCAAGGTATTACAGCAACAGATCAAGCTCTGCAATCACTCGTTGATTATTACTCGAAAAAGTCAGAGCCGACGATTATCCTATTTTTCGGTGACCACTTTCCATTTTTCGAAGAAAATTACAAAGTATATCGCGATGCCAAATATGTACTGCCTGATGACCCTGATCTGTATACGAAAACACATTACACACCTTATGTGATCTGGAATAACTTTTTACCTGCCGACCAAGAGCAATTGAATCTGAACTCAAGTCCCTCTTTCTTAGGTCCCCTGTTATTGCATATGGCTGGTGTGAAGGGAAGTTACTATACGGATTATTTATATGATTTATCAAAGAAAATACCTGTAATTCCACCTCAAGACATGTGGTCGACTTATAACATTAAGGAGAGCGATCTCGCTGGTTATGAGAAGATGCAGTATGATAATTTATTTGGTGGCCGTTATGGCTATGAGGCTAAAGGTTATAAAGATACGATCGTTCAACCTTCGTATACACTCGGGTACGGTGATCCTGTGATTTCGAAGGTCACGTTGGCTGACAATAAAATTCTGGTAACGGGCTCCCCCTTCTTCTCCTCCTGTAATGTGTATATTGATGGGAAGGAAGTCAAATCTAATTTCGATGGAAAAGATACGCTGTATGTCGATGTTGCATCAAATCCAGCTCTAGAAACAGGTAAAACGCATCAAGTTGAAGTACGAGTGTATGATGATAAAAAGATGAAAATTGGTCAATCCAACCTTTATCCGTTGCCATCGTCATGACAAAAGCCCCCTATGAATAGGATGAAGCATATCCTACTCTTAGGGGGCTTTTGTGTGGTGATGACTATTCCACCAGCACATGTTCATTTCTTTACAACGATTACTTCAGAAGTTTTAGGACACCATCATCTTTTGCGACTGTACACTTTCAATGTGAACGGGACTTCTTATGATCAGCATGTCCATCAATATCAAGGCATTTCTGCGATTAAATATGGCCACTATCATGCTTATTATGGAATTACTGGACCCCCAATTGCATTAGCAAATGGTGCACATACACATGTACTAGAAGGCATTGTGGATCTCAATCTATATAACACGGGAAGAAGAGGCGCACTTGCTAAATCAGCAGAGAAGGAAGGAATTATTGTAGAGCTACATCAGCATGCTTATCAAGGCTATTCAACGATAGGTTTTGGATACGAACCTTGGTAACTTATAGGCTTTCAATATGAATCGCCCAACGAAAGGCGAAGGTCGCTCCAGGCGCTAAGCCTTGGGCTCCCGACATTTCGGATGAGAATGATTCATTGAACACGTTCATGATACTTGTGTAAGGCTCAAGCGAGACGGCCTGTGACCATGGTGCTGTGAAGAGCACATGAATCGGAAACTTATCCCCCATATCATAGATAAGCTTCGTACCCCGAGCTTCGTATGCTAGCTCGCAGACTTGCGGTCCTGGCGTGATGCTGAGCATTTGAGAGCCCCCAGGATACCCTGGCAGTGATGAGACATGCGCGCCCTTCTGTAAGGCTGCTGTGAGCGCTGTCGGCACAGGCTCACCTGCCGCATACCCACCCGGTGTTAGCGGCCATTCTGCCGCCGCGGGAATGGTTACTCGCACGCGGTCCGCTTCGCCCTCCGCGAACGCGAAGTACGGGTGAAATCCAAGCGACAGCGGCATGGTATCGCCGCCGCGGTTGGCGATTTCACCGCTGAGCGACAGCGTACCGTCCTTCAGACGGTACGTGAAGCGGAAGCATGCGGCGTGTGGGAAATACGCCAGCATGTCCGGCGTCTCCGCGATGTCGAACTCCGCGGAGACATACGCCCCGCCAGCCGCGTCCGCGCCGCTGGCGACAACCTTCCACGGCCGCTCGCGCAGCTGGCCGTGGGCGTGATCCGGCTCCCGATTCGCCGGGAGCCGGTATTCGCGGCCGCCGAAGGTGAAGGCCGCATCTTTGACACGCCCCGGCGGGAACAGAATGGGCACGCCGTAGCGGGAAGAATTGACGCGAAGCTCCGACAAGTCGGCTGGCTTCGCGATGTAGCTGTGGTTCCGCACATCGAAGCGGAACAAGTGCAGTCCGACGGCCGGAATAATTTCGGCCACGGCTTCTGCTTGATGGTCGACGAGTCTTAGCGTCGACTCCCCTTCCCATTCACTAGGTATAAGCTCATATTGACTCAATGATAAATCCCCCTTATGGATTGTTGTGACTGGTATGTGCATGCCTTGTTCGATTAAATCTAATTCGGGTTTGATAATAGTTATAAATCATAATGATACCAAGTACAAGAATACTACTTGTTACTAAGCTTCCTTCCGCTCCAAAGGCTCCACCCGAAACAACCATAGACCCCTTCGTTTCTGTCGTAATTAGTGACGACATTGGAATACCTGAAACGTCAAAACCAAAAACACAACCTTGCATGAAATTCCATGCCAAGTGCAACCCAATAGGCATCCATAGACTACCCGTGTACTCTCGGCACATGCCCATCAGAAGCCCGGCTAAAAGGATATTAATAAAGGGAAACGGAGTACTCCACATGCCTGGATTAAAACTATGCAGTAAAGCGAATACAAATGTGGAAACCACAACAGCTATTTTGGCACCAAATCGATGTTTCACAATGCCCTGCAAATAACCGCGTGCAAACAATTCCTCATTAATCGCTACCCCAATAAAGAGTAAAAAGCTTACACCAATTTCATACCCCTTCGACAGACTCCACTCCATATTAACAATGTGGATGCCTCCGAGCAGCCAGATTCCTGCACTACTAAGTGTAATCAATGTGACTCCCCAAGCAAAGCCTTCTCTTAATCTATTGCCAAACTGCCTCAAATGAAGGCCCAGTTCCCATCCTTTTTTCCGCTCAAAAATATAAAAGGCAAGATAAACACCACTGATGAATCCTACTATTTGTGCCCATAATGACGCTTTAATAAAAAATGCATTACCAGTGACAGCCTCCATGCTTACAATCAGTTCGGGCTGTAGCCGCACCGCAATGACAGCAGCAGCTATGGATAAGATGACAGTAATGACGATAATAAAAACGAGAGCTAACAGCACTTTTCCCACGATTTGGAGAATAGAAAACATCTTTCTCTTCTTCACTTCGATACATCTTCACTCCTTTCTTGATCAATCTATTCGAGAAGCTCCCCCTAAATCCTCCCAAATTATTAGAAAGGAAACTCTTGTGCAAACGATTACGCCATGCCACAATAAGACTATAAAAAATGGCTCGATCGATGGAGGAACACATGCTTTTTGTCCTTTTTGCACTTTGGTTCATCGCCTCAGGTCTTCTAATTGTCGACCCCACTTCGCGTACGATGCGTTGGATGAGCGCAGTCGCTTTTACTGGTGGCTCAGGTGCCTTAGCTGCAGTTATATCGGCGGATGTAATCCCATATTTCCAACAAACCGCGCCTAATCCTGCGCTGAGCTCCCTATCCTATCGAGTCATGAGCACAAGCTCATTGCTTTCTTATTATGGTTTACCATACTCATTTGCGATGCTCTCAATCGCTTATCATTCCACTTGGTTTAAACCACTCATTCGCACATGGCTGCCTCTTTTATTGTTAATACCGCCTTCAGCCTGTCTGATCTTATTACCGGGGTACACCGAAGACATGCCCATCGACTTTCGAATTGTGGTGACTTGGGCTTTTCCATACATTTTCCTTGGTGCGGTTCTGATAGTGCTCAAAAAAGAGCATCTCCCAGCCATGAAACGAACTCATTTATTCACCTGTCTTGCACTCCTACCGGCAATTCTTTGTGTTGGCGTTCTGAATTATGTGATGCCGAGCTTTGGATTCTATCGTTTGTGGATCTATCATGTGTGGATTTTGGCCTTTGTGGTTCCTTTTTTTGTATTTACGTTTTTCAAATATGGCTTTCTCGGTATCCGACTGCTGATTGAGCGCCGCAAGCTGGATTCCACGCTTCGCGCGATTACATCCGGTACAGCCATCCTTAACCATGCTATCAAAAATGATGTAGGTAAAATGCGGCTATTTTTGGAAAAAATGAAGCAGCACGCCATCGACACACAGCAAACGGAGCTCGTCAAGGACATTCATGTCGTGATGAACGCATCCACTCACATTCGCGATATGATTAGTCGCGTTCACGAACAAACGCAAGAACTTCCACTTCGTGTAGCAGAGGTGGACGTAAGTCAACTGATTCAAGATGTCATTCAGCCATTAGAGGCTTCACTAGGCACGGTTCAAGTTCATCTGGAGCTGCCAGATCACCTCGTGCTTAGCCTTGATCAGATCCAGGTCGGAGAAACGTTAACGAACATCTTGATGAATGCAATCGAAGCCATGAGTAGCGATGGGGAACTAACTATTAAGGCTTTTTCCAGCAAAAAAAATATCGTTCTTGAAATCAAGGATACAGGGACTGGGATGGAAAAATCTGTCCTCAAGCAAGCCGTTGAACCTTTCTACACGACCAAAAGCAGCAATCGGAATAACTTTGGCCTCGGTCTTGCTTACTGTTACAGTGTTATGAAAAAACACGGAGGAAACTTGGAAATCAGCAGTGAACCCGGTAAAGGCACAAGTGTCTATTTAACATTTCCGGGACGATAAAGAAACAGATGCGAGAGGAAGTTTATGTATGGAAACGATTCGCATTCTCATTGTAGAAGACGATCTGGATTGGCTTCGCGGTCTTACTGATTATCTGAATCGTCAGGGAGATATGACTGTCGTAGAGAGCCGCTCTACATCAGAGGAAGCTCGAATGTTATTTATGGCTGCGCCTGCAGCTGATGTCGTTCTCATGGATATTATGCTGCAAAATGAACCTGCTGGCATAGCATTAGCGGAGCAAGCCTTCTTATCCTGGGGCGCGAAAGTCATTATGCTTACCTCCATGGAAGAGAAAGATTTCATTTTCCGTTCCTTCCAGGCAGGTGCAATTGACTATCAAATTAAGTCGCGTTTCGAGGAACTTCCAGCTATTATTCGGGCGGCACATGCACGCCAAGCCACTATTAATGCAGCGGTTGCAGAACAGATGCGCGAGGAATTCCGCAGGTTAAAGCGATTGGAACAGCAATTTAAGATCAAAGAGGTGCGCGATCTTATTACCCCAACAGAGCTTCAAGTTCTGGATTTGATTGATCAAGGGCACACGCAGACGGAGATTGCGAATCGGTTCTTCATTTCCTTACGAACAGTGAAAATTCATGTGGGTCATATTTTGAAAAAGCTAGGAAGTCCGAGCAGCAAGGATGCCGCTCAGCAACTAAGAAATTTAGGTTTTTTTGAACGAGGTTCTTCTCAAAAGGAGAACGAAGAGGAAAACGAGAAGAAGAAATCCAACTAGTGGATATCTCGCTTCTTGAATCTTCCGCCTTTGACATCGTGGATATTGCCAACCGCAAGGAATGCTTTAGGGTCCAGCCCATCCACGATGGACTTCAACTTGGCTTCTTCCAGCCGCGTAATCACACAGAAGATGACTTTCTTGTTATCCCCGGAAAAGCCGCCTTCTCCTTCTAGATAAGTAACACCGCGTCCTAATCGATCCAGGATCGCTTCTCCAATTTCTCTGAAGCTGTCGCTAATTATCCACACGGACTTCGACTCATCGAAGCCTTCGATGGTAACATCAATCATTTTATAAGCAATAAAATAGGCAATCAACGAGTACATGGCACGATCCCAAGTGTAGACAAATCCTGCACTACCAAGGATGAATAAGTTGAAAAACATCACGATCTCGCCGACGGAAAAAGGAATTTTCTTCGAAACGAGAATCGCGATGATTTCTGTTCCGTCCAAAGATCCTCCGAAACGAATGACCATCCCCACGCCAATGCCAAGGATAATCCCGCCAAATACCGCGGCTAACAGCGGATCGTTCGTTAGCTGCTTCACAGGATGCAGCAAGGCCGTGCCTGCCGACATCACCAAAATAGCGAAGAGCGTAGATAAAGCGAAAGTTTTACCAATTAATTTATACCCGATGAATAAGAAAGGAATATTTAATAATGTCAAGAACAATCCAATTGGCCCTTGTGTCAAATACGATAAAATAATCGAAATCCCAGTAATACCTCCATCAATAATTCGGTTAGGCACTAAGAAAATTTCTAACCCTACAGACATTAACACGGCCCCAATGAATAAGAACAATCCACGACGAAAAAACGCACTTTTTGTCATTTTTCGATGTTGAAGCTGCATGGCTGCTTCTCTCTTTAGTTGCATTTGTTCTTTTTCCATACTCGAGTCCCCTCCTATCTTGTCTTCTCTTTATAAGTATTCTTGATATAACCTCCATTTTCCTCCATTCTATCTTTTTTTCATTGAGATCCCATCGAATAATGTCGAAATGCATGGTATAATATCAAGTGTTCCAAGGACTTTTAACTTATGTAAACAGGAGAATCTATGAAACAACACATTGAGCGTTTGTTATTGTTAATTCGGCGAAGACTGCCTCTCTTACTTCTTGCCGTTATTCCCGTTCTAATCATGGAAATTTTAAGCCGCGGGAACTATATTGAAATGATGACATGGAGCTTTAAGCATGTTCTAGCGTTACTTTTCAATGAATGGATCGTTGTAAGCCTTCTGCTTTTATTTATCGCTATCATCGGTCGTACTAGAATTGCTTATTGGATTATTTCGGGGTTTCTTATTATCCTGGCCCTAATCAGCGGCGTGAAGCTCAAAATATTAGGCGTTCCCTTAACGCCATGGGATCTCGTGGTTGCTGGCGAGGCGTCGGATATGGTGAAATATATTTCCAATATTTTGACTTTCAATGTATTATCCGTCATTCTCCTGTTTCTTGTCGGCAGTTATTTCATTCTCTACCGTACAACCATGTTTATTAAAAAAGTGGCCTTAAAAGAACGAGGAATTCTAGCTGGAATCGCTTTAGTTATGTTTTTCGCCGTTTACACAGACCTGCCATTACCCGTTCAAAAGTGGTTCGGGATCAAAGCTGTTGTTTGGAACCAAGTTCAGAATACCAAAACAAACGGTTATGCGCTTGCAACAGTTTTGAATACGAAAGCCATGTTTTCTGATAGTCGTGAAGGCTATGATGATAAAGCAGTTGAGGCGATTGTGAATGCTTCACCCAAACCCCCGATTAAAGCTGGTGATTCAACAAAGCCAATTAAACCGAACGTCATTGTCATTTTAAGCGAAGCTTTCTGGGATCCAACTATTATCCCTGGGGCTAAGTTCAGTCAAGATCCGATTCCATTCTTCCATAAACTACAGAAGTCTGGAACGAGCGGAACGATGCTTTCTCCACAATACGGCGGCGGAACGGCAAATGTTGAGTTCGAAGTACTAACGGGTAACTCGATGCGTTTCTTACCACAAGGCTCAATTGCCTATAATCAATATATTTCAAATGAAGTCGATTCCTTAGCGAGCATTTATGCCCGTCAGGGTTATACGTCAACAGCCATTAGTCCTTTTTATAATTGGTATTTCAACAGTAATAAAATCTATCAAGACTTCGGCTTCTCCAAATATATTCCGATTGAATACTTTAAACCGACTTATTCTGGTCCCTATATCGCGGATAGCGAAGTAGCAGCTAACATTATTCATACGACGGAGCAAAGTGCAGGATCTGATTTCGTCTTTGCGAACACGATGGAAAATCACTTCCATTTCTATCCAGGTAAGTTCCCAAAAAATACTTTTGACGTAACAGGCAATTTCTCCCCTTCTTCGATTGGGATGCTCGAAACACTTGCGCAAGGTATCAACGGCTCGGATCGCATGTTAAAGGAATTAGTAGAGTATTACGAGAAAAAAGGCGAGCCTACAATCATTGCTTTCTGGGGAGACCATCTGCCAGCGCTCGGAGATGATTATGCGACGTATATGGATACGAAGTATATTAGCGGCAAGGACGATCCTGATTTCTTGAAAAAAATGTACAGCGTGCCACTGGTAGTGTGGAACAATTTCGACACAGAGCGCAAAGACAATTTGAATATTAGTCCCGCTTTTCTAGGACCTTACCTAATTGAATTATCGAAACAAGAAGGCAATTATTATACAAACTTCTTAAGTGCATTGGCCAAAAAGTATCCTGTCATCCCGCCAAAGGATCATTTTGCGGAGATGAACATTCATGAAGAGGATCTGAAAGATTACGAAATGTTGCAATATGATATTCTTTTCGGAGATCGACACGCATACAAAAACTACACAACACCGATTATTGATCCTAAATATATGCTCGGTTTTGGTCCGATTACTCTTGATAAAGTCGAAGCAGATTCGCAAGATATTTCAGGTCGTACTAATCTAACACTAACTGTCCAAGGTAACAATCTTCCACCTCTTGGTTATGTTACGCTAAACGGGAAAGCTCTCCCTACGACGTGGAAGGATGAGCATACGGTTACAGCCTTAGTGGAAGGGCCTTTGCTCAAAACCGGTCTTTGGGACATCCAAGTAAACGTGAAGGACTCCAAAGAAACGATTTTAGGCAAATCTAACTCAGTATCCATTGATATTGGGGGACGTTAAAAGCTTTCCTATAGCCCCTTATTCTTCTGATTGAGGATAAGGGGTTTTCATTTGTCCGGTTAACACGCAGTAAAAAAAGCTCACCCCGTATGGGATGAGCTTTTCGTTGTAATCTAGCTTATTTTGATTACAGATTAATGATTTTCCCTGTAGCTTCGGATTCGAACGCTGCAAGAATAACTTTCAATGCGCGGTAGCCCTCTTCGCCTGAAATGCGAGGCGCTTGATTAGTAAGAATACAAGTAATGAACTCGTCAATAACGCCGCTGTGTGTTTGTTTTTCATTCGTTGCTACTTGACCCACTTTATAACGCTCTACTGTGCCGTCACGAAGTTCAACGATCACTTGATCGTTTGGATCTGTATCGATTTTGATAACGCCATTCTCACACCATAGAACGGTGGAGTTGTCTCCGCCTCTGTAGTACGTCCAGCTCGCTACAAGTGATCCTGTAGTTCCGCTTTTCATACGAAGCAAGCAAGTCGCGTTATCATCAACATCTGTGCCTTCCTTGTGAAGCGTACCTACGAAAGCTGCTACTTGAGCAACTTCGTCAGCAAGCAACCAACGGATCAGGTCGGATTTGTGTACGCCTAGATCGCCCATTGCGCCCATAATAGCTTCTTCTTTGCGGAAGAACCAGCTCTCACGACCATCAACGCTCCAGCCCTCTGGACCTGGATGACCGAAAGCTGTGCGGAAAGTAAGCACTTTCCCAAGTTTACCGGATTCTAAGATTTCTTTCGCTTTCACATGTGGAGGCATTAGACGTTGGTTGTGGCCAACCATCAAAAACACGCCATTTTTCTTCGCAGCTTCAATCATGGCCTCGGATTCAGCAGCTGTTGTCGCCATTGGCTTCTCAACAAGTACATGCGCACCTGCATTTGCCGCGGCGATGGAGATTTCAGCATGCAGATAGTTTGGTGTACAGACGCTAACTGCATCAACTTTCTCTGCTTTCAACATATCAACGTAGTTGCTATATGCTTTACCGCCATGAAGCTGTGCGTAGTGCTCTGCTCTTTCGATGATCGGATCTACGAAAGCCACAAGTTCCACATTTGAACTTGATGCGTATTCCGGGATATGTCTATGCTTGGATATGGAACCACAGCCAATGACGGCTACTTTAATTTTACTCATGTGATAAATGCTCCTTCGATTATAAATTAATGAATTAGTTATGAACGTTCAAGTAATGCTCTTTTACCCAGTTAAAGCTGTTTTCGATGCTTGTTAAAGGAGCCTTTTGGCAGTTGTCTTGTTCCACAACAAGCCACTCTACGCCCGCTTGCTCAGCAGCAACAATCACTTTATCTAAAGGAACATCGCCTAAGCCTAGTTCCAAAGTAACTAGTTTACCTTCAGCGTCTTTTGTAAAGTCTTTAAAATGTACTAATGGCAGACGACCTGCATATTTGGCAATGTAAGCAAGTGGGTCTTGACCAGCAAATTGAACCCAACAAACGTCCATTTCAACTTTAATCGCATCATTATTCGCATACATCGCGTCGAAAACAAACTCGCCATCCACTTTATAATGGAATTCGAAGTCGTGGTTGTGGTACAGGAACTGCAAGCCTTGCTTTTGCGTCTCAACGGCAAGTGCTTGGCATTCTGAAATAAGTGCTTTCCATTGTTCAACCGACTCACGCTCTTCCGCACCAACATAAGGGCAAATTGCGTATTTAGCGCCGATTGTTTTCAAGTAATCAATTACGCCTTGGAAATTATCACGGAATTGTTGTAAGCTAACGTGGCTTCCGAAAGCTTTCAATCCAAGTTCATCTAAAAGCTGTTTAAGCTGGTCGGCAGGCATGTTATAATAGCCAGCAAACTCAACACCTTCATATCCTAACTTCGCAACATGACGAAGTGTACCTTCCATATCACGAGCCATATCATCTCTCAGCGTGTACAATTGAAGACCAATTCCTAAACGTCCCATTTGTTCTCCTCTTTTCTCATTATGAAATCGATAATAATAACCATGGCACTAGTATAATCGAGATTAGCCTATTATGACCATTCACGATATAATTAAAACATCTCTTATTTGGCTACGAAAGGCGAAACGACATGAAAGCTGAACTATTAACTTGTGGGTATTCTTTTCACATGGATCCGTTTTATTCGAGTACCAAATCTGGACTCCAATCTTATCTTTTTCGATTGCAAACTGAAGGAAACTGCGAAGCTCTCGTCGACGGACGTATGATCGCAATTGAAGCCGGTCACTTACTTCTTTTTAAGCCAGGAGATCCGTATGAACTGCGTATTGAGAAGGATTTCACCCATACAGACGGTAAAATCGCCAGCGGTGACTATTACTTGTTCTGTAAAGGCAACTGGATTGATGAATGGTGGAAGCGCAGCAACAAACCGACCTGTATGCGGATTGATCTCGACCCTCGATTAATCTCACTTTGGCGGCAATTAAGTCTGGAAAAACGCAGAATGGAAGAAGAGAATCCTGAGCTGAGCGGGTATTTGCTCCAAGCCTTATGCCTATATCTCGAACGTGCGGCTACAGAAACTGTCTCCTTGCAGGGCCGTCCTTTCACAGGTACACGGATGAAACGATTTATTGAAGCACATGCTACAGCTGCATTCAAAATCGAAGATGTCGCAGACCATGTAGGACTTAGTATCTCCCGCGCTGTTCATTTGTTCAAAGAATATTTTGGTAAAACGATGATTCAATACGCGACGGAAGTGCGCTTATCTAGCGCCGTGGAGCGTATGCATGATAGTTCAATGTCTTTGGAGCAAATTGCCCTAAGCTGCGGCTTTGGTTCATACCCTTACTTTCATCGCGCTTTTAAGCAGCGTTTCGGGACGTCACCCAAGGCATATCGACAAAACATGCAACCTACCTAGCAAAACCAGTCCAATTAAATTCACATAATATTCAATAATCCAGCTAATCGAATGAAACATTTTCATTCCCTGAATCGTATTATCTATATACGAAACTACATAGCAATCTCTTATTTGTCTTAAAATTGTAAAACTATTTTAAGGTTCTATTAATAATAATCCGATATGCTAGTACTATATCCAATTCTTAGGATGGTGGAACTCATGAAAATGTTTATTACGATTCACAACAAACCCGTACCCGTATACTCCGATGAGAAAAATAAAAAGAAATTCAACTTACTGAAGTCAGCACTTGAGGCCAAGGTTACCAAAGGAAGAGCAACGCTCAAGAAATGCTTAGACTCCATCATTAGCATCGAGATTGTCGGTTGCGAAGCGATTCTTCATTCCTTGAATGAACGAGATTCGCTAGCTCTATCACTCTATTAAAAAAAGCCTGAAATCCCATTCTGGATTTCAGGCTTTTTTATTGTTTATAAGTACTTCTGCTCCACCACGTTCAGGTGATGCTGAGCATGCCCAGCGATCACAAACGCGAGTGCGCGAGCAGAAATGGCGAATGTATTCGCAGTTCCGACACGAGTCCAGGCTGTATCTGAAATTGTAGGTAAAAGTGCCAGTGTTGCCTGACGTACTGCTTTGAAATCTTGGATCAAATCCGTCAAGGCCACTTCATCAAAGGAGGTATTCGCGATGAAAATATCCTGATTAAAGCCAGGTAGATCCGTTGTATCCCCGCGTGCAATGCGCAACAGTCTATAGCTCATAATCCGCTCGGTATCCGTGATATGAGCCAACACTTCCTTCAAGCTCCACTTTCCAGATGCATAGCGGGAAAGGGCCTGCTCCTCATTTAAGGTTGAGAATACTGTTACAAGCGACTCCTCTTGGCTGTTTAAAATGGAAACATAATCACCTTCGGGTACCAGACTGATATACCCTGTATAGTAGGATGAAAATTCGTCATGACTTGGTCGTTGAAGCATCTTTGATTCGTCTCCCTTCCCTGATTCAAAATGGTTTAATCATTCTATCATACCGCAAATGGATACAAAAATGAATCTACCTACCTTGTCTCCAAACTCTTGACTATCTGACTTGCAGCAATTTTCTGTGATATCTACAATCATTTACCAGAATATCCGTCTAAGAAAATGCCCACACTCTCCTCGAAAGGAAAGTGTGGGCATTTTGGTAATGCAACTACTGCTGCTTAGACTCCAGCAGCCAGATTTTGCTCTGGAAGTCGCCATGGAGACCAGCGACTGGAACACCGGCGTATAACAAATGATCGCCGGGGAATGTGCCTTCTGAACCTTCGATGTGATAATCGAAGTCAGGGTTAAGTCCTTTAAGTCGCAGCGTTTTCAGCGGCGCATTGGGTTCAGCAAGCACGCGGACGAAGACGACCATGGCTTGTGTCTTGTCCTCGGAGACGATCATCCAAGCGGATTCGTTCCCTTCGAACGGGCTCAACAGGCGATACATATCGCCGAATTGGACTAGCGGCCGAATTTGTTTATATTCGGCAACCTGCGCTCTGACGATTTCTTTCTCTTCATCGGTGAACTTCGTCAGATCAAGCTCGTAGCCGAAGTTACCAGACATTGCGACATGACCACGGGTTTCCAAAGAAGTCATGCGATGAACTTGATGATTCGGCACGGCGGAAACATGGGCGCCCATGGAGCTAACCGGGTACACCAAACTGGTGCCATATTGGATTTTCAAGCGGCAGACGGCATCGGTATTATCGCTTGTCCAGGTTTGCGGCATGTAATGCAGCATACCTGGGTCGAAACGACCACCTCCGCCGGAGCAGCTTTCAAATAGGATATGCGGATACTCGGTCGTAATGGCTTCCAGTACACGATATAAACCTAGGATATAGCGATGCGCTGTTTCTCTTTGACGTTCAGGTGGTAAAGAAGATGAACCAATTTCGGTCATATTCCGATTCATATCCCACTTTACGTATGTTATCGGCGCGCTGCTTAATATGTTACGCAACATAGCCATAACGCCTTCACAGACATCTTCACGTGAAAAATCTAGGATTAACTGTCCTCGGGCTTCCGTACGTCGACGATCTGGCACATGCAGACACCAATCCGGGTGCTTCCGATACAAGTCACTATCCGGAGAAACCATTTCAGGCTCGAACCATAGTCCAAAACCAAGACCCAATTTGTTCACTCGCAGGGCCAGATCTTCAATCCCACCTGGCAGCTTCGCTTTATCTACAACCCAGTCTCCTAGGGAAGTCGTGTCGTCATTTCTTTTGCCAAACCAACCATCATCCAGAACGAATAGTTCAATACCAAGCTCTTTCCCTGCACGAGCAATGCTTTCAATTTTATCAGCATTAAAATCGAAATACGTCGCTTCCCAGTTGTTAACGAGCACAGGACGAACCTGATCCCTAAACTCACCACGACACAGGCGTGTGCGATATAGACGATGGTAAGCTCTGGACATGTCGCCAAGACCGCTGCTTGAATATACCATTACAGCCTCTGGCGTTTGGAACTGCTGCCCAGGCTCCAGCAACCAGCTGAAATCAAACGGATTAATCCCGATCGACACACGCGCCGTTGCAAATGGATCTACTTCCGCATAAGCTGCGAAATTCCCGCTGTACACGAGGTTAAATCCGTACACATCCCCGTAATCTTCATTGGCATCCTTGGCAAGCAAAGCAATGAATGGGTTATGCTGATGACTGCTTGCACCGCGGCGACTTTCTACCGTCAATTTACCTGGCGCTAATGCTCTTCTCTCGATATGACGCTCCCGCGCCCAGCTGCCTGAGAGCTGTAAGAGATCCCAATCCGCATGGGAATAATCCACACTCATGCTTAAGGCACGAAGGAGCTTGAGATCAGCCTTACCTTCGTTGATGAAGCGTACGGAACGGGTTATTGCCGCATGATTCGCGAAAATGGTGTAGGAAAGAATAGCTCGTAAGCCAGCAACCCTGTCCACAAGTTCAATTTCCAAGGTTTCAGCTTCGTTCTCCTCTTCCACATAGGTAGATGGCAGGCCCTCCAACGCAGGCTTTCCTTGCACAATACGATACTTGTCATAGACGAGCTCCGTGATCGTAGAGCCGTTTGGAAGCGCCACTTGATAAGCAGGCTCACGGTAATCGCTTGTCCCATAAGCAGGGTATTCCTGCGGAAGCGTATCAAAAGAGATCGATCTATTCTCTTTAACAGGATTCGGGCAAAATGAAGCACGTTCCGTATATTGAATAATTGTACCGAGTTGACCTTCTCGTATAGGTCGTCCCCAATAAACGTGGGCAGGGTACGCAGAATTAAGCAGTTGGATCACATAGCTCATATGCTTATTTTGTAAATGGAAGATACCTTGTATTGGTTCAAAAGTAATTGTCATTATGAATCCCTCCTAATGTTTATTATCGTATCCCGAAGAGAACAAAACTATGGAGAATCTACACCTACATATGGAGAAATGTCGTTTTTCACAAAAAAAATAGAGCCTTGACCTTAAAGGTCCTGGCTCTATTCTCTTCATGCGGCAAATTTAGCCGTATTTGTACGTCATGCCATGTCCGCCCTTCGGGTACACCCAATCAATGTTGTAGGATGGACAAGCTATCCGACACGTACCGCACTCAATACAATTTTCGAACGCGACAGTCGTAATTTTAAGCTTCTTTTCCCATTCATATACATCCGAAGGACAGAAATAATTGCAGTCTTTCGTCACACAATTCAAGCAGGTCTGTTTATCTTTGATCACGAGGTGGGACTTATCATCGCATTTGTAACGAATGGTAAACAATTTATCTGAAATATCACTTTGGCTCATCCGTTCATCGCCCTCCATCCCTTATAGCCAAGCTTCATCAGGTTAACCGTACCGCCTGCGGCGTTTTTGATGAGCTTCATGGCCATTTTTTGCTTCTCAGCTTTCGTAATACCATCCACGAGGAACATGTTGTAGGCCGCTTCATTCACGGCACGTGGCAGTCGATCGAACAATAGTTCAGGATCCTGTTCTTTCAAAAATTGGTGCATGCCTTTGTATTTCTGCAAATCCTTGTGTACGAAAGAGGCCCGAATTTTGTTATCGTAGATATGCATCGTCGGAGCTGAGAAATCCCCGCGGGCTTTCGCTTCGATAATCGCTTCTCCGGCTAATCGGCCCGAGGTCATCGCCAAATTCGTCCCCTCCCGGTGGACAAAGTTGATCAATTGGGCTGCATCGCCGCAGACGCACCAGCCATCTCCCGATAAGGTAGGAATCGAGTGAAAACCGCCCTCAGGAATCAGGTGTCCAGAATATTCTTTGGTTTCCCCGCCTTGAATCAATTTACGAATCATCGGATGCTGCTTAACGGCATCGAGGACCGCATAAGGCTTCACCTTTTTATCCCGCAAATGATTCACCATGACCCCGACACCTAACGAAATCGTTTCTTTGTTCGTGTACAGAAAGCCCATACCCGCCATACCCAGCGAGGTTTCACCCATAAATTCAATAGTCACCCCTTCGTCACCCTCAAGTCCGAAGCGATCCTCGATTTTCTCGCGTGGTAGCGCAATGACCTCTTTTACCGCCAAAGATACCTCATCCGGCATCCATTCTTTATGAATCCCCATCGCTTTGCCGAGCAAGGAGTTAACGCCATCTGCAATGACGACAACGTCCGCATACAAATCACCGTCATCTCGGTCGGTTCGTACGCCTACGACTTTATTGCCTTCACGAATCACATCCAGTGCAACTGTTTCGTAAATTGGAATGGCGCCTGCCGCTACGGCTTTCTCGGCGAACCACTGATCAAATTTGACACGAAGTCCAGTAAAGCAATTAAAGGGCTCCTTATAGGCTTCGTTGCGATGACCGAATGTAACCATGGACTCCTTGCCCATCATCCAGATCCGTTGTTCAACAATGTAGCGCTCCATCGGGAAGTTCTTCTCAGTCCAAAACTCGGGGACAAGTTCCTCAATTTGCTTTCGATAGAGGACGCCTCCGAAAATGTTTTTGGCGCCAGGAAACTCGCCTCTTTCGAGCAGAACGACAGATAATCCAGCTCGTGCCATGGTTAGGGCAGCTGCTGCACCAGCCGGGCCTCCGCCAACGACGATTGCGTCGAATTTTTCGTTCATTTCGCTTCACTCCTCTCTCGTGCTTCGATTATCTCTTCCTTGGATGGCTGTGTGGAAATGGATGGGTTAGCCTGAGGAGGGTGAATGCCGAATAACGTACGACGCTTTCTGAATTCCGCTGTGATGGCGGGTACAATTTTGAAAAGGTCCCCCACAAGACCATAGTGGGCAAATTGGAAAATCGGCGCTTTCTCATCCTTGTTGATCGCGACGACAACATCGGCATGGCTCATGCCGACCGTATGCTGTACGGCGCCGGAGATGCCGATGGCGAAATAGAGCTTCGGTCGCACCGTGGCGCCCGTTTGCCCCACTTGATGCTCGTGGGTGATCCAGCCCGCATCAACAGCAGCGCGGGACGCGCCAACGACACCGCCGAGCGCATCCGCAAGCTCGGCAAGCAGCTTGAAGGCATCAGGCCCGCCTAAGCCGCGGCCCCCTGCTACGATAATCTCGCAGTCCTCGAGATTCAGCTTGCCTGTCTCGCGCAGGAAGTCCAGCACCTGCGCCTCGATCTCTTCTTCGCGCATCGTTGCCTCGATACGGATGATCTCGCCTTGGCGCGCTGCATCCTTCGGCAGTGCTTGAAACACGCCGGCGCGCGCTGTCGCCATCTGCGGCCGGTATTGCTTACAGAGGATGGTAGCCATCATCTTCTCGGAAAAAGCCGGCCGGCTGGCCAGCAGCAACCGCGACGGCGGCGGCTCCACGTCGAGCTGCGTCGTGTCGGCCGTCAGCCCCGTCGGCAGGTGCGTCGCGATCGCGCCTGCCAGGTCGCGGCCCGTCGCTGTCGCGCCGAACAGCACGATCTCAGGCTTCGCATCCTCGATTAGCTTCAAGCAGACCCGGCTATAGGGCCGGGTCCTGTAATCGCGAAGCTCCGGGGCTTCGCAGAGGTATACCCGATCCGCGCCGTAGTGCACGGCTTCATCAGCGAGATGTGCGACATTCTCGCCGATGACGAGCGCCATGAGCGGCGCCTCCAGCTTCGCTGCTAGCTTTTTACCTTCGCCTAGCAGCTGCCATGACACCTTTTTCGCGATGCCCTCGCGCTGCTCAACAACGATCAAAACCCCTCGATACGCCGACCAATCCGGCATCGACGGATCTGTCTGTTCAGTTGACTGTTCCTTTGCCATCGTGTCACTCTCCGTTCCTATCTATTAAGCCCAATCCAACACGGTCTGCATGTCCTTCGTCAGTAGTTGATCCGCGAGCTGAGCAGCCCCTGCTTCTGCGCTATCAAAAGTAATCATTTTCGTCTGCACTGCTTTAATTTCGGGCACCCATGTTTTGGCTACAATTGTTGGCGAGCCTTTGAGTCCAATCTTAGCCCGCTCCAGATCTGGAAAATCAGCCGTTGTCCATACAGTAGGCTTATATCTGGCAGCTCGAATCATGCCTGGCAGCGAAGCCCGTCTCACTTTATTCAGTTCTTTCAGCGCGGTGATTAGTACTGGCATGCTTGTCTCAACCACTTCAATACCATCCTCCAACAGCCTGTGAACACGTACTTTACGATTTTCTTCATCGACCTCAACTACTTGGTTGACATAGGTAAGTTGTTCCAAATCCAATCGGCAGGCTACTCCAGGACCAACTTGTCCTGTATCGCCATCTAACGTTTGTTTTCCACAAAAAACGATATCCACCGGCCCCCACGTTTCCGCTATTTTGCGAATGGTTCGGGCAACAACATACGAGGTTGCCAGCGTATCCGCTCCAGCAAAACCACGATCCGTCACCAACACGGCATCATCTGCGCCTAGTGAGATACATTCTTTGAGCCCTTTTTCCGCAGGTGGCGGCCCCATGGTGACAACTGTAATGCGCGCCCCTTGCTCATCCTTAATACGCAGCGCTTCTTCCAAGCCATGCATATCATAGAAATTCACAATGCTGGGGACACCTTGGCGAATGAGCGTATTATTCTTGGGATCGATGCGAATTTCTCTAGAATCGGGAACTTGTTTAATACAAACAACAATATGCAGCATCTCTGCACCCTCCTATTTCTGCGGGGAACTGGCTTGCATTTTTTGACAACCGGCGTGTGAGAGCCTGTCATCATTGTGAATTTTGTCACGTAAATGTCGATGCGGAATCGCTTTCAGAGCTTATTAGGACCATTCGAACAAGCTTAAAGATAAGAATCTAACACAGTATATGCGCGAACGAGAGGAACTTGACTATACCATGAAAAAATTGATGCGCTATCACTCCCAACGTAGACATTAGTGCAGCTATGCGTCCTTCTCATAGCTGCACCCCTTCTTATTCAAAAAAAGATTGCCAGACAGGCTCCAAAAGCCCATCCGGCAATCTCTTTTTTATCTCTTATCTCTTTCTCTTTTCATATCTTCAAAATTCTCTCTACCTACACATTCACCTTCGTATACCGATTCGCCGGAACCGGTATCCCTAAATTCCCACGAAGCGTATCCGCTTCGTACTCCGTCCTATACAGCCCGCGCTCTTGCAAAATCGGAACGACGAGGTCAACGAAATCGTCTAACCCTTTCGGTAATGCAGCTGCGATAATAAAGCCATCTGCGGCATTTTCTTCAAACCACGCTTGCACGCGATCAGCGACATATTCAGGTGTACCTGTGAACTCATTGCGTGGTGTTGCCACATTCAAAGCAACTTGGCGCAGCGTCAGGTTCTTCTCTTTCGCTGTTTGCTTGATTTTATCGGTGCCGCTGCGGAAGCTATTACTGCCGAATTCCCCTAATTCAGGGAATGGCTCATCTAGCGGATACTGTGAGAAATCGTGATGCTCGAAGAAGCGACCTAGGTAATCAAGCGCTTTGTCAATCGTCACCAAGTTCGCGACTTCTTGATATTTGCGCTCGGCTTCTTCTTCAGTAAGACCGATAATCGGTGCAATGCCCGGCAAAATAACAACTTCATCCGGATTACGTCCTTCGGAAGCAGCTCGCTTTTTAATATCGGCATAGTACGCTTTCGCTTCTTCAATCGACTCATGCCCTGCAAAGATCGCATCGGCCACTTTCGCTGCAAACGCACGGCCATCCTCAGAAGCACCCGCTTGGAAAATAACCGGCTGACCTTGCCTTGAACGAGCAATATTCAGCGGACCCTGCACGGAGAAATATTCGCCCTTATGATTCAAGGTATGCAGCTTACTTGGGTCAAAAAACACGCCGCTCTCTTTATCACGCACGAACGCATCATCTTCCCAGGAATCCCATAGTCCTCGTGTCACTTCTAAATATTCGTTCGCGATGCGATAGCGCTCTGGGTGAGAAGGATGCTCCGCTTTGCTGTAGTTTTTGGCTGAACCTTCTAGTGGTGAGGTTACCACGTTCCATCCAGAACGCCCATCACTGATTAAATCAATGGAGGCAAATTGCCTAGCGACGGTGAAAGGTTCACTGTAGGAAGTTGATAACGTTCCCACTAGACCAATATGTGAAGTGACCGATGCCAGCGCAGATAGAATGGTAATCGGCTCAAAACGATTGAGGAAATGCGGGATCGATTTTTCTGTAATATACAAGCCATCAGCGATAAATAAAAGATCGAATTTACCGGATTCGGCTTTCTGCGCTTGCTGTTTATAAAAGCCAAAATTCACACTTGCATCCGTAATCGCCTCCGGGTGTCTCCAGCCCGAAACATTACCGCCAACACCATGAATGATAGCACCTAATTTTATTTGTTTTTGTTTAGCCATGGTTTTCTCCGTCCTTTCACAATAAAGCTGCGGTGTGTATGTTCAGTCGATAGCTTTTCACGAGAATATCACCTTTTTGAATATCCTTGTCATAGGCGCGTTCAAAGCCCAAACGTTCATAGAGCTTCACAGCCGATTCCATCATATCCGAGGTGTGCAAATGGAGTGTGGCTGCACCTAGCTCGGCAGCGCGTTTCACATTTTCTTTAATCAGTTCTGTAGCGATTCCCTTTCCTCTAGCACTCGGCGATACAGCTAGTAAACGAAGGATGGGGGACTCAATCTCAAGCTCTGGAGCTCCATAAGCGGCTTCGGAAGATTGGAATAGGAGCGAACTTCCAACAACTTCATCGTCAATCAGAGCAATAATACGTGCTATAGGCTTACCACTATCAACCGAAGCGACAATATTTTCCTTATATTGATCCCAGCCTTCCGGAGGCAGCACAGCGCGATATTGGCCATATGCGTCTTCCAACACTCTTCGAATCGCCTCGCGGTCACCATCATTCGCTTCTCGAATGTGAACCTCTTTTGCATCCGCCATACGTAATTCCTCCCTATACGCGCGCTTCTAATGCGTTCTTGATCCGTGCTATTTGTGCCAAATGTACCTGCACATGTGCGATAAAGGAATGAACAACATCCTTTAATGTGAGTGTTTGTCCTTTGAAATTAACGCCTGTTTTGTCCCAATCATCGGGGGATAACCGTCCAAACAAGGCATGGTTATACACTAATAACGATTGAAATAGATCTAAAATATCCGAAGCTAAACCTTCATTAGCTTTGGCGCTGCTGACCCATGGATCCTGATCGAAAGCTGGCAATTGTGCCGATGCACCAGAAATAATAGCGCGAATTCGGAACGAAACGACGATGTTATGGTCGGCCAAATGAGACAGAACCTCAATTACGCTCCATTTATCCGGTGCAGATTTCCAAGTCAATTGACCTTCGCTCAGTCCTTGAATGGCTTCTTGCAGTTGTTGGTGTGTATGCAAATAGGATGATAAATTCGGGATCGTTGAACTCATGTTTATACCTCCAGTGGTATGTCAGATGATAGTTCCTGCAAGGCTTTTTTGGCTAAAATGGCAAAATATCGCGCACTAATCGGTAAGGCTCGTTCATCAAGATCAAATGCAGGATGATGCCACTCTTGTGAACCTGATGTACCCATGAAGACGAAAACACCTGGAATTTCTTTTTGATAAAATGCAAAATCTTCTCCAGCCGGTGACGGCACAGGTGTAATGACCTCAAGACCAGCCAGTTCAGCAGCATCCGATGCTAAGCGTGCTAATTCCTTATCATTGAACACGGATGGCGGCCCTTTAATCCAACGAACAGCTGCTTGCGTCCCATAAGCGGCGGCTACACCGTGCACAACCTGCTCAAACCTTTTGATAATCAGCGATCTGACACTTTCTTCAAAAGTGCGTAATGTGCCATCTAGAATGGCTTTATCCGGAATCACATTCCAAGCTGTGCCACTGTGGATCCGAGTCACACTAATGACAGCGCTCTGAAGCGAGCTAATGTTACGGCTCACGATGGATTGAAGCGCGGTCACGATGTGCGCTCCTGTAACAATCGGGTCAATCCCCGCTTCCGGAACAGCCGCATGTGTGCCTAGTCCTTCAACCTCGATCACAAATCCGTCCGCCGCCGCCATTAAAGGTCCTGATTTAATCCCGATCGTACCGACAGGGAGATCCGGTTTGTTGTGCATCCCATAGATCGCTCGCACCCCACGCAATGCTCCGCTGTTGATGACCTGTTCCGCGCCTTGCGCCTTCTCCTCAGCGGGCTGAAAAATGAATCGAACCGTTCCCTTCAGTTCACTCTCCTGTTGCTTGAGTAGGATCGCTGTCCCAAGTACAGCGGCCGTGTGGAAATCATGTCCGCAAGCGTGCATTTTTCCTGCTACCTGTGAAGCAAAAGGAAGTCCTGTTTCTTCATGAATCGGAAGGGCATCAATATCCGCCCGAATCGCCACAATCGGCCCTGCTTGCACGCCACCTACCTCAGCAATAAGGCCGGTTTTGAGATGGAAATCCGCAATGCGAATACCAGCTTCCGTCAGCCAAGCACGAATCGCAGCTGTTGTTCCATACTCCTCATGGGATAATTCAGGATTCTGATGTAGATGACGCCGGATCTCAACCAGCTTCTGAGCAAAATCCGGTGTCGTCTGATGGAAAGTTGAACCGCTCATCCTTATTCCTCCTTGCACTTATACCAATAATTCCGCGAAAGCTTCGCTCAGTAGCTCGAAGGAACGGATTCGTTTGCTAAAATCCTTCACGGATGTCGTTACGATAAATTCATCGACACCATATTTCTGCTGAATCTCGAGCAGCTTTTGACGAACCTGCTCTTTCGTACCTTTGGTAATCTCTGCTTGTTTCTCCTCAACGGTAAACTTCGCTTGTGTTTGGCGACCGTATTCCTCCGCTTGTTCCAGCGTGCCCACGGTTAAGGTCTTGCCATTTTCTAAATGAATCTTCACATTTTTATATTCACCTGCAAGCTCACTAGCTTCTTCTTCCGTATCTGCAACGATAAGGGAGAGCGCTAGAAGCAGCTTCGGTTGTGTGCCTTTTTCATGATTAAAGTGCTTGTGGTAAGCCTCAAAAGCAGATTCAGCAATCGCATGATCGCCATTAATGAATTGTGCGAAAACGTACGGTAATCCGGCTTCAGCCGCCGATTGTGCGCTCGCTGCACTTGCTCCGAGGATATAAATATCCACGGGTACGGTAGGGATTGGCGAGACGCGTAAACCCTTCAAGGGATGCTCGTCATGCAGCTGATTTTTCACAAATTGCTGAAGATCATCCAATTTATCAGACAAGGAAGCCGCTTCTGTAATCCCCTGCTGCAGTGCTTTGGTTGAGCGAGGGAGTCCGCCCGGTGCGCGCCCTATACCGAGATCTACCCTGCCTGGCGCAAGGGAAGCCAGCACGTTGAAATTCTCAGCCACCTTGTAGGGGCTATAGTGCTGCAGCATGATGCCACCGGAGCCAATGCGAATACGCTCTGTTTTGGCAAGCAGATGTGAAATCAATACTTCAGGCGATGATCCTGCTACCTGCTCAGAATCATGATGCTCAGATACCCAGAAACGGTGATAATCCAATGCTTCTGCCTTCTGTACGAGTTCAATCGTATGCTGGAAAGCGTCGTAAGCCGTCTCCCCTGGAAAAACCACACTTTGATCCAATATACTCAATTTAATTCCCATGATCGTACACTCCATTTCCGTTTCTGACTTCACGCTATATGTTGTAGCTCCACTCAGGCGTAATTCGCTTTAGAAATTGTCTTGTGCGTTCTTCTTTGGCATTGCCGAAAATGTCTCTGGGCTTGCCTTCTTCGACGATTACACCTTCATCCATAAAGACCACATGATTGGCCACTTCACGGGCAAAGCCCATTTCATGTGTGACGATAATCATCGTTATGCCTTCCTTCGCAATCTTCTGAATGACATCTAGCACCTCACCGACAAGCTCAGGATCAAGTGCAGATGTTGGTTCATCGAACAAAATAACTTCCGGATTCAAAGCCAGCGCACGCGCAATACCTACGCGTTGCTGTTGTCCGCCGGATAACTGGCTTGGATAAGCGTCTAGTTTAGCCCCCAACCCGACTTTCTCCAGTACTTTCACGCTGATGTCTCTAGCTTTCTCTTTCGGCAGCTTCTGGACAATAACGAGCCCTTCCATGACGTTTTCGAGCACCGTTTTATGCTTGAATAAATTGTAATGTTGGAACACCATGGCTGTTTTTTGTCGAAGCGCGTGAATCTCCCCTTTGCTTGGACGCTTGCAATTCACAGTGAAATCCCCTATGCTCACTTCGCCGAGATTTGGCTTCTCCAAATAATTCAAGCAGCGCAGCAGGGTTGTTTTCCCCGAACCGCTAGGGCCAAGAATACAGACGACTTCCCCCTTTTGCACCGTCAGGTTGATTCCTTTCAGTACTTCGTTCTTGCCAAACGATTTGGTGATATTCGTCAACTGAATCATGATACGCCACCTCGGTTATACAGATTGATTCGTTTCTCTAGGAAGCCTGTGGCTCGTTCGATAAGGAAGGTGATCCCCCAGAACAGAAGCGCTGCCGCGATATATGCTTCGAAAAATTTCCAATTTGTTGTTGCGACAATTTGCGCCTTTGCGTTTATTTCGACAACGGATACAGTGAAAGCTAGCGTTGAGCCGTGCAGCATGCCAATCAAGGTATTGGATAAGTTCGGTAAACTGACCGCAAACGCTTGAGGCAAAATAATGCGGCGAAGTGCCTGTGGAGTGGTCATTCCAATGGAATAGGCGGCTTCTAGTTGCCCGCGATTAATCGCTACAATACCCGATCTCACGACCTCGGAGAGGTAAGCCCCTGCCGTGATCGAGAAGGACAGGAAGGCGAACCCTATCATTGGAATTGATACGGAACGGAAGCTCCAACCCATAGCAACGGAAATCCCATCGATAATCATTGGTAATCCGAAGTAGATGAGGAGCAGATGCATAAGCATCGGTGTACCACGAACAAATGTCACATATGCCGTTGCGATGTAATGAATATAAGGCACGCGGTATAGTCGGATTAAAGCTGCACTTGCACCGATGATAAATCCAAAAAAGACAGAAACTACAGTAATGATGAGCGTGGTAGGTAGTGCAGACAGCAATTGTACAAAGGCAGTCCATATGAATCCAGGATCGATACTCATGCTTGGAAGCCCCCTTTATCCGGTTGCGAGGACCAGACACCTTTGAACCACCGGCGAGAGAAAGGTTGACGCTCTTCGGTCACTAGCGGTTGCTCATGCTGGAGCAATCGTTTCTCCATATACATAAACAGCTTCTCTAATCCAAAACAGATAACGAAATAAATGATCGATAAGGAAATATACGTTTCCATAAAATGCTGTGTGGCCGCTCCGAGCGTCTGTGCCTTCCCCATCAATTCCATCGCTCCGAGCGAGAACGCCAGTGACGTATCCTTTAAGTTCGCGATGAGTAGGTTCGTAAAATTAGGAAGTGAAATAGCCAGTGCTTGCGGCATAATAATACGCGTAAAGGCTTGGTAGCCTGTCATGCCGACGGAATAGGCAGCCTCCACTTGGCCTTTGTCAACAGCCTTGACTGCTGCTCGAATCACCTCGGAGATATAAGCGCCAGAATGCAGAGCAAAGGTTAGAATGACGAAGGTTAATACCGGCGCTTTCGAGACATCTACATGAATCGACTTCAGCATTTCGGGAAGTCCGTAGTAGATCAGAAACAGCTGGATCAGAATCGGCGTACCTCGAAAAAAGGAAACATAGATTTGCGACAACCGTTGCACAAAAGGTATTTGATAGAGCCGGGGAAGCGCAATGAGAAATCCAAAGACGACCCCGAGCACCATCGAACAAGCAACAATGAATAAAGAGATATGGATGTAGTTCAGTAATTTAGGCAGGAAATCGAATACATAGGTGATATCGAATTGGGTTGCCATGATGGCGATCTCACCTTTCTTAAAGTCATAGAATGCTTAGTTATTTCGTATCTTCTTTTTTCGTGAAGTCTCCACCCAACCACTGCGTACTCAGCTTCGATAGTGTGCCATCCGCTTTTACAGCCTTCAGTGCCACGTCAATTTTGTCCGCAAGCTCTTGCCCGTCTTTATCATTTTTGCGGAATAAGAAACGCACTTCGGCTTCTTCAATGATCGGTCCGACCGCTTTTAATTTGCTTTGGGGATCAACTAGCGGAAGCAAGAAATCAGCGCCTAGCGATCCATCCGCACGACCTGTTGTAAGCTGCGTGACCAAATCATTCGCCGCTCCACTTTGATAGACAATTTTGATTGCATTATCATTAGCCTTGTTGTAATTCTCTAGCAAAGTCGCTTCTGCACTAGTTGCCGTTGTTAATGCTTTCTTGCCTTTCAAATCATCAATCGATTTCACGGTTGTGTTATCTTTGGCTACAATGACTTTCGTTTTCCAGTACGCATAAGGCTCATTATTGAACAGATATTTCTGCTCTCTCTCTTTGTTCTTCTCAATTTCATGAGCAACGAAGTCAATTTTATTCGTTTCCAAGCTAAGCAGCAGGTTAGCGAACTCCATCGTTTTAAACTCGAATTCATATTCGGGTAACCGTTTATCAAGCTCTCTCACTAATTCAATATCATAACCAGTCAATTTACCGTCTTTATCAAGAAAGGCAACATTAGGGAATTGAGTGCCTGTTCCTACGATAATTTTCTTTACTTTGACAGGTGCTGTCGTTGCTGCCGCACTTGCAACTGGCGCTTTCGTGCCCTCAGCAGCTGCTGCTTTAGGGGATGCATTCGTTGTCTCGCTTTTGGAGCCGCAACCTGCAACTACCAAAGCTAAAGTTAATGTTGTTACCGTAAGTGTTGTGAATTGTTTCATCGTGAACCCCTCCGAATTATCCATATTTTTTAATTCATATAATTCCTACTTGTTTTGTATGAATTATAGCTATGCCTTTAATTTATCATCAAGTTCTTGAACTGGATAATAGAGTTTTTCTATATGCATATCGAGAAGTCAAATACAATCCCGAATCGATTGCGCGATCCCTTTACACAAATCTAATGCTGCATTGAAAAATAGCGCGTTCTCCCCATTCAATGCAATCATGTTCGTTTGCAACGAAATACCTGCTATTTCTGGAAACTGAATGGGAAACAGCTTCCCCTCCTTAACTTCCTGTTCGACACATAGACTTGGAAGAAAAGCAATCCCAACGCGCCCTAGCACTAATTTTTTCGCCGTCTCTAGCGTATCCGTCTGAAATTCGATGTTGGGAGGCTGGCTCATACTCGCAAATAACCGGTGTATTCGCATCCAATCGAGTGAGCCGCACTCGAAAAAAACAAGGGGATATTCACCAATATTATCAATGGATATCGCATCATTTCCTATAAACGGATGGCCTTCATACACATAGAGACGAATAGGATCCTCATAAGCTTTCGCCGAGAGCAGATTCGGGTGACTAATATTTCGAACAAAACCTAAATCAAGTTCCCGATTCAGCACTTTGGTAATAATTTCCTCGGATCCAGCCGTTGTCAGCTTATAGTTCACATCTGGGTATTTGATCTTCATCTTCGGAATGATCGTTGGAATAATATAGTTGGATACAGACACTGTACATCCCACACGCAGTTCGTTTGGCAGTGTACGTTTCTGCTTCAATTGAATTTTACTTTTTTGAAAAGTTTGTAGTAGCTGTTGAGCATATGGCAGAAACTTTTTCCCATCATCTGTCAAAGAAATCTGCTTTCCAATTCGTTCGAAAAGCCGACAGTCCAGCTCACGTTCAAGTGATTGTATACGTGCTGTGACCGATGGTTGGGATAGAAAAAGTACTTCCGCCGCTTTGTTAAAGCTGCCGTAATGAATCACATAAACGAAAGCTTCGATATTCTCGATGTTCAATCTGACTCCCCCAATCAGTAAAGCAAAATTTTAAACTTATTATTCCGATTAAGTAACTCGGTTTTATGTTGGTATAACTATAGAGCAACACCCATAAAGTGTCAATACATAAAAAAAGCTGCCTTCCCAAATTTATTTGGGGGCAGCTTTGCTACTTGTATCTCCTCTTTTTAACTATAGGCTGCTATCGCCCCATTAATCCTCTCTCTCACATCCAGCATCCACTCGGTGCTTTGAGGATAGACAGAGAAGGTAATCGGTTCTCCCAAGCCTTCTTCTATTAATGCAACCGTACGCTCCTTGCCAATAAATGTCTCCAGCAGTTCCAATGCACGTAAATCCTGCAGCGCTTCATAGAATACTTCCAAACGAATGGACTCAATGGGCCCCGTTTCACCAGGATAAACCAGAAAGCTGTCTCCTGAAGGAAAGGCATGCAAGGCATCTGTCACCTTAAACGGATCCAACTGTTTAATGGCATATTGGGAGTAATAGAAGTTATATCCCCAATGTAGAAATCCCTGAATGCCGAACTTATACAACTGCAGCCCAATGATTCGGTTGCGAGCGGAAGGCATATTAAAAAAACGATTCGACACTTCTTTGTATTGTGCACAACAATAATACGTCCATAAATCAGGAACACCAGCATCTAAGAAAGGACCGATATGATCGTTTGACGGAATCGGATTCTGAACAATGCCCTGCTCATAGAACGAGATCTCCGTCAAAGCATCGATAATCGGATATTCTGGAGGAAGCAGCTTCTGAACCAGATCACTCGCTTTTTTATACGATTCCAAATGAGCCTGTACAGGCTCATCGGACACATGGAAATAGCTGCAAGAAGCGATGCCAAGTCTTTGGATGACGCGATCCAGATCAGGAAGGAGCTGTCCTAGAAAATGGGCATAGGCTTCTCCGGAGGCGTCCGTCTCCCAACCGAAGATACGCTGTTCTACACCATTTAGGGTAGCGACAATTTTCGGTGTATGCTTGGCTCCCCACTGGGTAAATAAATGACAGAATTCAAAGTATTCGACTCCCTTGCTCTGGCAGAGTGCGATCCAGCGCTCCAGCTTTGAATAGTCAAATTGATACGTCGTATTCTCGTTGATACGATCCTCAGCGACTTCGACACCAATCAGCTGCACCGTCGGTCGCTCACCCCCAATTACAGTATCCAACGGTGGTGTAAAAATCGGGGTCAGAATCATATTGATACCATGCTTGACGGCTGTATCGATAAATTCCCCAATGAGCCTCCAGTTCTCCTCGCTAAATACAGCTACCTTGTAATGTGTAGCCAAACAGTCCGCGTGAAACCATTCCGTATGGATCAGCTTCTGCTTCGGAAGCGTTGCGGCGATTACGTTAAGCTTTAGCTCTTCCTCACCTAACTTCTCACCTTCTGCAGATAAGAAACCAACATGCACGGTATACATGCCAGCAGCAATAGACGAATCCAGTTCAACTTGGATCCAGATAGAACGCCATTGTCCAGGGAGCGCTGTTACGGTCATATCTTCAAGCGGATACAGCGGATCGGGATACAATCCCGGAGTTGTACGCAGCACATTGTCATCATGGTCTGCATAACAAGGCATTTCCGAAGGAACAAGGCCAACAGCTCGGATTGTAAAAGGAAGACCAAGGGTTGAATAGACACCAATCCCTATGTTTTTCAGTAGTTCATTCGACGTATAGGCAACCTGAAAAGCGAAAATCTCTCCTCTAAGAGCTGTCGCGTGCGTATAGATAGCATCACGTGGAGCTTCATCTGCAAAAACCTTGGATAATGAGCTCAAGTTCACGGTTTGAAAAGTGATCTTTTTCTCCATTCGATCCCACTCCCTTCAACTTCTGCTAGTTCGCATGATCAAACTTACCAATTTAGAGCCTGAAAAGTACCCGTGCGTGCAGATTCCTGCGCTTTCATACACATCAGAGCACTCATCAAACCATCATCAAGTGTAGAAATGGAACTCGCTGTTCCCTTCATGATTGCCGCAAAATTGCGGGCCAGCTTCTCATCACCACCGAAATGATTACTTCCTGCTTCAAACTCATAGGTTTCTACACGAGCCGTATGATGCATATACACCTTGACTTGACCGGTATAGAAATCAAATTCTACCGTCCCCTTATATCCCATAAATCGCGCACCACGCGCAGCAGCACCTCTGCGAATAAAGAAGTTTTGTGAGTACGACATATGCATACCGCTTTCATATCGGAACAGCGCACTTCCTGAATCTTCATTTCCCGTATCTTTCGCATAACAGCAATATTGCCATGTAGGATCAAGCTCTTCTGTAGCCGCAATGGTACTCTCCAAGCAGGTGCGATTATCTTCACAATCCACACATGTGAGTCCAGCGGATTTATTGCCTTTGAATACTTGCTTGGAGCTCATCGCACACACACTGACCGGCTTCTGCCCTAGCACAGCTTGGATATAGTCAAAATCATGCGTCGCTTTTTGCAGGAAAAGCCCTCCGGTTTCTTCCTCATTACGGTACCAACTTTGGAAATACACACGCCCATACGGCACATTATTAATGGCTTGCACATGTTCAACTGTGCCTATGTTGCCTGATTTGACGATCTCCTTAACCAGCTCCACGATGGAGGTTGTTCTTAATGGGAACGAGACCACGACAGGTGATGTCGATGCTTCGTAACCTTGTATTAAGCTCAATAGATCTTCGTAGGTTGTAGCTACTGGCTTTTCTATATAGAGGGGAAGATTATGGTGTAACACCTTCAACCCCATCGTCGTATGAAGATTACAACGCGTACCGATCATAGCTCCGTTTAATTGTTCGGATTCCAACATTTGTTCAGCCGTATCATAATACCTGACATGATGCCAACCTTGCTCCCCAAGCTGAGCTTTAATCATGTCTTTACGTACGTCTACTATCGCCGCAATTTGGCAGTCCGCATCTGCCTTCAGTACTTCCTTAATAACATCACCAATTCTCTTGCCATATCCAATTACACCTATCTTCATGCTAACTCCCCCTCAAACTTTACGATACCTTGATTATAAAAGATGACCTCCGCCTTTTCTTTGTCCTGAAAGCCGATTTTTTTGTTATTTCTGCTGTGATATGATAGACCTATATGCTTTGCAATGAAAGATCAGGAGTGACACCCATGGCAAGTATCGAAACGAACCCCACCGAGTATCAGCGGACCCATTTGAAGATGAGTCTTGTTATCAATAAAGTCATAACGATGCACTACTTCGAGTTTGGGAAGGATTATTCGTTCAATGGGGAGAAGCATGACTTCTGGGAATTTCTCTATGTTGATCGCGGCGAGGTCGAAGTTCATGCGGATGAAAATCGCTACCTGCTTAAGCAAGGGTCTATTATTTTTCATAAACCCAATGAATTTCATAGCTTCTATGCAACCAAAGGCAAAGCTCCGAATTTAATCGTCATGACGTTCGACTGTCATTCGAAAGCGATGCATTTTTTTGAGCAGAAGGTACTTTTTTTAGAGGATGAGGAACGTAATTTGCTCGCTCAAATCGTGAGAGAAGGCCAGCAAGCCTTTCAATTTCCATTCGGTCATCCCCTCGTACGTCGACAAGATGCACCAGTTGGTAGTGAGCAAATGATACAGAGCTATTTGGAAATCCTCTTGTTACGTTTACTACGGAAAACAGCTCCAACAGAGGCTGACACTTCCCTTTCAACATTAGCCAAGGAGAAGTCTGTCCACGATCTAACAAGCAAAGTGATGAGCTATATGTCGGATCATATCGATGCCCATCTTACTTTGAACGAGATCAGCCAAGTATTCTGTGTAGGTAAAACGCAGCTCAAGGAGCTTTTCAAAAAACATACGAACTATACCATCATGGAATATTTCGCCAAGTTAAAAATCGATCAGGCCAAAATCCTGATTCGTGAGGAAACGTACAATTTCACCGAGATTTCCAGACAACTGGGATTCAGTTCCGTCCACTATTTCTCCAAAGCCTTTAAGAAGGCAACCTTAAATGAGTCCCTCCGAGTATGCAAGAACCGTTAAATCACGCATGTGAGCCATCATCTTCCCATAAAAGAAAAATCCCGGATGCTGCATGGTTGCAGACACTCGGGATTTTTCTTTTTCTCATTCTTCTTCGTCTTCCTCGACTTCATATGTGCATAGGAATCGCTCTACACCGGGATATTTCTCGCCAAGGCTGCGAATTACGAACCCGACATTTCGATAAAATTGCACCGCATCTTCATCCGTTTCTGCCGTGATGCGCGCAGGCTGCATGTCTTCAATAATTTCAAGCAGCATCCCCCGACCGAAGCCTACGCCTCTGCTCTCTGGCTCAACCGCTAGATGATTCAGCGTCATCTCCTGCTTCTCATTCAGCATAAAGCCGATGATTCCGACAAGTGTCCCCTCCGACTCATAGGCGAACACCCATGTATTTTCATCTTTTTCATATAGGCTGAGGGCAGCCTGTAAGCTATCATCGTCAGGGAATACACTATAGCTCAACAATTGCAGAATTTCACCTTCATGCAGGCGAGACTTCACATTCAGTAACACGTTCATTCACTTCTTTCTGTAGTCGTATATCTACCCATAATCTACTAACTTGGTCATGCTGTCAACTTAAGCTGGTGCTCTATACGAGCCCATTCTATTTGTACTTAAGAAGTCAATTGGTGTTCATGTTTGATCGTCCTTATCGCAAAAGGCACTATGAAAGCTGCCGCGCTAGCAATGAGCCCATAAACGAACATCCCATGAATGCCCGTGTAGAACACGTCTGATTTTGTTACAATCGAGCCCATTACTGTTACGCTGACCGCTGTTCCAATATTCCGTGCGAATAGCTGCAGGGAGGTTGAAATCTCCTTCTGATGAGCCTCTACTAGCTGTTGAGCACCGATCGTTGATACCGTAAACAGAAGTCCAAACGAAAGACCCAACATGGTAAGAGAGCTGAAAATGTACCAAAACGAGGTGCCTTCACGTATGTAAAAGAGCAACGCCGCGGTTACGACAAGTAAAGCGTTTCCCGTTAGCAGCAGCGGTTTATAACCGAATCGCAGCACCCACTTCCCGCTAGGGACGGCAACAGCCATCCACCCGATTGATGTGCTAGCAGCGCAATGCCGCTGACGAATAGCGAGTACCCTTGATTTTGCAAGAAGAGAGGGATGAAACTGGACGTCCCAAAGAGTGCGGCACAGCTAAGAAAGGAACCCCCTATCATTAACGCCACGGGTCGGTTTCTCATCAAATTCAAAGGAACAATTGGGGCAGGATGCCTTTTTTCATAAACGAAGAAAGCGGCGAGCAGCAGAACGCCAACAGCCCCGTAAATGTATGTATAGGAATGGACGACGGTTGTAAGAAGTAAAGATGAAATCCCGCTTGCAAATAAGAGCGCACCCCAATAGTCGATCACTGCTTTCTTCGGTTGGTACACTTCTTTATACGGTAGTAAAGCTAGTAGCGCGATGAGACATATCGGAACATTCACGAAGAAAATCCACCGCCAGCTTAAATACGTCACGAAAAAGGTACCTAAGGTTGGTGCTAAGATCGCTGATAACCCCCACATCCCTGTGAATAAGGCTTGCACCTTCCCCCGCTGTTCCACCGGGTAAATATCTCCGGCAATAATGGATGGAAATGGCATCATGACTCCTGCACCAATCCCTTGAATAGCCCGAAAAATAATTAACTGCACCATACTATCCGATAATCCGCACAGGACGGAACCCCCAAGAAACAAAAGGATGCCCGCGGCATATATTCTTTTACGCCCAAATAAATCTGATAATCGTCCTGCTAAAGGGGCAAGTACGGTAGATAGCACCATATAAGAGGTAAATGCCCAGGCAAATAGGCTATTTCCACCAATGTCATTCACAATAATCGGCATCGTCGTATTGGCAATTGTCGTATCCATTGACACGACTAACATGGCCAGTACGATACTGACCATAACGGTAGTACGATTACGCATAGATGTTCCTCCTTAAGCTAACTAAGCTGACTTTGACACGTCTATCCATTGTAACTGATTCCATAATTGAAGGATAGCGAACAGTCTACGCACGAGATGCACACAAGCCTTGAAAATTTCTCTTTACAAATATCTAATCCGGGACTAAAATTAATCCAATATGTTTAGTGGGTAATTGAAATGAGGACATGACAACATGACTTTGAGTATTATTCTAATGGGTGTTATTGTTGGATTTTTGGTCGGAATGACAGGTGTCGGGGGCGCTTCCTTGCTAACTCCGATTTTGATCTTAATTGGTATTCATCCTTCCATTGCTGTAGGGACAGACCTTCTGTACAATTCGATTACGAAGCTTTTTGGTACGATCCAGCATTGGCGGCAGAAAACAATTGACTTTAAGCTGGTTAAAATGCTGGCTCTCGGCAGTATTCCAGGTGTGATCGTTGCCGTCGTGTTCCTGAAAGCATTTGACTCTTTCTTTGACAATCAAGAAGTAATCATCAAGCACGCGCTAGGTTATGTGTTGATTCTTGTAGCCTTTGCGACCATGTTCAAGGTTTTCTTCGGACACAAACTCAAAGAAAATCGTTGGCAGCTGAAATCCTTAAACGAAAAACGCGGATTGACGATTACGATTGGTGCAGTGCTTGGCTTCATTGTTGGATTAACGTCTATTGGCTCCGGCTCCTTGTATGCCATTGCCATGCTCTACTTTTTCCGAATGATTCCCGCACAGCTCGTTGGTACGGATATCGCGCATGCCTTTCTACTCGCCTCGACGGCTGGTATCCTGCATGCCAGTATGGGGAATGTAAATTTTACACTCGTCGTTAATCTTCTTATTGGTTCGATTCCCGGGGTACTCATTGGAAGCATGCTTGCAACGAAAGCTCCTACCACTGTGCTTCGTACGATTATTGCCACCTTAGTTTTAATTAGCGGCCTTAAATTAATTTAAATTGAAACAGAGCCCTAGGCTCTGTTTTTTTGTGTCTATGGGGACTCACTTGTCGGATTATGCGGTTACCCAGGAAATAATGAAGTTTAATCCCCATCTGCGAAGCCCATTTTTCAATAGAAATAGGCCCATGCCTGAACCGTGATACTTGTCTCTCTCATACGTTGTGAAGAACAACATGTGATCATAAAGGAGCGCTACTGTACATGCAGCGACTTATGTGTAAAGGGAAGATTCATCGTGCGACCGTGACGGAAGCCGATTTGGATTATGTAGGCAGCATTACCATTGATGGTTTACTGATGCGCAAAGCGAATATTTATCCCTATGAAATGGTTCAAGTAACCAGTCTGCGTAACGCAACACGTTGGAAAACATATGCGATTCCCGCTCCAGAAGGTTGTGGCAAAATTGGCTTAAACGGCCCGCCCGCCCATCTCTTCTCCCCTGGCGACCTCGTGATTATTCTCAGTATGGGACTTATGAGCGAAGAGGAAATTCATATACTTAAGCCGCAGGTTGTTTTCGTAGACGAACATAACCAGCTCCTTCAGGTGGAGGAACATGATTTAGTCATTCAAAGGCAAGAAGAGAAAGCGTATGAGTAATCTATCAACGAGCAAATGGACCAAATATAAACTGCTGCGCAAGTCAAAGAAGCTTCAAGCTTTTCTGCCTGAAACAAGCTGGTTGAGCGTCAGCAGCTTCTGGCGTATGCTCGCTAAGTATAGTCAAATCATCCTTAAACCGACAGGCAGTTATGGCGGAAACGGCGTCATCCGTGTGAAAACCATCGATAGCTCCACCTACGAATTTCAAGATGGAGCCAAAAAACGTACGTATAGAGAACCAGCGGAAGTCAATGCTTTTATCAAAAAGAAAGCCAGTAAAAACTACATCGTCCAACAGCGTATCAACCTTGCCACTAAGAATGGCCGTCCCTTTGATCTTCGAGTGATGGTTCAGCGTCACCCGAATGCGAATTGGCAAGTAACTGGGATGTTAGCGAAAGTGGCCGGGAAAGGCTTTATTGTCACGAATATTCGCAGGAGCGGAGGCAAGGTTGTCACCGTAGAGAACGCTCTCGGGCACTCTGGACTTCGAAACCTTCAGCGTTCTAAACTGGTAACTGAGCTGCATGCGGTTGCACTGCGAACGGCTGCGCAGTTAGGTCCTTCTTACCGTTGGGTGAGAACCATGGGTATTGACATGGCTTTTGATAAACAAGGTCATGTTTGGATTATTGAAGTGAATTTCGCCCCAATGCTGGAGTTATTCTTGAAATTGCCAAATAAAGCTGCCTTTCGCAAAATCAAATCATTTCATGCGCGCAGGAAAAGCCAATGATATTTCGTTCCAGAGGCGCTGAGGAGGCCCAGAAATGAAACAATGGGAGCTAATTTGCTCACGATGTTCTGCAAGGCTGCCCTTCCGCTATCAAGACATGAAATGCGAATGCGGTGGCACGTTATTGGTAGACTATGATCTAGAGCACGTTGCACGAACATTAACGAAAGAGTCTTTACAGCTGCGATACCCCTCGATGTGGAGATATCGGGAGCTGCTTCCTGTACGCGATCCAGCAAATATGATCTCATTAGGTGAAGGCTGGACGCCTCTGCTTCACATGCCCGGCTGGGAGAACAAACTCCCCCTCAAACGTCTGTGGATCAAAAGAGAAGATCAGAACCCAACGGGCAGCTTTAAATCACGAGGATTTTCTGTTGCGGTCTCCTTATTGAAGGAAGCTGGAGCTACAAAAGCCGCTGTTCCTTCCAATGGAAATGCGGCAGGTGCTTTAGCTGCGTATGCAGGAAGAGCGGGCATTCAAGCTTTCGTCTTTATCCCTATGGATTGTCCCTCACTCATTGTAGATGAGTGCCCATTGTACGGTGCAACGACTGTTCTTGTCGATGGTTTTATTCATGATGCTGCCGCGATCATTGAGTCGGGCCGAATAGAGCAGGGATGGGTGAATGTTGGCACACTGAAGGAGCCCGGACGGGTTGAAGGCAAAAAAACGATGGGACTTGAGCTCGCCGAGCAGCTGGGATGGACGTTCCCCGATGTGATCATCTATCCTACGGGAGGCGGCTCCGGTATTATTGGCATGTGGAAAGCATTCCTGGAGCTGAAGGCGCTAGGCTTCATCGACTGCGATATGCCAAGATTTGTGTGTGTGCAAGAGGAAGGCTGCCAGCCTATTGTGGACGGTGTAAAGAAAGCGCCCACGTTGACGTCAACGGCTAAAAGTCTGCCTCCCGCAGCCAAAGTCATCCCCAACCCGACTGGCATGCGTGTGCCCAATCCACCGGATTTGGCACTGCTTCTGTCGATTGTTGAGCAAAGCGGCGGAACCGCAATCGCTGTTTCCAAAGAGCAAATTGCGGAAGCCACGCTAAGCTTAGGTTCGGAAGGGATTTCTTCTTCCCCTGAGGGTGCGGCGACCTGGGCAGCCATGCTTGCTCTTTGCGATAACAGGTGGCTACGTCCCAGCGACTCTGTGGTACTATTCAACACTTCACATGCGATGAAATATGCAAAGCTTGGAGCAAGTGCAGCCATTCCCATCATTAAAACCTATGACGAGTTTATGGTCTATAGGAACCTATGAACTGAGACTACTATTTCGGCAAGGTCAGCTCCTTTTCTCACCGAAAAACAAATCGAGCCTCCATAAGGGGAGGCTCGATTTGTTCAATTCCTTATTGACCTAAATTGTTTTCCTCATACAAACGGTACATCGCTTGAATCAGCGGTTCTGCTGGATCACGGTTTAATAAATATAACGTCATTAAATATTGCAACGGCAGTGCACAGGTATTGTTCCCCTCTTCGACAGCTACAAAACCAGCTTCAAGCACCGGTCCGTGTTCTTCATGAAGCTCTAGGTCCACGTAAATCTTCTGATCCGGGAACTCTTCACGAACAGTAGCCGCACAATAAGGAACAATATGCTTGTCCAATAGTTCTTTGGCTTCATCTTCGGATTGAGGCGGATTCGGCAGAAGGTGACTTTCGTCGCTTCTCAACAAATCAACAAAGAAAGAGGACAACCATAGACCTGCATTTGGATTCGTTTGGAAATTTCTCATAATTTCATTTAAGAAAAATCCGCATGCTGTGGACTTCTCATCTTTTGTAAGTGTAAAAGCAAACATCGGACCATACGTCGGATTGTTACCAATTTGACCATCGACTTCATACTCAGGAAATTGTTCCTTCACAACTTCTTGGATATGTTGGAACCATGTAATAATGACTTGGGCTTGATCACGTTCTGGATCATGTTCGTTCTCTATGGGTGCTTGTGTTTCGATATCTTTGTCTGTCATTGTCGATATAGCCTCCTGAATCATTCTTAATGGCACGAATATTCCTATTGTAACGCATTTACGCAAGATCAGAAAGTATATGTTGCAATTTACATGGTAAAATGCAATTTTAAGACGCAACTAGCTTCATCATCAATATGCCTACCATGGCAATTGCTAATCCAGATTGTTCCATCTTGGAGAATTTGTCCTTCAAAATAAACCGCGTATACAGTAAAACGATCAATACATTGAGGGCAACGACGGCCGAAACAAGCCCTGTTATCCCATGAGCAAATCCATGAATGATGAACATCATACCTAATACATTGGTAATACCAACAATCATGCCAAAGAGGAAGGTTTTGTGTTCGGTCCACGTGCTCCCCGCCGCTTGCTGTGCTGATCCTTGTTTCTTATCTTTCCACCACCAAATAGCGAAGCAAAGGGTACCTGTTGCGAACATAAAGAACAACGTCGGGAATAACGATGCATGAACGAGTGTTGTCCATTTACTGGACAAGTCGTTGCCCGCAAATAGGAGGAGTGCGATGGCACCCCAACCTGCTCCTTGCAAGTTTTTCAACGTAATATCATTGGAATATCTAACAAATAAAATACCGATAACAATGACAACAAAGGCAAACAGCTGAAGCAAGTTCAGCCGTTCACCCCAGAGGACATAAGCAAATAGAACAACAACCACAGAGGGCAGCCCCGTCAAAATCGCAACTAACGAAGCTTTACCCACTGCAAAACCTTTGAACATACTAGCATTGGCGCCAAAGGAAAATAACCCCATTTGAATCCCGATTAGCGCAGATACTGCCCACTCCGACTGCCAAATAAGGGCACATGCTAAACTAATAACTGCCCCCATAGCAAATGTGCCGCAAAGCAATACATTTCGATTCAGCGATTGCTGACTAGACCAATGATACAAAATTCCTCGCAGCCCAAAGCAAAGTGCTGCGAGGACGGAATATAGGAGCCACATGATGTTTGTTACCTCATTCTTTCTCTAAAGATGCTTGGTGTTATTTATCTGTTAAGCGAACTAATATCGCATCGCCGCCAGCAGATACTTTTACTTCGGCAAATTTCGCATTTTGTTCGTAAACCCTACCCGTACCTTCCGAGACAAAGAAATTCTCTATGCCATACTCGACCCCTTCATAGCCAACTCTTTCACCATTCAAGCGGACTTCATCTGGTGCAAGCTGCTCCCCTGATTGATATTCCCGGCGAAACTCATAACCTTCTTTTGCAGCATTTGGTCCAAGAACTACGGCTATTTTCCCCTTGGAAGTCCGTTCTTCCAGGTTATTTTGATAGATCGGAGGCTCCGAAATCACATAGCGCAAGCGAACGTAATCACCTTGAATCAGGGAACGAGGGTCCAGCGGCTGCAGCTGCAGCTTGATCAGCTTACCATGACTGAGCAGATACTCGCTTTTGCCAATTTGCAAAGACATGGCCGCTACTTGCAATAAAACTAATAAGGCGATGATCCAACGATTAGCTCCATACCCCGGACGAGTTAACGAGGCATCGTCGGGTTCAAGTCCCTGCCTTTTTTCAATCCACACCGTGACTCCTAGAATAAGAACTCCGATAATGGCGAAGCTAATTGATTTATGGAGAAGCTTCCAAGCCAAATCGTAATATTTGTACACGAGGAAGGCGATCCAAAAGCCCATCGACCAAGCGAATACCCATCGCACGTGAAGCTGCCTGCTGACCAAGATAGCCGCTAGTACGAGTAGAAAGAACAGCACATTTGTTACGTAGTACCATCCTGACTCCGTCATAAAGGTTAAAGCAAACAGTGCCAGTAGGAACGATGGGAAGGATCCGTAAAGAATTGGCTCGCGGAACGACGCTTGACGGATCAACTGTCCACCTGCGAATAGTAGGAACAGCAAGCCGGATAAGATACTAAGCACCGCGACACCGCTGTTGATCCAATCGAACAAGACAAATGCCAAGATAATGACAGATGCTAAGAAGAATAGGATCCTTGTAACCAATCCAGTCAGATACATAAACGCAACTAATGTTAAAGCTAGGAAGATGAGCAGCATCGTCGATTGCTCTGTACCAACTGCTGCACCCGTGCCCAGCATAAGTCCACTAATCAGGATGGTAAATCGAGCTAAGACATTGAACTTCTTTGCAGCTAACATCGCAATGACGGATAGGAAGCCATACCCAATGAATATATTCTGAGGGTTGTCAAATCCAAGGACGATTGTAACTAGACCGATAAGTGTAACGCTGCCTAACAGTGAACCAATGATAATCACGGAAATCGTCAGTACTCGAACGATCCATTTAGTGAAATCTCCGTCTATATTGGCGGATTGTGAAGAGTCGTCGCCTTCACTCTCTTCTACTTTCTCAGCGGCAGGTCGCCAAGCACGTACATAGTTCATGAACATGACATTCGCACCAATAAACACAATGACGAACAACAAGCTCAGGATAAAAAATAACTCATTATGATATTCAATAATTAACTCGATGTATTTGACGGTAATAGCCGCTGATACCCAAAGTCCTGAGAACAACAGATACATTTTATTTTGTATCTTATGCGCATACATAACCGCTAAAGTAAGCACGGCTATGAGAGGCAGGTTCATCCAAATCCCATAATGTTCATAGGTTTGGGAAAATGAAACGATGATGAAAATACAGATCGTTGCTTGAAAAGTCACCCATTTTAGAAATGGCGATTGTAATCGTCCCTTCTCAAACAAGATGAATAAGGTGCCGTTCACAATAGCTAAACCTAACCAGATGGCGATGGTAGCTCCTTCCGCTTCGGAGTAGCTCCCCCATTTCGGAAAGAAGAACATTCCGTACGCGAGATGGCCAAGAATATAACTTAAGACATAATAGGGCTGCCACCTGGTTAAGATCGCATACAGGATGGCAGGCAGAAACCACACGAGAAACAAGCTGTAGCTGTCTGCATGAGAATTGTAGGTCTGGCCAATTAGGCCGACCCCAACACCGAAGGAAATACAACTGGCAAACAGGCTTAATTTACTTAAAAACTCTCTTCCGACATGGCGAGAAAGCCAAACAGATAGACCGTAAAACCCCAAAATGAGCACAAATATTGGAATAAATTTCTCTAATCGGTTTAACTTCTCCCAGTTGGAAGCGAAGAAGTAACCGATAGCAGTTAAAAGAGCACTAGCCCCCAAAACATACCCAAGTTGGATCATGATTTTGTTGGATTTCATGCTGTTTTCCCTCCTCTCGACTTACTTCTAATTGTACAGGAGATCGCTGATTTGAGAAGTACTATCTATTCCTAGTACCTGATCATTAGCCTATGGAGGAAATTCGACCTCCATCTACGTTGCCTTGCGCATGACTACCTTGGGAATGGTGATACAATTGCTCATAAAAACCCTGGAGGGCAAGCAGTTCCGCATGTGTACCCGCTTCTACAATCTCCCCTTGACTCATCACGATAATACGGTCGGCATGCATAATCGTTGAGATCCGATGAGCAATGACAATCGTTGTTCTTCCTTCCGCTACAATGTTCAATGCATGCTGAATTAATTGTTCGGTTTGTGAATCCAAATTGGCTGTCGCTTCATCTAGAATGAGTACTTTGGGTTGAAATACGATGATGCGAGCAAAGGAAATCAATTGCCGTTCACCGGCCGATAGACCGCTCCCTCTTTCTGAAATGCGTGTGTCATACCCATCCTTCATACGTGTGATCAGCGTATCTGCACCGACCAATCTGCACGCATCAATAACAGCCTCACGACAAATCGCAGGATCGAACATCCGTACATTTTCAAAAATACTGCCCGCATATAAATAAGGCTCCTGTTGCACCAAGCCAATTGTCCGATGAAGATCCGTCTGTGAGATGTCTCGAATATCGATGCCATCAATCCGGATACTGCCTCCCTGCACATCATAGAAGCGACAGAGTAAGCTGATTAGAGAGCTTTTGCCTGCACCGGTCGTTCCTACGATACCAATCATTTCTCCAGGCGCGATATGTAACTCCAGATCCTCAATCACGGGAGCGTCTTTCTGATAGCCAAAGTGTACATGATTAAAATGAATATCCCCTTTGACGTCAACTAGCTGAATGAGCTCGGAAGCCGCTTTATCTTTCACCTCAGGCTGCGCTGAGAAAATGTTCCAAATTCGACTCATGGAAACTTGTGTGGATTGAAGCGTATTCCATTGCTGCGTGATATTATTGATCGGTTGAAAAAACTGCCTAATATACGTAATGAAGGCATACAAAACACCGAATTCGATCGCTTTGTCGAAGACGGCACTTCCGCCAATCCAAGTGATAAAGGCCACCGATAAATTGCCTAAAATGTCAAAAGAGCGGTTAAATAACACGTTCGTTCTGATTTCTCTCAGGTTCGCCCGGAAATAGCCCGTGTTCTTTTCTGCGAAACGACTCATCTGCTCCTTCTCTTGATGAAACGCTTGGATCAAGTGCATACCTGATAAGTTTTCAGCCGTAAAGGCCACCATTTGAGATAGCTGCGTACGCGCGAGTTGGTATGTTTTGCGCATATACCGGCGAAAGCTCACCGCGATCAGGACAATGATCGGAATGACAATCATACTATACAGTGTCAGCGTTGGATCCAAATGATACATGAGCACGATGATGAAGATCAACGTCATGCTATCACGTACTAGGCTTAGAAGCACCTGTGTGAAAAACTGGTTTAATGTTTCCGTATCGCTGGAGACATGAGTAATGAGACTGCCGCTTGGCGTTTTATCATAATAGGACATCGACTGTTTGAAAATATGTTGAAATAAATCCTTGCGTATTTTGGCCACGATGCTCTGTCCAGCGAATTGGAGCAGGTTATTTTGTAAATAGCTGAAAAACATGCTGGAGATTGATAATACCCCATATAGCAAGCAGATGACGATCAGCGCATGGAAGTCGTTCTTACCGATCATGAGATTATCGTCAATCGCAATTTTGACCAAATATGGCTGAAACAAATCTGCCGCAATGCCCAGCAATGCACAGATAACGACGGCTAGGAATGTCAGCCTATGCGGCTTGGCGTAAGCAACTAATGAACGAAAGGGCGCTTGCGATTTCTGGCGATCTATCGGAAGTTTATTCGGTTTGAACATCTTCGTTGCCTCCTTCCTGTATCGCATATAATTCCGCATATAAACCTTCCTGCGCGAGTAGTTGTTCGTGTGTGCCGCGTTGAACGATCCTTCCTTCATGCAGCACGATGATTTCATCCGTATGCTTGAGCGCTGAGATCCGGTGTGCAATCCAGATCGTTGTCTTATTCGATCGTTCTTTGCGAATCGCATCAATAATGTGTTTCTCCGTCACCGAATCAACGGCACTCACACTGTCATCTAGAATCATCAGCGGAGAATCCTTGATAATCCCCCTCGCCAAGCTTGTTCGTTGGCGCTGCCCCCCAGATAAGGTGATGCCCCGTTCACCGAGTTTCGTCTCGAATTTTTCAGGGAAGGAGACGATACTGGAAAGAATTTGCGCCTTATTGGCAGCACGTTCCACTTGGTCTATGGAGGATTCCCTTTTGAAGAACGCAATATTATCGCGAATGGACGTACTGAACAAAAAACCCTCCTGTGGCACATAAGCAATTTGATTCCGCAAGCTTTCGAGCGTCACATCCCGGATATCACTATCCCCAATGTAAACAGTCCCTTCAGGCGGATCATAGATACGCAGCATGATTTTCATCAGGGTTGACTTCCCACTGCCTGTTTTGCCAATAATGCCAATCGATTTGCCAGGCTCAATCGTTAGCGAAATATCATGAAGGACTTCATCCTCATCATCCGGATAGGAGAAGGACAGATGTTCAATACGAATTTCTTCCTGATCGAGGTGCGTGGGCTGGGCAAGTTCATTCTGCTTGATCTCCGACTCCTTCATGAGCAGCTCATTAACTCGTTCTAAGGAAGCACGGGACCGTTGTAACGCATTAATCACACGTCCAATTTGCTGCAAGGGATTTACCATCATTCGAATATACAGCGTCAACTCAACGAAATGACCGATCGTAATCCGTCCATGAATCGTCAAATAGCCCCCAAAAGCAATCGCGATGATCAGCGATAACGCCCCCAGAAACGGTATTAAAGCTTCAAATAACGAGGATAGTCTCACTAACCGGAGTTGATTGTCACGAATCCGATCGACCGTTTCACTAAATCTACCAATCATAATCGGTTCTACGGCGAATTTCTTCGCTACGCGAATCCCTCCGAATTGTTCTTCAGCGGACTCGGTCATCGTACCTAAAGCTTCTTGAACTTGTATAGATCTTTTCTTAATGACAGGCTGAAACTTAACGGAAAGCACGGGAATCAGTAATAAGGGCACGATGCAGATAACAATGACATATAACGGAATGGAGCTAAACAGCATCGTAACTACTACAGCCAATATCAAAATTGCGGAGTTCACGATTTGGTTAATGCCCATAGAAATAGACTCACGAATAACCGTAACATCATTCATGACATAACTCAGCAGCTTCCCAACGCCGTTCTTGGAATAAAACGTTGCCCCCAGCCCGGTAAAATGATCAAATAAGCGGTTCCGCGTTTCAAACTCGAAGCGTCGACCATTCCGCATGATCATATATTGACCAATCGCGACAAGAACTCCAAAGGTAACGCCAATGATGAGCAGCTGCACACTGTATGTTACAATTAAGCTTTTACTCAGCCCGCCCTTCTGCAACTGGTCCGTAAACTTCCCAAGCAGCTTCGGATAATACGCGTGAACAATATTCCCTACCGAAATAGAGAGTGCGGCGATGACATACAACGGCCACTTCTTAAGTAAGAAATCAACCAATAACCGTGTAGGCTTCAAAACAACATCACTTCCCATTACAATTTTGTCTGGCATGTAAGGCTTTACATTTACACATTCTTCAACAGATGCATCACATTTTCCAGTATACGCCTATTCACATGTACTTCCTATATCAGATATTGACGTTATAATAAAGGAAGCCGTCATAAATTTACATAGCACGAAGGAGACGAACGAGAATGGATTTCATTTTGGATCGGATTGATAATAAAATTGAGTTCTTTCAAGCCTATGATATGAAAACATTAGAGAAGAAAATCAACGAACAAATCGACAATAACAAAGCACTATTGCTCGATGTTTACGCCATCCAACATCACGTTGTATTCGACCCGAATGCAGGTAAAATGCTTTATAGCGCTGTCGTTCATTTCAAAGTGAAGTAACATGACGATTAAACGCAGTATTCTGGAATCGGCAGGACACTTATATTTCGTACCTGAGCTGCCCCTTTATGTAAATCGCGTTCATGAAACCTTCGACATGCAGCAGCATACTCACGATTTTATCGAAATCAGTTATGTGGCTGAAGGAAGCGGCTCCCACTATATTGATAATATCAGTATGAAAGTGGCCAAAGGAGATCTGTTCTTCTTGCCCGTTGGCGTTTCCCATGTCTTCCGCCCTTCTTCTACAAATCAGAATAAACCTCTCATTGTCTATAATTGTATTTTCACACAGGCATGGATGAATCAATTGCTTCGGCATGCGGCAGCGATGGGAGAGCAGGAACTGCTTCTTTTTTTTCAAAAGTCTGCTGAACCGAGTGAACATGTGAAATGGCTCTCGTTTCAGGAGCAAAACGGTGAATTTCAGCCTCTGTTTGAGCGTTTACATTTCGAGTATAACGCCCGTCGCGTTGGTTTTATTACGGTTATGCAGGCTTGTGTTGCACAGTTGCTTGTGCATATGCATCGTGCGACGCTGGATCAACTTTCTGAGACACCTCAAACGACACCTCAAGCCAGTATGAAAAGTTTAGAGGGTCTTCTGACTCATATTCGCTTGAATTGCAGCTCGCCAATCACGCTCGTAGAAGCGGCGGCAAAGTTATCACTTAGTCAACGCCAACTCCAACGACAGCTGACTAAATTAACCGGAATGAGCTTTACGGCCTACGTCCAGCATGCGCGGTTAGAAGTCTGTTGCCAGTATTTACGAGAAACCAAGGACAAAGTTAGCGAAATTGCTGCGCAAGTCGGGTATCAGGATCTCAAATTTTTCAATCAGCTTTTCAAAAAAGTAATCGGTGTCACACCTAGTCAATATCGCCAGGGGCATGCTGAGCGCAGAAAACCACTCCCATTATCTGAATGAGAGTGGTTTTAATTTTTTAAAGATCAAGCATAAATTGCAAAGTCAAATCACCGAAGCCTGGTAATCCTTCATGACCGAAATCTGGGAAAATTTCTAGTTTTTTGTTCGCTTTGATTTTATTATAAGCTGCAAATTGGGTAGATGGCGGGCACACTGTATCGATGAGACCTACGCCCATCATGACGTCGCCCTGAATACGATCGGCCAAGTTTTGGATATCGATATACCCTAGCTTCGTGAAGTATTCGTCCTCACGTTTGTGTTGCGGGTCATGACGACGGAAGAAATCCTTCAGTTCTTGATACGCATCTTTAGCTAGATCCATTTCCCAAACGCGCTTGTAATCACTAAGGAATGGAAAAACTGGCGCTAACTTCTTAATGCGTGGTTCTAATGCTGCACAAGCAATCGTCAAAGCACCGCCTTGTGAGCCTCCCATCGCACCTACACGCGTAGGGTCAACCTCAGGCATATTCATCGCAATACCTGCAAGCTGTGCGGTATCCAAGAAAATATCACGGAATAAAAGCTGATCTGGGTGATCATCCAAACCGCGAACGATGTGCCCTCTTAATGTCGTCCCTTTAGTTCCGCCAACATCTTCGGATAATCCGCCTTGACCGCGGCAATCCATGGAGAAGAAGGAGTAACCAAGAGCTGCATAGGATAGCTTATCATGCCAATCCCCCGAATTTCCGGAGTAACCATGAAACTGCACGATGGCTGGATGCGGTTCAGTTGCGTGCTTAGGACGAATGTATTTCGCGTAAATACGTGCTCCTTTTACACCTGTGAAATAAAGGTCAAAGCACTCTGCATAAGGTACTTGAAATTCACTCGGGCGAAGCTCGATTTGTGGATCTACTGCTTTCATTTCTGCGATAGCGCGCGCCCAATAAGCATCAAAGTCTTCAGGACGTGGGTTTATCCCTTGATAAGTGAGAAGCTTTTCTAATGGGTAATCAACTGCTGGCATGTTTTCATCCTCTTTTCTTTGGTTTTAAGCGACCGTATACGAAGAAAAATCAATTGTTTCATCATTGACTCGTCTATTGATTTCTGGATCTGGGCCACTTGCTAGCAACAATATTTGCATATCCAAGGATGTATAAGTAATCTCGTTGTTAGGTCCGTAAATGGGTTGCTTGCCTTTCATCATCTCAGCAAATTGGTGGACATCGCTGATGCTATGGGACTCTGCTGTTGCGAGATCGATGCATTCAACTACGACTGCATTCGTTCTGCCACGGCTAGTCACGAAGCAGCGATCCTCCAGAACCTCGCGGTAATAGGGTTGCTGAATAAAGACAGCCATATATACATTGGCGCAGCGTCCAAATAGTCCGTTTGGTGTCTCAACCCACTCACCTAGTGGTAAACAACCTTTGATGTAAACAGGTTGATTTTCAGGCATGGAATAGGAAGCAATAATCACATTCCGATGAAAAAGCACTTCTGTGTATTCGCTTTGATGCCGTAGATCTCCTTCTGGCTGTTCCAAATCCGGATGGAAAAAATAAGCATGATTCACGCCTTGCAGCTGGTCCAATGGGAATGTAACATCCCAACGGTGCTGCTCGTTATCAAACTCGCGAATGCGCTCCCACATGCCCCCCATCGCAAAGCTCTCTGTAAGGTACACATAGCTGTGAAGCACATCATTCTCGTGCTCAGCTTGACTAATCTGTTTCGGAACTTGCCTTTTAATTTCGACAGGCACTGATGACCGTTGCAAAGCCGTTTGCACACTGGATGCAGGAGCTTCATACGCAAGGAAGCCAGCATATTCGGTTCTTGGCATGTGATCTGGCAGCTTGAAGTCTCCGTATTGCACATAGTCGTGCAGCACATTCGTATCCTTCGGCATATCATGCGGCCAAATTCGAGCATGCGGGCCTACCCATGCGCCGCCTAGGTAAAATGTTGCGCGTTCATTCCAGAGGTAATCCAACATCCGAGCTAGCTCACTTCGGATATCTGTATTTTGCGCTAAATGCCAAGCACATGTAAAAGCCTGCACCCAATGCCAGAACCACGGCAAACCGCCGTACTCTGACATCCCTTTGGAAGTCACTCGCTTGTACGTCATTCGTAAACTTTCGAAACCCTCTGCTAGTAAGGCAGCATCCTCATATCGTTGGCCAAAAATCAGCTTCGCAGCAGTATATTTGGCATCGTGATGACCATAATGCGTGACTGGCTTCCGATAGAAGTTGCTGTCATAAATATGCCTTAGTGTGTTATCAAAAGCTACGCGAAGAGCCTCACTCATCTGCTCTTGATATCGTTGAGCAAAATAAACCATCAAACTCCCCATAAGCTCAACAGGCAATGTATTCTTGGATGCCTCTTGAGGCGTTGGTCGTAAGTTAAGCGGCCAGTGGCCGTACGTCATGCTGGTTGGATTCTGATCTTGAATCTCTACTAAATGAAGAAAAACCTGCTCTGCTTTTTCCTTCGCTTCTTTGCGGTCACCTACGAAAGTAATTGCAGGATCCACGGAAGCTGCAAAAAGATAGGATGCGTAGTAGAAATTATCACGAACGTCTCCTTCAAATAAAAACCCATTGCTCAAAACAGGCTGATTATACGCTGCTGACGCAATGCTCGCAATAATTTCATCCTGTCGTTGCTGTATCGTAGTCAAATTGTCATCTCCTATTGGAACGCTTATTTTAACGTTCTTTTTGTGTTCTAAGAGTGCCGCATTAATCTGAGTTGAAACGTTTCACTTTTTCAAGTTTATACGTTACTAAATGTAGCGTCAATGCGAAGTTTTGGGTAAGGGATGGAAGAGTTTGATGGGTCTGGCTAATCTTAGCAGCATGAAACAACTGGAAAATGTAAATAAAAAAAGAACTTCCGCGGTATGCGGAAGCCCCTCGTCTATCTTTTATTGAATTAGCGAATATATATCCATATGCTCATACCCATGCGCTTCAGCAACTGCTTGATACGTCACGTGACCGTGTGCCGCATTAATGCCTTTGGCAATGGCTTTATTCTCAAGCGCAGCGCGCGCGAAGCCTTTGTTAGCGATTTGCAATCCGTAGTTGGTTGTGACATTCGTCAACGCCAATGTGGATGTACGTGCAACCGCGCCCGGCATGTTAGCTACAGCATAATGGATGACGCCATGCTTCACATACGTTGGTTGATCATGTGTGGTAATGCGGTCGATCGTCTCGATCGATCCACCTTGGTCAATGGCAACATCAATGATAACACTGCCTGGACTCATTGTTTTTACCATGTCCTCTGTCACGAGACGCGGTGCGCGTGCACCTGGAATGAGCACAGCGCCAACTACCAAATCGGCACGGCGAACGACTTCTGCGATGTTGTAGGGATTGGACATGATCGTTTTCACACGTCCTTGGAATTGATCATCCAGCTGACGCAGTCGATCTGCATTCAAGTCGACGATCGTTACCTCGGCTCCGAGGCCGATCGCCATTTTGGCCGCATTGGCGCCGACGATCCCACCACCGATCACGGTAACTTTACCTTGCTCAACACCAGGTACCCCACCTAGCAGAATGCCCTTGCCACCATGGGCTTTCTCCAAAAAGTGAGCACCGATCTGCACGGACATGCGTCCTGCCACTTCACTCATCGGCGTTAACAACGGCAAGCTTCCATTATCTAGTTGAATGGTTTCATAAGCGATGGCGGTTACTTTTTTGCTAACCAAAGCATGTGTTAATTCAGCCTCCGGCGCAAGGTGTAGATAGGTGTATAAAATCAAACCTTCATGAAAGTAGCCGTACTCCTCGGGAAGCGGTTCTTTTACTTTAACAACCATATCAGATGACCATACTTCAGCTGCAGTTGCAACAATTGTCGCTCCAGCTGCTGCATAATCTTCATCCGTAAAACCAATGCTGTGACCTGCTAGCGTTTCAATCCGTACTTCATGTCCTGCATTTTTGTATGAAAGCACCGAGCTCGGTGTCATGCCAACGCGAAACTCATTGTTTTTAATTTCTTTAGGAACCCCAATAATCATGGCTCATCAACCTCTCTTGAGGACTCCATAAATGAGGAATCGCTCTCTACTTGTCTCCAAGTATAAGAGAGATTTGAGTCAGTTCCATTAGACATTTTGTCAAAAATTGACCACTGTCCTTTTCACAATTTATTTTCCGGATGCAAGAGCTGATACGCTCTAATCCCTACTTGCAGCGCCAATCTTTTCTCAGGAAGCATATAATCAGCGCCCAGAAGCTCCTCGATTTTGTCCAATCGATAATATAGGGATTGTCGCACGATAAAAAGCTGCCCTGCAGCTATTTGCTTCGAGCCATCGTGGTCGAGATAGACCTTAAGTGTGCGCAGCAGCTCGCTGCCTTTCTGTCTATCGTGATCAATTATCGGGCCGAGATAGGACCGAATGAAGGACTGTAGAATCCCTTTGTCCGCAATATGAAAAAGCAGCTCAAATACGCCCTGCTCATCATAGAACATGACTTTCTTCTGTTGTAGTGTCACCGTTAGTGAAAGCGCTTGAAGTGCTTCCTGATAGCTGCGATGCGCTTGCATGAAGCTTTGATTCGGTTGCCCAATGCCAATCATTAAGCGAATGCCCTCACTGGTCTTCATTTCCTGAAGCGACTCAAACACGTGCTGCAGACGCTCCTTTGCGGGCTTCTTGGGTACCTTATCGAACGCGACGACAACGAGTCTGTTGTGTTTTAACGTGATTAAAGGGTGAAATAGCTGCCCTTCAAAAATCGATCGAGCCACAAGCGATAAGTGCAATCCTACTGATTCGATCCCATCTTCTTCTGACGGGTTTTCTTCTTCGTGCTCTTGTTCAAATTCAATCAAAATCACTTGATAGCTCAACGCATTCAACCACTTGAATTCAGCACCAATCAGCACCTTGATCTGCTCTTCATCATGAATTCGCATATGAAGCAGATCATCCACCCACAGCGTTTGCGAATATAATTTGCGCTCTTCCATGTAGCGTTTCCGTAATAAATCCTGCGCGATGGAAAGTGAGGCCGAATCCAGAATTAGAAACTCAAATTCCTGCGGCTTCCGATCAAGCACAAGCAAGATGTGCGCCCAGGTTTTGCCCATAGCTCCCACGGGCTGAACAATAACGGTTTGACCCTCTACATCTTCAACATAAGGTCCAACCTCAGGTCCGATTTGCCCATTTTCGGAAATACGGCTTTGCAGAAATGTTAGCCATCTTGCAGATTCTCGCTTCGGGGCAGGAGGAATGAACTTTGGCTGTGCATCAACAGGCACATAGATGACTTGACCTTTGGTACTGCTCTGCAGGAGAGCAAGCACTTGCGTGACACCTTGGGAAGATAAGGTCAGGCGATGAAATTCACGAGAAATTTTCTCCAAGTCCTGGAGAGTTTTGTGATGCTGGTTAATAATCTGCGCATGAATATCCTGTGTAATATCGATAAACCTCACGGCTTCTGGGAAAATAATAAGCGGTAAATCATGGGCTTCTGCCGCATCCCTCCATGCTTGAGGGACCACACTTATATAGTGCCCCATCTCAACACACAAACAGGACACATTTCTATGAATTAACTGCTCTAGGTAGGTCATGAACAATTGGGTATCGTTTTTGAATGCGGCGCCTGTGGTTAGAATCATTTCACCACCCTGCAGCAGGGTTTCGAATTGAATGACTTCAATGATATGAACCCAGCGGACTAGCCGTCCTAAGCCCATCTCCCCCGCAGCAATATAGGCATGTTGAAAGGAAGGGCGTTTCAATACCTCTTCAACGGTTAATTGATATGGTTGATGCACGTAAAGTCACTTCTCTCTTGTCTCATCTCGTTCTGCTCGTCACAGAAAGTTATCCACAATCTCTCATACAGAGTATTTGTGGATAATACAATGTGCTGCTAAATAATCAAAGCTTTCCATGACTAAGTGTACACGAAAATAAGACGCTATCCAAAGGAATTGAAAAAGAAAAAAAGGCCGTCGCAATATGCGACAGCCTTCAAATCCTAGTATAACGCTTTATCGATAGCAACCGTTTGCCCAGTCCAAACCTGCTGCGAGGTCCACGGTGCCTCTGCACCTTGCCAGAACTCATCATCCTCTGCCAAGCCAAGCGGAAGAAAGACTGCGGAGCATAGGTATAAGCTTCCTGTTGAAATATACGGCTCGCCAAGTTCCGGCTGATGGCCGCATAGACCAATTCGCAACCAGCCCCCTTCGTCGAAGGTGCCTGGTGCTTCGCTCAATCTGCGAATAACAGCCGTCAGTGCACCGCGTACTTGAGCAGGTGAAACTCCTGTAGGCAGTTCGCAGCGAAGTGCCGTTTGGGCAAGTGATTGAAATGCACCGAAGCGGTAGGCTAGCGAACGACCAATCGCAGGAAAAGTACCCTCAGGTGAAATCGAACGTTCCTGAACAGCCGCATAGCGCTGAGCACGCTTCAGGATATTCGTACGCATTTGACCCCAATCCTCATAATGCACTTGTACATGCTCGATGATATCCACTAACATCGGCTGAATAACGAAGCTGTTGTAGTAATCCGCATGATACTCAATGCCATCACCATACATGCCGTCTCCAAGGTACCACTGCTCATGCTGCTTCAGTGCGAAGTCAACACGCATGTGATCCCAGTCCTCGCCCATGTAGCCAAGAGCTATTTCCGTCATCGCTGCAAAGAGCAGCCAGTTGTTGAAAGCAGGCTTGCGCGTTCGTGAGGTTTTCATCGCCGCAGCAAGATTCACTTTAACCCGCTCATCTAAGCTATGCCAAAGCGTGTTAGGCGCACGCAGTATGGCATTTGCAAGGAATGCCGTATCTACGATCGGCTGTCTCCCCTTCGCGAAGTTCAAGAAATCCGGAGATTCTGGATCCGTAGCCGCATCCATAGCCTCGCGAACCAACTGTCCATACGCTACCCGAAGCTTTTCTTCCTCCGCATCCCGTGCAGGTGTCTCCAGCCAAGGCGCCATGCCAACGAGCGTACGACCGAAAGCTTCGAGATGTGTGTATTGACGCTGCTCCTCTTGTTTACATTCCACTGGCATCGTCGCACGAAGTTTTCTAGCAGCGAGTGCCCGGAGAACAGGCTCTGCTATGCGAAGCATCGTCTGTATCCAATACGCGCGATCTGTGCCCACTGCCTTTTGTGAATTACTCATACCAGTACCCCTTGAAACCTTTTTCTAGACGAAGTAATGCTTCTAGGTAATAGTAGTCGCCCCAAATCACGTAGTCATCAGGTGCTAAGCCACCACGTACGAAGTAAGAACCGCGCTCAAGAAAACCTTGTGCATCCGGCTTTCCAATGGTCGCGTAGGATTTCACTAATCCAGCCATTGAACGTTGAACGCCATTTTCCAAATAAGCACGATCGGGATCATCCGCTGCTAAATGCTCCAATATCTCCAATGCACCCGCTGAAGCAATCGCAGAAGCAGAACTATCCCGTTTCGTTTCAGCATTTACTGGGACATTGAAGTCCCAATATACAACGTCATCCTCTGGCAAACGCTCGAAGAAATAACGCGCTAAGCGTTTGGCTGTCTCTAAGTAGAGTGGGTTTTTCGTATAGTGATATGAAAGCGCAAAGCCGTAAATTCCCCACGCTTGTCCCCTTGTCCAAGTTGAACCATCTTGATAGCCTTGATGCGTTCCACCATGCAGCGGTTCACCTGTTTCTTGATCAAAATAGAAGGTATGGTACGATGAATCATCACCGCGCACCAAGTAGCGGCGCGACAAATCAGCATGAATCGTAGCCACTTCTTTATATTTAGCATCACCTGTTTGTTCATAAGCCCAGTACAACAACGGTAAATTCAACAAACAATCGATAATGATCCGTCCGCCATTTTTCTCGTCACCCTCAGGTCCCCAAGCTTGAATATATTGCCCCTTCGGTCTCCAACGCTTCATCAGAACATCAGCAGCTTGCAAAGTGAGTTGCTTCGCATTCTCATCCTTCTCAAGAATCCATTGTGCCTTCGAAGATAGGGAATAAAGGAAGCCGATATCATGATGATCTAACCCAACATGATTTTCAAGTCTTTGCTTAAAGCTCGCAACGGTTTTCTGAGCGGCCTCTTGAAACACTTTGTCCCCGCTGTACTGATAGCTCAGCCACAAAATCCCTGACCAGAAGCCATCTGTCCAATCCGTATTCGGATTCAAATGATAAATATCGTTCTCACTGACATGAGGGAACTGATCCCCGAAACGCTCAATATTTACTTTCGTTTTCTGCAAAGCATCCTCAATTGCTTGTTTCCACATGTTAGAATCACTCCGTATCATTTGTTATAGGTTGCTCAGTAATTGCCTCAACTCCGCAAACTTGTTAAACGTTTAACACCCACTTTTAGATTAAATTGAAACGTTTAACCTGTCAAGTAAAATATACGGTTACATCGTTCTTCTTGGACGAGAGTGTTTACCCAAAAATAGAGCCGATGTATGATGTGAAACATTTAAATTCTATATTTTTAAAAAATAGGCTGCTCATTCTAAAAAAAAATAAAACCATCGGCTCCTTTCTTACGTAATACTATTCATGCATGACATTCTTTCAGGGTTAGGGAGGTTTCTTGCTTATGACAATGACACTAGCTTTTCACCAAAACACTTCAATTCGGGACGCTATCTCTATGGTAGTCTGGTATCTGCGAAAGAAGCGTAGAGCGTAATACAAGCCACAAGCCATTTCCCTAAGAAAATAGAAGAAGAACAAAGCCCATGGCTTTCCATTACCGGAGAGCCATGGGCTTTGTTCTATTTACCAGAATGGAGACACCTGCCTACAAGGCGGCACCTTTTCCACCATCGATGTTCACAGAAGTTCCCGTGACGTAAGAGGCAGCATCGGATGCTAAAAAGGTGATCACATTCGCCGCTTCCTCGGCATTGCCGATTCGGCCAAGTGGGATATCATGCTTCGGATCTCGCGCGAATTCATCCCAAGTCAGGTCTGGCGCAAGCCTTTTCCATACCTTCTCGATCTGGTCACTGCGAATCGTTCCAATACACACCGTGTTCACACGAATCTGAGCCGAGCCAAGATCCTTGCTCATCGCATTGGTCAAAGCCAACCCCGCAGCTCTGCTGACGGAAGTTGGAAGTGACGACGCTGGTGGTGTTTTGGCAGCGGAAGTCGTAATATTCACGATCGAGCCGCCACCCGCCTCTCGCATATGTGGAATCGCATAGCGCGAGCAATGAATCGCCCCGAATAATTTTAACTCCAAATCCTGACGCCATACCTCCGTGCCTACATGCTCAAACGGCGCAGCAGCGGACGTACCTGCATTATTCACAAGGATATGTAAGCCGCCAAAACGACCAACAATCTCTTCTATTGCACGCTGACAATCGGCTTCCGACGTCACATCGGCTTGAATGGGTAGTACCTCACCTTCGGTCAAATTGGCAATTTGGATGGCTGCTTCCTGAAGCTGCTCTGCATTACGAGCAAGGATAGCAACTTTCGCCCCTTCACGGGATAGCGCAATCGCTGTTGCAAGTCCGATTCCTTTGCTTCCTCCAGTGATTAATGCAACCTTATCTTGTAAGCCTAAATGCATACCTTTCGCTTCCTTTCCCTCGATAACGGAATAAGTCCTACACAACGATAAGCATACGCCATCTCAAAGCTGTTTTTCAAATTTCAATTGGGAAAAACACAAACCAATACAAAAAAAACCATCAGGACCGATCATCCTCATGGTATTTTCATTAATTAGACTTCTATTCGCTCAAATAAACAGCTTTGCCCGTACGCGCAGACTCATAAATGGCTTCAAGAATTTGCGAGACCACATACGCTTGTGCTGGTGTCACGACTGGCTCAATATCTTGATCAATGGCATTGATCCAAGCACGCATTTCCACATCTGCAGCACTTACGCTAGCTCCGTCATAGAAAGCAACGCCGCCCGATTTCAATTCAACCTCAGTTGTGTATAAACGGCTATGCTTCTCACCATTGATGCGAAGTCCGCCTTTCATGTCTGCGCCACCTTCTGTACCACTTAACGAACATTTCGCTTCGTCCACTTCAAGTGTATTCAACGCCCAACTGGATTCAAGGATAATTGTCGCACCATTCTCCATCACGATCATCCCGAAAGCGGAATCCTCAACTGTAAACTTACTTGGATCCCATGGTCCCCAAGCGTTGGCAGCGTTTTCTCTTTGGGACAATTCATGATAGGACGTTCCTAATACAACCTTCGGCTTGTAGTTGTCCATCATCCAGAGTGTTAGATCCAGCGCATGGGTACCAATATCGATTAATGGACCTCCACCTTGCTTTTCTTCATCAAGGAAAACACCCCAAGTAGGTACAGCGCGACGACGAATGGCATGTGCTTTGGCAAAATAAATGTGCCCTAGGTCACCTTCCGCACATACGTTTTTCAAATGCTGGCTATCTGCGCGGAAACGGTTGTTATAGCCGATTGTCAGCTTTTTGCCTGTGCGTTTCGCTGTTTCCATCATGCGTTTCGCATCTGCTGCCGTCTTCGCCATCGGTTTCTCACACATGACATGCTTGCCTGCTTCAAGCGCTGCAATCGAAATTTCCGCGTGTGAAATATTCGGTGTTAATACATGGACAATGTCAATCGTTGCATCTTGTAAAACTTCTTTATAATCCTCGCATACAAGCGCGCCTTCAATCCCATATTTCTTTGCAGCCGTTGCTGCACTCTCTTGGACTATGTCACAAAATGCGACTAGTTCAACATTTGCTAGCTTGCTTAAACTTGGCAAATGCTTCCCATTTGCAATTCCACCACAACCAATAATCCCAATGCGATACTTACGTGACATGTGACGACCTCCAGTAGGTTTTTACCTTGCATACAACTATATGATATATAGACAACTGTTCTAAATGTAGCACAGGAAAACGCTTATTTTTAGTCTAACATTCGGACAAATAGAGTCAGAAAATACGACATGACAAAAAACCAGGAGAATTTCTCCCCTGGCACCTAGTCAGCCAACATTAGCTTCTTCCTGCCCTCTTTTGGGCATCTTCCAAATAACTCCGAAAAAGCGGCTCATTCGGTTGCTCCTGCGTTAAATCTTCATAGTACCGAGCAACCTTTTGAAAATAATATGCGTGTACATCACTGGTCGGCACGAGTCGATGTGGTTCCCACCGATACGTTTCAACGCTGTACACCTGGCTTTGTTCCTGTGTCCACAGGGCGATTTCGCAAAGTCCATCAGTGCCGTTTCGTGTTGGCATATCTTCAATTTCCAAATGTGAATAAGTCGTTCCGGGGGGAATGACACGTTGAAACCCGGTCTGCGTCCATTGAATAATATCTAGCTCAGATGCGGGTTCTCCCCCGTTTTGCCAGCCGATAATAACATTCCAGCCTTCTTTGCGTGAGATTGGAGCTGCAGCAAAATCCTTTACCGCCTGCCCCCTGCCCGTTGAGGCCGATCCAATCGGAAACCAGTTGCCAGAGTATTCCTTCAGGGAGAATAAATATTGATGATCTAAATATCTATATAGGGCTGTGATTTCAGGGAATCCATCTCCATCTACATCGGCATATAGAATCGCCGCGGGATTTCCCTCCTGCTGCAGAACGACAATCTCGGCCTCCTGAGGTATACAGCTACGGACAACGGCTAGAAAATCAATCGAAGTCAAGCTCATGGTTATCCCTCTTTTCGCATCTTCTCTGGCTTATTATATGCGGAGGGGAACTTGGCACATGTATTGCATTCTATTAAATGCATAGCGGATTACACAAATAGAGGATCAAGCACTACCTCGTTCCTCATGCAGTTGGTGAACACATTGGATAAATCGCACCGTCTGGGTTTGAGCTCTCATTACGACAGAGTGGGTTTGTACACGACCGCCCCAGCCATATTTAACACCATTTAAAAAATCACCCGATGTTACCCCTGTTGCGGCAAAGATAATATCGGAATCTCCAACAAGCTCACGCATACCCAATATTTTCGATGGGTCCGCAATCCCCATTTTTAGGCAGCGAAGACGCTCTTCTTCATTCTCAGGAAGCAGTCGTCCTTGCAATTCGCCACCCATGCATCGGAGTGCCGCGGCTGCGAGTACACCTTCAGGCGCACCACCTGAGCCCACATGGAGGTCTATGCCAGTTTCCGGGAAGGCCACGGCCATTGCCCCAGCTACATCTCCGTCACTAAGAAGATAAATTTTGACGCCTAGCTTGCGCAAAATCATGATTTGCACGGCATGCCGATTGCGATCCAGAATAGAGACGGTAAGCTCTGATATATCCTTTTGCAGCAAACTTGCGGCTTTCTGAATGGTCAGCTCCAGCGGTTCATCGAGACTCAGCTTGCCAGCCAAGCGAGGCCCTACGGCTAGCTTCGCCATATACATATCCGGGGCATGGAGGAGATTGCCCTTCTCGGCAATTGCAACAACGGATAGTGCGTTGTTCCGACCGCTTGCTACAATATCCGTTCCCTCTAACGGATCAACCGCCACATCAAATTCTGGCCCAGCTCCACTGCCTACCTCTTCACCGATATAAAGCATGGGAGCTTCATCCATTTCCCCTTCTCCAATGACAACTGTCCCGCGAAAAGGAACAGCTCGAAAATATTCACGCATAGCAGAAGTTGCAGCCCCATCCGCATCGATCTTATTCCCTTTTCCTGTCCAGCTAGCCGATGCGATTGCTGCGGCCTCCGTTACCCGTACGATTTCCAAAGACAAGTCTCTTTGCATGAGCGATCCACCCTCTCCAAATTGGTTTGATTCGTTATATGATGCGTTATGCTCTTTCCGCCAAGATTAAGCCTGCTGTTTCTTCAATTGCTTTCTCACTCACATCAATAACCGAACAACCCAACTCGCGATACAACCTCATGGCAAAAGCTATTTCTTCCTCTACGCGCTCTTTCGTGGCATATTTGGCTCCAAAAGGAAGTCCAACGGCTTTCAATCGTTCCGTACGAATGCCAATCAGTTTATCGGCACTCATTGTGAGCCCGACCAATTTCTTCGGGTCCAGTTCATATAAAATGGCAGGAGGTTTAACCTCTGGAACAAGGGGATAATTGGATACCTTAAATCCTTTGTGGGCTAAATAGATGCTGAGTGGTGTCTTGGACGTCCTTGAGGGTCCCAGCAGCACGATATGCGCCTGCTTCATGGTGCTAGGATCCTTGCCATCATCACTATTGACGGTGAACTCAACGGCTTCAACCCGTTGATAATATTGTTCATCTAGTTGATAGAGCAGTCCGACTTTTCTTTTAGGCGAGTCCTTAAACGTATCGATGAAGGCTTGCATCATGGGACCCATAATATCGATCGCATTCACGTTCAATCGAATAGCTTCCTGCCGCATCATTTCTCTTAGCTCAGGCAGCACGAGGGTGTAGGCGATAAATCCCTTCAGCCGTGATGCTTCTTCAACGATTGCACGCACTTCGTCTTCCGTTCGGATGGAGCCGTGCCTCTTGACGACAACCTGACTTGCATTAAACTGCCGAATTGTTGCTTGTACAACCGTATTTGCCGTCTCACCTACCGAATCCGAACAAACGAAAATGGTATGCAGCTTCTCTCCCATGTAAACTCCCCCTGATTTACGTACCCAGCGCTACATCCAGCAGCAATTTGGTCATCGTTGTTTTCGTAATCCGGCCTACCACTTCCAGCCCTTCCCGGCCTTCAAGTGCCTTGACGACGGGTAAGCTGTCAACTTCATGATGAATCATTTTCCGTGCTGCCTCCAGCACACTGTCTTCAGGTTTTATCGTAATAATGTTCGGCTGTCTGGTCATTACTAACGATACAGGCATAGCCGTTGCCGTTGCATGTCCTAGCGTTACTTTGAGTAAATCTTTACGTGAGACGATACCAGCTAGGGCACCCTCTAGATTCACTATTACCAGACTTCCAACATTTTCGAGAAAAAGTGTAACGACTGCGTCGCTGACTGTTACCGTTTCTCGAAGTACAACGGGAATGCTCATCACATCCTTCACCTTCATGGACTCCATCGTCTTGAATGGTGTGTGTACCTCGAGAGATGCTGTACCGAGAAAATACCCTACCTTGGGTTTGGCGTCGATGTGCCTTAACATAACTAAGACAGCTAGGTCTGATCGAATGGTCGGTCGACTAATTCCCAGTAACTCAGCAATACGTTCCCCTGCTATGGGCGCATATTTGCCGACGAGATCAATAATTTCTAACTGGCGGGCTGTAAGCTCGATGATGTTTCCCTCCTAAACCGTGGAAATACCGTTATATAGTGTGTTCTATTTGTTATATATTGTACATTATATAACATTTTATCGAAATATAAAGTTGTTTATTGCCTATAAAAGAAATTTTTATCACCTTGATAAGAGTAAAAATGAAAAAAACTCCTTTCATTGCCTTGAAGGCACGAAAGGAGTTCGTGATTGAAGCCTCCCGTTTCGGGCGGCTCAGCCCCACTTTTTTAAATTCCTATAGAAAAAAGACAATCCCTAGAACGCCGGCAAGCACAATCACGATAAATGGGTGCAGCTTATATTTGACAATCGCAATAAAAGCGCCTCCTGCGATGAGAAGGGTTGCAACCTGTTTCCAAGTGACTCCCGTCTTTACCGTTTCGAAGGAAGATAAGCCAAAATGCAGCGCCGCATAGATGATAAATCCAGTCACAACCGGCTTTAAACCGTAGAATGATGATTTAAACCAGCTATGTGAGTGCCATCGGAATAAGAATGCGGCCACAACGATTATCAAAACCAATGAAGGCAGAACCATGCCTAAGGTTGCCAAGATTGCGCCTGGTACACCGGCAGCCTCATATCCAATTAGTGTCGCACTATTCGTGGCAATCGGGCCTGGGCTTGTGCCTGCTAGCGAAATCACATGGTTAAATTCGTCCAAAGTGAGCCAATGATGCTGCTCAACAACCTCTAGCTGGATTACAGGAATCATGGCATAACCGCCGCCAAAGGAAACAAGTCCGATTTTGAGAAAAGTAAGAAATAAACTTATCAGCATCTGCGAAGCACCTCATTCCTTAAATCCCATCCGCCATATACAATTCAGCGGTCTTGATGTCTGTGCTGGTAGCTTCTATTGAGTCATTATGGGAAAGGGGATTTTTCATACCCCATTTTTGCTTGAGATACGTGCCGATCACACCTACAACCAAGCCAAGTACAATCAACACAAGTGGCGATACGGGAACAACTATCATCACAATTACGGTTCCAACAGCGGTGAGGAAGGTCAATCCATCGAAGATCGAGGATTTCGCCATTTTGTAAGCCGCAGCCGCAATGAGACCCATAATTGCAGCATGAATGCCCTCCATGATGGCTTGTATTTTCGGGTAATGCTCGAGCCACGCATATAGCATACTAAGCATGAGGACAATCAGAAAGGTCGGAAGCGTAATCCCGATGACAGCTGCGATGGCTCCCGCAATTCCTGCTAATCGGTAACCAACTAACGCCGAAACATTAACACCAACCCCACCCGGGACTGCGCCGGAAATGGCTAATAGTTCTGACATTTCCGCGTCTGACATCCAATGATTCGTTGTGACAACCTCACGGTGAATAGCAGGCAGCATCGCATACCCTCCACCAAACGTAAGCGGACTAATTCGTAAGAATGTCCAAAATATGCGGATTTGCTTGCTTATGATGTTATTGTTCATGTTGATCCCCCCTGCACTTAATTCTATTTTGAACTAAAGTGAGGGTGAAGTCCAATCAGTTATATTAATCCGTTCCTATATACACGCTTATAATCTGGGTTATCAGCCCTTTAATCAAGTAAAAAATTCAACTCCCTTGGCATATTTAAATTATTTCGGAAGAAAGAGGCGTACATGTCGCTTCATCGCTAGATTCGTCATATAGACTCCCAACACGATCCAGAAGGCGCCCAATAAATGATAAAGCTGTAACGATTCTCCCGTAAAGGTAGTTGCAAAGATCGCGCTAAATAAAGGGATGAAGTTAAGAAAACCCGCGCAGCGTTGAGGACCAGCAAGCTCAATCGCTTTATTCCAGCTCAGGAAAGCTACAATAGAAGCAAAGATGCCGACATAAAGTAACCCACTCACCAAAGCCCCACTCCACGCCACATGAGGTGCCTTGACCCACCACTCAATGGACGAACTCGGAATCAACACAACGAGCGCGACAGCGACTTGCACCAGCAAAAAGGGGCTTGCCGGGAAACGTCCGGCCATCTTCTTCATTCCTACTGAATATAACGCCCAGCAAAGTACAGCAAGCAGCATGAACAAATCACCTTTATTAGCAGATAAATGAAGAAGTGCAGACAATTTCCCCTGACTAATAATCCAACATACACCTAGCATGGATACGCCAATCCCTGGCAGCGCCCACCAAGCAAGCTTTTCTTTCATCACAAACCAAGTAATAAGAACAACGAAAATAGGCGTTGCTGAATTCATTAAAGACGCATTGATTGAGCCCGTGTATTGGACAGCTACATACGTTAATGAGTTAAATCCTGCTACACCTGTCAGGGAGAGGAACAGCACCATTTTCCAATGCGTAAGAAAAATATCTTTACGCCGCCAAGCCTCCTTGCCGAAGAAGGGAAGCAAACACAGGAAGGCAATACTCCAACGCCCTGCTGCCAAAGTGATGGGAGGAATATGTAGGACGAGTGCCTTACCCGCAACAAAGTTCCCACCCCAAATACAAGTCGCAAGAATTAACAAGAAATACGGTGAACGTTTCAGCATAGATGAACTCCTTTGGGTCTTTCGAAATGTCTAACTTGGTGGCGATACGTTCGATTCCAATATCCCCATTGAAAAAAATGCATAATCAAGCATGGAAAATATCTACAGATCAACAGGAATACACTTGTCCAATACTTAGGCATCAATAAGCTTATCATCTCCCCACAAATTTTAACAACTGTTCGTCCCGATCTGATTTGGGATAAGCTTTAGATTGGCATATCGTCTATCCAATAGCGAGCTTTCAACTGGACGTAGAAACCAACATTCGTGATTATGGCATGATTCGCTAGAGGTCCTCATCCAGAAAACGAACCTCGCAGAAGCAGCCGAGGGGAATCATTTCGCTCAAGTAGCGAAGCATGTCTCCCTTCTCCTGCTCCTCCATTCGCTGAAGCGCATCGAAATCAAAATGAATGACACTATTGATGACGTCATAATGCTTAAACTGCAAGCGCCCATATGGAAATTTCCGGTTAATCGCGGCTAGAATCCCATATTGATTCAAATTGCTGCGCAAGGCGGTTTGAGCGATATCCAAGGGTACTTCCTGCTGCAACGGAACCTTATCCGCTCTAACCGCGCAATATGCCTTGACTTGGAAAACCACATACGGGTACAAGTAAGCGTTTGCATATTTCTCTACGTTCAGCGCATCTTGCTTCGACAGTTGCAAATCTTCCGTCCAAGCATAGATAGTTGCCTTATATTTATCTGAAGTGTGAATTCGGATGTACCTTAAATGGGGAAAGCGGGTTTTCACAAGCTGTTCCGATAAAAGCCTTGTTCCCACCAAGATCACCTCTTTCAATCGTGTCATTGTGCTATTAGTATATGCATGAAAACAAAAACAGCCATCCTTTTACTTAGAAAAGGTAGCTGTCTTTGGCATTTCATTTATTCAGGAACTGGCAAACCAAGCCCTGCAGCAATGCGCGCCCCATATTCAGGGTCCGCTTTATAGAAGTGGCCAATCTGTCTGAGCTTGATCGCATCCTGCTCAACAGGCTTCATTGCTCCCACAATCGTTTGAACCAATCGCTCACGCTCTTCTTCGCTAAGGAGTCGGTACAGATCTCCAGGCTGTGTGTAGTGATCATTGTGATCATAGGCGATACTATCTGCTGATCCCGTTACCTCGAAAGCTGCCGGTTTATAGGCAGGCGTTTCCGATGGGCCTCCCGCACTGTTCGGCTCGTAATAGACGGAGCCGCCACCATTATCATCCGCGCGCATCTGACCATCGCGTTGGTAGGTATTGACCTCGCTTCGCGGCCGATTGATCGGTAACGCCTGATGATTGGCCCCAACGCGGTAGCGATGGGCATCACCATAAGCGAATAAGCGGCCTTGCAGCATTTTATCAGGGGAAGCTTCTACACCTGGAACGAACGTTCCCGGCGAGAAGGTTGCTTGCTCAACCTCAGCAAAATAATTGTCCGGATTGCGATTCAGCACCATGCGGCCGACCTCAATCAGTGGATAATCCTTCTGCGACCACACCTTCGTCACATCAAACGGATCGAATCGATATGTATTCGCATCTTCCAGCGGCATAATCTGTACACACAGCTTCCATGCTGGGAAATCGCCCTTCTTGATCGCTTCAAACAGATCCTCCGTATGATAATCCGGATTATCGGCAGCAAGCTGCGCTGCAACGGCTGGCGACATATTCTGAACGCCTTGCTCTGTTTTGAAGTGATACTTCACCCAGACAGCTTGCCCTTCTGCATTTACCCACTTGAACGTATGCGATCCGAATCCATGCATATGCCGCAGCGTAGCTGGAATTCCGCGATCTGACATCAGGATCGTGACTTGATGTAACGACTCCGGTGATAGGGACCAGAAATCCCACACGGCATTCGGATTTTTCAAATGCGTCTGCGGGTGCCTCTTCTGCGTATGAATAAAGTCGGGAAATTTAATGGCATCGCGAATGAAAAAGACAGGCGTGTTGTTGCCAACTAAATCATAGTTACCTTCATCCGTATAAAATTTCACCGCAAATCCGCGAGGATCGCGGACCGTATCTGCGGAGCCGTTCTCCCCCGCAACCGTAGAAAAACGAACGAATAACGGCGTTTGTTTCCCGACCTCAGACAGGAAGCTCGCCTTCGTAAACGCTGTCAAATCTTGCGTTACCTCGAAATACCCGTGTGCACCTGCCCCTTTGGCGTGCACAACACGCTCCGGCACACGCTCACGGTTGAAATGTGCTAATTTCTCTAGCAGGTGAACGTCTTGGATCAACGTAGGTCCGCGGGCACCTGCCGTTTGCGAATTCTGGTTATCCCCTACGGGCGCTCCCCAGCTCGTTGTCAGTTTGCTTTTATCATTCGTACTCATATCGATTCACCCACCTCATTTCATCATTCCTCACTCATCTATATTCCAGAACTTGGCCTGATATGATATGGAGGGACAAAGAGGTAAGCAACCTTCAATAGATCTGAGGAGCACTTTGGGTTGGCGGCGTAGGGTTTATATTAAGAAATAACGATGGACTTTTCTTTGTACTTCTGAGAAAGATCAAGAGCCCGCTCTGAAGGACAAGCCATGAGCAGCAAGTTCTTGGCGAATCGCTTCTTTAGCCTTAGGGCCCATTCCGTGTAACTTCATAAGTTCCACCTCTGTGATTTTGGTGAAATCCTTGAGGCTTGTTATGCCTGCCCCTGCTAACGCTCGCTTTGCTGGACTTGATAAGCCTTTAGGAAAATCCGATTGCAGATCCCCTTGTGTATGCGTTGACATTACCTATTCCTCCTTCTTTCGCCCAGCCAAAAAAGTACGCATCACTTGCTCCGCTTTCTGCGTTAAAAGCTCCGGTGTTCGGCTCATCGCCTCCTGAAGCGTTATTGGCCCATTTACGATGCTATGAATACTTGTCATGCCTTGCAGGTAGAGTTTCTCAATTCCTTGTCCCACTGAACCTGACAAAACAATAACAGGTATGCCAAGCTGCTGAGCCGCTTGCGCAATGCCCATCGGCGCTTTGCCGGAAGCGGTTTGCGCATCCGTTTGCCCTTCGCCTGTGAACACAAGCGAGGCATCTTGCAGATGCTTATGCAGCTTGGTCTGTTCCATCACCACATCGATACCACGCTTGGTGCTCGCAGGGAAGAAAGCTTGGAAGGCGCCGCCAAGCCCACCCGCGGCGCCAGCTCCAGGCAGTTGGTGTACCGCTTTTCCGGTATGCGCTTCCATCATATCCGCCCAATGGGCGAGCGCACCATCTAGCGCCTCAACCATCTCTGGAGTCGCACCTTTCTGTGGTCCGAAGACATGGGAAGCCCCTTGCGGACCAATGAACGGATTCGTGACATCGGAGGCAATGATGAAGCGCGATTCCCTAATTCGCTCATCCCACCTTGACGCGTCAATCCGAGTTATATGAGATAGGGCTTGTCCTCCTCCCCCTACATCTCTCCCTTCCACATCCAAGAGCTGTAAGCCCAACGCTTGGAGCATGCCGCATCCACCATCGTTCGTCGCGCTGCCGCCAAGCGCAAGAATGAAGGAACGATAGCCGCGATCGAGCGCGTGCCTGATCAATTGACCTGTACCAAAGGTCGTCGTCACCATTGGATTTCGATGCTCCACTGGAATTAAGATTAATCCGGAAGCCGCGGCCATTTCAATCACGCACGTGACGCCATCGCCGAGAACACCATACACAGCGACCACTTCATCTCGCAGCGGACCTTGCACAGTGACAGAAATCTTGGTTCCCTGTGTAGCCTGTACAAGGCTGTCCACCGTTCCTTCTCCCCCGTCAGCCACGGGAATGAGCACGGTTTCGGCCTCAGGCAGGGCTCGCAGAATCCCGTCTCTTATCGCCATCGCTGCCCTTTCTGAGCTTAGGCTGCCTTTAAACGAATCCGGTGCAATCACGATTTTCATAGAGCATCCTCCTGCTATTGGTCGTACCGTACTTTCTTACTTGTTAATTAATTTATACAATGCCTGGGTACCACTTTCCTCTTCACCCATTTCAGCTAATTGCTCGTAGAGCGATTTAGCTAGCGTTAACCCAGGAAGCTCTAGGTTCATCTCTTCCGCAGATTGCAGCGCGATTTTCATATCCTTGATAAAATGTTTCACATAAAAACCAGGTGCAAAATTGTCCGCCATCATGCGTGGGCCCAAATTACTTAATGACCAGCTGCCCGCGGCACCAGTCTCAATGCTTTGCAACACAGTTGCCTGCTTGAGTCCCGCTTTCTTCGCATAAACGAGGGCTTCAACCACACCCATCATGTTGCTTGCAATCGCAATTTGATTGCACATCTTCGTATGTTGACCTGCACCAGCTTCGCCTTGATGGACGATATTCGTGCCAATCTTTTGGAAAATAGGCAGCATCTGCTCAAACACCTCGCGAGAGCCCCCGACCATAATGGACAAACGAGCTTCTTTGGCTCCGATGTCTCCACCAGAAACAGGTGCATCCAAGGAGAATAGCTGTCGCGCCAGCGCTTCCTCATAAATTCGTTTGGCCAAGGACGGACTCGACGTGGTTAAGTCGATTAGGAAGCTGCCGGGCTGGGCCATGGTCACGATCCCATTTTCGCCAAAGTAAATGTCTTCGACGTCACTCGGAAAACCCACCATTGTCATAATTACCTGGCACTGTCGTGCTAATGCCCCCGGTGACTCCTGCCATTTCGCGCCTGTGTCTAATAGGTCTTGCGCTTTTTCTTTCGTACGCGTATAAATATGAACTTCATATCCCGCTTTCAGGAAATGTCCCGCCATGCTTTTACCCATAACGCCTGTTCCTATAAGTCCTATTATTGGATTCACCGTATTTACTGTCATTCGTATATCCACCTTTCATCCCTCAACCAGATGCCTATTCTTGTTGTTTTATCAAGCTTCTTTAAACTTATCACCCACGTCTTATCTGGTCAAATGGAGATACCCCACTGGGTGATGAGAAGTCTTTCCCAACTCAATACCCAAAAGGCTGCACCCTTGGGGTACAGCCTTTTCGACTTATTAAATTCCTTTGAACGTAAATCCATACGCATACGTACGGTTCGCGAATAGCGTAAACTCGGGATGTGTTCTTGCTCCCCAGCTATCGTCACCGCCAACGCCCATTTGCTTGTAATTCACACGCAATACGACTTTATCGCTCACTGGCAGTTTATATGGATGATCATGTGCTTCCAGTTCGGAAGGTGAGTATGGCAAGGCATTTAGCTCGACTGTTGGTAAGCCAGCAATGCGGAGCCCGCGACCTGCCGCATTCGTTAAAGTTGCAAAGCGAACATCCGTCTTATTGCCACATTCTTGCGGACGCAGGTATGGCACGAATTGTTCTTCTACCGTGCCGGTATGCAGCGCTAGCTTAGCGCCAACATTACGATCCCAGTGGTTTTCGTGAGGCCCGCGACCATACCACGTTAAGTTCTCGAAGGCAGCATCCAATTCGAACATGACGCCTACTTCAGGGATTTCTGGCAATTTGTCGCCAGGCGTTAATTGCATCCCAACCTCGACCTCTCCGCTTGTTGAAACAGTGTATACTAGCTGAACCTCGGAAGCAGGCTGCGTTGCGAGTTCAAAGCGCACACGAACCTCAGCGCTTCCCGCATCCAGTGACTTCGCATGGAATGAAAGCAGCCTACGTCCACTTCCTGCCTCCTGCCACGGTGCACAACGAATGTGGTGCTGGTTCCCGCGGTCATTATCCGTAAACGCACGCCAGAAGTTCGGTATTGGTCCCGCACGGAACAACTCTACTTCTTCGTACAGATACGATGTGATATCGCCTGTCACCGCGTCAAACTTAAGTGAGAAATGATCCCCATTTAACGTAATCCCTTCTGCAGAAGTGACGACTTGTACAGCTGCCTCCGTAGTGATCGTCGCAGCGGATTCTTTCTCCGCTTCCCAATTGCGTGAAGAAAGGGCTAATTGATTCACCGATGGAAGGATAAATTGCTCCCATGCGATTTCATGTCCTTTTACTCCCCATAACGTATCATTTTTCAGAATCAAGCTCAAGGTTAACACGAACTCATCATTTGGGAATTGACTTTCTACCGAATCCAAAGCAAGCTCAATAATCGCAGTTTCACCAGGCACAACCGAATAAGAATCATTGACCACACGACTTGCCGCAGCGACGCCGTTACGTGAGATCGTCCATGTCCAATCAAATTCATTCAAATTCGTGAACAAGAATTGATTTGTCACTTTAATTTGACCTTTGGCCGCATCAACAGCTGCAAACTTCACATTCTGGTAGCACTTCTTCACTTCATGCAGCTTCGGTGAAACCGAACGGTCTGCGAAAATCAATCCGTTGCCACAGAAGTTGCCATCATTCGGCGTGTCGCCAAAATCGCCGCCATAAGCTTGATACGTGACGCCATCTGGCGTCGTCGTGCGAATGGATTGGTCGATCCAATCCCAAATGAATCCGCCCTGTAAGATTGGGTATTGATCAAACAGCTCCCAGTATTTAAATAGATTTCCACAGGAGTTCCCCATGGCGTGGCTGTATTCACAAAGAATAAACGGCTTTTTCGGCTTACTTTTCGCGTATTCTTCGATTTTTTCAATTTTGGAATACATATGACTTTCAATGTCGGACGCTCTGTCCGATGCACGCCAGTGGAATACACCCTCATAATGAACAACTCTGGAAGGATCGGCTTCACGCAGGAAATCATGCATGAGTAGGAAATTATCTCCCCCGGAGGACTCGTTCCCTAAAGACCAGATCACAATGGATGGATGGTTCTTATCTCTTTGCAGCATGGAGTTCGCCCGATCAATTACAGCCCCCGTCCATTCAGGTCGGCTTCCTGGCACCGTTTCGCCTAGTTCCTCTTGCCCATAGCTCCACGAGCCGTGAGTTTCTAAATTCGTTTCATCAATCACATATAAACCATACTGATCACAAAGCTCATACCAAAGCGGGTTATTCGGATAATGTGAAGTCCGTACTGCGTTGATATTATATTGTTTCATAAGCAAAATATCGGCAAGCATACTTTCCGCGTCGACAGAACGTCCACGATCACGGTCAAATTCATGGCGATTCACACCTTTGAAAACAATAACTTCGCCGTTGATTTTCATCAAGCCGTCTTCGATCTCAAACTTCCGGAAGCCCACCTTACAGCTCTCCGTCTCTAACAGCATACCTTCTTCATTCCATAAACGAAGAACGAGCGTATACAGATATGGACTTTCTGCACTCCATTTAGCTGGGCGATCCATGTGAGCGGAGAATTCCACCGCTTGCTTAGCAGTACCACTCGTTTGAATGCCAACGCGAAGCGGTTCCTCCCAAAGCGCTTGCTGCTCACTATCGTATAACATCGCTTCCACTTGATGCACGCCTTGACTCTTCAGATCATAGTTGGTGATCGTAGCTTGAATGTGCAGCTCCGCATCCTCGCAAGCGCTATCCAAATTCGTGTTTACTTTGAAATCAGCGATATGCGCCGTAGGCGTCGTGTACAAATACACATCGCGGAAAATCCCGCTCAAGCGCCAGAAATCCTGATCTTCCAACCAGCTTGCATCGCTCCAACGATACACTTCCACAGCGAGCTTATTCTCTCCCTCGATGAGATAAGGTGTAATATCAAAATCCGCAGGTGTAAACGAATCCTGGCTAAAGCCAACCAAATCACCGTTCACCCACACATAGAAGGCCGATTCCACACCTTGAAAGCTCATATACACAGGCTGTCCGTTCCAACCCTCCGGGATCGAAAAGCTGCGCACATAAGAGCCAACTGGGTTATATTTTACCGGGGCAAATGGAGGCTTGAGATCCTCATGACCTACCCACGGATAAATGATATTCGTATACTGCGGAAAATCAAAGCCTTGCAGCTGCCAGTGCGACGGCACGGGAATATCCGCCCATTTACTGTTATCAAAGTCCACTTTATAGAAATCCTGAGGACGTCCCTCCGCATTCTCCGCAAAATGAAATTTCCAAGTGCCATTTAAGTTTTGATAAAATTTCGAAGCTTCCCGAACTCCAGCCAAAGCTTCCGCTTCTGTATGATAAGGCATCAGTGTGGCATGTGCTTCTAACCGATTTAATTGGTATATTTGCGGATTATTATTCCATTCTGGGTAACCGTTCTCAGGTGCTGTGTATACAAATTTGTTCGCCATGGATGTTTTGCCTCACTTTAGGTTATTGGATTATGAATCAACCTGCTTCACTTATTGTACAAGACAACTATTTCTTTTAAAATATAAGAAACAACGCATCACATATTAAAAAATGAAAGAGATGGTCATTACCTTGGCAAGCGATTATAGAAAGTTTTTCGTCATTACCGAAACCGACCGCAAGCTCCCCCTCATCTTGGAAACGATCGGATATGAGCGCGAGCAGCAATATTATAAACGCGAAGAGGGCTATCCCTGCTTTCATTGGCTCCAAACGATTGCTGGTACCGGCGAAATCATTCTGGACAATGGCCCTGTTAAGCTTGGCGAAAGACAAGGCATGCTGCTAGCTGGCGGGGTTCCTCATGCGTATCAAGTTCCTGACACCCCGTGGTCGACTTGGTATTTAACGTTTGACGGCGCGTTAGCTGCGTCCATTGTGCATTCACTTGAAATCCCGCTCTCTACCCCAATGAGTTGGGGAGCTGATACACCTCTTGCTAGCATTCATGATTACTATTATGAAAAATATCGCGATAGCCACGACTTCACTGGAACCAACGGTTCACTGGAAATCTATCAATTCCTGACGCTGCTGAAAAAACACGGCATCATCAACAAAAGTGCCTCCTTCTCTCAAAGCCACGAACGGCTTCTGCCGCTCCTGCTCGAGCTGGAGCATAGCTTCGCTGCTACTCACGTTGGACTTAGCTGGATGGCCAACCAGCTTGGTATCTCTCCGCAGCATGTGAACACCTTATTTCGCCGCGCTTTCGGACTCTCTCCCTACCAATACCTGCTTCAGCTGCGTCTACAGAAGTCCAAAGAAATGCTGATCGCGCAACCTGATCGAACCGTTAAACAAATCGCAGAAACCACGGGCTTTCTCGATGCTTCGCATTTCATTTCGACCTTCCGTAAGGCTGTTGGCCAAACACCGGATGTTTTTAGGCATCCGTATATTAAATAACGTGGTGGTCCCGAGCCGTTTTCGATGCAATATCTTGAAATTAACTATACTTTCCCTAGACTTAGCTACTTTTAGGTCCCTTCCTAGCAACTCTGGATTGATCCTTCCTCCTCAAGAACAAAAAAAACCGCCGCGGCGGTTTTTGAAACATCTTCATATGAAATTTTAATGATTCGGTATGAATTCGCTATGCACTTCAAGCAGTTTTTGAACGAAAATCTCAAAGTCTCGTAGATTCGACGAAAATTTGAAATCGGTTACACCTGTGTTGAAATCAATAACTGTTAAGGCAACGCGATTCAAGGGATACTCGGGAATCGGTTCAGAGGCAAGTGAAATATTTTTGAAAGGGTAAATGGATGTTTCACCGTAGAAACGAAGCACTGTTAAATGATCATCTCTTAACTCCAACGAAATCTGCTGTTCCGAATCCGTGAAACTCTTCAGTGTACTCATCATAGATCAATCCTCCTCTTGTCCTCTATTTTACTCTCAATTTGAAGGATTAAGAAGCCCATTTTGTAAATTTTGTTGCCTATCGAGGCCATTCAAAGATGAGCGGCCGCGTTTGAAGAGGAGAGACTTTGGTCTCCGCCCAAAGATCCCTATGTATGGTTTTATCGCCAATATGAAAGCAGTTTTCGGTTACCGAAAAGCTAAACTTTCCTATTTGGTTACAAGAAAACCTCGCCAACGGCGAGGTTCTATCCATTATTTAAACTTGTTAATAAAAGCAATCGCGCTCGCGATATCTTTCTCTGGCTGCTCGCCAACTTCACGTTCAATCGTCAGATAGCCTTTGTACCCGATATCTTGCAGCGCTTGGAAATAATGATCGAAATCAACATGCCCTTCACCTAGTGCAAGCTCTCGATAAGAATTCCCTGATGTCGCCGCCTCAGCGATATTTTCATGGGTCATTGGCTTAAAGCCCAGTGAACCGTAGACTTCGCGTGGGTCTGCTTGACGAAGACGAATACCATCCTTCACATGCGTGTGAACGATATAATCTTTCAGGGTATGTACCCCCTGAACAGGATCATCGCCCGTCACCATGACCATATTCGCAGGGTCGAAGTTAACCGAGACACCTTTGGTGGATAGGTTATCAAGGAAGCTTTTCAGGTGTGCCGAAGTCTCAGGCCCCGTCTCTACAGCGAAATAGGCGCCTAAGCTGCTCGCATACACACCCAGCTCCTCACAAGCCTGCAGCATCGTTTGATAGATCGGATCATTGCGATCCTCTGGTACTACGCCAATATGTGTGGTTACAACGTTTGAACCCAGTTCAACCGCAAGGTCAAGAATACGCTTGGATTTCTCAATTTTCGCTGCATTCACTGTCTGATCTTGGAAGCCGTGTCCACCCAAATCACCACATAGTGCAGAGATTTGAAGATCTAATGAAGCAATGTATGCCCGCAGCTCCTTGCGTGCTTGAGCCGTTAGATTCGCTGGATCCATTTCACCAGAAACCGCATATATTTGTACGCCGTCTGCGCCAAGCTCTTTCGACTTCTTAAGTCCATCCCGCAGTCCAACTCGCAAGCTATCTACCATAATACCAATTGGATTGATGATCATTACTTCGAACACTCCTTATCATGAGGCTAGAGTTAGTTTATTTCATCCCAGATTCTTCTAATATTCTGCAAGCCGATTGAAGTGCCCTTCTTGCACTCTTCCATCCCTTCAAATTCCAAGGAAATGTAGCCTTCATAGCCTGAGCTTTTGACCACACGCAAAACCTCGCGAATATCAACATCACCATGCCCCACAATCGAGCCGCGCAAATAGGTGCCATGAGAAGATTGGAACCAGCCTTCGCCTGGATTCTGATAAGATGGTCGAATGTAGAAATCCTTCACATGGACAATAGAGGCATAAGGAAGGTTACTCTTCACTGCAGCAACGGAATCCTCGTCTACACATATGAAATTCCCAATATCCAACGTTGTGCGGAAATTTGCACGATCAACCGCATGAATTAAAGCTTGAACACGATCGCTATGCTGCACGAAGTAACCATGATTCTCGACGCTTGTCACGATGCCATATTGACTGGCATAATCTGCGATCTGACGGCAAGCTTCAGCTAGACGTTCCAGGTTCGCATTGAAGTTCCGAATCGAGAGATCGTCACTTCGAGCTACGTCATGTCGCATTAGAGTAACACCTAACCTTGCAGCTAGATCTACTTCGCCTTTGACACGCTCAATTTCCTTGTGGTAATCTTCTTCGGACTCGATTAAGAAATTTGCCCCGATCGCATAATTGGAAATATCCAAACCTCGGGTCTTTGCTTTCTCACGAATCTCATCTGCAAGCGCAAAGTTACCCGGTAAATCATATCCCAATGGCACAATCTCCACATGTTCACCGCCCTGATCCGCAATCCAATCAATGACGTCCATGATCGACATTTCTCCAGACTTTAACGCCTGGTACAAGCTATATGTGCTAACGCCTAGCTTCATGATCGTTCCTCCTATACGCCGAATCGTTCGTTCGGGCTATAATCTAATTTCTTGACCTTTGGCTGCTGATTCATAAATGCCGCAAAGGATTTTCATCATTTCAAGGCCATCTTCCACCGGGCTAATCGGCGTTTGGCCTGTCTGACAGCAAGAAACGAAATGATCGATTTCATTTTGAAAAGCGCTGTTGATCTCGATCGATTTGTTGTTGATCTGTGGCGTCACATTCGTAATCGTGTCCAAAATCTCAGTCACGAAGACAATTTCCGGCTCCAATTCCACGCCGCCTTTGTCGCCATAGAGCTTGACAGCGATTTCATCCTTCTTAGCATGGAGTGTGAAACTTACGTCTACCATCAATGAAGCACCATTTTCAAAACGAATCAACACATTTGCCAAATCCTCAACCGTATTACGTTCCGCATCATAATCGGCTGCTTTATAAAAAGATAAGTTCTTTACATTCTTCCGATTGCCAAGTCTGTTATACGTATGCCCGCTCACCGCAACCGGCTTCGGCTTACCCATTAAGTACCAACATACATCAATGACATGGACGCCAATATCAATCAGCGGCCCCCCACCGGAGCGCTCAACATCGGAAAACCAGCCGCCCGGATTACCCAAACGACGCAGGCATGACGCCTTCGCATAATAGATCTCACCTAAATGACCATTATCTATAAAATGCTTCACAAGCTGAGCATTCGTATCATATCTTCGTACAAATCCAACCTGTAGAATTTTCCCAGTTTCACGAACGGCATCTTGAATCCGCCCAGCTTCCTCTACGGTTTTGCAAAGTGGTTTCTCAACTAACACATGCTTGCCAGCATGGAGCGCAGCGATACTAATCTCGGCATGCGTATTGTTCCATGTGCAAATACTGACCGCATCGATCTCTGGATTCGCCAAAAGCTCTTTATAATCCGTGTAAATATGAGCAATATGATATTTCTCAGCTTTCAACGCTGCACGTTCACGATTAAGATCACAAACAGCAACAATGACCGCATCCTCTGATTTTATATATGACGCAAAATGCAAATCTGAAATCGAACCTGCACCGATGACACCAATTCTTAGTTTGTTTATGCTCATTGCACATTCATGCCTCCTATAAATTAACTACCTCCTAAAGTTAACATGCTTTGGACATCGGGTGAATACATAAAATAAGCAGCTCCATGGACTATATGTTCAAATTCAAGTTATGAAAAAAAGCGGCAATCCTAGATCATATCTATGATTCACCGCTTCTCCCTTATGGTATTAGCAAAATCTTACCCGTACTCTGTCTACTCTCGAGTAATCTGTGCGCATTAGCGCCGTCCTTCAAAGTGAACGTCGTCATCGTATTCATCTTCAGGCTTCCGACACGAAGCGCTTCGAAAAGAGCATTTGCTCGGTGAATCCGATTCTCCAAACTAGTCACGTGATTCCAGAGGTCTCCGCCTGTCAATGTTTTGGAGGTGTCCATCAGCATACGAGGATCCACAGGAGCTGGATCTCCGCCAGCCATACCATAGAAGACAACGGTGCCTTTCGTTCGAACAGCAGCAAAGCTGTCCTTCAGGGTTGAACCTACGGAATCATAGGCAACCTGGGCACCTAGTTTGTCTTGCGACCATTGGATGACGTTGTTAACCCAGTCGGTGGAATAAAGGAAGACGTCATCCGCGCCTGCCTCTAGGGCGACTCGCTTTTTCGCTTCGGATGAGGTGAGACCGACCACCCTGGCTCCTTTACTTTTGCACAATTGGATCAAAATCTGACCCACTCCGCCTGCCGCGGCATGGACTAGAACGTCATCTCCAGATTGGATACGATAGCTATCGTGCACCAAGTAATGCGCAGTCATGCCTTGCAGCAATAGGCCTGCTGCATGTTCAAAGGAGATGTCCGCTGGCAATGGAATCGCTCGATCGATGGGAACGATGACCAGCTCCGCATTCGCAAATGGTACATCGGCAAAAGCAATACGATCACCGATTTGAATATGCTCGATATGTGAAGGCACCCATTCAACGACGCCAGCACCTTCATATCCCAGAATGTAAGGCGGATTCCCAGCCAAATGATAATTCCCTTTGCGACGATAGACATCTGCGAAATTAAGACCTATTGCTTTCGTCCTTACAAGAAGCTGATCCCCTTCCACGATAGGCTCTGGGATCTCCTTATATATGAGTACTTCGGGCCCCCCGAATTGTTCGAAAATTAATGCTTTCATGTGTGACCTCCCACGATTAATTGACCGTAGTAATTTTAACATACCCGCTAAAAGAAACAAAAAAAGTGCCTGCAAACGCTTCCAGCGAATGAAGACACGAGAAATGAATGGAGACTATTAGTTCGTTCTCTCAGTTAAATATCCGTAAGCTCATTCAGAGAAGGTAAATCTGCATATGGCACTGGCTTATTGATATAGTAGCCTTGAATTCCCCAGCATTGCATATCTGCCAACATGTGGAAATGATCGCTTGTTTCAATGCCTTCAGCGACAACCTGCAGATTCAAAGCTTTGGCCATAGCTAGAATAGCCGCAATTAAAGGGACATTGCCATCCGCAATGAAAATCCGGTCAATTTTCAGCTTATCAATCGGCAACAGCGTTAACATACTTAACGACGAGTATCCCGTTCCGAAATCATCCAACGCAATCGTAAACCCTGTGGCGCGCAGCTTGCTTAATATGAGTTGCACTTCCTGCAGCGAGTGAAGCGTCGTACTTTCGGTAATTTCTAATTCCATCGCAGGTGGTTCTACACCCTCTTCTTTCAAAATTTGCAATACCTGTGCAACAAAATGCTCTTCATTGAGTTGAATTCGCGAAATATTGACCGATATTTTGAAGAGAGGACCGTAGATTTCCTTAAGTTGATGCCAATCCTTGCAGGCTTGCCTAATAAGCCAATAACCGATGGGTACAATGAGACCTGTTTCCTCAGCTATAGGAATAAAATCATTCGGCTGCATTCGCCCGCCTTTCGTACTATGCCATCTCAGTAGCGCCTCTGCACCAACAGCCATCCCTGAAGCTGGATTGTAAATAAGCTGATAATGCAATTGCAGCTCTTCCTTATCAATCGCTTGCGATAGGGCAAGCTCATGAATGAAATTTTCCACATGATCGTAGCGAGAAGAAGCTTCATATAGATGATAGCGCTTACGACCAGCGCCTTTGGCTTTGTAAAGTGCGATATCTGCCTGTTTCAGCAGTATCTGAATCGTTTCATCGTGCTTTCGTTCCGTAATTCCGATACTCACGTTCACTTTCACGGCATGTTCATCCACTCGAAAGGGCTCATGAAACAACTGACTTAGCTGCCCTGCTGTTTCCTCCACACATTTGGAAGGCATGGTATCAACAACAACAAATTCATCGCCACCCAGTCGAACAAGTGAATATCGGCTATGGCCGAACACTTCGATAAGTCGACATGCAACCTCAACAAGGACGGAATCTCCAGCCTGATGCCCGAAGGTATCGTTAATATTTTTGAAATTATCCAAATCCAATAGGTAGATGGTTGACGGCTCGGAAACATGCTCTAGTAAGTATCTGCGATTAAAAAGATTACAAAGATCGTCTTGATATGCGTAGTGATACAAAGTATTCTCATGCTGCTTGCGCTCCGTTATGTCCCGAGTCACGGTAAAAATAAAACTAACATTCCCATATTCGTCCAAAATAGGCGTTAAAATGCTCTCTCCGCTTAACGTCCCGTTGGGTAATTTGACGCCATCCTCATAGCGAATCGTCCGACGTTTCTCGACAACTCTGGCATATTTTTTATATAAATAGTCCGCCATCTGGCTCGAGTTCGCTTCAAAGAAAGTTTGACCTACTTGTTCCATCGAGATACCGCTAAATTGAGTTGCAGCGTGGTTCACGTAATAATATGTGATTTCCTCGCCCGTCACTTTCATAATGTAAATAGAGTCTTCAATATCATCCAGCATCATTTGCAGTAAATTCAAATCCAAAGTTGTAATTGCAGGAATTGTCATCCGTAGGACTCCTTTATCCGAATAACCTAAGCTTAATGCCCACTATGGGCTATATGTACTATCAATTCGACACAATCCTATATTTTCCTTCAAATTATGTTCAACAATCTACACGTAAGTGACCACATAACCAGAGACTAAACCTTGACCTGTAAACATTTGTAAACCAAAAGAACCTTCTAAAGCGAACTCAACCCACTCCGGACGAGAATCAAGCAAACCGCGCGATCTCCCTTTAGCCGTCTTATGCAAATAATCGTTTTGTGCTATTCATAATCGTTTTCCTTCCTTATTCTTAGGGCCTGAAAAGGTTTACAATTACATTAAGAATTGAAAAAAGCTATCAGCTTGGGAGGTTATACGAATGATTACAAAAGGGAATCCATTTTCGCTCATGCAATATATCAACGAAGGCTTTAGCGGACCTATGCAAGGACTTACGCTGGAGGAATCTGATCTATATTATAATCGCTTCTTCGATGTGATTGGACAGAACAAATTTGAGCCAGGTCCTACGAAGATGAACCTATCTGCCTGGCATCAGCATCATCATTGGGCTTATACACTTGCCGCGCATCCTAGTATCGTTAACGCTATGAAGCAGATTTTGGGCGATGATTTGGTCTTGTGGGCCATGCATTTCTGGTACAAAGAGCCTAACAATGACAAATTCATTCCTTGGCATCAGGATATTAATTATTGGCCTATGGAGCCAGCGATTAATGCAACAGCTTGGGTCAGCCTAGGGTGGTCTATTCGTGAAAATGGTTGCCTGCGCGTGATCCCTGGAACGCACAAATCGATCGTCGAGCATGTTTCTACAGGAACCGATCAAAGTGCGTTCGAGCAAGGCCTACCTGCGGAATCAATCGACGAATCCCTAGCCATCGACTTAGAGATGTCTCCCGGTCAAATCGCCTTTTTTAATGAAGCTACCTTCCATGGCTCTGAAAATAATAAATCGAACATTCCTCGCGTAGCCTTCTCGGTACGCTACACAACCCCTGAGGTCAAATTCAAGATCGACGAATGGGGCGGCGATACTACGCGAATTCGCACTTTCCTCGTAAACGGTGAAGACACGTTGAAACGGAATGAAGACATTAAGGGCCTTGTCCCCCAATCTTAGATGGACAGAAGGATGAGGATCAACGGATAAACTTTTTACATGAATGTCAGCCAAGCAGCTCCCTCCTCTCCTCGTTTCGTAGACACGAACATGGTAAAATAATAGCAACGACGAGGCGTAGGGTGAGGAGGCGTATACTTTGAATTCTTTTCAGATGATGATTGAATCGTTAGAGATTCGATTCCTGCATATTACCCAGTATCAGCTCGACTATTGTTGGCAGGAAAGTGCGCGCACCCTACGGCATTGCGTGATGTGGTATGTGCATAAAGGAAGCTTTCAGCTTGAGATTGACCAAGCAACTTTTCATTGTAAAGAGGGGCACATGGTCATTCTGCCTGCCCATAGTGTGATTAGTTTTCGCGCAATCTCCGATGAGCTGCAACTAACTAGCATTAACTTTGATGCCGAAATTTCCTTAGTCAGCTATCGAAGTTGGGTTCAGCTACTGAATATTCCGATACTATATGAGAACAATACGATCTCCGTTGAACCTATTATTCAAGAGATGCTTGAGCATGAGCGGGATGTGAGTGCTTTTGTTCATCTTATGCAGCAGTCTTCGCTGCTCCGGATTTTGTATGAATTACTTCATCAAGAGATGATGGACCAGCCAAGCTCCAGTTATTCGCACATGGATAAGCGGATTCACACCATCATCCACTTTCTTCACGCGCATCCGCGTCGGATGCCCGAAATTAGCGAGCTTGCTGAGCTTGTCCAGTTAAGTGATTCTCATGTGCGCAAATTGTTTATCAAACAAACGGGGCAGGCGCCACTGCATTTCGTGCATAGCATCAAAATTGAACAAGCCAAAAAAATGCTGGCTTCCAGCGTGAAGCCCGTCTCTCAAATTGCCTACGAGCTTGGCGTGGATAATCCGAATTATTTCTCGCGAATGTTCAAAACCAAGACCGGACTAACCCCCTTGCAGTATCGACAGCGGCACGGGTTGTGGTTAAATGGTTAGCTCAGTCCATCTCCAGCGTAACTACAAAACTCACCTGCGCTCCGACCTCAGCAGCAGCTAAATCGATCAAGTACACAGTCTCCGTACCGCCCTCATGATTCTGATGCTCCACCTCTTGGATGGACGCAGTCAACTGTTTTGCATCGTATCGCATCAATTGCTGATGTTTGCCCTCTGCGCCAAAAGCTTGTCCCTCTTCGAAACCAACCTCAAGGCGAATCTCGCCATCACGCACAATGACTGGTTTATACTGCGTAACGAAGCGCTCCGTCACCGCTGCGCCCCATTCACGGAATACGAATGAATCCGTGAGCGTCAACTTGCCTTGCAGCTTATCAAACTCGAAGTTTCGCTCGAGCTTCTCAAGCGAAGGTACCGCATACGCTTGCGTCAGATCAAGCTCGAACCCTTCGCTCCCACCCGAGCAATCAGCAGCTAGCACTTGTGCACAATGCTGGATACCTGCTTGCTGGTGGCAACCGTTAATGATCGGAACGCTGTGACCCGCTGAGCTGTTACAGAGAATGGAATATCGCTCATCTCCGAAATATTGCTTCGTGTAGAGTCCCGCTCCCAAATCTTCGAACCATCTAACGCCATCTACGATCCAGATGAAATGTCCGATGTCATTATGATTATGAGGCTCGTCGTTATGCCCTCCTTTGGCTGCGAAACTTACGAGTTTGTCCCTCACCTTCGCCCGACTCACCATCCATTGTGCTTCTGGGAGGAAGTCTGTTTGAAGTGGCAAACCCTCACGTTCACGAAGCAGTGTTTCATTTAACCAAACGACATTCCGTACGGCACCCGCGAAGCGGCCACAATGATCAATTGTTGGAGGGAGATGGTCAAGAGTCGCGACTCGAATCTCCTCAAATTGCTCGCATAAACGGCTGAAAATCCCGATTTGAATCCCATTTCGCCTAGAGCAATCCGAGAAATTAGCAATATGATTTCCTTGTAAGAAACAAGTCTGCGGGAATTGGGCAACTCTACGAGCTTTTTCATCCGACTGGAGAATATCAACCTTACCGCTTGTTCGCTGTTTCAACAGCTCTGAGAAATACACATAGTAGCCAAACCCATAATACCAGTATCCCAAGCCTTCCAAACACGCGCCTTCTTCTGAAAACCCATCTAGAAAACAATCCATCGAGCCAAGAACACGTTGAATGAGAGGCATTAACGCTTTAGAATCAGGCAGCAAGTAAATTGCGGCCATGCCAATGTTCCCTGCACAAACGGCAGACCAATTAATCTCGCACGTTTCCCACCAATAGGCTCTCTTGAGGGCCACATAAGGTTCCAGAACCCGCTCCATAATTTCACGCTGCACCCTTCGCACCACTTGACCATTTAGGTGATCTCGGAAAATATGGCAGGTCTCACTAAGGGCATGTGCAGTTTCTGAAGCAAATAAATCTATATGTTTGAATTCTTCTCCTTCTACAGCCTGATCATGGTTCATCAAATGTGCAGGCAAGCACCACGTATATTCATCGCAAATAGCCCATATCGTATTTTCCAACGCGGATAGATAAGGCTCAATTCCATCCTTCAACGATGCTACGACCAATGCCGCTAACCGACGACGACGATCAAAATAAAGCGCTTCAAATTCGATTCGCGATCCCTTCGAACGATATAAATCCCACTCTTTAAAAGGTAAGGCAGCAATAGGCTGATTTTCAAATTTGTGTATAAGCGGCGTAATTTCGTTATAAACAGACTTTAGTAAGGGACTCTCCGTATGCAAAATAGGTGAATTAGCTACCTGCAAGGCTTCGTGGAACAGGTTTCCGTGATCGGATTCAGCTTCTAGTAACGCTTCTAATAACATTCTACTATTCATAGAGGATCCTCCCAATTAGTACACTTTACTCTTAACTATAACCTCATCGATGACTGCAAAATAGCTACTTTCTTTACCTTTATACGTCAAATATTGACCTCTTTGCACATAATAAAAGCTTCTCGCAACAAGCGGAAGCTTTCAATTCCAATATCTTATAGATACGACTGATTTCCCTACTCTATTGCGCCAACAACCTTAAGCCATGCATTCGCAATAAGGGCATGTCCAGCAGGAGAAGGATGCACCCCATCCGGCGCCCAGAAAGCGCTGTCGGCTTGCGTAGAGGCTTGTGCAAATAAACCATCCAAGCAGAGTAGACGTGTGTTGAATTCTCTTGCTAATTCACGAACTACGGTAATCTTCGGATCCAAATCTTCTCTCCACAACTTGCGATCCTCGGGTACTGGGAGAACAAATGGCTCGATAAGAAGCAGTTTTGCTCCTGTGCTCGCCGTTTGATCAAGTAATTGACGATAACCCTCTTTGAATTTCTCCGTCGAGGTTCCATCATTGCGATCATATCTACGCCAAGTATCGTTAATGCCGATATAAATCGAAACGAGATTAGGTTTTAAATCCAAACAGTCTTGCTGCCATCGCTCCTGCAGGTCAGGGACACGATTGCCAGAAATCCCGCGATTTAGAAAGGTAACCTGCTTCTCCGGATATTTCGCCGAAAATAATGCAGCCGCCATGAGCGCGTAGCCTATCCCTAGATCACGATCATTTTCACGAGCGCGTCCTGCATCTGTAATACTATCCCCTTGAAATAGAACGATATCTCCTTGCTCCAACCATGCTGCCATTGTGACGAACTCCCCCTTTGATTGCCAAGCTTCCTTCAGATTGTTAGGAATAAATTTCCTCACAAATTATACCATGTCCTGCGGATTGAGAGAACAAATCTTTTATCCTTGGGTTGGCCAGCGATCGCACTCACACGCAAACTTCATCGCTAAAAAACAAAAAAAACCGAAATGCACACCCGCAAGTGTGAACTCGGTTTACTAATTAAGCGATGGTACGTATAAAGCTTGATTGATAATAGGTATTCAGCAGTTCATCCAGTGCGATAGAAAGTTTCAATACCGTTTCAGACAATAGGCCATATGTTTGACTAGCAAGATTCAGCTCAATTCTTAATGCTTCAATCTTCTCTTCCAACTCATATCGTTGCCCCATATTGATCCCTCCGATTTTGAAATTCATCTTTTGGATAACTTACATGTTTTGTTACCTATATCATAAATGATTAATGTTAAGAAACTATTAGCAAACCATTCGTTTATACGAAATTTTACAAATAAATACTAAATTCGAATGAATTGTCCAGCAGGAATCTCCACTGGCTCCCCTTCAGCACTGATCCAGACCCTGATGGCGGAAGGATTATGGATGATTCGACAATCGGCCTTCCTTCAACGACTTCGCAATTTCCAAAAGTACACCGTAGCGCAAGTCGATCGCATAGTTCAATCGGTAGTTCAACACAGGCATACCATTCTTGTAACTATAATGCTCGAACATCCGCTCACGGCCAAGGCAGGATTGACCGTATTCTCCGATTGGTGCCGGGCTTATCGCTTCGTGCGCCCCACCATACGTAACGGGTGTGAAAGGATATACATTGCCTGTTGAAAATACGACGATACGGGACTTGCTGTATTTCTCAGCTACACGCCCTGGCAGGTAAGCGTTCATCACCCATGTGAAATGTTCCTTCCCTGTTGTCCCAAACTTCGTGCCAGCCATATAAATGACACTAGGGACATCTGGTAATGCCTGCAACGCCGCGTCGTTCAGAAGATCACAGGCAATCGTGTGTACGCCATAGGATTGAAGCTCCTCTTGCAATCCTCCTTCTGAGAATCGGGAAACCCCATAGACCTTTTTATCCACACCCGCTTCTTTGATCGCATTCATCGCAAGCTTCGCCAGGCTCGGCCCCATCTTCCCGCCAACACCAAGCAGCATGATATCCCCCTCTAATTCTTTCATAAATTGAATCAGTGCTGAGGAGGGGTTAGACATGACCTTATCCAAATCTTCCAGAGTATTCATTTGTCACAAGCTCCTCACGTTATAATCTGAAATATGCTTCCTGACTGTAGTATACGGACTCACAAACATAAAAGACAAATCTTTAAATAGTCTTTTAATGGATAAAGGAAAACCGCTCTCTTTGACCGAGGTCAACAATAGAGCGGTTATTCGTATACAACAATAAAAGGCTACGAGCCTGTCGGATCAATGGCGAACTTCTCCAGAAATCGGAGTCGGAATGTTTGCTTTGGTCTCCCTTTTGGTACCTTCACATACCCAACTATCGAAATCAAATCATGATCCATCCATTGCAGCAGCAAGCGGTGCGTACTTCTGACGGTAACCCCTAGGATATTTGCAAGCTCATGCACCTCGTAGTCCAGCTTACTCGTTCGTGCAACAGTGGCCATGAGACGACTTAAATACGTCGATGTCATCCCGGCATCCTCGGCACTCTTGAGGAGCACAGGATCCGTTACTGACAAATCCCTGCTTAGCGGATCCGCCATTTCCAGCGGACCAATCAGTGTCTTGTCTTCACGAACAATGAAGCAAGTATTTCCGCCTGCTTCTTTGCATCTGCGCAGCGCGATACGTGCATGGGTACCCGCTTCATTCGCACTGCGACCAAAGCCGATCCCCATACTTAGTGACAAGCCAAGTGATTTCCAGACTTCACGGGCGAGCGGAACCGACTTGTAGCCAACGGTCTCTCTTTCGAAAATCCCCCGTGTTGTAAAGAATAAATACTCATCGGCGCCAAGATGTGTTAAATAGCCATCCAACGACTCCACATAGTCGATCAGCTTTCGATGCACCTCAAGCTTGAACCGCTGAATATCATGCTCCGTGCTCTGCTGTTGCAGCTTTTTCCCGAAATCATCCACATTGATCATGCCGACGAGAATTTGCGCTTCTTTACTTCGCCGAGTTTCTGTAGATAGGAGCGCACGCTCCAGAGCAACAGTGATATTCTGATCGGTCGGCGTAATCCATTCGCAAGGAATACCCCGTTTGCCCAGTTCATCAGCAACTTCACTCTCGGTTGTCATAGCAGCTTGAGCAGCTCCACTGCGATAAGCTTCAACGTGAAATTGCGTAATTGCATCGACTTGTGGGTAGGGTAAACCTTCATAAATGAGAAAACTAGAGAGTGCCTCGCCAATTTCTTTGACATGCCGGCTTAAGGCTGAAGACGTGAACGAATCTATACTAAACACAGTGTCCGATAAAACAAGTTGCGGCTTACTCCGCAAACGATATAAGGCACTAAACAGTCCTGTGTCAGTCAATGGGATCATATGCACAGGCAGGTGCGTAATAATTTGTTCCTTCACGCGTCGATATAGTGTCGGCCCTGTTACAAGAAGTACCTCGACCTCTAGAAGTAATTGCTCAGCCGCTTCTTGCGCATCTTCTGCCGAACACACTTGCGCAATCGGCTGAAAGGAAGGAAAGGACGACGCTATGACGCTTAACACTTTATTCACCAAAGCCTCTGGACCTAAAACGCCAATGGCAATTCGATTCGGACTATCCATGACGAGCGACTCCTTTACTTAGGTGGTATGCTCATGCAACGTTATGCCATGAGGCATGTTTACCCTAAGTATATCCCTGCCGCCAATTAAAAGACAATTCTTTTTGGTGTCTCAAAATAAACGATTACACCGTCCCTATGTCCTTGTTCTTAGGAAGTGAAAGGCATTACTGACAAGAAGTCCGATAAACAAATACATCAATCCGCCGAAGAAGCCATATATAACAACACCTACAATTGCGCTCAGCAGACCGAATACGATTTGATCCTTATTTTGGACTGGAGAGGTTGGTGGATCCGTCAGCATGAAGAGTGCAAAAAACAATGAAGCATTAATAAACGGCGGTCGAAATGCATCCACAGCATCCCCGAGATGCAAGACCCCCATGAGAAGTAAACACAAGAAATAAGCGCTAAGGAATGCAAATACTTGGGGGAATTTGTGCACACGATTCGTAACCGCGTAACCACTAATTAACAGAATGCCAATCGTCCAAACAGGCAGATCTCCAAATGCTCCCCACCAGCTCTGACCAGTTTGAAAAAATAGAATGGATAACAGCAAGCCGAAGGCAGCTGGGTTAAAGACCGGCTTTTTTTTATTAACCAGCAGATGTTTAGAAAGAATTGCCATGATGGCCGTCATACCAACGATATACCAAGAGGTTGCTGTGCTTAAAATTAAGGCAATGATAAGCCCCGTAATCACCGCGCCATCTGGTTGCCATTTTTTTCTTTTGCCTATATGAGAGCATAGTAAATCTGCCCCTACTGCTGCCACGAGAGCAGTGATCGCATTATACATTCCGTTAATGTCTGCTGCTAATATCGAAGCTATTACTAGTAGGACTACCATGGAAATGATGACATAGCTCTTTGGTTTTTTGTACCAGTGATGAATGGACACTTAAATCCCCCCTACTCTTTCCACGTGACCTTTTGAGGTGATCAAAATCCCCTTCACTCCTATTTCATCTATTAATTTTTTCCCTTGATCCATGCCAAATAAGCATACAACCGTAGAGAAGACATCTGCCATCATCGCATAAGGAGCCACGATACTGCAGGAGATCAATTCGCATGGCGACTGCTTGCTTCTCGGATGAATAATATGATGAACATCGGCGTTAACCTCACTTTTACGTTCATAGCCGCCCGATGTACAGATCGCTTCATTGGATATTTCAATCGTTTCTATAATACGATCCTTATACGCCGGATGTTGAATACCGATTTGCCAAGTTTGGCCCGTCTCATCTACCCCTCCAGCGTACAGATCACCCCCGGCATTAATAACAAAGCCCTGAAAGTCAGCCAGCGACTGCGCGGCTATGTCAATGGCAAAGCCTTTCGCTACTGCGCCTAAATCAATCACCAATGGTTTGTGCAAATATAAGGTGTGATCACTCTCTTGTAAAACGATATCCCGGTAAGTGGCGTTATTTGCAGTGAAGGATGAGATGGTTTCTCCCGTTAAATAATGCTGATTGAAGCCATGCTCTTCCATTGTTTTTCCAATTGTCGGATCAAAAACCCCTTCTGTCCACTCCGCGACTTGCAAGGCAAATTTAAGGGGTTCAAATAACCAAGAGCTGATCGGAACTTGGGTTCTCAACCGTTGGGAGGCTTTCATTAGCTCGCTATCGAGCGAGAATCGACTGCATGCCTGTTCAACCTTTCGAAATGCTTCAAAAGCTCTCTCTATCACGGGCTCAGCCTCACGTAAGGTAAGCAGGGTAACGACCTTAATTTCAACGACGGTATCCATAAATAATTTCGATTTCTTCACTAGGTTTGCCATTAGGCATTCCGCGCCTGTGCAAGAGCGTCTTGAATGGCATCTTTAAAGGCTTGTGTACTGTAGGTCGCTCCTGATACATTCTGTACCTGTGCACTTTGCTTTTGTACAACTTCTTGTGGCAATCCAACAACATCATTCTTCGAATAATGCATGGCAAAATGGCTGATTTCCACGTCCATTATTTTGTCATTCTTAATGCTGACTTTGACATCAATTGACCCGCGTCGATTTGAGCCACTTCCATCAAAGATACCATTTTTATATTGACTTTTGACTTGGCTGCTGACTGCTCGCGTTGTTGTCGTTTGCACTTGCTGCTGTGGCTGCTGCAAAGTGGCTTGTGTTTCCGTTGCCATATATCCCGCACTGTATATTACGCCAATGGCTGTAGAACAAAGCACAACCCATTTCTTATCCATTTTGGCCATATCCATACCTCCAACTTAGGCTTAAAGCACTTATGAATGCGTGCTGCTCATTCTCTGCTGCAAGACTAATGTTACGACATGTAAATGAAATTAAACTGAAATCTGTTAAGGGAGGAACTCAATCTCAAAAGTACTTCCCTTCCCTTCTTCACTCGTCACATGGATGAAGGCCCCATGACTGCTTAGAATATCTGCAGCGATGGAAAGACCTAAACCTGCCCCACCTAGTTCACGGGAACGTGCTTTATCCACTCGGTAGAAACGCTCAAAAATGCGTGCAAGCTCATCCCTCGGAATGCCTATACCCGTGTCGGCAATTTGCAATGTTGTTCGACCGTTAGGAGCCGTGCGGCAGGAGATTGTTACTTCTCCGCCTGGAGGCGTATACTTAATGGCATTATCAAGTAAGATATAAAGTAATTGTGTTAATTGATCTATGTTACCGTGAACTAGAGGACGATCAGAATCGGGCAAGGGAGCAGCGTCCAGCACCAAATGCACATCTTTTTTAAGCGCCAATGGTTGCATGGCCTGAAAGGATTGCTGCGAAATTTGACTAAGATCAACCGTTTCCATTTTGACCTGCAAAGATTTCGAATCACTGCGGGCTAAGGTTAGTAATGACTCTACAAGACGGATCATCCGCTTCACTTCATCCTGCAAGCTTTCCAGCACATGCTGTTCAAATTCGGGTAATGCCTCCTTACATTCCTCCAACAATTCAACAGAGGAATGAATAACACTCAACGGTGTCCTCAGCTCGTGAGAGGCATTCGTTGTGAACTCAACTTGGCGATGATAGGATTTTTTGATGGGGACCATCGCTTTACCTGCAAAAAAATACGCTAAACCAATAGCAATGGACAATAACACGCATGTAAATAGGGAGAGTAATAACTTTATCGTTTGCAATAGCTCCACATTTCCTGAAATATCAATGGCCATCCAATATTCGCCCCCCCCATCCATTAACACATGGGAACTCACCAGGAAAGTCTGTCGATTCTCGCCTTCTTTTAACTGAAATCGCTCGCCTTGCTTATCTTTTCTTTCATGCTCTTGAGCCCATTTGATAAGCTGGTTGGACATGCTTGTATAGGTACTAGGAGAGGTCACTGTTTTCCCGTCAGGACTCACCCATACGATCAATTCGTCGGAAAGCAGGAAGATCCACTCCACATTCTTCTGTTCACGCTCAGGAGGATGATCTCGCTTATCCTTCTTCTGCTCCTCTATGCGATGCTCCCACTGCTGTGACATTTTATCACCGAGATCTTTTAATTTCTGACTTTCATCGTGATGCAAGGTTTGCTGCAGAATAAAATAATAGAGCAATGATATGAGAATGATTACGACGCCGAGGATACTGCCGAAAAATAACGTCAGTTTTTTTCTGGTTCGCTCGAACATCAGTCTCCTCCTTCTACAATTAAGCGATAGCCGAGCCCGCGTACGTTTTGAATGATTTTGTCAGGAAACGGATCATCCAGCTTTTTCCGAAGTAATTTGATTGTCGCATCTACGGTATTCAGTGTAATTTCCGCATCCAATCCCCAGACGCGGTCAATCAACTGATCCCTGCTTAAAATTTGTTTCGGATGCTGGGCTAGAAAGGACAGCAATTGAAATTCGCGTCTAGATAGAGGAATCGAAACGCCATTTCTACTCACTTCATACGTACTATGGTCAATGACAAGCGTATGTCCAAATGTTTTGGTATCCGATTCCCAGTTCGTTTCTTTCCGGCGATATAAAGCATGCAGACGTGCGATTAATTCTTCGAATGCAAAGGGTTTAACTAAGTAGTCGTCTGCTCCTGCGTTTAAACCCTCTACACGATCAGTAATCGAATCTCGTGCCGTCAGCATAAGGATCGGTGTCCGATTCTTCTTCATTCTGATCTCTTTACATAGCTCAATCCCCGTTTTCTGCGGGATCATCCAGTCCAGCACATAGAGATCAAAATGAACTCGCTCGATGAAATCCAGCGCCGTCTCTGCATCAAGTGCCCATTCTACTTGGTATAACTGTTTTTTTAGCTTATATTGAATCAGTTCACCAAGCTTTACGTCATCCTCAACCAGCAAGATATGCATAGAACACGACCTTCCTACAACCACTCTTTATAAAAAAGCGTGTATCAAAAATAAGAGCGCAAAGGCTAGTCCACATCGCAAATGCCATTTCCGATCCAGCCTCCGATAACGGAATAAACCCGAAATAGGTACTGGTAAAAGGACAATCAGTGCAAGAAGCCCGCTTATATTGTTGAAATCCCATTTAAAACCATACATAAAGACGGCAACCGCATGAAGAACAATGAGAGCAATAGCAAGGATTGCAATTGGGGTATGCCAGCTTTTTACAATGCGCAGTAAGGTGACCAGCCCTTTTTTCAGAACATCGAATCGCCCCCAAATACGCTGTTTAATTAGGAAAGCTAATACGTAATTCGCTAATACAACGAACAGAGCTAATCGTGCATTGGAGCCATAATTTTTAAACGTATGCTCAAAGCGGCGGTTGTGCAGGGTTTCTGATGGCGTATGAATAAGAACCCAAAGCTGCCAAATCAGCAGGAGTGTGGACAAGATAATCGCGCCTACCACCCATATTCGCTCTTTCTTTGGGATCCATGATTGATTGTCGACTTTATTGTGCTGCGTGCTCATCGTATTTCCTCCACTTCATAATAATAACAGTAATATACCCCATTATTCTGAAAATGAAATGAAAAAGTCCGAAGGATTATCATGATCAAGTGCAATAACGTTTGCTCATCACGCTATTATGTGATATGATACTTTCAATACGCTTTAAACATAAATTCACATATTGAAAAAGTGATCATTTGTGTAATGGTCGGTTTTCCAATGTGTGATTTTTTTATTTAAAAAAACATGTTAAATAACTTTTCGGAGGTAATGAATAATGGAAACAGGAACAGTAAAATGGTTTAACGCAGAGAAAGGTTTTGGCTTTATCGAAATGGAAGGCGGAAATGACGTATTTGTACATTTCTCTGCAATTCAAGGAGATGGATTCAAATCATTGGACGAAGGACAACGCGTTGAGTTTAACGTAGCTCAAGGCAACCGCGGCCCTCAAGCCGAAAATGTTGTAAAACTATAATTCTCTGCAAACTGCCCTTAACCTGTGTTAAGGGCAGTTTTTAATTTAATCGAAGAATATAGTCAGGAAGTCGTTTATTTTGCCAAAGGAGGAGTTAACCATGTATTTTCGAAGAAAATCGTTAGTGGATCTCCCACAGGAAAACACTAAAATTTGGGCTTGCCACACCAAAGATTGTAAGGGTTGGATTCGGGACAATTTTTCGTTCGAGTACGTCCCAACCTGCCATCTGTGCCAAGCACCCATGATTAGCAGCTTAAAGATGCTGCCCTTAATTTCTAACTCCAACATAGATATGAAGTCTCTTCATACAGGCAGACTGATTTCCTAATCTATATACGACTTGTTGCATATTTCGGGGCTGATCTCATGTAGTTTACGCTACGTGAAGATCAGCCCTTTCTCGCTTCAAAACGATACTTTTAAGTAAGAGGAAGCTACTCACAGTTGAGCTACATGACATATGTCATACCTTCGTACTGACGTTTATAACTACTAAGCGCCTATAGGGTTGTTTATACTAAATTTAGACAAGGGCCTAAGACTTCGGACAACATTGCCCGCGCATCATTTGAGGAGGAATTTTCACAATGGACAAGAATCATATCTCTCATTTAAAAAAGAATGTAGCCCCCTTTGAGAAAACCGATACGAAGGCAAGTATCCGACAATTAATCAATACGTTGGTTCCGCTAATCGCTCTCTGGTATACCGCTTATCTAAGCCTTGCTGTTTCTTACTGGCTTACCTTCCCCATTGTGCTCATTGCTGCCGGGTTTATGATTAGAACCTTCATCCTGTTTCATGACTGTTGTCATCAATCGTTCTTTAAGAACCGTAAGGCAAATGATATACTCGGTACCATTCTTGGCGTAGTTACCCATATTCCCTATCAGCAATGGAAGAATACCCATGCGATCCATCATTCCACTAGCAGTAACCTTGATAAGAGGGGCACCGGAGATATGTGGATACTTACTATTAAGGAATATATTGATTCTCCTTTATGGCGTCGTATCGCTTACCGCGCTTATCGAAATCCGCTTGTCATGTTTGGCTTCGGACCGATTGGCGTGTTTCTCGTTCAATATCGTTTCAACCGCAAAGGTGCGAAACGAAAGGAACGGATGGGCAATTACTTGACTAATGTTCTTCTAATGGGTTTATATGCTGGGATGATCTGGGCAATTGGATGGCAGGCGTTTCTCATGATTCAAGGACCGATCTTCCTTATTTCCGGCAGTATAGGAATTTGGTTGTTTTATGTACAACATCAATTCGAGGACACCTATTTTGAAAATGAAACAGAGTGGAGCTATGTCAATGCCGCCGTCGATGGAAGCTCCTATTACAAGCTACCCCTTATTTTACAATGGATTACCGGAAATATCGGCTTTCATCACGTACATCACCTGAGCCCGAAAGTACCGAATTATCATTTAGAAAAGGCGCACAACGCATCTCATCTCCTCCAGAAAGCAACGACGATTACGATATTAAAGAGTCTAAAGTCGATCAGTTTCCATCTGTGGGATGAACAGACCAAGGAGTTCATTGCCTTCAAAGAACTGAAGCACCATCCGGTAGTTGTGCGTGCTGACAATTATGAAAGTTCGACTTCAGGCCCACCATTACATTCGGAACGCGCAAGCTAGAAGCCCCTATTTGTTATATAATAAACTTCATACGTATGGTTCGAAAGGGAGGGCATCATGAAAAAGTGGCATCATATTTTCCACAAAAGCACGGGACTTAGTCCCTATGTATGGGTCGTCTTTTACATCCTCCCTTTTTATTTTATTTTACGTTCCTCCAACACCTACGAGGTCGTCATCGGCATCATCATGATTCTGGTGTTTTTTGCTTCCTATGTGCTTTCATTTGTTTCAAAAGGTTGGTTGGTCTACTTCTGGACTAGCGTCCAGATTCTCATTTCTATCACGATGACCTTACTCTTTGGATATGTCTATTTCGCTTTGTTTTTAGCGTTCTTTATCGGTAATCTCCAGAGTCAGATTGGTTTTTTCACACTGTATACGGTTCATCTTGTAACTACCCTTGCAGCTATAAACGTTGTTTTTGTGACTCGAAATCCGACTATCCTCTCCCAGCTGCCGTTCGTCGTGGTCAGTCTATTTGGCGTTATTCTACTCCCAGTTACCACCTACAACCGAAATAAACGAGACAAGCTGCAAAATCAGCTTGAACATGCAAATAAACGAATTTCAGAGTTAATCAAGCTGGAGGAGCGTCAACGTATTGCCCGTGATCTCCACGATACTTTAGGCCAAAAACTATCCTTAATCGGGTTGAAAAGCGATTTGGCGTTCAAATTAATAAACAAAAACCCAACTCAGGCGCAAGCTGAAATCAAGGATATTCGTCAAACGGCAAGAACCGCGTTGAAAGAAGTCAGGGAATTAGTGACAGAAATGCGCGGCACACGGTTGGAAGATGAGCTGTTTCGAGTCTCACAAATTTTAAAAGTTGCAGAGATCGATCTCATTATAGAAGGCATCCCCCAATTGCCCAGCTCTTCCCTGATTGCTGAGAACGTGCTCAGTATGTGTTTGAAGGAAGCTATAACGAATATTGTAAAGCATAGTAACGCAACAAGCTGTCTAATCGCAATCGAACCTTCGCCTACCGAGCTTGTTATCAAAGTAAAGGACAATGGCATCGGTATCACAGCGGATTCTTTGAATATCAAAGGAAATGGTATGCACGGAATGAAAGAACGTCTTGAATTTGTAAACGGTGTGATAGAGATTGTGTCGGATTCCGGGACAACGGTTGTTTTTAGAGTCCCCATCGTGAATAAACAGCCGGAAAAAAAGGAGGCGATGGTATGATTAGAATCGTGATTGCTGAAGACCAACGGATGCTGCTCGGAGCTCTAGCTTCTCTGCTCGATTTGGAAGAAGATATGCAGGTCGTCGGTAAAGCTAGCAATGGCGAGGAAGCCGTTCGACTGGTGCTTCATTACAAACCAGATGTTTGTATTATGGACATCGAAATGCCAGGTATGAGCGGAATCGATGCGGCCGAGGCCTTAAACGGTACGGGCTGCAAAGTGATGATCTTGACCACCTTTGCCAGATCCGGTTATTTTGAGAGGGCAATCAAGTCTGGCGCAAGCGGTTATTTGCTGAAGGATAGTCCTAGTGAAGAACTAGCAGACGCGATTCGAAGCATTATGACCGGCCGCCGCATCTATGCGCCTGAATTAGTTGATAGTACGGATGGATATAATAATCCGTTAACAGAGCGTGAGAAGGAAGTATTGCTTCTTATTGCAGATGGCAAAAACACGAAGGATATTGCAAGCGAACTCTATCTTACGAACGGGACCGTCCGCAATTATATATCCGTAATCCTAGATAAGCTAGGTGTTAGTAACCGGGTTGAAGCCATTCTTCGTTTCAAAGAAAAAGGCTGGTTCAAATAAACCAGCCCTTTATTGCAGCTAACCCAATTCCGCAAGTGTCGGCATCCCTGCCTGAGCTCCGAAGCGACTCACGGACAACGCGGCTGCTTTGACTGCGATCGTCGGGCGACTTATGTCACTCTTCTTCTTATTTGTTCACCCAATATGTCATGTTTATCAAAAAAAGAAGAGTCAAGCAATTGCTGCTCGACCCTACGAACTAAAGATTAACACACTTACTCCCAGGCCATTTCAGCACGAGCGAGCCTGTCTTTCAAAGCACGGACCGCCGTCACAACGCTTTTGGGATTACTTGCATGAGGCAAATAATGATGCAAATGAGGCTCAACCGACAGAAAACCTGCGTAACCGCGTTCACGTAATTGAAGCAATAAGCGATCAATCTGCCCATCACCAGCACCCGCAGGAACGAATTGTCTCGGCTCGCTCGTCGCATCCTTCACATGAATATATGCGGTAAATGCATCTAACTTCGGATATGCTTCATCAACTGGTTTAACGTCATTCATAACGAAATTACCAGGATCGAATGCCAAGCGAAGCGAACTTGAAGCACAATGTTGCAAAATGTCCAAAACGCGATCATCTTTCGAACCGTATAGATTATTATCATTTTCTAAAATAAGAATGACATTTTGGCTCTCAGCAAGCTCGGTTAGCTGCTTCATTCGGCTCAATACTTCGTCCCTACACGCGTCTAGATCGCCATTCTCCGGAGGATGAAACGAAAAGATTCGAATATAAGGCGTACCTAACGACTTAGCGGCATGAATCGCTCGTTGCAAGGCATCCAACTGAGGTGCAAAATCATCTGCCACTGGATATTTACCAATCGGTGACGCAATGGAAGAGACAGCAAAACCGCGCTGCTCTAGCAATACACGAATAGACTGAAGTTCAGCTTCACTCAAATCTAGCACATTCTTCCCCCATACATTGCGGAGCTCAATATGTGCTATTCCTTCTGCCTGAAGAACATCCAATTGTTCTTCCAAATCATGCGAGATTTCATCAGCGAAACAAGTAATCTTTACTTTTGACATGACGATTCCTCCTTTTATTTCGCAGTCCCGAAGGAAGCTGACATATCAACGACTGGCACTGGTGTCTCATTGACTTTTTTGACGAAGCTGGACGTTCTAATCTTTTCATCCAAATGAACTTGGAACGCATCACCATCAAAAGGCACGGTTATCGGGCGTTTCTCGAAAGAGGACAGCATGATCCCATTGGCCAATGTTAATGCTCCCAGTCCTTCTGGACCCTCAGCAATTAAATCCACATCTAAACCTATTAGTCGATCAACCAAACGTCTCGTCACAATCGGATGACCGTTCGGAGTTGTCGTATCGACAGGAACTTCCTCCGGTTTAAGCTCCCATGCCGCGAAATGCTGCTCTGTCTCTTTAGTGAAGGTCAGAATGGATTGCGGGTATTTGTAGTGGAGCAACTTGCCGTTCTCCAGTAGCAGCTTACCTTTATCGCCTACAATTTCCAGACGGTTCGTGCCCGGCAGCTCAGCGGTAGTCACCATCAAATGGCCAATCATCCCGTTTGCATGTTCAAAATAAGCCGTTACTTCATCTTCTACCTCAATATCATGGTACTTCCCGATATGGGCATGACCTGAAATAAGGGCTGGTAAACCGAACAACCATTGGTACATATCTAGCGTGTGTGGACACTGATTCGTTAGGATGCCGCCGCCTTCCCCTGCCCAGGTCGCGCGCCAGCCACCGCTGTTGTAATACGTCTGCGAACGAAACCACTTCGTATGAATCCATGTGGCCCGCGTCAATTGGCCAAGCTCGCCGCTTGCGACAATTCCCTTAAGCTTCGCGTAGAATGGAAGCGTTCTCTCTTGAAACATGATCGCGAACTGTAAGTTCGGATACGTACCTCTAGCCGCTTCATAGGCATCAATCATCCGATTCGCATCGTTGACATGCACGGCGATCGGCTTCTCACACATGACATGAATACCGCGCTCAAAAGCTTCAATCGCAATCACTGGATGATCGTAATGCGGAACTGCAATAATCACTACATCGAGACCCGATTGAGCTAATAAATCACTCGCATTATAGTAAGCCTTGGTCCCATAAGTGGTCGCATGCTGATCCGCCTTCTCTTGATCGACATCACAAACACCTACTAACTCAACATTCGCCATTTCACTCAAATATTTCAGATGTGTTCGACCAATGTTCCCAATCCCTACGAGTCCAAATTTGATAATAGGATCACTCATGTATGTTCCCTCCCACATATTGAATATCTCACTCTCATCCTATATCATTATAATTACTAGTTCCTTGAAGAAATTGCCTCATAAGTGGATAATCTTGCTCTGTTAGAAAGAGAGACCGATGATGATTTCAGATTACTTAGCACAAATCGATGATCATGTAAATTTCCTACATGCAACTAGGAAGCCGCCCTTTAATGTTCATTTCCACCTTCATCAAGGTTGTGAAATTTTCTTCTTAATTCGGGGTGACGTGAATTACTTTGTAGACAAAACCGTATACCCCTTGCAATATGGAGATCTCATTATTACGAATGAGCATGAAATACACAAACCTGCCCTAACTAGCGATGCCATGTATGAACGCGTCACGATCGAGTTTAATCCTGCTTTAATCGCGCAATTCCAAACGGAGACGATTCAGCCCTTGCAATGTTTCTATGACCGCCCTCTAGGCGAAAATAACAAAATCAAGCTAAGCGAGAAGGAAGCCTCTGCCTTGGTCGCGTTATTTCAAAAGTACAACCATACCAAAAAGCATCCCCTTTCAGGGGATGCTCTGATCAAGCTTGGTTGTATGTTAGAAATTATTGCGCTTGTGCAGCGGTTTTTCGAGACGAACAAAGAAAAGGCGCCTGGCTTGGACTTGCCTGTTCGCTTGACTCCGATTCTCGCTTATCTAGATCAGCATCTGGCTGAAGATTTATCCCTGGAACGACTAGAGAAATTATTCTTTATTAGTAAATATCATCTTAGTCGTCTCTTCAAAAAGCATACGGGCAGCACGATTCACGAGTATATCGTCTATAAACGCATCGCGCTCGCCAAGAAACTGCTCAAGGACGGAGCGAATGTAACGGAAGCATGTATGGGATCAGGATTCAACGATTATACCGGGTTCCTTCGGATGTTTAAGAAAAAAGTCGGCGTCCTGCCGAAGCACTATGCAAAACAAGCGACTGCTACCCAATTGAATGGTCAGATGGTTGAATGGCAGTAGCTTGGGTTAGAAGAAAAAGACAACCCGTAGGCTGTCTCCTTCATTCACTAAGCAGTATTCTCTTATTATACAAGCGATATAGGAAATCAGCTATTCTTGCTCATCCACCATTCGATTTGTCAAAGCACCGAGCTTCTCAATTTCAATCGTAACCACGTCGCCATGCTTCAAATAAACACGTTGATCTACGGGCTTACCGAGAACAACACCCTCTGGAGTTCCAGTCAAAATGATATCACCAGGAGACAACGTCATGTGCTGGGAAATATAGCTGACGATTTCATCACAGTGGAAAATCATATCCGATGTGTGAGAATTCTGTCTCGTCTCACCATTCACTGTACACGTAATTTTCAGCTGATTCGGATCGCCCACTTCATCTGCCGTGACGAGATACGGCCCAAGCGGACTGAATTTATCGCAAGATTTCCCGAGCAACCATTGTTGTGTACGCATTTGCAAATCACGTGCGGACAAGTCATTCACATTGCAATATCCAAACACATGGCTCAACGCCTCTTCCTTCGACACATATTTAGCCTGTTTACCAATGACAATCACGAGCTCAGCTTCATAATCAACCTGACTTGTAACACGATTCGGAAGCGGAATTTCATCGCCTTGTGCGGCAATCGTATTATTAAATTTGTTAAAAAGGATCGGATATTGCGGAATCGGCGCATTCGTTTCTTCTGCGTGCTTGCGATAGTTTAATCCTACGCAAATGATTTTGCCTGGCTGCGTAACGCAAGGACCGTACTTGACTTGGGATTCTTCCAGAAGGAAAGCATTTCCGTCCGTTGACCCCTCTAAAACTTTTGCCATATAACGTTCAAGTTGACCTAATACAGATTCCGAGTTGCTGATTACGGACATGATATCTGTTGGTAAACCATTTTCAGGAATCGCTTTCAATGACGCGGTAATATCGAATACGAATTTCTCTAGCTTCACTCCAAGATGAAACACACCGGAATGATCAATCGTGACTAGTTTCAAAAGTAACATCTCCTCTATGCTAACTATATTAGAAAAAACAGGCTTGATTTACGCATTTTTACCGAACACTGCGCCACCATCGATGTATAAAGGTGATCCCATCATGAATTTAGATTCATCGGATGCTAGGAATAACGCGGCTTGCGCAACATCCTCAGGCGTTCCGAGCTCATCGCTAAGCTGTCTACTTTTCAGAGAAGCAATGGCGGCCTCAGGATCATCATAAGATGTTTTCAAATAGTTCTCAACAAAAGGTGTCAAAATCGTGCCTGGTAAGAGGGCATTCACACGAATTTGATACGGTGCATAATCGACTTGCATCGATTTCGTTAACGCCAGTACAGCTCCTTTGGTAGCTGCATAGGAAGCGCGTCTGGCTAACCCAATTTCCGCAATGCAAGAAGACATGTTAATAATAGACCCACTACGTTGTTCCATCATATGTGGGATCACATATTTGGATGGTAGAAATACGCCGCGAATATTCACTCGGATGACGCGATCCCACTGCTCAGGCTCCAATTCGTGAAGGGCACCAACACCGCTAATTCCTGCATTATTAAAAAGTACATCAATTCGTCCACATGCTTCGATTGCACGGTCTACCATCGTTTTAACGGACTCAGGATCTGTCACATCGGCTTGCAGGAAAAGGGCTTTTCCTCCGTTAGCTTGAATTTCGGAAGCTGTTTCTTCTCCCTTGACTGCGTCCAAATCATTAACAATCACCTGAGCTCCTTCTTGACCAAAAAGCAGCGCGGTGCTCTTCCCAATTCCTGATCCTGCACCTGTAATCATGATTACCTTATTGAGCAATCTCACTTGGCACTCACTCCTTAGTTTATTATAATAAACTTAGTTTAATATTTAAAATTATAAATTAAGTTTAGCATCCGCGTTACGTATCGTCAATCCAAAAAAAACTAGCTGTGATCCGAATTCCGGATGATAGCTAGTTTTATTCTTTATATTATAGCTGACAACGAATGAGCCAGTCGCTGCATTTCTTCCTTAGCCAGTGCTTGCTTACTCTGCCATTGATGAACAGGCATAGAACAGCTGACAGCCGCTATCCGCACGCCGTTTCGGTCCAGAATTGGCATGGCCAAGCAGCAAAAACCAAGAACAATTTCTTCTTGATCGACCGCATAGCCGCTTTCTCTAGCGAATCGAAGCTGTTCCAGCAGCTCTTCTCCGTTCCGAACCGTATTCGGAGTAAATGCTTGGTAGCCGCCTTCCTCATACAAAGCGAGCACCTGCTCATCCTCCATTGCGGAAAGCAGAACTTTTCCCATGGCTGTTGCATAAGCAGGCAAGCGCATGCCGGGCTCCGAGATCAGACGAACTTGGGTTGCAGCCTCTTTTTTGGCCAAATATACAAGTTCGCCTTTCTCCAACCGGGCCAGCTGAAGGGTCTCCCCAAGTCGCTCCACAGCGCGGGATGCCTTTTCCTCAAATAGCTTCACCAACGTCATGCCCGCAAAATAAGCGTTTCCAATCACACCGAAAAAGGAACCTAGCGCATAAGTATCCCCTTTTTCTTTGATGACCCAGTTCAAGGTTTCCATCGTATGTAAAAGAGAAAACATCGTGCTTTTATTAATGCCCGTTGCCCCGCTCAAATCCATCAGCTTAAGCTTTGAGGGTTGAGCTGCTACTAGCTGGAGCACGTCTTGTGCCCTTTCCAGCGCGGGAACCCAGTATTTTCTTTCCATCCTCTTACCTCACAGACCACCGAACAGGTTTTTCATTTGATGATAACACAAAGTGGAGTTTGGCGTAAGTTCGTCTTCAAGACAACTCCTTGCGTGTATGATGTCTAAGCTTTCGTCTAGCCCGTTGCTACGAATTGAAGTTTCCCCTATAAGCCCCCGACGTCACCCCGGTTGCAGCTTTAAAAACGTTCGAGAAGTGATGCACATCCGTGAAACCACAATATTCGCTTACTTTTTGAATGGATACGTCATTCTTTAATAGTTCTTGTGAATGCTCAATCCGTAATTTCAACAAATATTGGTACGGCGTCATATGAAAATGTTGCTTGAAGAGCACGTTAAATCGAGTAGAAGATAAACCGGCTCTCTGAGCCATATCTGCTACCGTAATGGGTTCTGAAATGTGAAACGCAAAAGGAGGAGTATGGCATCATATCGAACTGCCCAGGACGTGTAACGAAGCTCTCTTCTCTTTGTGGATTAAAGAAAAAATCGAATTGTTCAACCCTTCATCTCAGTCGCATTCTACACCAAAAATACGTGTAATTTACAAAGGCATCGGTACCTCTGTTTCTTATACCTTATGTTTATCCGCCAGCAACCCGATTCCGTCGGAGAAAATCGTGCACGCTTATGGTGAAATAGCTGCAAAGGATAAGCGAACCCTACATCGGATCATGCTAAGTTCCAATCAATTTGACACTGATCATCCTCAGTTTTGGGGATATTACGATTGCCACGGATGCGGAGGATACTAGCTTTCAAGGTGTACAATGGTGAGATTCACAGAACCCACTTATCATCAAATTCAACTAGTCCATCTACGAAATACCGAAAAGAACGCCACACAGAGCGAGTGGCGTTCTTCTTCTACCTTCTTTTCCTAAATGCCTAAAAATTTCGCAAGTTTATCAAGTAATCGTTGTTGCGATGTCAATTGTATAGATATGTTGTCAAATCGGTTGTTTAGTATTTCTTCCTTTGAAGAATTTCGGCTGCTGCTTACTTGTTCCATGAGTTCAGCTACCTTCTGAGCGAGGGAATCGAAATTTTTATGCATTCGAGAGACTTCTTCAGATATGGCCTCATCTCGCTCCATAACTTCTATAATCTTGGGCTGAACGGTATGAAGCTCATTCTGCAGCCCTTCTACATCTTCACAAACACTCTTATATTGGTTGTTTAGTACATCTATGTTGGCGGCATTTTCACTTCGCAGTTCTTGCTCCAACTTCGAGATCACTTCATAATGT